>CALRHV010000001.1 GCA_943359525.1 Candidatus Uhrbacteria bacterium
GGCGTTCGATGGTTCGGTGTAACGTTCTCGATCTCTGCACTCACGATTCGGACGCTGTCGATGATGCTCCGATCCTTTAAACTTTCCTCAATGATTTCTCCACAGTACATAGGCCGAAGATAAAAACTGAATTATTTCACATACACATACGCACCGAATCGGAGGTCGATGTATTCCGAGGGTTCTGAGAAGCTGGGTTTGTTTATAATCGCGGCGAGGGCAGAGATTTGCTCAATGACGGGACGGTTGAGGTCGAAATACAGGTCGTATGCTTGATCGGTGGTCACGCGAGTGAAGAGTGCGGTTGCGCCGTCGAATGCGAGCGTCTCAACGCGAATTGCCCGTTGTTTCAGAAGGGTGACAATGTCGAGAGCGTGAGACGCGCTTTCAACAGAGAGCGACGTCGCAGGGTCGTTCTGCGTGTCTAAAATAATCGGGAGATCTTCTTGTAGTGGTACGAGCGCTTCTCCTTCCGTTGGGATTGCGGTGCCGATACGAACGTCGATCGCGCGAGATTCTTCGGCGGTTGCATCGCGAACGTATGCACCGTCTAGGCCGAGAAAGATCGTTTTTTCTTTTGTTCGTAATACAACGGTCATGATCTTTTCCTTCACTGAAACGTCGAGCGCAGTGCCATTTCGTTGCACGACAGCGGTTTCCAATGCAAAGCCCTGCTTGAGTCGGGCCTCGATTGCAGAGGTTCTGATGAGGTATACGTTATCTCTTGCAATAAGCGGGTATCCGTAATTTGCGAGCGTGTCCTTAACGTTTTTTTGAATATCGTCTGGGTTGACGATTGTTGTTCCCGATACCGTAATCGATGTCAGACGGAACATCGGCAGATAGGTTAACCCGACAGCTCCAGCGATCGCAGCAGACATCATCAGTGCTCCCGCGCCAATCATGATCCACTGTTTTGGTGGCGCTTTAAAAAAGAACGGATTTTTCCGGACGCCGTCGATGTATTCTTTTGCATGACGGATACGGAGAAAATCGCGTTGCTTTTTCAGCATAAGAACGGATCTAGACGATGATTCTCGGAAGCAGCGGATTGATTCGCGTAACGACTTCGTAATGGCTCGTATTGATGATTGCGGCGATATCTTCGGCGGTAATGGCATTCATACCGTCGCGACCGAGAAGTGTTGCGACGTCATCAAGCGCAGCTGACGGAACTGCAGAAACATCCACCATCATCATGTTCATGCATACAATACCAAGAACTGGGCATCGTCGGCCACGAATGAGCACTTCCCCTTTGTTTGAAAGGCCGCGATCGTATCCGTCGTAGTAGCCAACCGGAAGAACGGCAATACGGAGGGGACGGTTTGCGGTGTGCGTTCCGCCATAGCCGATAGTGGCACCGGGCGGAATGTCTTTGATTTGTGCGATGCGTGTTTTCCAGCTGAGCACGGGATGAAGTTCGATGTTTTGACGTCCAAGAACAATATGACGCTTTAAATTTTTACTCGACCACATGCCGTATAGCGCAATACCAAAACGTGTCATGGTTCCCTGAGACTCGCGATCAACCATCGCCGCAGCAGAACATGCAATATGAATGTATCGCGGCGTGTAGCCAGCGTCGTGAACGGTTTGTACGGCTGCAGCGAAATGTTTCATCTGGTATGCGGTCATTGGATCTGTTGGTTCTTCGGAGCTCGCGAAATGTGATCCCACACCTTCGACGACGATGCTATCCCCCGCTGCTCGTACGGCATCAAGAAGTGCAATGAGGCCACGTGGGCCAACGCCCTGGCGCTGCAGTCCTGTTTCGATTTTCAGTGAAACACGTGCCGGTCGATGATGCTGATGAGCATATTTTGAAATCTCAACGATCGTTTCTGGGTTGTAGACGGTTTGGATGACGTCGATCGCGACAACATCAGCGAGTCGCTCTGGAACGGTGACGCCAAGGATGAATATCGTTGCTTTTGGAAGAAGCTCACGGAGGCCGACTGCCTCATCGATGCTATCAATGGCAAACGTATCAACGCCGCAGCGTGCAGCAATCAACGCAGCCTCACGCATTCCGCAGCCGTATGCATTCGCCTTGATTACGGCGCAGAATGCTGATTCGGGTTTGAGGAACGTCCGAAGTGCAGCGATGTTTTGCTCCATCGCCGCGCGGGAAATCTCTACCCATGTTTTTGCCCCTCGCAACGACATGTTATTTTGCGGTGATGCGTTCCTTTCCGTTCATGAACGGTCGGAGGACTTCAGGAATGGTCACGCTGCCGTCGGCGTTCTGGAAGTTTTCAAGAATTGCTGCGATTGGACGGCCGGAAAACGCGGTTCCATTCACCGTGTGTACGACTTCAGTTCCCTCTTCTGTGCGGTATCGTGTGTTTAAACGACGGCCCTGGAAGTCGGTGCAGTTACTTGTCGACGTGACTTCTCGATAGCGATTCTGTGCTGGGAACCATACTTCTGTGTCCCACTTTTTCGCCGCAGGAAGTCCAAGATCGCCGGTACAGATATTCAGAACATGGTACGGCAGTCCGAGTGCCTTCAGGAGCTCCTCCTCGATCGCGAGGATTGCTTCGTGTTCCGCCACAGAATCCTCTGCTTTACAGAATCCGAACATTTCCACTTTTGTGAACTGATGAACGCGGATTGTGCCTTTTGTGTCCTTTCCGGCGCTGCCAGATTCCCGGCGGTAGCATGGCGACACTCCAACGTAGCGGAGCGGAAGTTTTGCCGCGTCGAGGATTTCGTCCATGTGCATTGGGCCGATGGCTTGCTCGGATGTTCCGATAAGGTACAGCTCGTCCTTTTGCAAATAATAAATCTCATCTTGTCCACCGTGTTCAAGATATCCCATCGCTGCCATCGATCGTGAGTTGACGAGATGTGGAACAGTGACGGGAATAAAGCCGTGCTTCATTGCGAGACGAAGACCAAAATCGACGAGAGCAAGTTCGAGCATCGCGCCATCGCCAACGTAATACACGAATCGTGCGCCGCTCACTTTTGCCGCACGCTTCATGTCGATGATGCCAAGATTCTCGCCAATCGTTTGGTGATCCTTTGGTTCAAAATCGAACTTTGGCTGTTCGCCGACCGTGCGCAGAATCGTGTTCTCTTCATCGGACGATCCGATAATGACGTCATCGAGTGCTGGATTCGGAATGCGGAGAAGCAGCTCGTTGAGTTCGGATTCGACCGCTGCGTATTGTGCATCGATTCCGCCTGCTGCCTGATCGACGGCTCGCATCGCTTCAATGAGTGTTTTGCGTTCTTCTGGGTTTGCCTTCGCGATGGCGTCCGATGCGGCATTTTTCTTTGCCTTTGTTGATTCGATTTCACCGAGTAACGATCGCGCAGAGCGATCAAGCTCGAGAATACGATCGGTATCGATCGCTACACCTTTTGCCTTTGCGCTGTTGCGAATCTGTTCTGGACGCTCGCGAAGAATTTTGATGTCGATCATACGGAAAGTATCAGAGATGATTTATAGCGTTCGGGTTTATATGGAGACAGCGTGATGATCGGAATCGCTATCCCGTCGCTTACAAGATACGATGCAAGGTCTTCGGCAAGATCGTGCTGATCGTAGCCGACAAAGATGACGTCGGGTTTTACGGTATCAATTGGGCTGTACATGCTCAGCGATTCATCGCCGCGCACAACCTCATCCACGAGCGTCGATTCCCAAAGTGCCTTCGCACGCTGCTTCCATGAGAGTCGCGCTTTTTTTCCTTTCAGTTCGGTGATGACATTATCTGGTGGTAGCGCAACAACAATGCGATCTGCGTGTTCTCGAGCTTCCTTAAGCATCGCACGATGTCCGTCGTGCAGGCCGTCGAACGCGCCAAAAAGCAATCCGGTTTTCATAGATTATTCTTCCCGTTGAGGTTTGAGTGTTGGAAATGCGATAACTTCTTTCAAGTTTGGAGCGCCGGTGAGAATCGCGATCAAACGGTCGATACCGATTCCGACGCCGCTGGTTGGTGGCATGCCGTGTTCAAGCGCAGACAGGAAGTCCTCGTCCATGAATTGCGCCTCCTCACTTCCCTGCTCGCGAAGCGCTTCCTGTGCTTCGAAGCGCGATCGTTGATCGATTGGGTTGTTCAGTTCGTAGTAATACAGGTTCACGATTTCTGCGCCAAGAATAACGAGCTGTGCGCAGGCGCTCTTCGAGGGATCTTCCGGATTTTGGCGTGCCAATGGCTTGAGCTCAACGGGGTAATCAAACACCCACGTTGGCGTGCTGATTACGGCGCGTCCCGTCTTTTTGTAGAGCGCGTCGAGGAATTCACCAAAACCGAGACAGCCCTTGAAATCAACTGGTAACTTCTTTGCTCGAGCCGCGGCCTCAACATCCGCTCCGGTTTTAAGCTCGTCGATGTCAATTCCGCATGCATTGAGAATCGATTCGCGGAATGTGATACGTGGGAACGACGCACCGAAATCGACTGCGACGCTTTCGATCATCACCGTTGTTGATCCCGTCGCCCCTTCAAGTGAGCGGCGGAGAATCTCTTCGTTGAATGAGATAAATTCTTCTTTCTTTGCGTACGCACAATACAGCTCAAGCATGGTGAACTCTGGGTTGTGCGAGTAATCGATGCCTTCGTTTCGGAAACAGCGACCAATTTCGTATACTTTTTCCATGCCGCCAACCACTAATCGCTTCAGGTACAGCTCCGTGGCGATGCGAAGATAGAAGTTTGCATCGAGCGCATTGTGATGCGTGACAAACGGACGAGCACTCGCGCCACCTGGGATTGATTGCAATACGGGGGTTTCGACCTCGAGATATCCGGAGTCGTCCAAGAACCGACGCATTGCGGCGATGAACTTTGAGCGCATGACCAAATGATCCAGTACTTCGGGATTTGAAATAAGATCAAGCTCGCGATGGCGATAGCGGATTTCCACGTCTTGCAGACCATTCCATTTTTCTGGCAGTGGCTGAAGCGCCTTGGAAACAATCGTGACCGACTGTGCAAGAACGGATTTCTCTCCAGTTTTGGTCACGTACGCCGCGCCAGGAATCTCGACGATGTCGCCAACGTCCAAGTGATCGACGAGAAATGTGTATGCGTCGGCAAGATCTTCTTTGCGCAACACGGCCTGCATATTGCCGGAACCGTCCAGAATGCGAAGGAACGAAAGCGCACCAATGTGGCGCATCGCGATGATGCGGCCGGAAATAGTGACGGATTGCTGATTCGCAATGAGACTGTCGAACGAACCGAGGACATCGGCGGTGGAGTGTGTTCGGTTGCTTCCGGCTGGATACGCGTCGATGCCAAGCGATTCGATGGAGGTTAATCGGTCTCGTCGTGCTGCTTCTTCGTTTGCCATACGGATAGGATTTGAGAAGATTATTTCACCTCTGCGATTGTGTACTCAATGGTACCGGACGGAACCTCGGCGTGCACAGTGTCGCCAACTTTCTTTCCCATAAATGCGCTACCGAGTGGCGAAACGTTGCTGATTTTTCCTGTCATTGGATTTGCTTCATTTTCTCCAACAATCTCGTATGTCTTTTTTCCGCCGTTGATATCAACAACGAACGTGGAGCCCAAACCGATTGATCCGCCAACTTTTTCCTCTACGACAACTGCGTTCACGATCATTTCCTGAATATCAACAATACGCATTTCGTTTTGTGCTTGCTGTTCCTTTGCCTCGTGGTATGCAAAATTTTCGCTTAAATCCCCCATTTCTTTCGCATCGCTGATTTTTTGAGCAATTTCTGGGCGCAAAACCTTAATACGGTTGACTTGTTCGTCTTTGATGCCCTGAAGGCCAGAAGCAGAGATGTAGGTGTTGGTGTCCATAGGAAAAAGAAATTCCGCCAATTCGGCGGCCACTGAAAACAGTATCCCACGGGCTGAAATGAGGGTCAAGGATGAAAAAGTGGACGGGTCTACCTCGTGCGATTCCCGAAATACCAGGCAAAAATGTCTTTGGCAATTGGTGTGGAATAGTAGTTGCCTCCACCTTCTTCAACGATGACGGTGATGGCGATGGTTGGGTCGTCAAACGGCCCAAATCCAGTAAACCAGGTGTGTTCTGCTCTTCCGGTTGCCCACTGCGCGGTTCCCGTCTTTCCTGCAACAGCTTCTGGTAAATCCTGCATCAATGTCGCGCTTCCGTACACAACGGTTTGTCGCATGGCATCGCGAATGACGGCTGCCACGTCGTCGGGAACAATTTTTACTCCTTCGGGCGCTGCGTCCTTCAGCAAATGAGGTGTCATCAATGTTCCGCCGTTTGCGAATGCTGCCGTGGATCGATTCATTTGAAGCGGTGTAACAAGAAAATCGCCTTGTCCGATGGAAATATTATACGTGTCGCCGATATACCACGGTTCCCCTTTTGCCTCCTGCTTCCACACTTTTGACGGTAAAAACCCGTTGGCTTCATTTGGCAGATCAATTCCCGTTGACGAACCAAATCCAAAGAGCGATGCATATTGCATCAATCGTTCAATTCCAAGACCTTCGAATGCCTCTGTTCCTCCGCCAATCGTGTAAAAGAACGTATTCACCGAATCCGCGATGGCATGATAGACGTTTGTTTGCCCGTGACCCGCGTATCGCCAGTCTGGAAATAATCGACCGCCCAGCCAAATGCCACCAGTCGAAAGAAAGCTTGTTGACGGTATGATGAGATGTTCCATGAGTGCGGCAGCTGCGTATACCGGCTTGATCGTTGAGCCAGATGGATATTCACCCTGTGTTGCTCGGGGAAATAGCGGTGCATTCGGATCGTTGAGTAACGCAGAGTATTCGCTTTGCGTAATGCCACGAGCAAACATATTCGCGTCGTACGACGGATACGATACGACCGACAGCACCTCCCCGTTTTGTGGATTCGTCACAACGACCGCCGCTTTTTTCACCGGAGCATTCGCAAGACGAGCTTCGACGATGTATTCAATGGCAGCCGTAAGCCGAGCGTCGATAGAGAGTGTGAGATCGCTGCCGTTGACTGTGTCGGTTTTTTCCAGTGTGCGCAATGTTTTTCCTTGTGCATTGACTTCGGTGATTTCTACGCCCGGCGTTCCACGAAGCTCAGTTTCGTGCGCTTCTTCGAGTCCCTGCTTTCCAATACTGTCAAAGCGACGGTATCCAAGGTTTCTTACAGCATCGTATGTTTCGTTATCGATCGTTCCGGTGAAGCCAAGAACGTGCGAGAGTGTTGGAATTGCATTCGTGAGATATGTTCGTGTTGATGCAAGTTCAACGGACACGCCAACGACGCCTTCAGTATTGGAGAGAAATGCAATTGCGGCGCTGTACGGGACGTCGTCTGCGAGCAGAACCGTTTGATCAGTTCCTGCGTTTTGATAACGTTTCTCAAAATCGTCGGCGTTTACCATGAGCAATGTAGCGAGTTCTGTGAATCGTCTGGCGCGATCGGCAGCATCGAGGGGAAGATCAGCACGGCTTGCAACGAGGTGAAATGCTGGGGTATTCCACGCAAGCAACACACCGTTGCGATCCGTCATCACACCGCGATTCGGAAGGACGGTTCGTGTTCGTGTACGATTGTTGTCGGCGATCTGCCGGTATTCTTCTCCGTGCATTACTTGCCACGAACCGATGCGAAAGAGAAATGTTCCGAACGTAACAATGAGAACAGCGATTCCAAATCGCTTCACGCGCCGTGCGGCAAAGTTTCCCACAAAGCTTCCGGTTGAAAGTTCCGCGACGGATCGTCCAGACAGTGCGTCGTCGAACGTTGTATCTGCGTCGGAATCAGAAATGCGTCCGATGGCTTCGTCATCGAGTAGGGAAAAAAGTCGTCGGTCGTTGTGCTTCTTTCGGAAGATCATGGGAGGGATCTGAACGCGAAATGTGTAAATAGACGGCGCTCAATACTTCGAACAAGAATCACACCAACGAAAAGACTCGGAAGAAGCAGCGCGCCTTCTTGCAACGCATGAACTACTGGGTGTTGTGAAAGAATCGTTGTTCCAAGTGCGTAGTCAAAAAGTTCCCCGAGAAGAATAAACATCACGCTCGCAACGGTGTACGCGACTGCGCCAAAGCCAAGGAGTGCATATATTGAGCGTGTCGTGAAAATCTGAAGAATGAGCATCGGACCAATAGTCGCAAGAAGGAGCGCGATTCCGTCGCCTCGTACCATTGCAACAGCAAGGAACCATGCAACACCTTCTTCAATCCCAATGCGCTGCATGATGATCATTCCCGCGACGATCATCACGGGAATGTGTGCAATGCTTCCCGCAAATGCATGAAAGAACGAGATCTCGATTAAGAGAAGGAAGAAAAATGTCAGAGCAAGAAGCCCGCCAGTTTTCATAGTATTTCCTCCGGATATGGCAGCACAAATACCGTTGTCCATTCGCGAGGATCGTGAACGGTACTGATGGTTGCAGAAATAAATGGTGCACTTGGTGTGGCGAGAATGTTCGTCACCGTACCAATCACAATCCCTTGTGTGAGAGAACCGCTGAGTCCGCTTGTAACGACAATATCGTGGAGAGCGAGCAACGTGTCTTGCGGAATGTACTCCATTGAAAGAAGTGCACCCCCCTGCCCCGTCACGAGTCCGATGGTTTTTTGTTTTCCAAGAATTGCGCCAGGAATGGCACTCTTCGGATCCTCGGTAAGACGCACGGTTGCTGATGTTGTATTCACCGAATTGACGATGCCAAAGAGTGTGCCGTCGCCAATAACGACTGCGGCGCCAACGCGAACGCCAGCAACCTCTCCACGGTCGATCGTCACGACAGATTCTTCTGGAGTGTCGCGGGCGATGATTCGTGCAGCGACGCCTTTCACGTTCGTTCGCGCGACGTATCCCATGAGCGTTCGCCATTCTTGGACCTCGCGTGCATCAGCCTCAGACGACGCTGCGAGAACGGTTGAAGCGGTAAGACGATCGGTGCACACGTTCAGCTGGGCAGAAAGCGAGTCTTCATTTGCAAACAATCGCGACGTTGCACGGCCAAGGAGCGATCCCGCCTGATATGTACCACCTTCAATGGCATGAAAGAATGAGGAAAGAATTGGAACGAATGAACTGATCCAGAACGCAAAGATAACAAGGAAAAAAATGCCAATACGTTTAGCTGTTGATCTTGCTCTGTCGGTGTTATACCAGGCGCGTGGCATAGGTCGAAGAATTATCGATGACGATCAATGCCGGTAGTTGGAAGCGCGATGTCGCGAAGCAGGCGTTCGTCGCCAAGTAACGCCCCACAACCACGAACCACGGCAGCATCAGGATTTTCGGCAAGGCGAACAGGAATATCGGTTTCTTTTGAAATGGATCGTTCTAAGCCGCGGAGCATGCTTCCGGCGCCAACGAGAATAATTCCGCGTTCGTAAATATCTGCAACAAGTTCTGGGGGTGTGAGTTCGATGGTTGCTTTGATATTGTCGATAATCGATCGAACGGATTTGTTGAGCGCTTCGCGGATCTGTCCGTCGTTCACTGTCACCTCTTTTGGAAGACCGGTAATGAGGTCGCGACCGCGCATCGTCATTCGCAACGCCTCGCCGGTATCCAGACTGCTACCAATATGGCACTTCACGTCTTCCGCAACACGTTCGCCAAGCAGAAGATTAAACACATCGCGAGCATACTGCAGAATATGCTTCGTCATTTCGTCGCCAGCAACGGTGAGGGATTTCCATGTAACGATTCCGGAAAGTGAAATGACGGCAATTTCCGTGGTTCCTCCGCCAATGTCCACGATCATGTTGCCGAGGGATTCTTCGATTGGCAGTCCTGCACCAATTGCCGCAGCAATCGGAGCCTCTACAAGAAGTGCCTGACGAGCACCAGCAGCAAGTGCGGCATCTTCTACGGCTTTGCGCTCAACTTCAGTGATTTCCATCGGAACGGACATGACGATGCGAGGACGTGGAACGAGCGTGAATGCGTCGTCGTGGATTTTATCAATGAAATATTTCAACATTTTTTCCGTCACTTCAAAGTCGGAAATGACACCCTTCGTGAGTGGTCGAGTAATCTGAATATGCGGCGGGGTCTTCCCCACCATATCTTTTGCGGTTTTTCCAACGGCGAGAATGTGGTTTGTGCGTGTGTTGATTGCCACAATAGAAGGCTCGTTCATGACGATCCCTTTCTCCTTCACGAATACGCGAGTATTTGATGTTCCGAGGTCGATGCCGATATCCTCAGAAAATCGACCAAAAAAGCGGTTGAACATAGGCAACCTTGATGTTGCCAGGGATTGGGAATCTTCGGAATGACTCTATCCACACCTGACGCAAACTGGCCCTGTGTTGGCCTTGGATGGATGTGATGGATCTGCGGCTGATTCTTTGAATGGGTTGTGACGAGGTGACGACGAAATATGCATCATTGGCGATCCTCGAGTTCCGACCGGAGGGACTGATTTTCGATTTCACCGATGTTGTGTCGACACGACATTTCATTTGCAAAAACACCAATGATTTTCACAATCAGATGTTGTGTCGACACAACATCCTTGATTTCGCAAAACGCACATACCAGGTCAGCCGACCACGTCAGTTGTTTGTATTTCCCGTCCATCCCGATCCACCCCTCCAAGAATCAGTTCAGACCACTTCAAGCCTCCTTCCGTATACTCATCATAAGGAATTCGATCAGTCCCACCAAAACCACTAGTAAAATCATGGTTCCGGAGGAGAACAGGTCGCGGGAAAGTAAGTAGAGACAGGCAAGGAAAAGAACAGAAAGCATCACGCCTTGTCGGAAAGAACGTGCAACGGCAGCATGAATAGCTTCTTCCGCGTATTTCTTTGACCGAATCATGGTTCCACCAATGGTAAAGACGCCGGCAATTCCCGCACCAAGCGTGAGATAGAAGATGAAAAAGGCTAATGTTCCTGCCGTTGCTGGATCAATTGAAATCATCACAATACACCATGCCGAAATACTGATGGCGGTGCCAAGGGCGAGAGCGATGAGGTACTGATGGAGGGACATGAGAAGAGTATATCAGAAATTTCCCTTCTCTTTCTGCACTCGTGCGATGATTTTTGTGATATCTGCTTCTGGAATTTCCGACTGGATCCTCGCAAGGATTGTTGGAATCATCCCGTCGATGTCGAACGTGGCCGGTGCGTTGTCGCAGCCAAGAATGAGAATACCGGCGGCATAACTCGAGACACGAACGTCGTCTGCAAGCGGAGATCCCTCCAGCATTTCAGCGAGGATTTCTTTTGCGCTGTTGACGATGATTGCCGCAGTTACCTGTTTTGTAATGCCATGTCGCATCAACGTGCCTTCGAGCATTTTGCTGATTTGTGTCAGCGAAGTCCGGCGGCGCTTAGGCTGGTCTTGCATACGGGCAAATATCTTTAAAATCGCAGTACTGACAATGCGGGCCCGGGGTTGCCTGGAATGTGCTCGTGCGAATCTTTTCCATGCTGTCGCGAATCTGGAGCTTGAGCTTTTCCTTGTCCTTATCCGTTGGCTCAAAACTTACCGCCGTGTTCGATTCTAGGTAATAGTACGTCATCTTCTTCACGACGAGTGGCGGCACAAAACTTTCTTCTGCGGCAATAGCGTACAGCACCAACTGACGGCGGTCGTCCCAATCGAGTTTGGTTTTCGGCTGACCGGTTTTGTAGTCGATAATCTCGATCCCACCATCGATGTCATCAATCCGGTCGATTCTACCTTTGACGAGAATTCCGTCGATCTTGAGCGTGAATCCTTTTTCGATGAATGTTGGCGACGGTGGATTTTCGGTGACCACGCGATAGTATTCCTTCATGATCTCGCCGCCGCGAGCCTGATACTCATCGCGAGTTTTGTCGTCTGGGTACCATTCATCGATCCATGCCCGATCGTACATATCGAGCAAATCTTTCATTGTTGGCAGCGCGACGGCATCGTTTGAACCGTTGAATAGACTTGCTTGATGCGCAGCCTTCGACGCAATAATGCGTTCCATGAATGCCTGAAGTGCGTTGTGCATGGACTTTCCAAAGCTCATCTGGTGCTTGCCATACGACGGTACGCCAATAATGTGCGCGTATTTGTACTGCAACGGACACGTACTGAATGCAGCGATCTGCGAGAAACTGATCTTGTCCGGAATGTGAATGTTCGCGTCGCCCGTTGGTTTCTTGCCGACTTCGAGTGCGAGGCTGTCGGCGATATTCTCCGGTCGAGCAACAGTGATCGCGTTTGTGAATCCGAGTTCATCAAGAAACCGTGAGACTTTTCTCTTCCGAGCTCCTCCGTAATCCTCCGCACTCATCAGATACAATCCTTCCTTTGCGCGAGTCATCGCCACGTAAAACAGCCGACGCTCTTCTGCGACGTGATCATTCCCCTCAACTTCATCCTTCATCAAACCCGCCGGAAAATCGATCGCCTGTGATCTGCTCACCGACGGGAAGCGTTGCTCGACCAAGTTGATCACGAAAACGTATCGGAACTCGAGACCCTTCGATCCGTGCACGGTCATCACCGATACCACGTCTGGTCCTTCCTCAGGATCTTGAGCAACCGCGCCGTCTTCCCCCGCTGCACGCTCGGCATCGAACTCCTCAATGAATCTTGGGAGCGTCGCGTCGTCATTCATCGCAACAAAGCGCTTCAGGCGATTGAAAAAGCGTTCAAGAAATCTATAGAGCTCTTGCTGCTCCATCTCGGAAGCGTGCTGACAGTCGCCGAGCAATCCTGTTTTCTTCATCATCGTCACGAACAATTCCGTGATCGGCAGTCGTTTTGCTGTATTTCGAAGTTCAGCAAGTTTCTGTTGGAGGTCGATAATCGTGTTTCGGCCGTGCATTGAAATGCGTGCCGCATCGGCGTACGTGAGCAAATCGAAGAGAGACATTCCCTTTCGTCGAGCATAGAACATCAGTGCCGTCAGATCTTCCTGCGATAACCCTAGTCGAGGATGCGAGAGGATCCGATATAACGATGGTGAATCGTGCGGCGCGTTGATGACACGAAGGTAGCTGACTGCATCAAGAATAATCGGCATGGTGTACAGACCGGAGAGCGCCATGAATCGGTACGGAATACCGGCACGTTCAAGGGCCTCGAGGAATGGATCAACGTGGTCGTTTCCACGCGCAAGCAGCGCGAAATCCTTCCAGCTTGCGCCAGACTCGTCGTGTAATTTCGTGATCGTCTCAACAACGGTAGCAACCTCGTCTTCGAGCGTTGCGGCATGAATGTGATGAACATTTCCCGCGTGTTCGATGTTCGAGATCAGTTGTTTCGATAAACCCTCGGAGACCTCGAGCCGATGGGGATTGTTCTTGGTGATCGATGAATATGCAATATCGAGAATCCCCCTGCCGCTGCGATAGTTGTGCACGAGCACGATCTTCTTTGTATCTGGAAAATCCGATCGGAACGTGAGAATATTCGCAAGCGCCGCACCGCGAAACTTATAGATCGCCTGATCATCGTCGCCAACGATTGTAAGGTTATTCCTCGGCGCCGCCAAAAGTTTGACGAGCTCGTACTGCACGCTGTTCGTGTCCTGAAACTCGTCCACCACGATGTATGTGAACCGTTTTTGATACTCGGCAAGAATGTTCGGACGAGTCTTGAAGAGTTCTACGGTGTACGCGAGTAAGTCGCCGAAATCGAGCGCGTCTTCGTTGATGAGAATGTCTTGATATGTTTTGTACGCACGAGCAACTTCACGGTGTTTTCTCCATTCAAGTCGTTCCTCTTCCGGCAACGCATCGAACGCTTCTTCCGATCCCGAAGTGATCGATGCGATCTGTGATTCGACTTGATCGATGTACTGATCTGGCGTTATTCCCTCGTCCTTCGCTCGCGAAAAGTGTGAAAGCAAAAGTTTGAAAAACTTCGTCGGCGTCCCCCGTGGCTTGTAGTAGTCGAGCGTGAAATCGGCAAGATGACGTCGCATGAACAGCCAGCCGTCCACTTCGGACGCGACCGTGAAATCTTGCGGGATGCCGATATCAACTCCGTGTTCGCGCAGCACTTTTTCGCAAAATGCGTGAAAGGTTGAGATGGAAAGATCGACGTATCCCATTGGCAGCAGCACGTCTACGCGTTCCTCCATTTCATTCGCGGCCTTGTCCGTAAACGTGAGTGCAAGAATATTTTCCGGCATCGCCTTACCTTGCTCAATAAGCCACGCAATGCGCTTGGTGATTACCGTCGTCTTCCCCGTCCCAGCCCCAGCAATAATCATGAGCGGCCCATCGCCATGGGTAACCGCTTGCTGTTGCTCAGCATTGAGATTATCGAGAAGCGAAGTCATGGCTTAAAGCGATGCGATATTTTCTGCGGCGGTAACAGCGAACTGAATTCCTTGTTGAGTGAGAAGATATGTTCCGGCGCCAAACATGATTGCAACGTGAACAGCGAGAACACCTGCGAGAATTTTCTGGTGCCTCGTCATTGGTGTTGATTCCGATGGTTCTGATCCCGCGGTGAGCGTTATAACGCCGCGAATCAAATACACGTTAATGATCGCGAGTGCAAAGAAGACAAGAAGTGCAAGGATAAGGTGTGCTTGAAGTGCATAACCAACGCCAATAAGTTCGCTTACAAAAAGCACAGAAAATGGAGCGCCAAGAAGTGACGCGAAGAGCGCGCCAGAAAGATATTTCAGTGTGGTGTTTGATTGAACCACTGCAGAGCTTTGTGTGGAGTACCACAGCCCAGAATGCGCAACGGCCTGACCAACAAGATGAATAATTGCAGGGATGGTCCCTGCTGGACCAGCGCCGATCATGAACGCAACAAGGCCAATGTGCTGAACGCTGGAAATTGATAGAAGCTGTCGTTTCTTTTTAAACACCAATTTCACCACCGCCATCAGTATAATGAGCGCACCAAAGCCAAGAAAAAAATTGTTCGTCCATACTCCGTCGTCTGCCATCGCTCCGTCGGTAATCTGTTTTACGCGGAGAAGCGCAATGAAGAACACCACTGGCGCTGCGCCGCCAACAAAGCTTGTGAAACGCGTTTTCATGAAAAAGATCCCGAATGACGAGAGCGTTGCGACCGCCACCACAATAAATGCCCATTGGATATATTGTGACGTGAAGAGCAATGCAGCTCCAATAGTGAAGAGACCAACCGAACCAATGCACAACGCGAGAATTGCCTTCCGTGCTTTTTCGTCTGCCGCACGCTGGGCGTGAAGCGCGAGGCACGTTGCCGCAAGAACGGCTAGCGCAAATGTCAGTGCAAGAACAGCGATGTTATTAGTGAACGCGGCCGCGACAACCGCGACAAGTCCGGCGAAGGTGACGGAAAGTTCAGAACGATGTGCTCGTGCTCCATTGATGGTGAGCGCAAGCGTCCCAACCGCGAGTATTCCAATCAACACCAACTGGCACCACACAAGGATGTCAACGTGCCACACAGAAAGGAATGCGTTCAACATATGAGGCGATTAGCGACGAAGTTTTTCAAGCGCACAGTTCCACAGCGTTTTGCATCGATTCCCCACCGTCAGTCGTGCGACGATTTTTTCGCGACATGCTTCGATTGCTTCAAATGTGGGGACGCGATCCAGCCACGATGCACGGAAATACCATGCGATGAGTGCAATTGCGCCAGTAAGGATACCGATGATTCCCATGCGCAACGTCCCCATTGCAGTGACGATGCCTCCGTTAAACGTTCCCGCAGCGCTGGTAAGTGGATCAGCACCGATAGCAGCGAAAAGTTGCGGCAGCGCGAATCCGCTCACGAGTGCGAGGAATGCGAGCAGCACAATGGGAGTGAGTTGCGAATCGGTTGCCTCGGTGATGACCTTCTCCGATTCTGCTCGCGATGAACCAAGGAATACGCCGATGATCACGCGACCAACACTCACAATCGACAACAGCACACAAAGATCAAAGATAACGAGGATAGCACCAGAGATAATTGCCAGCGGAAGCGCTATGTCGGGAAAAGCCCCCCAAAGTGTTGTGGCAAACATCCAGGCGCTCGTGAACGTTGCAAACGGCGGAAAGCCAATGGCACAGAGGAGAAGAATGAACGCAGCAATCGTTAGCTTGGGCATTTTTTCTGCAAGGCCTCCGGTATGGTTGATGTTCGATCCCACAATATCGCCGACGAGGAAGAGGCCCGATCCTGCGATAGCACTAACCGTAATCTGTACGAATGCCGCAAACAGCATCACATTCATTGCCTCATAGATTGCGACAGCTTGGAACGCCATTGCACCGGCAACCATCGTTATTGCAACACCCATGCTCTGTAAACTGATATTACTGAAGATGCGTTGAATGTTCTTTTCATTCAGCGCACAAATTGCGCCGCACACAATCGTCAATACACCAAGCAAAGCCACAGGAAGAGCGAACCAGATGGACAACGGCGGAAGAATGAACAGAATACACCTTACGAATCCGTAAAAGGCCACGCCAGAAAGCACTCCTCGGAATAACGCGCTGATATGTGCAGGAACGGTTGCGTGGACGTTGCGGAGCCAGCGATGCATCGGGAACAGGCCAATGGTGCTCGCGAAGCCAAAGAGCAACAGACCGTAGCCAACAGTGAGCTGAATTGGATCGATTTGGCCAGCGAGATATGCGAGCGTGCCGAAGTCGCTAAACAACGCGCCGGAAGAAAGAATAAAGAAACCAGCAGTGAGTGCCGCGATACCGAGTTGCGAGATGGTCAGAAATTGCAGCGCGACCGACTTTTCCGATCGCGAAAAAACGAGAAAGAACACGGAGAACATCATTACGGCCCAGGAGGCAATGAAACCGATAATGTTTCCGGAGATGAACACCCACTGTGCACCAATGACGAAAAGCGCGCTGAGGATTCCGACGTGACGAAGATGCGCGAGATTGTTTTGGTGCTTTGCTCCATACACCAACGCGTAGAGACCAGCCGCTGCGATCACAATCGATATCCCAACAAAAAAGATCGCACTGAAGCGATCCAACGCGATCGTCATCCCATAGAACATCGGAACGGACATAGTGAACGGTGCTTCGGCGACGGCGCCGTATGCACCAGCGATTGCTCCTCCAATTCCTGAAAGGGCAAGGAGAAGCGAGTTCCATTTGAACGACATCGCCGGCTTAAGGAACGCCGACACCACAAGGGCAAGCACCGGAGCAACCATGGCAATATAGAGTGTATTCTCAAAAGGTGTCATAGCCTGGAAATATTACGGAATAAGTCCCTGTATATCAGCCGAAGTGTATGGTTTATAGGGTTCCCGATCAAGCAGGTTGTCCACTGCAAAAATGACCCTTCCCGGCCTTATGGCTGGGGAGGGTCATTGATCGCGTTTATCCCTCGGAACGGTGCTGTCTCGACTTCCCTTTTTTCATCGCTACACGATATCTCGCTAATTCGCGTTCCAAGTGGGCCGCGGCGTCGGCGAACCCAACGTCGTTTTTGTCTCGGAGTTCTCGCAAATTGTCTTCCGCGAGTTTCTTTGCGGCTTCGATTGCGGCGATTTCGAGCTCTTCACTACGCTCTGCCGTGTCGGCGAGAACAACGATCGACGAACCGTCGCGAACCTCGAAAAGCCCGGTGGACGTTGCGAGGAGCGTTTCCTGTTTGTCGTTCATAATCCGCATCTCGCCAGCCTTCATGAGCGCCAAAAGCGGAATGTGATTCGGCAGAACAGTGATCTCGCCCATACTCGTCATAACCGAAATTGAATCCGCCTCGCCTTCTTGGACGATGCGTTCTGGCGTAACGATTTGGTATTTGAGTTTTGGCATAGAGTGGTGGATGCGAGCGATTCAACGGGTGGCACCGAGGGAGGCCCCCGTACGGAGCGCAACGAGCGCCGTAGTAACGTGATGATCGCCGATGAAGTGACGCGCGCGGTGAGCACCGTAACGGGGTCCGAGGTGACAGGACCCGTTGATGAGCTCGCAATTATGCGATCACTTCATCAATCGTTCCCTTCATGTAAAACGCCTGTTCCGGAACGCTATCGTGTTTGCCGTCGAGAATTTCTTTGAATCCACGAACGGTTTCGGAAAGTGCGACGTACTTTCCTGGACTTCCGGTGAACTGTTCAGCGACGTTGAACGGTTGCGATAAGAACTTTTGAATTTTGCGAGCGCGGGAAACGGTGAGCTTGTCGTCCTCGGACAATTCGTCCATACCAAGAATCGCAATGATGTCCTGCAAATCCTTATAGCGCTGCAACACTTTCTGCACACCACGAGCCGTGGCGTAGTGCTCATCACCAACGATATTCGGATCGAGAATGTTTGACGATGAGTCGAGCGGATCGACGGCTGGATAAATTGCCAACTCGGCGAGGGCACGAGAAAGCACCACAGTGGAATCAAGGTGGCCGAAGGTGGTTGCTGGAGCTGGATCGGTAAGGTCGTCAGCTGGAACGTACACGGCTTGAATCGAGGTGATTGATCCTTTTGTTGTCGAAGTGATGCGTTCCTGCAATGCACCCATTTCTGTTGCGAGGTTTGGCTGGTAACCAACGGCCGATGGGATGCGTCCAAGGAGTGACGATACTTCCGATCCTGCCTGAGTAAAGCGGAAAATGTTGTCGATGAACATGAGCACATCGCGGCCTTCGTCGTCACGGAAATATTCAGCGAGCGTCAAACCGGTGAGCGCCACGCGAGCACGAGCTCCTGGAGGTTCGTTCATCTGGCCGAAGACGAGTGCCGTCTTGTCGAGCACGCCGGACTCTTTCATTTCCATGTACAAATCGTTTCCTTCACGGGTGCGCTCTCCAACGCCGGCAAACACGGAGTATCCGCCGTGTTCTTTTGCAATGTTATGAATGAGCTCCTGAATAAGCACTGTCTTTCCCACACCAGCTCCTCCGAACAAACCCGTCTTTCCTCCTTTGAGAATCGGACAAATGAGGTCGACAACTTTGATTCCGGTCTCGAAGACCTCGGCTTTTGTGGACTGCTCAATGAACGCTGGAGCAAGACGGTGAATAGGATCGTTACGTAATCCCTTCATTGGCTCGAGACCATCAATCGCGTTTCCCGTCACGTCGAACATGCGGCCGAGTGTTGCTGGGCCGACGGGAACGCTAATCGGCGCGCCGGTATCGGTAACCGCAACACCGCGAGTAAGGCCGTCGGTTGCGCCCATGGCGATGGTGCGCACCATGCCGTTGCCAAGGTGCTGAGCAACCTCGAGAACGAGTTCCGTGTCGCCGTGCTTTACCGTAAGAGCGTTCAAGATCGCTGGGACTTCTCCCTCGAATCTGACATCGATTACGGCGCCGATGATTTGTGCAATGGATCCTTTCATAGAAATATTTTGATCTTCGTCTAGGCTAACGCTGCGGCACCGCTACTAATCTCGGCGATCTCTTGGGTGATGGCCGCCTGTCGAACTTGGTTGTACGTGAATGTGAGCGATTCCATCATGTCTCTTGCCGAGTCCGATGCGTTTTTCATGGCGAGCATTCGCGCCGCATGTTCCGATGCACTCGATTCGAGCAGCGCCTGATAGAACGTGGTCATGACAAGGTTTGGAATGACACGCGACAGGAGCTCCGATGCATTTGGTTCGATGGTGTAGTCCGAGCTTGTCGTCGATCCTTCATCTGTTCGTTTGCTCTCCCCTCCCTCCCCATACGGCAACACCGTCTGCATGCTCGGCGTCTGCGTCACCCCGGAAATGTAATCCGTGTAGAGCAGTCGCACTCTCCGATATTTTCCCTGGAGGAATCCGTCAAGCGCGAGCCGAGCCACGGGAACGATATCACTGTACTTTGGAGCGTTGCCGAGACCGGTAAAGGATGCGACGACGTTGTACTTGAGACGTTGCATTGCGTCCGATCCGCGTTTACCGACCGCAATTATGTCCACGTCGCCAAGTGTTTTCATCTTTTCACGCGCAAACTTCACCATGTTTACGTTGTATCCGCCGGCGAGTCCACGATCTGACGTGAAGAGCACGACCAACTCGCGATCGCCAGCGCCCGGTGTGAGCATTGGATGATTCAACGACGCACCGGAACGTTCCATCACCGCTTCAATCGTCGCTTTCGCAAGCACAACATACGGCCGACCGCGGAAGGTCGCCGACACGGCTTTACGCATTTTACTCGCCGCAACCATTTCCATGGCTTTGGTAATTTTGCGTGTGTTCTTTACCGACGAAATTCGGGATTTGATGAGCTTCCGCGACATTGCCATAGTTAGGCCGTGAACGTTGAAAGGAATTTCTTCAGCTCCGCTTCGAGATTTGTTTTGATGTCGCCAGAAACGTCGCGAGCATCCACGATCGATTTCAACACCGACGCACCGCTCGATTCAAAGTAGCGCAAACACTCTTCCTCGAACTTCTGCATGGCGGTGACTGGCAATGCGTCGAGCATGCCGGTGTTGAGTGCGAAGATGACGATTGCCTGTTTCGCAAACGATATTGGCGAGTACTGTTTCTGTTTCATCAACTCCATCGCACGACGACCGCGTTCGATTTGTTTCTTCGTTGCCTCGTCGAGGTCGGAAGCGAACTGTGCGAACGCTTCGAGTTCGCGAAACTGCGCAAGGTCAACCTTGAGTGTCTTTGCAACGTTCTTCATTGCCTTGGTCTGTGCAGATGATCCAACACGCGACACGGAAAGACCAACGTTCAGCGCTGGGCGCTGTCCGCGGTAGAAGAGATCGGACTCCAGATAAATTTGTCCGTCAGTGATCGAGATAACGTTTGTTGGAATGTATGCTGACACGTCGCCACCTTGGGTTTCGATGATCGGCAATGCAGTGATCGATCCTCCGCCATGTTCTTCGTTCAAGCGCGCAGAACGCTCGAGCAAACGAGAATGCAGGTAGAAGACGTCGCCAGGATATGCCTCGCGGCCTGGTGGACGGCGGAGCAACAAGGAGATTTCGCGATATGCCCACGCGTGCTTACTCAAATCATCGTACACAATAAGCACGTCTTCGCCCTTTGCCATGAAGTATTCAGCGATTGCACAGCCTGCGTACGGAGCAAGGTACTGCATTGCGGCTGGATCCGATGCTCCAGCAAGAACGATGGTGGTGTAGTCCATTGCGCCAGCAGCTTCGAATCGCGCCATGATCTGCGCAACCTTCGATTCTTTCTGTCCAATAGCAACGTAAATACACTTCACGTTCTCGCCCTTCTGGTTGAGAATCGTATCAATAGCGATTGCGGTCTTTCCCGTCTGACGATCGCCGATGATGAGTTCGCGCTGACCACGACCCACTGGAATAAGCGCATCGATTGCTTTGATTCCCGTATGCATTGGAACGGAAACAGATTTACGTGTCATGACGCCTGGAGCAACCTTCTCCACTGGAGCAAGATTCTTTGTGGAGATCGCGCCCTTTCCGTCGAGTGCATTTCCCAATGGATCAAGAATACGTCCAACAGTTTCTTCACCGACAGGAATAGAAAGAATACGACCAGTGCTTCGCGCAGTGTCGCCGGCCTTCACACCACGTGCGTCACCGAGAATAATGACGCCGATCGTTTCTTCTTCAAGGTTGAGCGCGACGCCGAACACGCCGTTGCCGAAGTCGATCATTTCTTGGCTCATCGCATTGCCGAGGCCGGACAAGCGAGCAACGCCGTCGGACACGCTCATGACGGTTCCCACTCGCTCTTCGTGCGCTTCGACTTTAAACTCGTCGATGCGTTCGCGGAGTACTGCAATGATGTCTGCTTTTTTGGTTGCCATAGATTGGGGTTCAAGATGCTGCGCTATCAAGGGACTGTTTCAATCGCTGAAGGATCCCTGCCACACTTGCGTCGATACGCCGGTCGTCGATGCGGATCACTGCGCCACCCATTAAGCGTTCATCGATACGTTCAGTAATATCTGCGCCAGGAGCATTTGCCTCGATCGCCTTTCGCATGGCAACGGTGAGTGGATGTGCCGAGACGACGGTAACGTTCGCTGCGCCGAACTTTCGTTTCCAGGCGCCGTGAATTTCTCGTTCAACATCGCGCCATTTGTGCATCATGCCTCGTGTGGCAAGCTCGCCCACAAAGGCGTCGATAATTTTCACCAGCTCGGCGCGAGTGACATCGACACATTCATCGACGAGCACTGTGGCAAGATGACGTGGAGTAAGCTTTGGCATATTACGTCATCTTTCGCACAACCTCTTCTGCGAGTGATTGCGACTTCTTTTCCGTCAGCCCTTCCGTCACAATCTTCGCTGCTGCGCGAACCGCGATGTCAACAACATCCTTGCGCAACGCCGTAAGCGACGCCTCGCGTTCTGCTACGAGCTGTTCCTTGCCCTTTGCAATCACGCGCTCTACTTCACGTTTCGCGGCCTCGAGCATTTCGTTCTTGCGGGCATCTGTTTCCTTCATTGCCCCTTCAATGATTGCTTGCGATTCTTTCAGCACAGATGCAAGCATTGCACTGCGCTCTGCTTCTGCTGCCTTCATACGCGCAGAAATGTCTTCCACGTCTTTCATGCTCTTCGCGATCGCTGCCTCGCGTTTATCGAGGATAGCGAGGATTGGTTTGTAAACAAAGCGCCACAACACAATAAGTACGAGAAGGAAGTTTACCAGTTGCGCAGCGAATAAATCGCCGCGAATACCAAAGGTTCCAAGAACGCCGGTGTCGGACGCTGGCTGTTCGGATGCTGTTGCCGTAGGTGATTCGATTGCTAATGACATAGAAGTTCGCTATTTCGATCTCATGACACGCAGAGGTTCGATGAATCGAATCCCCTGACGTGTAACGACATCGTTTAGAGGGTAAACACAACCACAAGCGCGTAAATAGCAATTGCTTCTGCAAACGCCATACCAAGCAACATTGGCGCGAGCACCTTTCCTGCTGCTTCTGGGTTGCGGCCAATGGATTGCATTGCCGAGAAACCAATCAAACCAATCGCCAATGCTGGCATGGCACCACCTACACCAATCGCGAACGCCTTTGCAAATTCGAGTGTCATAAAGAGATTAATCATGAGTGAATATCTGAGGGCAAAGCATGTCCACAAATATTCGATCACGATTCTGGACAATTATGCATGATGCTCTTCCTCGTGTCCGCCGTGTGGAGTACTTGCAATGACTAAGTATACCAACGTCAGCATAGAGAAGACGGTTGCCTGCACAATGCCGACGAGAATTTCAAGGAACATGAATGGGATTGGCAGAACATACGAAATAAGTCCGAGCATGACCGTCATTAAGATTTCTCCCGCAAATACGTTACCGAATAATCGAAGCGAAAGCGAGAGGACTTTCGCAATCTCGCCGATGATCTCCAGGAGGCCGACGCCGAATTCAATGACGGCAGTAATGATGGCCATCGGACCGTGCTTCAGCGACTTCCAGATTCCCTTCACGTTCACGAACTTACTGAAATAGTTGAACACGCCAAATGCGCGAACGCCAATAAAGTGCGAAAAGAACACGGCCGTGAGCGCAATCGCCAACGTGAAGTTCAGGTCGCTCCCAGCGGATCGCAACAAGGGAACAAGTTCCACCTCGCCGTGCATAATTTCGTAAATACCAATAGTGCCTGTGCCCGGAATCAATCCTAACCAGTTGTTTGCGAGTACGACCAAGAAGATCGTTGCGATCAGCGGCAAGAATTGACGGGCAAGCTTTCGGCTACCAGCAACTTTTTCAATTTCGTTTGAAAGTGTTTCGACAATAGCCTCGATGACATTTTGAATCCCCCGAGGAACAAGGCCTTGCCGACGGGTCGCAATACAAGCGACGACGACGAAAAAAGCTGTCACAATCCATGCGTTCACCATGGTGTTGGTGACGGGGAATGCGCCAATATGCGCGATTGGTTCCGCAGCAAGCGGAATAATTGCGTAATTAAGGAGCGATGAGTTTTTGATACTCTTTTGCATACTGCCGAACTTTTTTCACAAGAATGAACGCGGTGCCCAAGAATGTTGCCGTAAGCAGCACCACGAACAGGACTCGGCCTGTGCCATAGCGAGCATCCAGGAACTTTCCCACGATTGCCGCAACGAATGCTGGCACAAGGATTGTTCCGGTGATGTCTACCATCGCCTTCAATGCAAACCGCATTGATTCCCGATAATCGTCCATAAAGCGGCATGAGTATACCGTACGCGCAAGAGAATTGAAAGATTACTGGTGGGAAAAGAAGATACAATGGCTAGGATAAGCGGAAAAGCTGGCGGGCGTTTTCCGTGGTAACGCGGGCAACCTCGGCAAGTGAAACGCCTTTTACGTCGGCGATGGCTTGGGCGACGAGGACGACGTTGGCGGGTTCGTTCCGTTTTCCTCGGAGTGGCACGGGGGAGAGATACGGGCAGTCTGTTTCGATCATCATCTGCTCCAAAGGGATCTCTCTTACTGCAGCAGCAAGGGATTTCCCGAAGGTTACGATCCCGGTGATTGAGATCAAAAAACCGAGATCGGCATACTTCGCCGCATCGTCGATCGTGCCCGTAAAGCAATGAATCACTCCCCTACGCTCAATTCCCCCTCGGCCAATCTCCTCGGCAATGAGTGTTCGCATATCATCGTGCGCTCCGGTTACGTCGGCCGTTGCGCCACCACGACAATGAATCACGACAGGCTTGTTGTGTTTGGTGGCGAACTGAAGCTGTTGACGGGCGACGTTGCGTTGATCGTTTTTGAACACTTCAACGTCCATTCCGTTCGGAATGCGAGAATAGTCGAGACCGAATTCGCCGATCGCGACAACCTTCGGATGAGAGACGAGCGATTTGTAGCGTGCTTCATCGAATTCGCGCTCCGGCATCGGCTTATCGTGCGTCTCTTCGTTCTCGTCGACGAAGTTGTGATCGTGCACATGTCCTGGATGCAAACCAATCGTGCACCACACACCGTCGTGCTGTTCGGCGAAGTCGATTCCAGACATACTCGTCGCGAATTTCGTTCCAACGGTAATCAAAGAAATCCCGTTATCGCGAGCACGTTGCAACACCTCGGCACCATCGGCGCTGAAGGCTGGGAAATGAAGGTGGGCATGAGAGTCGATAAAGTCCATAGAAGAAATAATCTGAAACTGATTCTTTGGATGGTGGTGAGAATGATAAAAAAGTGCATTGTTGGCGATCCTTATGCTCCGACCGGCAGTTCAATTTCCAATTTTGGCGATGTTGTGTTGACACAACATTTCGTGTGCAGAAATGCCAATGATTTTCACAATCAGATGTCGTGTCGACACAACATCCTCAATTTCGCAAAACACACATGCCTGTCGCCGACGATGTCTGTCATTCGTTCGCCTCCGTCACCACGTCCCAACCCCCTCCAAAGATCAGTTTCAGAGCAGCCCTGCATTGCTTTCAATATCGACCGCGCGGCTGACGACTGATGATGAGAGAAGCGAGATTCGTACATCGCCGATTGGAACAAGCGTTACAGCAACGTAGGCGAGAACAAGAATCGCTACAGCAGATTGTGCTACGCCGAATGCAGCGCCGAGAAGATTGTTGATGAAGTTTACAAACGGAATAATTGCGATGATTTTTCGAACCAAATCGAGTGCGTCAACAATGTATTGCGCGAGGCGACTGACGATGAGGGTAAGAATCAAAAACGCAACAATCGTAATCCACGGATGCTCCGCAAACGACAGTCCGTATGCTTCATCTAACCAATTCATGGCGTAGAACGACGCGACGACACTGGCGACGAGCGCAACCAAACTTCCGAACGACCGCACAAAACCACTTCGCCATCCAGCAAATGCCATGACAATAACGAAAATGATGATGAGAATGTCGACGATACCCATATTATCGATCTCTTCGTGGGAACAACGGCTCTCCAGCTACAAGAATATCACTTTCGTATCGGCGGAGAATTTCCGCAGCAGTTGTAGGAATAACTGGCTCAAGCGCAACGCCAATCCATCGAATCATCGCCGCAAGTTCGGACAGTGACTTCTTTGCAGCAGCCGGGTCAACTTTGACGAGTTTGAAAGGTTCCTCGGTCCCGATTTTTACGTTCGCGACATCGACCACACTCCAAACGAGGTCAACGTACTTTCGGAAATCGTATTCTCTGAGCGCTTCATCAAGTTCAGCACTAACTCCATCGTACACAACACGATCGATTCCCTCCGGAAAACTCTTCGCACACATCGCCGCGACACGACTTACCAAGTTACCGAGGCCGTTCGCAAGTTTCGTCGCGAAAAGAATTTCGAATTGTTCCTTTGAGTAGTCGCCATCTTGCCACGACGGCATTCCGCCAAGGAGGTACAAACGTGTAGCGTCTGTTCCGTATTCCGCAACAAGATCGTACGGATTAATCACGTTCCCGATGGACTTACTCATCTTCTGTCCATCAGCCGTGACGTAACCATGAATGAATACTTGCTTCGATGGCTCGATCCCAACCGACATCACCATCGCTTGCCACATCGCGGTTTGCTGACGAAGATTGTCCTTCCCTGCCACCTGCACGCTTGGCCACGCAGAATCAAAAAGCGATCCAGACTTTGGCCAGCCGAGTGTTGAGATGTAGTTTACGAGCGCATCGAACCACACATACATCACCTGCTCTTCATCGCCGGGTACAGAAACACCCCACGGCATTTTCGATTTCAGGCGCGAGATACTGAAATCGTTCAGTCCTCCCTCCACGAACGCTCGAATCTCATTCATGCGTGCCTGTGGCATCACGAAGTCTGGACGGTCACGATACAGATCGAGAAGCTTTTGCTGATATTTTGAAAATGCGAAGAAATAATTTTCTTCCTCGATCAGGTCGAGATCACGATTCGGATGAATCGGGCAGCGGCCTTCAACGAGCTCAGAGTCTGTTTTTTCGAGTTCGCACCCAACGCAATACTTAATCGAATACTGTTTCTTATAGATGTCGCCGTTCGCATCGCATCGCTTCCAGAATTCTTGCGCGGCCGCAATATGATGTTCGTTGGTTGTGCGAATGAAATGCGTGTAACTCAAATTCAACGACGACTTCAAACCATCAAACTTCGCCGCGTATTCGTCGCAATACGCCTTTGGATCGAGTCCGGCCTCAATAGCCTTCTGATAAATCTTCTGACCGTGTTCGTCTGTTCCTGTATTAAAAACAACATCTTCGCCCTTCGATCGATGATATCTCGCCAACATGTCGGCCTGCACAATCTCCAATGCAAACCCAATATGCGGATCAGCGTTAACGTACGGAAGCGTTGTGGTGATGGAATATGTCGACATATGGTTATTCGCGATCAACGACGATAACAAACTCCCCTCGCGTGCTCGTCTTTTCAAGATCGACCAGAATCGACTCTACGGTGCCACGATATATTGTCTCATGGATTTTTGTGAGCTCGCGGCAAACAATCAACTTTCGGTTCAATTCCTTCATCGCCTCGAGCGTTTTAACGATTCGATGCGTCGATTCATACATGACGACCGCATGATCGATCTCGCCAATTTCGCGGAAGAACCTCTCACGACCCTTCTTGTTCGGCGGAAAACCAACAAAGGTGAATCGATCGAGCGCAATTCCGGCAATCGAGAGTGCCGCGATTGCTGCGCTCGCACCAGGAATCGGCGACACTTTTACGCCGGCTATAACAGCATCGGCAACAAGGAATCCACCGGGATCCGAAATACACGGCGTTCCTGCATCCGTAATAATCGCCATGTCGATTCCAGAAACGAGTTGGTCAACAATCTTTTTTCGCGCCAACTGATCGGTATGCTCATGAAATGCCATGAGTGTTGGGCGTACTTGAAGATGCGCCATCAACTTGCTCGACACTCGCGTGTCCTCGCACAACACAATTTCAACACTCGCAAAAATTGCCTTTGCTCGTTCGGTTACATCGCCAAGATTTCCGATCGGAGTCGCGACGACGTACAGCATAAATTCTTAATTCGTTTCACTCGTCGTTACCGCTTTCCACGTTGGATGCATTGCTGCCAAGCAGAACCAGTAGCCGCGAACTGCTGGAATCTCGATCAGTGCGTGCTCTTCGTCGTTATTCTTCACATTCCATCCATCGGCGTACCATGCGCTTCCCGTTTCGTTATCCGTCAACCGCTTCTTCGCAAAATCGAACGAAAATGTGTGAACGTCACCATTCCTCGATTTCGTTTCGAATACGCGCACTGTGTCTGTTTCAAAATTATAGATGGCAATCACCGGAACTTCGCCGAGTTTTGCAGTCATGATTCCCGTTCCAGAAAGTGCGATTGTCGCAAACGCAAGACCATTCGTTCCATCGGTGACGCCGTACGTAATCCACTTCGATGTGAAATCGGGGCTCGTGTGGTTAATTGGGAAATACAGTCCTTTGCTCGTATCGTAATTTCCGTATGGGTGACGAGTGTAGTCACGGGCAATACCCGTGTTTGTGGAAAGGACCAAGCCAGATGGATACAAATTTTTCCACACACTCCACGTCATCATCTGTGAAGGAATGACCGCGAGGGATTCACCGATCCATGATCCTTGAATCGACTGTCCAGTCGCCTGGATCCAAAGCGATCCCGACTCCTCATCCTTTAACACGGTGTTGTTGTTATATACCTGTCCGGTTGCAGACAATGTTGCTGTGCCCATGTTGATGTGACGGTCATACACAACTCCCGTTCCGCAAAGCGGACAATATGTCACTGCAAAGCTCTGGCCACCGACCGAATCATTTACTACTTCATGCCAGTTCATGATTTGTACCGGGTAGAAACGATGCTGTCCTTCGATCTCGAGATCAATTCCCATCAGTGAATCGGCAATCACCGAATCTGACGCAAGAACGGAATCGTATGTTGGATTCGTCAGTGCGGGAATGCCGCCTTCAACAACGCCGCTGTCGTACAACTGATCACCCGGAACCAGCGATGTTACGCCGTCGCGAGTCACTGCCGATGTATACACACCGCCATCCAACACCGGCCACGCTGAAGCGTTCGCTTTACTCGACTGATACGCACTGAAGGCCAACGAAATGCCAGAAATAACCACGATCGCCCCAACGAACAGTCCAATATTTTGCTTTTGTGCTTGGGTCATAGATGGAAGGAGTGTAGCGGATAACCGGTTGATTGTAAAAGTTTTTCGCGGTATCTTTGGGTCTGATCAGGGAGCAAAACGTAAAAAAATTTATCTATTAGTGTCGTAAAACTATGATCTCGATCAACAAGCCAGCACCAAGCTTTGAAAACATCACGTCGTACACCAAGGGCGAGTTTACGAAAACAAGCCTCAGCTCGTACAAAGGAGGCTGGGTGGTGCTGTTCTTCTACCCTCGCGACTTCACCTTCATCTGTCCAACCGAAATTAAGGGCTTCCAAAAGCACGAAGCGGACTTTGCCGCCCTCAACGCAAAAGTCATCGGCGCATCCACAGACAGCGAATGGAGCCACAAAGCATGGTTTGAAAAGGATCTCCCTGAAGTGGCCTACCCTATCCTTGCCGACACAACGCAAAAAGTTTCCCGCGACTACGGCGTGCTCAACGAAGACGACGGCAGTTCCGATCGCGGCTTGTTTATTATCGATCCAGAAGGTGTAGTGAAATACGCCCTAGTCTCTGCCGGCTCCGTCGGCCGATCAGTCAAAGAAGTGCTCCGCGTTCTCACAGCACTTCAATCCGGCGAACTCTGCCCAATGGAATGGGAGCCGGGCGAGAAAACATTGGGAAAGGCGTAAACGTCACATATCATCAGTAAAAAACTGGAGCCACAACAGGCTCCAGTTTTTTACACCGACCGATAGATATCGTGATCACCAACAGCAAGAAGGATTATTCCGTCAGTCGATCGTTCAAAAACAATTCTGGTTTTATAGTTTACCGAAAAACTCCACAAGTCATGAAGATTCCCTTTTAATTTATGTACTTTTAACGTGCTGTGATGTTCGGGGTTGCGAAACATCTCAACCTTCTCATAGACATCTTGTCGAAGATCTTCCGGCAAAGAACTCGTCATTTTTATAAATTGCTTCGTAAACTGAATTCGCATACGTTATGAAACCGCTTCAACGAGGGCCTTCAGATCTCCTTCGTAAAGCTCACCATTCCGGGCTTGTCGTTGCGAAATCAACACTGCGTTTAAAGCCTCTTCCTCAGAAAGCCGAATAATCGCTTTTCGCACAACTTCGGCTTTTGTTTCTGCAAAACCCATCTTTACCAAGCGCTCAATGATATTCTCCAGTGTTGGAGTAAGTGGTACAGAAAGTGTAGACATATAGTAATGTTATGTCATCATATTACATTGCTAACACGGTGAAGTCAAACGTGCTCCTCATTTACCTCATCTCCGCCGGCAGGGAGTGCCGATCGGTAAAGAAAGCGATGCGTGTACTGACGGCACTTCAATCCGGCGAACTCTGCCCAATGGAATGAGAACCAGGAGAGAAGACATTAGGAAAGGCGTAAACGAAAACACGGTCACCCCAATTGTTCAGGATGACCGTGCGAGTGGTCACCCCTATCTTTCGGGATGACGTTGTAAGTGTCACTCCTATTGCGTTGGAGTGACCGTGTTTGCTGCCTTGGCCTAGGACTTTTTGGCGTCGATGGCCTTCTGCAGGGCGGCCAGCCCCTCAAACTTCATAGCCTTGGGTGCCTTCTTCGCTTCGGCCTTTTTGGCGACCGCCTTCTCCTTTTCCTTCGCCATCTTGATTGCGCGGGCCTCATCGGTGATCTTCTTGGCCTGACCGGCTTCGAGGAACCCGTGACGCACCATGCTTTCGCGGTAGCTCCGGTAGGATCCGGCCAGCTCGTCATTCTTGGCCATGCAGATCGAGCGCAGGTGCCGCTCGGCCGCTTCGGCATAGGTCTCGACACGCACCCGGTTCTGGGACTGGGACCACCGGACGATGAGCACCGGTCGCTTCGTCATCTGGGAATAGTCGAGGAGCTTGCGCGCCTGATTCTCCCCGGAGTCCGAACGCCGTTTCATCTCGTGGTAGGCCTCGGTCGCGGCGTCGTCCGGCTTGCCGTACTGGCTCAGGATGGCAAATGCCACATCCCAGGCCTCCTTCTCCTTCCCGCCGTCAAGCAGGTCGTAGAAGTGGAACGCGAGGTTCCACACGGTGTTGCGGCTGATCGACATACGACGACCGAACTCTGCGCCGAGCTTCTTCTCCGGACAGCAGATGAACCCACGCACAAAGTCGAAACGGCCGTGATCCTTCCCTTCGCGGGCCTTGAGGTTGGGGTGAATGAGGACGCCGAGCTTGCCGGCGTTGAGGGAGGGCTTATTGTCGGACATGGTGAACTCCGTATCTCTACTGATGAATGGAACGTGACAGGCGGGATATGACCGATTGCCGTTGGAACGGCTTTCAGATCAACAAACTACTATACCACAAAATCAGCTCCTCGTCAAGTGACGATGAGCTGATTCTTGGCTAATATTAGCTAAAAGTAATGTTAATATATCCTTCAGTTCACTATCGTGCTCGCACCAAACCATCCAAAAGACGACGATCAAGAGAATCTGCTTTATTACTTTTCCTGAACCAGTCTGCGAATTGATGAATCACAGCCTGCTTCGTCGGACCACGCTGAAGCTGGATTTGACGTTGGTATACGCTTAAGGAATCCATAATCCCCTTCAATGCAATCTTCTTGAGAATACGGTGGTTCGCAATAAACTCAAGTCCAGGAATTACATCCGGTCTTCCTTCGACATAATTATGTAATTCCATCGTTGAACCCGTCCAATTTTTTGGACGTACCTGTCCTTCCTTATGACGAACCAGGGGTTCAGCAGAAGCAAAAATTCCATTCCAAATATCTTCGTGACCATGAACAGCGTCACTCGAAAATAATGAAAGCGCATCTGTTTTATTCACATCCGTCCGTATACCAATCCTATCCCACATCTCCATAAACGAACCGTCCTTCTGTTTTTTTAATAACGGCATCCCCGTATCCGGATCAATACGTAATTTGCATTCTTCTTCCAGAATAAACCCATGCTTCTGATTGCGGTTTACATCATGAGAAAGTTTTCGCGCAAAAAGATATTCCCCAATAAACTCTTTCTCCGGGTAAAGTTCTGCAAATCGATTTTGAATCGTTCCCGAAATACCGTTATCAATCAAAATGATTCGCTGTGCGTTTTCTACACCGAGCCCTCTCAATTGTTCTCGCACAAGATCGTCGCTTGATTTCACTGCGGACGCTCGAGATACTGGAATGTATTGAATCCTGTCCGCAGTGAGTCCAGGAAATCGTTCCGGAAAAAGTTTAAGTAATTGTCGTTGAATAAGAAACATCGCAATAGCGTCTCGACCAAGGCAAAGACTCATAGTTCCCTTTGGGCTCTCAGCCAAGCGTTGCAATGTATGTTCGGCAAACTGAATGACTAAAGGACCATATTTGTCTCGACTCATTTCATACACTCGCTCGGCAAATGGCCGAAGGGCCTCCGGAGTGATAGTTTTTTTCACGCGATCGAAATATTCATTTGCACCGCCAGTGAGGTATTCTCGCTGAGTTTGCAGTGCGATATCTGCATACTTCTCAGAATGAATGTCCATTGATTGGAACGCTTTGTTTTGAATCAGCGCGTTTGGGCGTTTCAGAACTACGCCTTTTGCCCCAATACGCTGCGGAGCCTTTTGGTCGTTTTCTGAATGATCACCAACGTGAACCAGCGCTTCCGGAGCCACACCAAGTCTCCGGCAGGCTTCTCGAAAAATTGTACCATTTGGATCCTTTGGGGATTTCAACATGCCGTGTTCAGATGACACGATAACCTCATCAAAATAGTCAAAAAGTCCAAAGCGTTTCAACAAACGCTCAACAGATTCTTGACTATATGAAAAGTTTGAAATGACCGCGAGCTTTTTTCCACGTGATCGCAAATCCTCAAGCGTCGATTTTGCGCCTGGCATTACCACAGCTGTCGCCCCATCCGCTAAGCAGTACACACCTTCAAGCTCTTGAGCCAATGCCCGAATCTGTACTGGGTCGATAGGACGCCTTTCGTTCAGCGCAATTTTTTGAATAACAAGCTCGAGAGCATCCACTTGCTTATAGTCTCGCAACGTCTGTTCCCTTCGCAGTCGAAAATCGTGTAGCACACTATCTCGAAGCTTCCGAAGGTCCTTCTCAGAAATTCCAAAACCCTTTTCACGTAAAAAAGCAGTTGCATCACTATTCATTCGTTCTTGACGCTCAGCCGAATTGGAGGAGAATTGTACAAGCGTATCGAACATGTCATACGTTACCGCCTTTACTCGCTCACCTGCACGGGCAACATACGGAAGGATATCTGCGTGCTCCTGAATATTCTGAGGAAACTTTGCTTCACGCAATTCCTGCAGCACTTCGTCACGATCTGTTCTCACTCGCGCCGCGTATCCAGAAACGGATCGCGCAATATTCATCATTTCTGCGCGATCAATAAACGATCTACGTGGCTGACCATCAGCGCGCATCGGCCATTCAAGACCTTTCATTCCTACCGCCTCAAGCTGATGATACGACTCAAGGATATCCCGAATTCGCTCCTTATGATGCTGTACGTGCGCTGGAGTGATGCCATCCAATGTAATAACTCGTTCATACGCAACCTTTTTTCGCGCATGAAATGCCTGAAGATCCTCCTCTCGTCCGCGTGCGGGAAAGCACAGCGCAATAATTTCAATGTGCTTTTGTGGCGATCCTCTCATTTCCTGAACAACTGCAATAGCTGCTTCGCGCCCAATCGATCCACGCTCTACTGCCACGGACAACGGAACAGAAAATACCGCGAGACTCGTTCTCTCCTGCAAAAAGCGGGCAACAACAGCTTGCTCACCTTCCATGAGAAACGTATCCATTGATTTTTTCAAACACCGCCGTGATTCCTGCTCAAAGCCACCTTCCTGCACAACACACTGAACATCCTGAATATGCCGTTCCTTTCGAACAGTTTCACCCTTATTCACTGTCACGATTTTTGAATCAGCAAATCCAATAGCCATACCTACACATCGAGAGTCAAAATTTGAGCAATCTCAACTGCGCGATCGATGTCCTCTTGCCTCGTCATATCCGGATGCTCAGAGAGGTACAGAGACACGATATCAACGATTTCGTCACGTTCAGTGTCAGTTGCTAACAAGGAAACTCTTTCATTTACAGCGGCGCCGTGCATGGTTCGCGCAACGTCGTACTCAACGTGGCCAAAGTGCCGCATACGTTCAACTTCTCCAACCATCTTCATGAATGCCTTTTGCTCAGATGCCGGAGTTTTCTGGAAAAGTACCTGCAGTAATTCAACCATCATTTCCTGAACTTCTACGGGCTCATCGCCAAACTTTTCCGACACAAATGTGCGAATGGATTTCGCGTTCTTTTCCCTTGATTTCGAACGTCCAACTTCAGCCCCCGAAATTGGACTCTCATCTCCAGATTCTGTTCCGCTTTCAACACCAGAAATCACTGGCTCAAATTCAGATCCTCCCGGCGGCAGATCGTCCCCACCCGGTGGCGGCATGCGAGGTGTCCTTCTCTTCCTTGGCTCCATTGGTGTGCGAACGTTGCCCGGAAGGAACCATGGAACCGCGACTGGTGGGACGTTCGGGCCGGTTGCAAAGTCAATTTGAGTGACGTGCTGGTTAACACTTTCGCTGATATCGGTGGAGGTGATTCCGGAATGCACTCCTTCGCCCTGTGCTGTTGCAAGAATATTAAAGTGGTTCACGCCGTGCGCGTCGAAGCCCTTTGAGATTCCGATCTCAGCGTGGTGATACAGCGGAACAACCTTACCGTGTTCAATACGGAAGAAGGTCTTGCCGATATCGGAATCCGGATCAATGTGGAACTGACCATGCTGATCACACAGAACCTCAATGACACTATTCTGCGAACCACTGTTCATTGTGAGCAAAAGGCGAAGTTTGCGCTCCACAATTTCCTTAGGTGCGTCTTCACTGAGCGCGTCGTGGAAGGAACCATCCGACGTCATATAGCCCGCGGACATCACAATCTGGCCGTTTGCATCCAATCCGGTTTCGTTTACTCCACCCCATTCTAATTTCAGCTCGTTCCAATCTGCCCCAAGCCACTTTTGCAGCGCATCAGAAAAATGCATTGGTGTGTCATTGTCCATCCAATGGTCGCGATACACTTTTTGCATTGCATGATGACGCAACCAATCCCACGTGCTTTCGGTGCTCGTCACCGTTGATGACGAATTCACCCACTGATCGGACTCAACAATATTTGCGCTAGCACCTCGCAACGTTGCCTCCGATGCAGCGTCGAGATGACCGAATTCGTTGATGTGCAATCCCGAAGCAATTGTACGATGATCGGCAACCGACTCAAGAACGTAGCTTCCGTCGGCTTGAGGAACGAGATCGGTTCCCGCTGGGGTGGTGAACATTCCCCCGCCAATCGTCTCCACATTCGCTGGTCCGACCGCCGCAACAGGCGCATTGTCAAAGTACGCCATAAGTGCTCGTCCAGCACTTGCAATAGTCGTGTCTGCTCCCGAAACAAAATGGCTCCAAAGATCATGAACAACCGTTCCAACGACGGCACCAATCACCATCGTCGTTGCGCCACGCTTCAACGCGACACGATTCGACCACGAAGCAAAAGCGCTATGTTGCTTCTGAACAGCGCTTTCTTTTCCGTACAACGCACCTTCGCTCATCGCGAGTCTTTCATTGAACACCTCAGTGAAATTCCCCATCGCTTCAGCATATCTCGATCGAAGTGCAGCCTTCAGTTGTGCTCGAGCAAGATCGAGATCCATTCGCTCAACCTCGGCTTCGGCAACGTTTGTATATTTCAGCAAATCAACCTTTTCGCGATCGCTGATGCGAATCCTTGCCTCGATGTCCGCAAGCGCAGACATCGCGTCTCTGTCGTCAACATCACCACGTAATTCGCGACCGCTCAGGAATCCACGGGCACTTTCCGCGAGCCCCTTTGCACTTTCACGAGCAAGTTCAAACTGCTCCATCTCGGCACGCCGAGGCTGAACCGCGCGACCGCTATCCAATTCCTTAATCTCATTCTCAATCGCGTGTCGCTCCATGACATTCCACCACTTGAGGTTTCCCATCTGATTGAGCAACTCCGATTTCCTCGCGAGGAGGTCGTCATTCCGCGTTTCCCCACCAAGCGCCATCTGACGCTCATGGAGCGATCGTTCGCGACCCAGTCGGCTCTTTTCTTTATACGCGCTGTACGCACCAGTCACAACCAAGGACGATCCAGATGATGCGAGCGCAGCAGCACCAGCTTTCACACGTCCGTAAATTCCACCAACTACCCAGGCCGTGCCAAGCGCCACAGAAATCTCATTGTGAAACACGTTCAAAACGCCAGAACCAACTCGTGTTGTTGAGCCGTATCGTTGTAATCCGTCGAGCGCCTTATCGAGAAGATTCCTGTCTCGTTCCGTTCGTGCACCAAGTTTTGCTTTACCGATAACAATTTCAAGATCGATATCGAGATTCGCAATACCACCAGCGTGCGCTGCGTGTTGACGAACTTGTTCGGCGAGCTTTTCCAAATTGTCGGCGTACATCACGCCACGGCCCTTTGCGTCGCCAGCGAGTTTGTTGGCTGCTGCGAAAATCTCATCTTTTCTTGCGTTGAGTTCACCCGCATCCATTTCTGGATTCGTCGCGTACTCACGAACGAGTGCCTCAAGATCCTTTTTGACCGCCTTCTCTGCAGCACTGTCGCCAAAGACCTTCTTCTTTTCCGCAGTCTTCCCTTCTCCATGAAGGAATCCATCGTACTCGGTAACAAACCGATCAACAACAGCACCGGTTGCTCGGCGATGCGCGTCGCGGTCGAAATTATCGGACGCGTACAGGTTCTTCTCGTTAAGAATCTTGGCGCGCGATCGCGAGATGGCGATTTGACGATAGATTTCGTAGCAAATGTTGTGTTTGAAAATCTTTGCAAAAAATCCCGCATCTATTTTTTCAGCGTGCAACGACTCTTCCGCAGTGTCGCGAGCCCTATCCTCGACAGCTTCCGAAACATCCACAGCGCCGTATCGTAATTTCAATGGCACCTTTGGAGCCTCGTCATCCTCAAGCTCGGCGACCACTGGCGTTGGCGGCACTCGTGTTGTACCCGTTGGCACAACCTCGGGACCTTCTGGAACCGGATCCCCGTCAACCGATCCAATCAACCGCGCGGCAATCTCCACGCGCTCAAGATCAAGCGAGGCAATGGAACGGTGAAGTTTTCCGTTCTCAATGAGCACCGGAGCTTCGTCGTCGCCCTTGCTGACAGCAACAATTTTCCAGTCTTCGCCGTCGAGATGAATAATGTCGTTCTTTCCAATGCGCCGCGCAAAACGTGCCTGTGCCTCCGCGCTGGCTTCTGCAGATTGATTGTAGTCTGTCCATCCTGCGTGGACCGCCTTCAAGACGCGATCCAACATACTCATCGTTGGTCGCGATTCTCTGGACGATTCTGGCGAATGAGATCGTGCTGGTGCAACCATACGATTAGCTTAAGTATGACGTACGGAAATCCATGAGCGTTCGTGCGAGCACTTCTTGGTAGTTTGGCACATTGCTGACGAAAAACTCGCGAACAATATCCGGTTCAGCATCCGCATCAAGGAGATCGTTCAGCTCCTCAACCTTGTCTGTTTCGAGCAAGGCAACCATTTCTGCGTTCAAACGTTCGCCGATACGCGTGAGAAGATCCGCACGAAGCTCGGCAAGAACCGCCTCGTCAACCGATGCAAGCCCACGTTCCACGAGCAAATTTTCTACGAACTGTTCAAGCGTTGGAGCTGCCATAGCAAAAAGCAAAGAGTATTGCTTCAAGTATAACAAATGCACACCTCATCGATGTGATGAGGTGTGCATGGTTCCGGTCTACATTCGTTCTACCAGCTCCACCAAAGTTCGCACGCCGTGACCGGTTCCGCCTTTACCGAGGTAACTCGCCATCGGCTTTTCTGCGAAGGCGGGGCCCGCGATGTCCAAATGAACCCACGGCTGACCGTCGACAAATTCTTCGAGGAAAAGACCAGCAGTGAGCGATCCGCCGTATCGCGACGTTGGGATGTTCCGAAGATCTGCGATATCGGATTCGATGAGTGATCGATACCGTTTCTCCAAAGGCATGCGCCACATTTTCTCGCCAGCGTCGTCGGCAGAATCGAGAACCGACTGTGCGAGCTCGTCATTGTTGCTCATCAATCCGGTGATCTCCTCACCGAGCGCAACGACACAGGCGCCGGTCAGCGTTGCGAGATCCACCATAGCGGTCGGTTCAAGCTTCTTTGCATACGTCAGCGCATCGGCCAGCGTAAGGCGACCTTCAGCGTCGGTGTTAAGGATTTCGATCGTTTTTCCGTTGCTTGCTTTTACGATATCGCCTGGTCGAATCGCTTTACCGGAAGGCATGTTCTCGACGGCCGCAACGATGCCGTGCACTTCGCAGCGAGGTTGAAGCTGGCCGAGAACCGTGAAGAATCCAAGTACTGCCGCAGCGCCGGCCATGTCGCACTTCATGGTCATCATTCCGTCGCCTGGCTTCAGCGACAATCCACCGGAGTCGAACGTGACGCCTTTACCGATGACGGCTAGGCGCTTTCGGCTCGATCGTTCTGGAGTGTAGGTAAGATGCAAGAACTTCAACGGTTCATCGGATCCATTCCCTACCGCGACGTACGAACCCATGCCGAGCTCTTCGCATTCTGCGCGATCGAGAACCTTCAACGAGAAATTCTTTCCCGCTTCCTTCACGATGCGCTCCGCAGCCTCGGCGAGTGCAGACGGCGTCATCACTTGCGCTGGCATATTCACAAGATCACGCGCAACAGCAACGCCACCAGCAATCGCACAGCCTCGCTCGACGGCTTTCCGAACGCGAAGCACGTCGCGACCCTCGCGAATCACCAACGTCATTTCCTTCATGCGTTTTGCGCCGTTCTTTTCCTTGTACGTATCGAACGCGTAGTCAGCAAGCTGTGCTGCAACCACCATCGCTTCCGCAACATCCGCGACATCGCCTTCATCGGACACGGGGATTTCGACCGCGAGCGTCTTGGCTCCAAATCGGCGGGTGCAAGCAATCGCGGTGCCAATCATTTCGCGAGCAGATTCGAGCGTGGCGTCTTTCATTAATCCCAGACCGATCACCAAGATGTGGTGGTGCGCAGCATCGTGGACGTCGATCGCAACAGCCTCTCCAACCTTGCCCACGAACTCTGTTGCTTTCATCGATCGCGCCGCAGTCTTTCGGACCGATTCTGGCAATCGCGCAACGATCGATTCCGTCGAGAATCCCTCGCCAGCAAACACCGGAAGTACGAGCACCTCGGCTTTTGCGGAAAACAGATCCATTTTTTCTCCAAGGATATTCATAGCATTCATAATCCTCCGATTAAGAACTCAAGTACTTACGCATCTTAGTCACAAGCTCGGGGATATCGTCAATGTGAACATCCCCAAACATCGCGTCCATTGGCATGAAGGCGACGGTCGGGCCTTCTTTGCAATGATCCATGCACGAGGTCGATAAGACGCGGACGGGCAATCCGGCAGTTTTCATCGCCTCTTTGATTGCCGCCCGAAGTCCTGGCTCGGTAACACCACAGGATTCCCGGCCATCATCCCTGCGGTTTTCGCACACCAGAACAAAGGCTTTGTGTAGTTTTTGGCTAATATCATGCATATTTGGTTGACGATAATCGAACGATACGGCATACTCTACACCATCATTCGATTCCCATTTCATTATGCCAAGTCGCCACCACCTTTCGAGAAAGTCCCAAAACGCCCTTTTCGCCATTAAACGCGTGGTCGGTTTTGCCAAGCGCCGTAAGGCTAAGGCCATCCGTATGCGCAAGCTGGAAGCAAAGGCAGTTGCGAAGTAAGAAAAAAGACCCTCCGAGCGATCGGAGGGTCTTTTTGTTTGATGATCGACCGACTAATAGCTCCGCGCAAACACAACGCGTTGATTCGATGGCTTTCCTGAGAATACGCAGGTTCCCGATGAGGAAGCCTCGGAGAATGGAATACAGCGGATCGTCGCGTTCGTTGCCTCCTTAATCTTCTTTTCATCGTCCGCATCGCCAGACCAATGTGCGGTCACAAACTTTCCAACCTCGATCGCGGTTACGAATTCGTCCCATGTAGAAACACCCACCGAGTTCGATTCACGGTGCGCGAGCGCACGATCGAAGAGATTCTTCTGGATCGTGACCATGAGATCGGAGACTATTGCTGCAGCATCGCCGATCGCCACACGAGACTTTTCACTGGTATCACGACGCGCAATGACAACCTCGCCAGCCGCGATATCCTTCGGCCCGATCTCAACACGGACAGGAATCCCCTTCTTCTCCCAGTGAAAAATCTTCTCGCCAGGACGACCGTCGCGAGTATCAATCTTGCCTCGAACGCCAGCAGCCTGGAGCTCGGCGAGCAATGCGTTCGCCTTTTCCATAACCGGTGCGCGCTCCTCGTCCTTGAACCACAATGGAATAATGATCGCCTGAACCGATGCAACCTTCGGCGGAAGAACGAGACCCTGATCATCAGAGTGCGTCATGATCAGTCCACCGATCATGCGTGTTGAAACACCCCAGCTTGTCTGCCACGCAAGTTGTTCGACATTATTTTCGTCGCTAAATTTTACGTTGAATGCTTTTGCGAAATTCTGTCCAAGGTTGTGCGAGGTGCCGAATTGCAACGCTTTGCCGTCCTGCATCATCGCTTCGACACAATATGTGCGGAGCGCACCGGCAAATCGCTCGCTGTCAGACTTTTGCCCAGGGATCACCGGAACCGCCATCACGTTCTCGGCAAAGTCCACGTAGATATCGAGCATCTTTCGCGCAAACGCGTCAGCCTCGTCGTGGGTTGCGTGAACCGTGTGCCCTTCCTGCCACAAGAATTCTGTCGTCCGAAGGAACAAGCGCGTTCGCATCTCCCAGCGCACCACATTTGCCCACTGGTTGATGAGCAGAGGAAGATCGCGATACGAATGGATCCAACCGCTGAACACTTCGTACATGATGGTTTCCGATGTTGGACGGACAACCAACGGTTCGTCGAGCTTCTTTCCGCCAGCATGTGTAACAACAGCAACTTCTGGCGCGAATCCTTCGACGTGTTCAGCTTCACGACTCAAAAAACTCTGTGGAATAAATAATGGGAAATAGGCATTCTCAACGCCAATGGCTTTAAAGCGAGCATCAAGATCCTTTTGGATCATCTCCCAAATGGCATAGCCGTGCGGCTTAATAATCATGCAGCCCTTCACCGGCGAATGCTCGGCCATGTCTGCGGCAGAGATCACGTCGAGGTACCACTGGCTGTAATCTTCAGCACGAGGAGTGATGCGAGTATTGGAAGCCATAAAAAAGAAGGAAAGAATGCCACGATGGTACCGGAAAACAAAAAACTCTCCAAATGGAGAGAATGATAAAGCCCCATGAGCATTCCGATTTTCACGTCGGCGATCTCATGGGGCATCGTTTGGTTCACGTGTCACTCGTTGGCCGAAACTGTTTTTTTAGGTTGGGGCCGGTCGTTGTCGGGAAGAAACTCCCCTTAGGCGACCGGCCTTGCCCCAGTGGAGATGTTCGCGTCGGCCGACGCTACTTATCTTTGATGCTCCGTTTGCACCCCACACGTTTCTGCCCCGGTTGGAGCGTCCACTTTGTTCAATCCTGCTTGCAAGGCTAGGACTAAACCGGATGCTCTGCACTCCTCACTCATGTTGACCTCCCGGCCAATGAATGGCTACAGAACTTGGGGAGGGCTTTCTCTGCCGGTATGGTTTGCGGCCACCCACTGCAAAGTCTTCTCCTCGCCATTGATGAATCTACCGATGGGAAGCAATCTTTTCAGATTACGCCATCGTGTAGTGTCGTTCACCAACTTCCAGGCGACAACCTGGGCGGTGATCGGACTATTGGTCCGTCACCTTTCGCGCCGATGGTCCTCAGGCGGACCCACAGGAGCCCAATGGCCCCCACACGCCCATTGGCACGTGCAATCCTCATCCCCTTGCGAGGGACTCGCCTGACCGGGATGAGACCCGGCATGAAAAGGCGTGGCCCATCGGGCCGGAGGAGCTTATTGCTGTTGAAGGTCGATGCTGCTGTCGCATCGCTATGTGACCATCGCCGCGGGGCTCAGGTACGAGAACTAGCATACCACATTTTCCCACTTTGGTCAAGTGGATTAGCGTATAAAACACAAGAATATCCTTTAAATAGGCACTTTTTGTCTTCTCCGCTCTCTCTCAATCATCCTCGCGTAAGCGGAGATCCAGCGTGTTTCTAAGACTACTCAGAACAGTGAATCGATTTCCATGTATCATCGATGCAGCGACAGAATCCGCAAAAATTCTTATCTACAAGTGTCGCAAAATACATCTATGATCGAACAACTCAATCCCAATCTCTCAGAAGAACAAAAGAACGTCTGTTTTTTGAAAGGAACCGAGGCGCCGTTTAGTGGAAAGTATTACAAAACCACGGATTCTGGGATGTACGTTTGCGCCAATTGTGGCCATGAATTGTTCGGATCGGACACAAAATTTGACTCTGGAACGGGTTGGCCAAGCTTTTGGGATACTGCAAATTCGGAGAATGTTGCGACGGAGACGGACCGCGAGCTCGGCATGGCACGAACCGAAATTCTCTGCGCGAACTGTCGTGCACACCTTGGCCACGTGTTCCCCGATGGGCCGAAACCGACCGGAAAACGATATTGTGTGAATTCGCTGTCGCTGGATTTTCAGCCGAAGCAGAGTTGAGCCGACCGAGCGTAGCGAGCGATTCAACGAGTGGCACCGAGGACATCACAAGCGCCAGTGGCGAGGATACATTCTTCCAACGAGCACGCGCCCCTCAGCTGCAGTCGAGTGTAAACGAGACGTCGCAGCGTAGGGGATTCGCGCGGAGTGCAGAAGAATGTATCCGAGCCACCAGCTTGCGATGATTATTTCGCCGCTTTCAACATCTCAATCTCTTCACACAACACAAGCCATTGATGCTCGAATCGGCTGAGTTCGTCGTCGAGTTCGGAAAGGCGACGATTCTTTTCTGGCGAGTAATCTGTTGGGTTCTCGAAAAAGTACGCGAGGATTCCACTTTTTTCTTTGTCGAGCTTTTCAATCTGCAGTTGCATCCGTTCTGCGAGGCGTTGTTTTTCTTTGAGGAGTTGTCGGCGAAGCGATCGTGTTTCTGCGTCGTCAGACATTTCCTTCGGCAACACCGCGACATCATCAGCATCCATGATCGATTCGAGATCGCGAACATAATCCTCGTACGTTCCAACGTAGTGACGCAACGTTCCTCCTCGAATCTCGTAGATCCGATCGGCAAGAGCATTCACGAAGGTTCGTGCGTGAGAAACGAAGAGCACCGTTCCGCCGCATTCCTTCAGCGCCGATGCGAGCGATTCTGCAGTCTCGACGTCCAGGTGGTTTGTTGGTTCGTCGAGGATGAGTACGCTGTGTTCGTGCAGCAGCATTCCCGCCAAACACAAACGGGCACGCTCTCCCCCAGAAAGCACACTCGTCGTTTTTTCCAAGTCGTCACCACGGAACAGGAAGTTCCCCGCCATCATCAAAATGCGCTCCCCCGATGCCATTGCCGGTGAAAGGCGCGTAAGGTACTGCAGGATAGTCTCCGATGGGACCAATGTCGCATCCGTCTTCTGGTCGTAATACCCAATGTCGGCGCGATGCCACCATTTTACGCTTCCCTCGAGAGGCTCGAGAATTCCCGCGAGCGTTTTCAGTAACGTCGATTTTCCTTTTCCGTTCTCCCCAGCAATAACTACCTTTTCTCCGCGATTGAACGTAAACGAGATGTTCGAGGCAATAACTACGGGAGATCCTTCACTCCGTTCAGGATGACTGAAATATCCAATCGACAGCTTCTCTACACGAACAGCGATGCCCGGAATAATCACCGGCGTGGGAATGACGATGCGCGTGGTCGACAGGTCTTTTTTAATCTGCACGATCGATCGTCGGAGTTTCTCGATATGCTTGATCTTACTCTGTGCTCGCGACGCCTGGCTCGCCTTGTACTGAAACCGATTCACAAATTCCTGGTGATGCGCCATCTCTCTGGCAACACGCTTATTACTCTTCCGAAGAAACTCCAATTGCTCTGCCTTCCATACAAGATAATCCTCAACAGTTCCCGGGTACGCCGTCATCGCCGCGCGCTCAATCTCCATGGTGGAAGTACAGGTGTTCTGAAGAAATTCGCGATCGTGCGCAGTCATGATAAAGCTCCCCTCGTAATCAGCGAGGAAACGTTCGAGCAAAAGCAACGTCGGCAGATCGAGATAGTTCACTGGTTCGTCGAGGAGAAGCAAATTCGGATCGCACAACAACATTGCAACAATCTTTACGCGCATTTGGTAACCCCCCGATAGTGCAGTTGGCGGCTTCTCAAGATCGGTGCCATGCAATCCAAACTTCGCGGCAAGCTTGCGGACGTCCCACGTCGGCTTCCCCGAGATCGATGAGCAGTATTCTTCGGTGGTGACGTCGCCGGGAAGAATGTCGTGTTGCGCAACCATGCCGAGCTTCGTCCATGGCATGAGTTTTACTGTTCCAGCATCGGGCTCCTCGATTCCCATGAGCATATTCAACAGCGTCGACTTCCCGGCACCGTTGCGGCCGATCAACGCGATATGCTCACCTTCACCCACCACAAATCCAATATCGTCACAGACAATTTGCTTGCCGTACGATTTCCGTAAACCTTTTACATCGAGGAGTGGTCGAGACATGGCAGGAAGGGTACACTAGAATCAACAAAATCGTTAAATAATTCCCTCAGTCTTTGCGAGGAGAATGTAATCGTTCGACGAAGCAATCTAGGTTTAGCCTGGATTGCCACGTCGGGATTACCCTCCTCGCAATGACGAATCAATTTCATGAGACTTCCTACCAGAAAGAAAGAACTCGAACGTCAGCAAACCGAGGAGCCTGATTTGCATTTCACTCCGGAAAAGATTGAGGCGATGAAGCGTGAACTTCAACGGCTCATCGATACTGAACGCGGTGTTGCCGCTGCAGAAGTGGTTCGCACCGGAGAGATGGGCGATTTTTCGGAGAATGCTGGCTATCAGTGGGCCAAACAAAACCTTCGACGAGTCAACGGACGAATTCTCTCCCTTACCGAAAAGATCAACCACGCGATTCCGATCATTCATGAAGTCGGATCCACCCGCGTCCGCATCGGCTCCATCGTCACCGTAAAGCTCGAACCTGGTTCAGCTACCTACACCTACGAAATCCTCGGCTCGCAGGAAAGCAATCCGATGAAAGGGAAAATCTCCCATCACTCCCCCATCGGTAAAGCGCTTCTTGGCGCAGAGATCGGCGACGCGGCGGATGTCCAGGTCGGCGACCGGACAACGCGATACACTGTTCTTGCAATCAACTAACAAAAAATCACCCGGCCGAATTGGCCGGGTGATTTTTTACCTATTCACTCTTTCGTTCCTCTCCGCGATGCATTCCCTCTGGCCCACGACCCTTCGGCCCGTGCCCTGGCGCGAATCGTTTTGGGAGGTTATTTTTCTCTGCCCATGCCTTCTGCGTTTCCGCATTCGCTTTCACGGCGGCCTGACGTTCTTCCTTCGTCATGTCCTTCAAACTCTCGAAGAAGGTTTTTTGCGAAGCGATATTTGCGGCGATTGCGTCAGCCTGCGATTGTGTGAGCTTTCCTTTTTCGACGGCCTTCGCAAGATGCTCTGCAGCCTTCTCTTCATGCTTCTCCTGCTTCACTTCGCGCTGTTCATCAAATACCGCCTGAACCTCGCCGGCATTCAAATGAAACTTCTCTGCGATTGCTGTCACAAGACGATCCATCCGACCGTGAGTATCAGAAGGTGCCGATGCCGCAAATGCGGACGACGCCCCAAATACTCCCATCCCGAGCGTTGCGACAATTGCTGTTGCAATCACCGATTTCTTTGTCATGCTCATAGAACAATGAGGTTAAGACTAACGCTGGCACTATAGAAAAGGTGCCATGAAGCAATCATGAAGCCTTGTGGATAGGAAGAGTGATACTCACCGTTGTGCCAACATCTACAGTACTTTTCATCGAGATCGCCCCACCAAAAGACTCGATGATCGACCGCGCAATCGACAACCCCAATCCACTTCCACCGGTACGTCGCGAACGGCTCTTGTCGGCGCGATAAAACCGATCGAAGATTTTTTGTACGTCCTTTTCCGCAATCCCAACTCCAGTATCAACGATATCAATCTTCACCGTCTCGTCTTCGCGCTCCATGGAAACCGTTACCGATCCATGTGGTCGGTTGTACAGAATCGCGTTTTCAATAACGTTCGTCAGCACGCGAATCATCGGTTCCTCGGCGGCAAGAATCGTGAATGTTTCCGATGCATCCTCAAGCGTGAGTGTAACGTGATGGCTTACGGCTATCAACGAAAGACGATCAGCAACTTTTTGAAGAACATCATTCACCACCATCGGAACTCGCAAAGTTTCCGATCCCGCATGTTCAAGCTTCGAGAGCGAAAGCACGTCACTCACCAACACACTCATTCGCTTCACTTCCTCGAGATGACTCTTTGCAGACGAACGAAGATCGACCGATCCACCGTCACGTTCATTTTCTAAATTCGCCTGAAGAATAGCCAACGGAGTGCGAAGTTCGTGCGATGCGTCGCTCAAGAACTGTCGTTGGCGCTCATACGCCTCCTCGATCGGCCTCAGAGTTCGTGTGGCAAGCCGATAACTGATGAACACAGAAATACACACAAGAATGCCGTTCACAATGAGCAACGTCTCAGAAAGTTCTTCAGTCACATCGCGAACATCCACAGGAAATACCACGGGATGAATCCGATCATTCCGATCGATGACCAGCGCAAATCTCTGACTGAGCCGTTCAGAGAACACGGTACGAGTCACGCCGCTAGAAATCAGCAAAAGAATAACGAGAATCCCCGTATATATTGCTGTCAGCGCAATGCGTGTTTTAAAATACTGCTCACGAAATGAGCCGGTATCCTTTTCCCCAAACGGTTTGAATACGTTTCGCATACTCCTTTGGCAATTTCTTTCGAAGATTTTTCAAGTGCACATCAACCACGTTACTCAATGAGTCGAAGAACCTGTCCCACACGTGCGACAAAATGTCTTCTCGAGTGACGACCGCATCCTGGTTCCGAAGGAAGTATTCAAGCAGGGCGTATTCACGAAGCGTGAGATCGATCACCTTCCCGTTGATGGTAACAATCTGCGATCGGGTATCGAGTGACAGTGCATTCAGTGTGAGGACGTCGCCTTGCACTGTTGGCGCACGACGAGTAATTGCACGGATGCGAGCAACAAGCTCATCGAATGAAAATGGTTTCACCATGTAATCGTCGGCACCAACGTTAAAGCCGGAAACCTTTTCATGCACATCGCTCTTTGCCGTCAAAAAGAGCACTGGAGTTTGTACGCCAACAGCTCGGAGCTTCTTACACATCAAGAACCCGTCCATAATGGGCATCATCACATCGAGCACAATACAATCGTAAGAGTGTTCGCGAGCGATTCGTTCGCCCTCCGCACCGTCGAACGCCGCATCAACCGTGTATCCACGACTTCGCAAGCCCTGAACGATCGCTGCATTTAATTTCTGCTCATCTTCGACAACGAGGATCTTCATACGCGATAAGTATACCGAAGCCACATGAAGCAACAGTGAAGACACAATATCCACAATTGCCTTGCAAAGCAAAAAATGTGTGGTATTCTCAATACATCCTTATGAACGCTCAGTCGACCACAATGAAGTACGCCGCATGCGCGATGCCGATTCACGGCAAGTGCGATTTTACGCGTTTTCTTCCTTGTGCCAACGACAGATCGATTCATTCTGCATAACGCATCGTGCAAACGTGCGTGACTGAAGAAAAACGATCTGTCTCCCCGATAGGTCGTTTTTCTTCAGGCGTCACTCACTCCCACCGGCCCGCCTGAGGCCACAACCCCGCAGAGGTTACTGTCCATGGCACGTTTGACTCCCCAGCAGAAGAAAAACCGCGAAGCGCTCCGCGCTCTCGGCCACAAGACTGTCGCAAGTGCAATTACCGAGATCCGTTCGGTGATGCCTCGCTTCAACATGCAACAGGGCTACCCGAAGGTGAAGGGTATCTGTCTGCCGCTCGCGGACATCGTACTGTTTGTACGTGGTCAGAAGGTGCTCGAGTTCGATCACCAGACCGGCTTCGTCTCCGGAAACGCTCGCGATCGTGCGGCACGACTCTCACTCCCTCGCGAGGAGCGCTTCCCGAGCTTCACCGCACCCTGGCAGATCAGCAGCTAGGGCACTACTCACGACGGATCGGCTTCGGTCGATCAACGAAACGGGACGGATCGCGAAGATCCGTCCCGTTCAACGTTTTAACTCAATGTACTCATGTCGAGCGTTTGGGTGAAATGGATTTGCGAAACGAATTCCGGTGCGTGACTCACCATGATCACACAGCCTTGGTACTCGTCGATAGCTTTGGCGATAACCGGAAGATGCCGGAAATTGATGTGGTTTGTTGGTTCATCGAGAATCAACAGTCCTGGAGCTTGCAACACGAATCGCGCGAAGCAGAGCAAACCTTTCTGTCCCTCAGACAACGATCCGACCGTATTCTGGAGTACGGCACCGGTGAGCAAAAACTGCGATGCAACCGCACGAAGCGTTTCGTTCGACTTTAACTCCATCACCGATGCAAGCGAGTCGTACGCGGTTTGTTCAAAATCGAGTCCGGAGAAATCTTGCTTGTAATACCCAACCTTCACACCAGGATCGATCGAAAGCCCTTCTGTCTTTCCCGCAGCCAATGCGCGGAGCAACGTACTCTTGCCGATACCGTTCGTTCCAGAAACGAGGAGCTTCTGACGGCGACGCAATTTGATGTGTACCTTTGCATCACGTGGTTCGTGATTCTTGATTACTTTCACCGATGACATCGTCACCATTGTTTCGATAAAATCCTGGGTTGGAATCGTAAAATCTTTAATGGTTCGATCATCGCGACGAACCTCCACCATATTCTCCTCCGCCTCTTCCGCTTGATCCTTCAACTTACTTGCGAGCTTACGCATTTTTCCACCCTTGTTCGCGAAGAAGTTCACTTTGTCTTTACGGTCTTGAATCTCCTTCAACAGCTGTGCGTTCTTCGCACGGTCCCGTTCAACACGAGCAGCGATCTCTTCGATCACATCAGAATAGTTTCCAACGTAAATATCCGTTTGATGACGGTAAACGTCCAGGTGCAACACGCCTTCAGTAAATGCATTCAAGAAATCCGCATCGTGGGAAATAACGAGAACGGTTTTTGGGTACATCATCAAGAAACCAGTGAGGTGCTCAATACCGTCGTGGTCAAGGTTGTTTGTTGGCTCGTCAAGCAACAAGATGTCTGGGTTTTGAATCAACGCGTATGCAAGAAGCAATCGCGCCTGCTGACCACCAGAAAACTCGCCGATGATCTTTTCGAGCGGCGCAACAAGGTTCACCGCTTCAAGAACTTCCGCGATGCGCCGATCAAGATCGTACGTAATTTCTGGAAACGCGTGAGCAAAGAAATCGCGTACGGATTCCGTGAGATGCTCGCGACTCATCACCTGACGGCCGATGGCGATCGTGGATCCTTTCTGAATGTGAATCTGCCCAGCGTCGGGCTTGATCTCCCCCAGAATCATTTTAAAAATCGTGCTCTTCCCAGCACCATTCTGGCCCATCACCGTAATTTTGCTGTTCTCACGAATCGAAAAATTTGCATCGTCAAGAATAGGATATTCCCCGTCGTAGGCGTATGACGTGTTTTCGAATCGAACAATGACGTTGCCGTGGTCCATAGAAGAAATTATCGAACCGGAACTCCACTCGCTGCGCCAACCATACAGTCGTCCGTACACCAGATTCCCTTTGAGTGTTTTGCGCAGTTGAAACAGATGAGCAATTGTTTGTGACAATCGTTCCATGCGCAGTTTCCGAAACGCTCCGTTTTGGAGGAGCACGATGTACATTCACCAATCACCATATACTTTGTTGTAAATTGCTCCGTCATGCGTCCGTCAAAGACGTACAGGGATCCTAAAAAGTCTTCGCCGGGAAACTGCTTCATGTACGTGCCGATACCGCCGTTGAGTTGATAGACGTCTTCGAATCCTTCTTGCTTGAGGAATCCCGACGCTTTCTCACATCGCACGCCGTACGTACACACCGTGAGCACTTTTTTCTTTTTCAATCCTTCAAACTTTGCAGCAATAGTCGGCAAGTCTCGGAAGTTCCCCATTGTACTATTTTTCGAACCCGCAAAGTGGCCTACAGCGTACTCGTAATCGTTGCGCATGTCGATGATTTCAAAGTCTTCGCCGTTTGCAATCCACTGTTTCAGCTCGGCAGCATCGATGTGCTTTCCGGTAATGACATTCGGGTCGATATCCTGATCCTTCAATAACCCAGTCGCGACGATTTCCGATCGGAGCTTCACAACAAGCTTCTTGAACGCCTCGCCCGTTCCAGGACTCGATTTGAACCAGAGGCCCGCAAATTCTGGCCGAGCGTGCATCCGTGCCTCGTACTCAGCAATGACTTCCACCGATCCTTCGAGGGTACCGTTGATTCCCTCGGCCGCAATGAGGATTCGACCGAGCAGGCCAAGCTCCTCACACGTGTTTCGCTGCCACGTCACAAACGCCGCAGGATCCGCAATCCGCGTGTATTTGTAGAAGATTATGATTTCAGTCAGCGATGACATATTCGGCAGAAGTGTACCGGGAAAGTTGAAAGAAATCAAAAAAACTGCTAGTGTTTGCGAATACTTCTCATCAATCAATATGTTTATCTCCATCATTACGGACTGCCAGGACGGCAACGCGCAGGTTAGACAGCAAACGCGGTATAGCGTGCTGTTTCCTGGGGTTCCGTCGAGCTTTACAGGCGCCTTCTCTGATATCGAAGCTGCCGGGAATCTTATCGACGTCCTCGACGCTTCGGACGATGAGGAAGGCATTATCGCGGTCAACGTAGCCCCACGGCATGGCGCCGCACGAAAATGGCCAAACGGTACACCATTTGGGTATCTCTGGGTTGGGAAAATTCTCGTGGTCTGCACCATCGACGGCGAGGTGCTGTCTCTCTTGAAGAAATTTGGTCTTGCAGATCATGTGAACGTGACCGACATTCGTACCGTCCTTACATTCGGAGGCTACGCTCAAGAAATCATCGACCGTGCGGCAACGTCGCAGTTCCGTAGCTTTGACTATCTTCCTCGCCTTGCACGAATCGTGTGGGACAAAAAAGATGCTCCATCGGAGAAGCTTATGTTCACCGATATTCCAAACGCTGCTCTGGACGTATGGCGCATCGATTCCTTCGGCAACTGCAAAACAACATTGCTCGCTGAAGACATTGCATTCGAAGAAGGTGCAGAACGTGAAATTATCTTGAACGGCCTCGCGATTAAAGCAACGTGCTACAAGCAGCTTCGCACCGTTCCGAACTATCAAACTGGGTTAACCATGGGAAGCTCGGGCTACGGCGCAAAGCGATTCCTCGAACTCGTCGTTCAAGGATCGAGCGCGGCAAAGCATTACAACATTACACAGAAAGATACATTTCAGATCGCAAAATAACTCCCCATTTTCCTATCTCACTGCCGGGTAGAGATCTGGATCGATGGTTCGCTCGAAGCACGTTCGGCCAACGCCATGTGTCCAATTCTCATCGAAACGATTGTAGCCATCGTAATACGGTATCGCCTTGATAACGCTACTGCCGTTGCTCACCGATTCGGCTTCGAATGTTGCACACAGTTCAAACGTTAATGGAGATTTCACGGTGTATTCGAACGCGGCGCCACCGTTTGGATCTACCGGCACGGAATACCCGATCAACGAGTTCGTGAGGTCTTCTAACTTTGCAGGAAGTGCTTGCTTAATGGAGTAATAGTTCGTGATCTGACTTTGGATGGTCGAGAGCTGCGATACACGCTGATCATCGAACCGCACCTTGCGCTGCTGTGCTGGTGAACCAACAAGGAGGAAACCGAGAACGATCATCGCAGCAACCACGATCGATGCGGCGATCGCCGTCTTCTTTGGAACCGTGGACTTCCCGAGAGATTCTGTGCGCAAGTCCCAGAAGTAATACGCGAACACGGCAGCGGCCGTTGCGAGGACGACAAAAATCTTGAGGATGAATCGTGTCGTGATTTCACCGTTCAAGAAGTAGTTCACCAAGGTGATGAGATCGACGACAATCGTAATTGCCGTCACGAAAAGTGTGAGATAGAGCAACCACTTGCGAATACCAATCTCGCGCTTCTCGGAATCTGCTTTTGCGTCCTTGTGCATGAACCACGAAATTCCCACGAACGCTGGCCACATCACAATGAGGCTTGCCATGCCACCACGAATCGCATCGAGTGCGCCGGTGTAGTAGAAGCTCAACGCATCAGGAAACGTGACGTCGATGTACTGAAAACCGAGGATGATGAATGACACAACGGAGACGTACAGCGTCACAATAGCGAACAAATGCGAGAACACGTCTCTTGCCGTTGAGCGTGGAAGTGCCTTCATATGGAAAGATTATTATGACTTGAGCATAACACAAAGCCGCCATTTTAGGCGGCTTTGTGGAATTTTATCCTTCGTCTGCGTCTAGCAACTCGAGAATCTGGTCGAGCTTGCGTTCAATAGCGGCAAGACGCGAGCTATCATTACCGGCTGGGCGCTCAGAACGATCTGAATACGAAGGCTTACGGTCGAACGCCGGACGACGATCGTCGCGGTCGTTGCCAAAGGATGGGCCGTCGGTACGGAAACAGTCGCGGCACTTTACCGCGCGTCCTTCACTTGGGAAGAACGGTACCTGACATGGCTTTCGGCACTCGCTACACACAGCATCGTGAAGCTCACGAGGTGCAGGACGGCCGGCACCGGCACGGTTCCAGGTGCCACGATCATTGGACTTTCGGTCGCTTGAACCACCAGAACGCTGACTTTGGTATTTGTTGTACATATGATTCCGCGAATGTTAGCAGAAAAAGTGGGATAGCGCAAGCTTATTCCCCCGTTACCACCGTAAATGTCATTCGCCCGAGGACCTGCCCCGTCGTCGTCTCCACGCTTACACGCCACTTTCCTGCGGCCAAGGAAGAGACCATGGAGTAGCCACGGTAGCCGTCTGGTCTGCCGCCGCTGATCTGAAATGGAAGCTCGTGCTCCGTTTCCCAGCGATGCGCGTCGGTATCGTATCGTTGCCATACGTGAACAATTGTGGCCGTGAGATCATCGGGAGCATAAATCGCCGTGTACGCGTAAAGCGCGTCGCCGGGAGTGACGAGAATCGTTTCACCAAAAAAGAGTGTATCGAGCCAGGATTCTTCCGGTGTAACGAGAACGTAATCCGACGTCACACTGTACGCCATCGTTGCGTCGCGGAGCGCGAGAGGAATCGGCGGAATAATGTTCAAGAAGTAACACGTGTTCATGAACACAAACACGCCGGCGATAACAAGCCACATTCGTACACGATCCTTGTACAGATCACCGAGATTGATGAGAAGCGCCAACAGCAACGTCATCACAATCATGCTCGCCAAACCTCCAGCTAAAAACACCGGCCAGCTCAAGGATGCGAAGAGGTGCGCGAACCAAATTGCGAACAACGAGAACAATGCAAAATACAGCATGCCAATCTGTACTAGCGGTCGAAGAACAATGTGCCGAAGTGTTTCGTTCGAGATCATGAGTATCGCCACAAGCGCGATCAGCGGCCACGTCACGGAAAACGTTCCGCTAAACCAGTAGAACAACAATGCGGTGCTGAGCAGTCCTCCCATCGCAAACTGCTGTGCGAACGGCGCAACGAGCTTGATGTAGCGTAACTTTGGCACTTCTTCGGCGCGTTTGTACGCGGTAAGCGCCATTGATCCCATTACCACCGCAACGTACACGCTCATAACAATAAACTTCTCACGCAAATCCAACACACGGAACTGCCACACATCAAACGCAGTTCCCATTAAAAGCATCGTCGGCATGAACCATCGTTCATATCGACTCAAAAATTCACGAACTCGCTTATATGTTTGCAACGCTTGCCGCGACCCCAAAATCATAGAAGTATGCGCTGAGCATACCATCGAAAGAAAAACGAAAACACCGTGATTACATAATCTTCTCTCCGCGAATCACACGGATGAGCACGACAATGATTGCAAGCACAAGGAGCAAGTGAATGAACCCGCCCAACGTATACGACGACACCAGCCCCAAGAACCAAAGCACAAGAAGAATCACAGCGATGGTCCACAACATAGGAATAGTGTTACCTCACAAGATTCCGCATAGACGATCATGCAATCACCATGCGCTACAACCCACAATAAAGCAACAAGGTGTTAAATTTGTATTTCCACATCTCGACACGAGAAAGATGTTGATCGAACACCGGAAGAAGACTCAAAGACACAAATGCGTTCAGCAAACAATATCCATTCGGCGCAACCACGCTTGCAATAGCCTTCACCATCGGGTGATCTCCGAGCTGTTTTGGTGTTTCATTTCCTTTAAAAAGATCGACGATGACAAGATCGAACTTCACTGCCATTGCCGGAACAAGAGCGGTTGCGTCACCTTCGAGGATAGTGATCGGTTCGTTATTCGGATTGAGCTCGTAATACAGCCCGATCATCGCCGGATCCCATTCGATGACGGTTATCACGCAATCATGAAATCGCTTCTGGAGTTCGCGAACGGCTGACCCTCCCCCAAGACCGAGCATGAGTACGGTTTTGATTGGAACCGAGCGAGGAACGTGCTTCAGCGCCTTCCGCCACATTCGCTGAATATAGCCCGAGGATTGATGGAATCCGCCAACAAACACATCGGATTTCCCAAAAGTTGAGCAGACGACAATCTTCCCATTCTTTTCCGACGTCATCGTCTTTTGGTTGAAGATATTCCACATACGCGGTACAGAATAACACTTTTATGCTACACTCGCCCCTTCTATGATCTCTGCGTCTTTTTTCACGGCAACCACCAAGCTCTCGGATCTTCCCATTGATGCCAAACCGCACATCGCGATGGTTGGGCGTTCCAACGTGGGAAAGTCATCGATGATCAACCATCTTACCGGGCAAAAGAAGCTCGCTCGCGTCAGCTCTGATCCTGGCCGCACACAAACCATCAACCTCTATACTATTGCCGATCGCTTCTATCTCGTCGATCTTCCCGGCTACGGATACGCACAAACATCAAAAGAAAAGCGTGTCATGTTTGCGGAAATGATCCACGAATATCTGTTGCTCACGCCGCAGCTTCGGCTCGTCCTGCTCATCATCGACGCACGTATTCCTCCAACAGACCTTGATGCCGACATGGCTGCGTGGCTGCAAGACAACGGCATCCCGTTCGTCGTCATCACAAACAAAATGGATAAGCTCTCAACATCGGAAGCTTCAAAGCTTCATCACGCACTTGAGATGAAATATCCTGGTATCCGTCAGATTGAGCACTCCATCACTTCTGGACGAAATCGTAATGAAGTGTGGGGCGCGATTGAAGCAGCGACACGAACTCCGCCGCGAGATATGACTATTACTGGAGAACTCTCTTGGACTGCACCGTCGTTCAATGGAGATCTTACAACGCCAGAACCAGAAACGAACGAACACGTTGAGTAACGCGACTATACAGAAATCCATGTCGGTTCGTACGCTAGCCGTCCATTCTCGATGTCGAAGCGACGAAACGCGCGGAGCGAGGTGGACGAACCAGCGTTGGAGATTGTGAGCGGTCGTTGGGCGTACGGGAAAATAATTTCCGACGGAACATGACGATGGCCGTGAAGCACAAGGTCGCAATGGCCTTTTATTTTCTCCAGAAGTCGCGAGCCGTAAGAAAGATTTTCAGCGAACGGAAGAGAGAACCAGGATGAAATGTGTTCAATAAGGAGCTCTGCAGGAAGCGGCAACGGATGATGATGGAGCGCGACGATGACGAAAGTGTTTTCTGGAATTTGCGTAAGAAGTCGATCTACCTCATTGAGCATCGCCGAGGAAATGTTTCCGTGACTCGCGAACCTGATACGGTTGTACCAAATCGTTGTATCGATGCGAAGTACCGCGATCTCATCGCGTATAACAAGGCTCACTCGTGCACCGTCCATCATGCGATTGGAAATATTCGCTCGAGAACGGTCGTGATTTCCCGGAAGAAGAATGACCGAACGATCTCTGCGGAGATCTGAGGTGATCGAAAGAAACTCCTCGAACTCTGCAACACTCCCCCGATTCGTGATATCTCCAGTAACGATCACTGTTCCGATATCGCTTGCCAGAATCGCGTCGCAAATCTCTTTGAATGCCAACGAGCGCTCGGGCAAGGAGTCGATGTGCAGATCGGAAATATGAGCGACGGAATGCAGATGGGGATATTCTAGCACTCCTCCGCCTGAACTGAAGTGAGCTGATCTTGGAGTGGGTTGGGATGGGGGCTCGTCATTGCGAGGAGGGTAATCCCGACGCGGCAATCTAGAGAATTTTGCATCATCGGCGTCATCGGGGTGGTCGATTTCGTGATATCCTCGATGTGCGGTCCACCGCACATTTCGTTCATCAATTCATTGGGCTTTTTGCAAATAAAATGTGCGGTGGACCGCACATGCTCAAAACCGGAAATCGAGCACTCCGATCGCAACACGAGGATTGCCGATTAAGATTCATTTTCTTTTCTATGAAACAACCAAAATTTATTTCGCACCTCTATTCCTTTCGGATCGTTGAACCGATCTCACAGTTCGATCTCGCAAAAGAACTCGGAATCCGCAGGCAAACGCTCGCCGCCATCGAAAAAGGTACAGCTCAGCCTTCGCTACTCACTGCCTTCCGCCTCGCAAAATATTTCAAAACCCCAATTGAAAACCTTTTTTCTTTCAAAGACCGTCCGTAGCGTTCTGTACAATTTCCCATTTTTCTGCTATCCTTCGCGGTTATTTTCTTCTATGGCCTACATGCCCCGCAAAACCGCCTTCACCGTTGTACCGCGCAAAAGCGCTGCGGGTTTAGGCGTATTTACCAACGTTGCTATTCCCAAGCGTCGGTTCATTATTGAATACTGGGGCGACATCGTGACGGAAGACCAAGCAAACCGCATTGCCGGAAAGTATCTTTTCGAAATTGGCAACGGCAAAACCATCAACGGCACCACGCGCAAAAACATCGCACGCTATATCAACCACTCTTGTCGTCCAAACTGCGAGGTGGAGGTAAAGGGCAACAAAGTGTTTGTATTCTCAAAACGCGCTATCAAGCCCGGCGAAGAGTTGTGCTACAACTACGGCCGCGAATATTTCACCCATTTCATCAAACCACACGGCTGCCGCTGCGCGAAGCACACTTCTGCCTAAGTTCGCAGATTTCGAAACACGATAAAGGAGATGTCACGGACCAGCTCGCCACGGTCCTCGGATTCCATTGCATCAAAAAATCCCTGGCGAATCCCGTCACGATGACTGAGGTCCGAAAGAATACGTTTCGCGATTGGCTGTGGCTTGTCGAAAATTGTGGAATCGGCAACCACAGTCCCAACAATATGCTCGAGTGACTTTTGAATCGTGACAATCTCCGACGCGCTGATTGCTGAATATTCCTCGTGAAATTCAGGAAACGTATTCAAGAATTCCAACACAGCACTAATAATCATCTGACTTCGTTCCTGCGGTGATCGTTCGACGGGTTTTGCCATAGATTATTTCGTGGACGGTATCATCTTTTCCTCCGCATCAGCAACAATGGACTCTACATACAAAACCTCAAGTTCGCATGTACACTGTGAATACTATGAGAAACAACCGCGTTGCAGTCGTTGGAGCAGGGCTCGCGGGACTTACTGCCGCGTATCGGATTCTCAAGGAAGGAAAGCATATCGTCGATATTTATGAATCCCAACCAGATATTGGCGGACGAGTCCAAAGCCGAACCATCCAAGGTCAGAAGGTGGATTTTGGTGGTTTCCTCATGTATCCGTGGTATGAACATGCGCATCAACTTTTTTCCGATCTTCAGATTGCCGATATCCTCGTGAGTACCCCTCACAGTGATATCTTCTACTTCTTAGACGATTCCGGTGTTGCATTACGAGAAAATGAGATCCCATTTCCTGTTGGCGACGGACTGCGGATCTGGACGAAGTCGTTCTTTAAAATTCTTCCAAAGTCCGATCTTGCCGCACCAGACCTTGAACGATTCGAAAACAAAACAACTTCTGAATATCTCCGATCCGTCCTTGATACTCAAGGCCATGCAGGACTTTACGAAACATTTTTCGACACGGTAAACCAGGGATACTGTTATGGACCGGTGAATCAAGGCAAGGCAGCTTTTATGATGCCGATTGTTCGGCAGATCCAGTTTCACGGAGACATTCGTACCACATCATTTTTTCCTCAAGGCGCGGAAACGCTCACTGAACATCTCAAAAGAGAAATCTTTTCCCTTGGCGGAAATATTCACTGCAACACCTTGATTACCGGCATCGGAGAGAAAGCACTTACATCTGAATCGAAGACATTCGATTTCGATTCCGTTGTTTTTGCGCAAAATGTATCGCACGAAATCTATCAATCGCTTCTTCCAAACATCCAGATCCAATGCACGTACACTCGATTTATCGCCGTTGCCGTGCGACTTCCAAAAATACCAATCGTCGGCAATTCCCAAGATTGGGGCGCGGCGTTCTATGTGCCAACTGCGCAACCATCGTTTCAAACGCTTTCCATCATCAATCTTGGCGCGCTCTACGGCGCCGCTCTCGACGGCTGCGTGCTCATGAACATTGTTCTTCGCGACGACGAAACGACTACATATACAATTGCCGACGCTACGCGCATCGCACACGCCGAACTTCACCGACTCTTTGCCGACATCCATTCCGTGGAGACGCTTGATTTCGTTCACTGGAAAACCACCATGCCTATTGCGCAAGAAGCATTCATTCACGCGGTTCGCGACGCACATGGAAAGAACGGAATCTACTTCGCAGGCGATTTTCTTGGCGCTCCGTCAATCGAAACCGCCATTGCAACCGGAGACATGGCGGCCGAAAGCGTTATCGCTGCTCTGGATTAGGATTTCCGAATGCCAATCTTTCCGTTGATCGGAAGGGTGTTCATGAATGCATCTGAAACTATTTTCACCTCACTGAAATCTGCATTCCACGAAAGAAAGATTGTTTCTGTTGGGAACAAGTATCGTCCACCGTCGCGACCACAGAAATACACGTTGGGACTGTTTTGTGTACGAATCATGTCTCCTGGAGCGCACGCATCAGGATCTTTCGTGATCGTTTCGTGAACCGTTGTTTCTTCTGTTTCCGCAGCACTCGCGGCTAAAGTTTTTGTTTCCGCCTTTTGGGCAGCCTTCAGAATAGAGTACGGATTGATTGGAACATTCTTGGGATTCAGGATTTCAAAGTGCACATGTGCTCCCGTACGTTCCGCGTTCCCCGAATCACCCACGTACCCAATATGCTGACCGCGCTTCACATGAACGCCTTTCTTGATTCCCTCGGCGTACGCGTGTTCTGGTCCGCCCAACCCGTCGTCGGTTCCTGGGGTGTCGTTGTTCAAATGCACGTAGTTGTACTGATAGCCGTCGTCGCCACCAAGCATGATCATGAACCCGTAGCTTGGCTGTGCCATTGGAGCAAAGAGAATAACACCGTCGACTGCCGCCACCACGGGCAGCATCTTTGCCGCCATAATATCGGTGGCGTGGTGAATGCGGCCACCACTTCGTGCCGCGGTAAAAGTGTCTGTGTACGCTACGTCACCAATCACCGGAAAGGTAATGTCGTGAACTCCCTCAGCACGCGCCGCCATCGGAAAACCTACGAGCAAAAGCACGCCCCATATCCAATACTTCATAGGCAACTAGTGTATCGCTTTTGTCAACATTTTAAAAGAAAACATGTGGACACGATGGTGATATTCCCATAGACAGAACGGACGACATCAGCTACACTTCCCCGTCCGATTTCACATGGAGATTCATTGGCAACTCGCATCATTCCTCTCGACCTCAGCAATGAGGACGTTCTACAAGAATTCGAAACGCAACAGCACGCCTTCTGGCGCGGCAACTGCATCTCCTTCGCGGCCGCCGTCCATCGCATCACTGGCTGGGAGGTGATCGCCATCGACACCGATCAATACCAATTTTCGCACTGCGGCGTTCGTTCGCCGGAAGGGGTGATCTGGGATGGGCGCGGGCCGGTGACGGCGGAACTGTTCATCGAAGGCCACGTGAGCACGGTTCCGGAAGCATTCCGCGTTCCAGCGTGGGACGAGCTGAAAACGGTATGGCCGGCGGTCGACCTCCCCGGCACCGAACGCATCGTCTCGCAGATGTTCCCTCACCTCCCCCACCTGCCGTCCAGCGATCGTTCGCGAAACCTCACCTTCATGGACCGCGTGGAGGCATTAAGCCGACGGTGCAACGTGTGGATTCGTGGAGCACACGCTCCGCACATGAGGCCGGTGATCGGCGAGGCGTTCGGAGAGGAAGTCGGCTACCGAGCAGCAAAGACTGATGGGCGTATCACGATGGATCGAATGCTTCGGTCGGATGTGGTGCGGGGGCCCAGCCACCTCTCACAACCGTTCGACCGGTTCCTCGGAGAACTTGCCAATCTCAGCCATCAGCACGGACTGTGGATCCGCGCCGGGCTGCCCACCACGTGGCCAAGAATCGTGCGGCTCGATCCGGAGCGCATCAACGCCAACACGCACTACGTGATGCGTCAGACCGACAACGCAGCGGGATTTCTCATCACGCTCCCCTGAAACGCGAAGGCCGCCCTCACCGGCGGCCTTCATGCTTTTTCATCCACAGAAATGCGTTGACAGCTGGGTGGAACAGGCATGAAATGACTGTATATGACAAATCTTTTCCTCCGTAAGGTGCTCGGAGTTACAACAATCTTCGCAATGTTCCTTACTTTTGTTCCGCTTTCTGCCAGCGCCTCCTGGCTTGGCGCACCAAGTAACGTCACGCTCGAAGATGGCATTTACACAAATGACACCACGCCAACCGCCACCTGGACTCGTCCAGCTAACGCAACGTGGTACCAAGTTCTTGTCGACAACGGCGAGTGGCAAAACCTGTCCAACGTTGGTTCGTACACGCTGTTAACGCAAACAAACGGCTGGCATACGTTCTACGTTCGCGCTCGTGGCAATAACAACACCGTGAGCACATCGGGATCCGTCACCTTCGAAATCGACACCATCGGCCCAACAGTCTCGACGGTATCTCCCTCATCGGCGATCGAGGATGTATCAACCGCGTTCTCAATTTCAACCTCTGGCGAAGCTGCAACATCGTTCTGTGATCTGTACGTTAGTGGATCGTTCACTGGATCGATGACGAAAAGTGGGTCAACCTTCAGTAAGTCCTACACGTTTGCGAATGACGGAAGCTATACCGTATACGCACGCTGCACCGATGGCGACGGCAACTCCACCACGGGAACATCGCGCACCGTAACCGTGAGCAACCAATCAACCACATACACCGGCGCAGTTCGCGGATCGCTCATCAAAATTCCTTGCGGCGTGTACGCACGAACGTCGGAAACGTGTAAGGCGGTGTACTACTTCGGCAACGACGGCAAGCGCCATGTGTTCGCAAACGAAAGCGTGTTCTACACGTGGTACTCCGATTTTGACGACGTGGTGAACGTAAGCCAAGACTTCATGTCGTCACTGACGATCGGGAAAAATGTCACATATCGCCCAGGAAGCGTCGTCGTAAAATTCGACAGCTCATCCAAGGTGTACGCCATTCAAGCGGATCACACGCTTCGTCACTACACCACACTCTCGCTCCTGAAATCCGATTACGGTACATACTGGACGAACGTTCTCGCGAAAGTTCCAGATTCCCTCTACAGCAACTACACCATCGGCTCCGTGATCGACAACGTCCGAGACTACGACCGCGACGATGCGTACTATTCCGTCGACTCCATCGACGACGTGCTCTAAACGCGATCGATCAGATCGGCAAGACACCAAAACCGGCTCTGCGCCGGTTTTGTGATTGCAATTTGTTATACTGCTCTGCATGAAGATCGCAACAAATGTTCATCGTGATGCTTTTGGCGGAATTACCATTTCAAACCTCGCATTATTTGATTGGCTCAAAGACAAGGACACCACGATTGTTGGTATTGAGTACATCAATTCCCGCCATTTTCTTGGAGCAGTCATTTTTCGTCACTATCTTCCCTCATTTTTTAGTCATCACATCATTAATGGCATCGACATTGTTCCTCGCTATTCATGGGAGACAACATCGAACATAAAAAAACGATGGAGAGTACTTATCGAAACAACAAAAAAAGTATTACAGCAAGAGGCGCCGGACGTTGTATTGATTAACGGAACCTATTCTTCCCCGTGGATTCTGGCTCAAGCGGCTCATGAACTTGGCATTCCTATTGTTTTACGATATGCAGGAGTACTGCAAAAAGAGGTTGTGCATAAAGGATATTTCGTTCGCAGGCGCCTTTTAGGCTATGAACGATGGATCGTTTCCAGCGCGACGGCGATTATTTTTCCCTCTGCTCTCTGTAAAAAAGTTGTTGAAGAAGACGTTCTCAAACACGTCGTATCGCAGGGCGTCATTATTCCGAATCCCGTGAGCGCTCTTGGTGCGATGCGGAGAAGAACAAAAAAGAGTCGCTTTACCATTGCCACGATTGGACGCTGGACCCCAATTAAAAATTTCCAAGCTTTCATTGCCCTCCACACAAAACTTCTTAAAGACCGATGGCCGCATCGTGCGGTGATGGTCACGTCGTACTGGGACAATAAATTTGGCATTCCAGAAACCATCGAGCGAAAGGAGCCGATGAGTCAGGAAGATCTTCGGAAATTTTACCAATCCATTGATCTCCTTGTTGTCCCTTCTCATTTTGAAACATTCTGTAACGTTGCCGCTGAGGCATTGGTTCATGGATCTTCAGTGCTCGTTTCCGAAAATGTCGGCTTTGCGGAAGTACTGAAACAGGCCGGGCTCGGACGCATGGTTATTCCGTCATTCGAAAATCCCGCAATAGTTGCCACTGCAGTCAAACGCATCGCAAAAACGACTCTCACAAAAAAGGAACGAGATGCCGTCGCACGTATTGTGCGTCCTCAAGAAATTCACGAAAATATTATTCGTGTCTTGGAATTGGTTCTTAAGGGCGAATTACTCAAGTAGCACTCCCGGATTTCTCCGGGAGTGCGTGGCACATGTTAGTGCGTTCCTTGGTTGTACAATTTGAGCGCGTAGTCAGACCACCACGCTCCGGCGCTCGGGCCGCCACTGCAGTTGCCGTCGGAATCGCCTGGTGCTTTCACCCATAATCCTGCATCTTGATATCACTGACGGCTTTCATGAATTCGTCGTAATGTGCTGCGATCATCGAACGATTGATAGTGTAGCCGAGCGTGATGTGCTGACTCAGGACTTTTGTAGCCCATTGACGGAATTTGGTTGCTCGTTGGGAATTCACCCGGTATCCAACAGAAATAATCACGTCGAGATTGTAGTACTCAATTTCACGTGTTACTTCGCGTTTGCCTTCCTTTTGAACTGTTGCGATTTTTGCAACAGTTGCCTTTTGGCCAAGTTCGCCACTTTCAAAAATATTCTGGATATGACGAGAGACACCGGATTTATCCGTATCAAAAAGATCAGCCATTTGCTGAAGACTGGCCCAAAGCGTTTGTTTTTTTGTATCTGTGCGCAGCTCGATAGCTCCGGATTTCGCCTGATAAACAGCGAGCTGATTCGTGATATTCCTCTTGGATTTCATACGGAGGCATTATAACAAAATCCCAGCATTTCTGCTGAGATTTCGTTGGCTCCGGGGGTGGGGATCGAACCCACGACCTGAGGATTAACAGTCCTTCGCTCTGCCGCTGAGCTACCCCGGAACGAATAATGAACGGGGGCAGAATATCATGATTGGCGCAGAGGATCAAGCGGGTGTGCCCACAGAGCCAGGCCGTCTTCGTGTTAAAATACGAACATATCCTATGCAAAAATCTACCATATTCGGCATCAAGGTCAGCGTCGGCTCAACACTTCTCCTCTTCGCGCTCGTTGTTCTCTCCTATTACGTCCTCGGCGAAGGATATCGCGAAGCTATTCACAATAAGGTTTTTATAGGTGCGTACACAACCGTTCTCTCTTTCCTCACCGCGCTATTCACCGCAAATACTCTGTTAAAGAATTCAAAGCTCTCAAAACAAGAGGCTATCGATCACCTGAATCGAGGCTGGCGGGTATATGCAGGAATTGCGGCGATCTTCTTTTTTATCAACTTCAACCAGGCACTGATGAATGGACCGATCTTCACCTTGTTCTCAATTCTCTCAATCGCCGCTGGTTCTGCAGCGTTCTTTGTTCTGAGGGCTCGACAGTAAACAAAAAAGACGAAGCATTGCTGCCCCGTCTTTTTCTCATCGTGATCGATGATTAGTCGATAACGACGCCATTGTCCCAGTTCTGATCAATGGTAGTTGTTCCGTAAAATTCCTTTGTTTTGCTGTAATCGGCAGAGGAATAAATCTTGCTGCCGATGGTGTAGTTGTTCCAATATGCCTGCGGAAGCGTCACAACGTAACTCGTCCAGCGCGAACCGTAAATGGCCTTTGCTGCAGCTTCATTAACAATGGGACGGAGCACCTGACCATCGGCCACCGCGTACACCGTGCTGGAATTTGAGAATTTCACAAGCGACGTGCCAGGACGATACGTCACATTCCGGCCGCTCGGCATATTATTAAGTGTTGCCTTACTCACGATGATCACGTTCGAAAACGAACTGTACCAGGTTTTGTACACGCTTTCTGATGGGAAAAGGTGCTTCTTACCGTCCAAACCGTAGTAATACACGATATGACAATCGTCAGAAGTTGGCGCGTATGATCCGCACTGGGTCTTCACCACTGTTCCCTTTACGACGTTCGCGACCGGATAGTCGTCATACAAAATGACGCCCTTGCTCACACCAACAAACGATACCGGGCCGTTGCTCCAATTATTATCAGCATCAACACACGTTGACTGAATAACATTGCGTCCAAGCGCGTTCAAGGTGACGCTCTGAGACCATCTCGATCCATCGATCGCCATCCGCTCACCGAGCGTGCCGTTCACACGGAGTTTGCAATACTGCACCGGAGCCTCTCCCGATGTTGTCACATAAAAACGCGTTAAGACTCCAGCTACTGCAGTGGTCGGAGTAACAACCGACACCACTGGCCCCTGCGTATCGATCTCAAAGGTCAGCCCAGAGGAAACGCTTACGCCGTTCACGCTGTCGTGGGAACGAACGTAGAAGGTGTGCCATCCGGTTGTGAGGGTGTTGTATGTATACGTAGAAACGTTGCCGATTCCAGCCCATTCGCCGTTGTCGAGCAACACTTCGTACCAGGTTGCGCCCGCTGAAGGCGTCCAGGTGAAGGTTGGGGTAACGTCATTGGTGTACTTTCCGCCAACAATCGCAAGGTTTACTGGAGCTACAGGAGCCGCAAATGCTGGCAACGCTGGGCCGAACACCGAACCAATAATCATCACCGCTACTGCGAAACGTGACACAAGCGTCTTTTGCATAGTTGAATGACCCTCCGATTACTTTTCTATTGATATTGCACGTTATTTAGGCACTTCTGTCAATAATTTCAGGGGTAGGCTATCCTTACGCGACTATGAATCCACTCTCAATCCAACACGTTTCAAAAACGTACAAAACACCCAAAAAAGAAGATTTGTTGGCCGTGGACGACGTTTCGCTCGTTATTGCCCCTGGAAGCATTCATGGGCTGCTCGGCCCCAATGGCGCCGGAAAATCCACGCTCATCAGCCTTATTGCCGGAATCAATACGCCAACACATGGTTCAATTACGCTTTTCGGCCTTGATGTGATCAAAAACCCCGAGGCCGCAAAAGGGCTCATCGGCGTTGTCCCACAGGAGGTGGTGGTGGAAATGGCTTTCACTGTTCAAGAAGTGCTGTATTACTTTTCTGGAATGTACGGCGTACCACAGGCCCAGCGACAAGCGCGAATCGACCAAGCACTTGACGACCTCCAACTCACAGAAAAGAAACACGAAAAAGCAAAGAATCTTTCCGGCGGAATGAAACGTAGGCTGATGATCGCAAAGGCGATTCTTCATCAACCAAAATTACTCATCCTCGACGAACCAACAGCGGGCGTCGACGTCGCGTTGCGACAAAAGATCTGGGAACTCGTCCGCAGGCTCAACGCATCCGGCACAACGATTCTCTTTACCACGCACTATCTTGAAGAAGCCGAACAGCTTTGTGATGCGATTACGCTCGTGAATCATGGAAAGGTGATCAAGGAAGGAAAGCTTAAGGATATTCAGCAGGAATTCTCCAAGAACATCATTCACTTTGAGCTGTTTAATAAATCTGTTTCACATCCAAGCGACGTTGTTGCTACCGGTTCTGAATTCGAATTCCCGATGACGAATCTTGCGCAAGACATGAACATGATCACCACGCATTACGGCGATAATCTCAAAAATATTCGAAGCGAAGCTGCATCGCTTGAGCAGATCTTCCTGACGCTGACGAAATAATTCTCTATGAGTATCTCCCTCCCCCAAACCGGAATGTGGGCGCTGTATGCCCGCGAAGTGAAACGTTTCCAAAAACTTTGGATGGACACCATCTTTAACCCGATTGTTTCCATCGGACTGTATCTTGCAGTGTTTGGAGTCGTTGCTGGTGATCGCGTGATTCACGGCGTTCCGTACCTCGCGTTCATCTACATTGGACTGCTCAGCATGAATCTGATCAACGCGAGTATTTCAAACCCCGCGTTCGCGCTCATCATCAGCAAAAATCTCGGAACGATCATCGACCTACAGCTTGCGCCAATTTCCCCATGGCGCGTTGGACTGGCTTACGCCCTTGCTGCTCTCACTCGCGGAGTCATCACGCTCTTCGTTGGAGTCCTGCTCACGGCGTGGTTCATTCCGCTTGGAGGCATTGCTCACCCATTCCTGCTCCTCCTTGCGATTGCCTTAACCGGCATTCAATTCGGCATTGTTGGCGTTGCGTTCGGCATGTGGGCGAAGAATTTTGAGGCCCTCACATTCCTAACAACGTTCGTTCTACAACCGATGATCTTTCTTGCCGGCGTGTTCTACCCTATCGATAGTTTGCCATCGCCGTGGAACATCATCAGCCAGTTCAATCCCCTGCATCACAACGTAAATCTTCTCCGTTTCGCCGTTACCGATTACGCCGACGGCAATCCATGGAGATCGCTCATTATCGTTATCACTCTTCTTGTCGCCGCAACCGTCGCGATGCATTACATCGTGAAGAAAAAACTTCGCGCGGAGTAATCTATGCCATACGATATTTGTATTATAGGCGCGAGCTTTTCTGGACTGACCCTCGCCCATCATCTTCCAAAAGAACTCAGCGTCCTCATCGTCGACGCGAAGCCGGAAGCAGGATCGACGGTTGAATCAACGGGACTTATTACCGTCAAAACTCGCGACGAATTCGCGACGTTTTTCCCGATCCATGATTTCATCACGAACCCTATTTCCGCGATTGCTGTCATCGCGCCAGGACTCGAGGACATGTTCGTCTCAACTGTGCCCGAACCATGGATTTATCAGACAGATACCAAAGCGCTCGTGAAAGCGCTCGCCGATCGCTTGCCGCCGAATGTGACACTCCGAACGAAGACGGTATTCCTCGGAGTTAATAATACTGATCAGCCGACCAGGGTTCGTGTGCGATCGCTGGGCTCCGATGAAGAGGAGATCGATATTGCGTTCCTCGTTGGCGCCGACGGCGGGCATTCGAAAGTTGCGCAATGCGTGAATGGACTATCGAAAAATACGAAGTTTCTCTTCGGCTACGAACAAGTGTTCTTCGGAGATGTTTTGCGAGGCCCGAAACCGGAGGAAACGATCTTTCACTATTGGTTCGGCGAGTTCTCGCTTGGGTACGGCGGATGGCTGTCGCCAACTATTGTTGATGGAAAGAAAGCATTCCGCATCGGGCTCGCAAAGATGATGAAAGATCGCGGGGATGCAAAACAGCTCACGGAAACATTCGTCAAGCAGCTTGTTGATCGCGGCGATATTCGGATTGATGGTGATGTTACGAAACCTGGATATGTATTTGGAAGTCATATTCCCATCGGCGGAACGCGTTCAAAGATTTCGAAAAACAACGTGCTCCTCATTGGTGACGCCGCCGGATTCTGCGGAGCGTTTGCAGCCGACGGTATTAAGGGATCGGTGATTTCGGGAAAGGAAGCCGCAATTCTCATTCCACAGTTTCTTCGAGGAAAAACTGATGCGCTCGATCAACTTCACACACGAATGAACACCCACGGCGGCATCATGAGCTACTACCGCCGGCAAATGCTGTATCGATTCATTTGGAGCGTGATGCAAAGGAACCGAACATTCCGCGCAATGTACGACATTATCGCCGTAGAACACGCAACGTTCCTGGATCAATTTTGTGATAGTAAAGACAAGCACCGCAGCCTCGCGTGGACGGTGTTAAAGTGGAGGCATACGGCGAAGCTGATACGGTACTCGGCGTATTGGGCGTACGATGCGGTGTTATGGTTATTACAGAAGACAAAACTGAACTGATCCTTTGAGGATTGGAATGGAGAAATGCAGTGCGATATGTGTGACTTGCCCAGCTTGGGTGTGCAATTTTGCATTTCTCGAGTGTAAAGACCTCTTTACATTCCTTTTGCAACTTTTATTGGGCTTTTCGATCGAAGAAGTGTAAACTCCTCTTTACACTCCTGGATTGTGAAATTGAACACCCCAAGCCACCGATAATACCACCGTCTCGTCGCCACAACCCCATTAAAAGATCAAGATCACTCCCCTCCCAACCCATTCCAAGATTCAGTTCACTTCATATTCCTATGCCCCTCCGATATATCTCTCGACTGAACTTCTATCGATCCTCCGATCGGATCTCCCAGCTCGCTCTCTCAAAGGCGCTCGGAGTCTCCCGTCAAACACTTTCTGCATTGGAATCTGGAAAAACCCAGCCAACATTGCTCATTGCTCATAAAATCGCCGCATACTTCGCGATTCCGATCGAGGATATCTTCTCCTTTAAGGATCTCAAATCCTAAACACTATCCCCGTCATTCCTTGACCCCAATCCCAAAAACTGGCATACTTTGGCCAAGTTTTGGGGCATTGCCCCTTTTGATTTTCGCCAGTATGGAATTTCGCAACATCGCAATTATCGCTCACGTTGACCACGGCAAGACCACCTTGGTCGACGCCATGCTCAAGCAGTCCGGAACCTTCACGGATCGCGATGTTATCCAGGACTGTGTCATGGATAGCAATGAATTGGAGCGCGAACGCGGCATCACCATTTATGCCAAGAACACCGCGATCATGGTGGACGGCATCAAAATCAACATCGTGGACACCCCAGGCCACGCCGACTTTGGAAGCGAGGTTGAGCGCGTGCTCCGCATGGTGGACTCGGTGCTTATTCTCGTCGATGCGTACGAAGGCCCAATGCCACAAACGAAGTTCGTGCTCCGCAAGAGTCTCGCGCTCGGCTTGAAGCCAATCGTCGTTATTAACAAAATCGACAAACCAACCGCACGCCCAGATCACGTGCTGAACATGATTTTCGACCTTTTCGTGGAACTTGGCGCAACCGATGCACAGCTCGACTTTAAGCACATCTACACTATTGGTCGTGACGGCGTTGCAAAAATGGAACTTTCCGACGAAAGCAAGGATCTTCGTCCCCTCTTCGACCTCATTTTGAAGACGGTTCCCCCAGCGCAGAGCAACACCACAGCGCCAATGCGCATGCAGGTTGCAAACTTGAAGTACGACAACTACGTCGGTCGTATCGGTGTAGGTCGTATTGTTGAAGGAATCATCAAAAGCGGAATGAGTGTCACTGTTATTAAACAAGACGGTACCCGCGAAACACAAAAAGTCACCAAGCTCTACACGCACAAAGGCTTACAGAAAGTAGAGGTTGAGACTGCTGAAGCCGGAGACATTGTGCAGGTTGCTGGTATCCCAAATATCTACGTAGGTGAAACCATCGCGGAAAAAGCAGATGCAGAAGCATTGCCAACACTTTCCATTGACGCACCAACGCTTGCCATGAACTTCATGGTGAACGATTCCCCATTCGCTGGCCGCGAAGGAACGCTTGTGACATCGCGTCAGATTCGTGACCGTTTGGAACGCGAGCTTGAAGTAAACGTTGGCTTGCACGTGGAATTCCCAAGCGCTGGAGACGATTTCAAAGTCTCTGGTCGTGGTGAAATGCACCTTTCTGTTCTTATCGAACAAATGCGCCGTGAAGGGTTCGAACTGCAGGTTTCCCAGCCAGAAGTTATTATGCGCGAGGAAAATGGCGTAAAAATGGAACCAATGGAAGCCATCATCGTCGACGTCCCAGATGAATACTCTGGAACCGTCATTGAAAAGCTCGGCAAGCGCAAAGGCGAAATGACGAATCTCATGAGCGAAAATGGTTCAACACGACTGGAGTACGTCATGCCAACACGTGGATTGCTCGGCTACCGCACAGAGTTCATGACCGATACGAAAGGCGAAGGAACACTTTCCCACATCTTCTCGCACTACGCCGCACACAAAGGCGAAATCAATCGCCGTTCTACAGGAAGCATCATTTCTGGATTCCCTGGAACCACCACTCCATACGCTCTTGCAATGGTTCAGGAACGCGGCCCACTGTTCGTCGCCCCTGGAACGGAAGTGTACGAAGGCATGGTGATTGGTGCATCCATGAAAGAGACAATGACCGTGAACCCAGTGCGTGAAAAGAAACTCACCAACATGCGTGCATCGAGCGCCGACCACATCGTCGTTATGGTTCCGCCAATCGACATGAACCTTGAACGCTCCCTGGAATACATCGACCGCGACGAATACGTTGAAGTCACCCCAAAGAACGTCCGCATCCGCAAACAACACCTCACCGAACACGGCCGAAAGAAAGCTGGAAACACGGCGTAATTCACACAAAAAAACCGGACTCATCATGAGTCCGGTTTTTTTACTTATCGATCGTTAGTAATCCCTCAACTTCTGAATAATATCCTTCTGCTGAATTTTTTCGAGTGCCTTTGCTTCAATCTGACGAATGCGTTCGCGGGTGACGTCGAATTCGCGACCAACTTCTTCCAAGGTGTGTGAGACGCCGTCTTCAAGGCCGAAACGCATTTCGAGAATCTTCTGTTCGCGAGGGGTGAGATCACGCATTGCCTCGTGCACGTAGTCGCGAAGCAATTGACGAGCTGCGGCTTTGTCTGGTGCGAGGTTCTTTGTGTCTTCAATGAAATCCTCGAGTGTGGAATCGTCGTCATCGTCACCAACGCTTGTGGTAAGCGAAACGGTTTCCTGCGAAATCTTTTGAATGTGCTGAACTTTCTCCAACGACATGTCCATTTCCGCGGCGAGCTCCTCGAGAAGCGGTTCGCGACCAAGGTCCTGGATGAGGCGACGCTCGATCTGTTTGAAACGGTTAATCGTCTCGACCATGTGGACCGGAATACGAATGGTTCGCGACTGGTCGGCCAAGGCACGCGTGATTGCCTGACGAATCCACCATGTGGCGTACGTGGAGAATTTGTATCCCTTTCGATACTCAAACTTCTTCACCGCACGGAACAGTCCAACGTTTCCCTCTTGAATGAGGTCGAGCAATGAAAGCTGCTTTCCAACGAACTTCTTTGCGATAGAAACCACCAAACGAAGGTTCGCCTCGATGAGACGTCGCTCAGCCTCCTTCTCATTCCGTTCCTTGCGCTTTGCGAGCGCGACTTCCTCGTCGGCAGTCAGCAATGGAATCTTTCCGATCTCGCGCAAGTACATCTGAATTGAATCCTGTGTGAGTTCCGACGACACCGAGTTGTCCGCCTTCTTATCGACGTGAATACGCAACTTGTCGTACACGTCGTCGCGCGACTTGCTTCCGCCAAGAAAACCCTCCTTCATTTCCACGAAGTGCAAACCCTTGCGCTCAAGGCGATCGAGAAATTCCTCGAAAAGTTCGAGGTGATCTTCAACGAATCCAAAAGCGAAAAGCACCTCATTCTCTGTCACGAATCCGCGAGTCATTCCACGCTCAACCACACGAGCCAATACTTCCTCGGTTGGAGGAGGTGATTTCTTGTCTGGATGCGGAGTAAATGGCTTTCCTTTGTGCTTTGGCTTTTCCTTCTGCTTTGGCTTTGGTTGAACAACGTGCTTTTTTGCGACGGGCTTCGTCGCGGGTTTCGCAATAGGCTTCTTCGTGATTTTTTTCACGGGTTTCTTCAAAGATTTTACAAAAGCCTTCCCGGTCATCTTCTTCCCTTTCTTTGTTGGCATAAAGCGGTCAAAACGCCTAAGACCCAAAAACCGCGACGAATCGCAGATTATTTTCGAGTAATCAGGTCGCGATAAGCGCGCATCAACTGCTGAAGCTTTTCGTTGTCTCCAGACAACTCGGCTTCACGGATGTCGCGCTCCAAGGCGGATCGCAAAATACGATGTCGCTCTTGGGAAACAATCGTGATATTTCTGTCCGCTTCTTGTCGCACCTCTGTAGGCGAAAGTCCGACCAAGAGCTCGTCCATGCGGAGGGCCAAGGCGTTCACTGCGGATGTCTCCCGCAATTTACCTTGTGCATCGAGCCAGGTCCGAAGTCGCGTAAAAAGAGTTTGTTGGGGTGCTGACGAATGAGGAAGCTGTTCGGCCGCATGATACACAATCCCCAAAGCGTTGTACAGCGTTTTCCACAAGTCGCTTGAGAGCATTTCTTCGCTAATCACAGACAAAATCTCCTTCGTAAAGCCCTCATATCGCAGGGCGACTCCAAAGAGAAACGCAGCCGCCTGGTCGATTTTCGTGTCCGGAACGATCGGTAACGCCACGATCGGGGCGATCGAAACCGGCGCCTTTCCGGCCGTGCCCTTCGTTGGAGCCACTCTCGCAGCCAGCATCTGCTGAAGAGAATCGATATCAACGTGCGTGGCATCGCTCATCCTCAAAAGATATAAATGTCGGCTATCCGGTCGCTGAAGCTTCGCAACGTACGGCAATAATTCATCGACGAGCGCTTTCCGTGCCTCGATCTTCGCAGCTCCCGATCCATCCTCGAATCCTCGAAGACGCTTCGTAAACACGTATTCGATAACGTCTTCCGATCGTGCAGTGATTTTCTTCCAAAGATCGGGATCCTTCTCCACGATCTCGTCAGGATCTTTCCCGGCTCCGTCTGGGATGATGAGACATCGAATTTCGAACTGCGGCGCATTCGGATCCTTCTGCAGTTCGAGTGCGAGATCGAGTACACGCTTTGCCGCAGCGAATCCCGCAGCGTCTTCATCGAGCGCAAAGATGATGCATTTTGTGTATCGCGCCACAGTTCGAAGCTGCGAGGTCGTCAATGCCGTTCCCGATGATGCGACGATATTCTCAACTCCGGCTTTGTGCGATGCGATGACATCGAGGTTTCCTTCAACAACAATAATCGACTTCTTCTCGCGCATTCCCACTTTTGCGAGATGCAATCCGTATAACATGTCGCCCTTCTTATAAATCGGCGTTTCCGGTGAGTTCATGTACTTCGGGCCATCAAGTTCCGTTGCGCCAGGAAGCTGACGAGCGGTGAACGCGACAACATTCCCCGCGGCATCGCACAGCGGGATCATCAGCCGGTTTCGGAATCGATCGACGATTCCTGATCCGCTCTTTCGTTGTAAGCCGAGACCGCCCTGCACGATCTCTGCATCGGTGTACCCGTTCCGATGAAGGCACGTTACGAGTGCATCCCAGCTATCTGGCGCAGCACCGAGTTTGAACTTCGCGACAAGATCTGCAGGAATATTGCGCTTGGAAACATATGCACGTGTTGTTTCACCGAACGGCGCATCCGCCAAAATCGATGCATAGAATTGCGCGGCAACGCTGTGCATCGCAATCAATCGCTCCTTGGTGTGGTCTTCTGGCCGAGGTTTGTACGCCGGGAGCTCGATGCCAGCCTTAAGCGCAAGATGACGCAACGCCTCGGGAAATGTGAGGCCGTCAATTTCCATGACAAAGCTGAAAATATCTCCACCCTTGTCGCATCCAAAACAATGCCAGCTTTGGCGCTCGCGAGACACATGAAAGCTTGGCGTGCGCTCCGCATGGAACGGGCACAACGCCTTCAAACTCCCCACCCCAGCCGGTTTTAACTGAATATAGTCGCCAAGCACCTCGGCAACATCCAGCTTCTGTTTAATCTCATCTTTAGGGTCGAGCATGAAGGAATTGTAGGGGAAAAAGAGAACGAAGGCGAATACAAAATCCGGAACCTTTCGATTCCGGATTCTGTTTGATTTTACTGCGCAATCGACAATGCCACGTATGGGGCGGCTTTCATGTCGGTTTCGATCATCTTTTCCAGGCGATCTTGGAGCAATCCTTGTGGATCTTTCTGGAGACGAACCTTTGGGAACTCGCGCTTCAAGAAATCGGTGACGGTTTTTTCAACCGACGGCAACAACGTTTCTTTGCGGAAGCCGAGGGTTGCGATATTCACCTGGACAATGTTGCCGTCCTTCGCGATTGCGTCGATAACCATCACACCTTCGTCGCCCAAACGCTTTCGCTCACGCAATGTTTCGCCGTCTACGACGTCGTACATGTTGCCGTCTACGAAAATTGGATCCGTTGGAATTTTCTTTTTTGTGAGCGTACCAACACCATCTTTATCAAATTCCATGATCTGACCATTGTCTGCGATCATGATTTTTTCTCGCAAGAATCCCGTTGCCGTTGCCGCAGCAGCATGATGATGCAAAAACGCGTGGTGCCCTTCAATTGGAATGAGATATCTTGGCTTTACCATTTTTACCACTTCACCAAGATCGGCTGCCTTTGCGTGGCCACCAGCGTGAATATTGAGCATGCGATAGTTCACCACCTTTGCGCCAAGGCGATAGAACTTGTCCGTAATAAACTGCACTGTGCGTTCGTTTCCAGGAATAACGGAAGACGAAAACACCACCGAATCTCCCGGCATCACGCGAACATCGCGCAAGTCATTATCCGCCAAGCGGAAGAACGCTGCATTCTGTTCCCCTTGTGCGCCAGGGAAAATGGCCAACACTTTGTTTGGTGGGAAATTCTTTACTTCGGTAATATCCAGGATTGTTCCCGGAGTTGGATTGATGTATCCCAGATTCTGTGCAATCTCGAGCGTTGTTTTCAAACTCAAGCCACCCACCGCAACATACTTTCCGTATTTTTCTGCGATGGTGATGATCTGCGCCAAACGCACAACGTTCGTACTGATCATTCCAAACAGCAAACGACCCTTTGCCTGCGAAATAATTGCATCCAAATCGTTCATCACGTCACGCTCCATGAGCTGATTACCGCTCTGGCCTGCATTTGTGGAATCTGAAAGCAGCGCAAGAACGTTCTTGCTTCCAAGCTGTTTCATTTGTTCAAGGTAGCGCTTTCCGTCGGCATCCTTTGGATCGAGGTCTACTTTGAAGTCGCCGGTATGGACAACCATTCCGCATGGGGTCGCGATAACAATAGCAAGCGCAGACGGCACAGAGTGCGAAACGCCAATAAAGGAAACGGTAAAGTTTCCAAGCTCAAGCGTGGACACTTCGTCAATCGGGCGCATGTCTACTTTAATATCCGGTGTGTATTCCAATTTCTTTGCAATGAGCGCAAGAGTAATTGGTGCAGAGAACAAAGGAACTCCTGGCAAGAGTGGCATGAGGTACGGAATGGCGCCAATATGATCCATGTGCATGTGCGTGATAATCACGGCGCGAACATTTTTCTCTCTGCCCTTAAGGTATGAAAGATCTGGCACAATGCCGTCAATCCCGCGCATGTGCTCTTCACCGAACTGAATACCCATGTCGACGATAATGATATCGTCGCCGTATTCCAGAATGGTCATGTTTTTTCCGACTTCCTCATTTCCACCCATCACAATCACGCGCAAAACATCCTGTTTGTGATCTGGCTTATGAATGGAATAGTGATCTTTCGGCGTAAGCTCAAGCTTGCCATATGCCACACCATGACCGGTGCGTGGATGTTTTGTGTCTGGAGTTTTCCAGGCTGCGCCTCTGCCTCCGCGGCGACCGCCTCTGCCTCCTCCTGCTGAACGTGGACCTGATGTAGAACGTGGTGAATTAACCATAATAAATTGATGAGTCTCCGATCAATAATCGAAAACTCGGTGAAAGAATTACATGAGAATCTCTTTTCATTCAGTCATTGCGAGGAGAACGTAATCGTTCGACGCGGCAATCCAGGATTGTAGTGGCCTAGATTGCTTCGTCAGGATTACCCTCCTCGCAATGACGGAAGTGATAATGAAATACTCTGATCGTCTTAGGACGCTCGCGCCTGAGGGCTTCGATAAGGCACATGCCAGATCGAAACAACAGAAAGAACCACAAATGCGAGGGACGTAACACGTGAAATGGCACAATCGAACCGGGATAATTCGTAATTTTTATCGGAAACAACAGGAGAAGATACCAACAAGGGCACCAGTACTCAAGAATACAGTATACCCTATATTACCCCCGGCGTAAAGCACGGTGCACCAATTACAACTCCGCCGGAGGCTCAGATGGTGCAGCTGGAGCGCTTGTTCGCAGCGCCGCAGTGCCAGAACGGGCGTACATTTCGTCTTCGACTTCCTGCCTATCTCGACCGTACATCAAACGAGAAATCTGCTTGAGTCCGTCTGCCATTTCCTTGCTGCCTCTAATTGGTGGATCGGCCTTTAAGGTAAATGGCTTTTCTTGGTTTTCCTTGACGAGCACACGAGCGCTCCATGTCCACATTGGAGCATTCATTAGATCGTATTGACTGAACACTGGCTCGAATATCTTTCCAAGCACTTCCGTATCGTCTGGGCCAACCTTCGCCACAAGATACGAGCCGACGTTTCCAAGAATAGCATCACGGATTTTTGTGTCACCATTTTTTACCAACTGACCCATGTACTGGTGCGCCATAATCAAACCCAAACGATATTTACGTGCTTCGGAAAGAATCGTTGCAATAGACGGATTCACGAAGTTCTGAAACTCGTCGATATACAAGAAAAAGTCTTTACGCTGTTCTTCCGGAATCGACCCGCGACTAAAGGCCGCAATCTGCAGTTTTGAAACTAAAATGCCGCCAATTAATGACGAACAAAACTCACCAATACTTCCTTTGCTCAAGTTCACAATGAGAATCTTTCCCGAATTGAGAACATCGGTAAAATCTATCGAGCTCTTTTGCTGAGAAATAATCGGCCGAATATATTCATTATTCACGAACTGACTGAACTTCGACGTAATGTACGGCACCATGTTCGCGAGCGACCCTTCTCCGCCGGCCTTCTCTGCCTGCTTCTCCCAGAAATCAATGACGAGGCGGCTCTTACACTTTGACAACTTCATTTTGCGATATTCATCGTCAGTAAGTACCTTCGCGATTTCGATGAGCGTCGAACCACTGTCAGGATCGTCCATTAAGAGTAACATCGCATTGCTCACGTACTGAATAAACATTGGACCACCGGTGGCCTTCAGATCGTACAGCTGATCGAAAATCGCAAGCATTTCTTCAGTAACCTGTGATTTTTGATCCGGAAAGTTTTGATCGAACTCCAACATGTTCAATCCGAATGGTCGCTCCTTGTCTCCTGGATTGAAGTAAATCACATCATCAATGCGATCCTTTGGCACCAGCGCTAAACAGTTATCCGCCAAATCTCCGTGCGGATCAATAACGGCAACGCCATGACCATCTGCGATATCTTGCGCAACAAGATTCTGAATGAATTCAGATTTTCCAGATCCTGTCTTTCCAATAATGTACAGATGTCGACGACGATCCTTTATACCAAGACGCGCCACCGTTTCTCTGCCGCGATAGTTATTTGTTCCAATACGCAATCCTTCCGTTGGCATGTTCAGCGGCGCTGGTGCGATACGTGCCAACATCCAACGAATGTTTGGGGTGTCGGTGGACGGCAATGGTATGTGCCACAAACCGGCCATCTCTTCTGTGTTCAACACGATGGAATGCTTTTCGGAGAATCGGCGATAGATAAAGTCCTTCAAGATGCCGTCCTTTCCGCGAGGGATTACTTTCGTGAAAGAGTTTCCGAATTCGTAGATGTTGAATTGGTTAAACGCGGAAAATACGTTGTCCAGGTACGACTTCGCGATGTCGGGCGTGGATCCGCAAGCGATAATGCGGATATTCACCTCCATACCGGCCTTCGAGATTTTGTTCTCAATGCCTTCGAGCATTTTTGTTTCTGCTTGGCTGAGTTTTCGTTCCTTTCGCTTCTGCTCTTCCTTCTCCTTTGATTCCTTTGTTCCAAGCCAACCGGTAAAGAAATTCCCGCCGTGTTCAGCCTCGTGCAGACTCATTCCCTCTTGCATATGACGAACAATCTTCGCCCCCTTATCACGCCAACCGTGATGCGTTGCACGAATGACATATTGAATTGCAACTCCATCAGTTTCCGCAACCTTGCTCATCGCGTTTGTGAGTGGGTTCAACGGATCGCTTTCAAGATCTTTGTACGTCTTCACCGGAAACACACTTCGACGCTTCAGCGTGACGTAGCCACCAAGCATCGTCCCTTGTGGCGAGAACATGTTGTAATCCAACACCTCCTCAAACTGCGCGTCGCTCCACTGTGCATGGAGTTGTTGTTCGAAGAACTCGCGCATGCCCTTTGGAAGCGACACGTAGAATGTGACTAATTTTTTGTGGGCAACGATTTCTAGCGCGACTGCGTCGGACCGTCCAAGAAACCAGGACACGATTCCGTGATGAGGCTTCAGTCCCCCAACCGCCGCGTAAATGCCCTCAGCCATTGCGATCTGTTCCTTGATTTGCGACGTTGCCTCATTCTGTTTTGCATCTTCTTGATTTCGAAATCGGGGAATCGTCACCATGAGTGTAATAGTCGAGTCTTCCCCACCGCGAAGATGGCTTTGCGCAATAAGACGGGAACGGATGAATAAAACGACAGCAACAAGGATAGCTCCAGCGACAGCCGCGATAATGAGCATTGGAAAAATATCGCCGAGTGATGACGTTGCTGCCGCCGGCGTAAGTGTTGGCGCAAGGTCGTTAAGGCCGTAGGTGTTCGCCACAAAAGCATTTATGGATGAGCCGATTCCGCGAAAATCATCACGCGATCGGTTTTAATCTTCATTTCTTGTTCTAAGAAATATTTGTTGATTCCCGGCAAACTTCCAAGCCATTCCATCACCAGTTTCCACACCTCTTTCACCTTCACTTTCCCGTAAATGATCATGTCAGTGATCTTGTTCGCGATCTCTTCACCCTTTTGACGGAAGATGAGCTGACGATCCTTTGGCAACGCCTTGTACACGTCGACGAGACCATCAGAAAGAATTCCCTCCACGTCCTTGAGCATCTTTGAACGAGGATCGGTGGCGGATTGCGACGGCACCGTGGGCTGAACGGCGGATTGCGCAGGAGCTGCAACGCTTGCTGGAGCCTCATTCTGCTGTGGAGAAACATTCGCCTCCTTCTCAACAGAAGCTTCCACCGCGCCAGTGGCTGGTGTTTCTGCTCTCGGCAAGACATTCGAAACGCGTTCAAGTTCAGGCATGCGAGTAGTATACAACATCGAAAAAGGGACTCGGAGGGAGGTGATCTGATCTTGGATGGGTTGTGAGGAAGCGGTGATAGCCCTCCCCCATTTACTTGTCCCCGGATGGGGATGGGGGAGTTGGAGGGGGCTTGCGAGCTTGGGGGTACTCGATTTCAAACAGGCACTTTGGTAATGCGAATGCTTCGCAGAAAGAAATCACTAGCTGATTCTGACAATCTACAGGGCTGACGATAACGCCATCTACGATCACCAATCGTGTATTTTACAAATCGATCTCACTTTTCAGCGATTTCACATTCAGAGCGCGTTGTGTTGCCAGGTTTTAAAACCCCAAAATACGAGGTATCGATTTCTGTCGTGATACCCCGCGCTCCCACCATTTGCGCCATCTCGTCCCAACCCACTCAAAGGATCACGCCATATCCAACAGCGCCACCCGGCTGGTCCTACATGGATCGTCGGGCGTTGCGCTTTTCCGTCAATACTGGACAATTCGTGACAATCTTGTGATTTTATGGTTCAATTCATCGTCGCATTTCAAGGAGGTTTTGAATGCGTAAGTCCACCCGTCAAGTCTCACCCGTCTACACCGTACTCGTCGAGGCGCTCAACGCACACAATGATCGGATCAAGGTCGCGCACGCCACTACGGACAGGGTTCGCGCCGACGATCTCGGAATCTCAAGCCCGATTCTTAGCGGAATCAAAACTGGTCGGTACAAACTCAGTGGCAAGATGATACGTCAGATCGTCGTGCGGCTCTGCAAAAATGAGGCAGAACAACACGCGCTCGAGGCTCGGCTCCATCAGCCGGTCTCAACCGCTCCGGACGGGACGGTCTATCCGCCACTCGTGTCCTTCGTACGACGGTGGGCCGGGCGCGATACCGCGATCCTCATTGAGCACACTGATCGGTGGCCATCTGCCTGGGGATTCGAACATCCCAACGCGCCGATAGTCGCCGCATTCCGCGAGGCGATGGTAAGAGGAACAAACGTCATCATCTTCTTGCCGTACGAAGTACACGAACAGGACTACCGAGCGAGCATGGGTGATCGATTCGCGGAAACCTACGCTCGGCGAACGTTCCACGAGATCGTCAAGATCAACCCGGCGCGCGTGGGGTTCTACTGCCTGAGCGAAAATCCCTGTCCGATCCCGAACACGGGCATTCGACTCACCGGCATTCGGCCCAACGAGCGCCATGAGTGCATGTGGCTTATCCCACACGGTTCACACGGAGACATGCACTTCGTGACGACGAACACCTATCCAGAAGACGTCGTGCTTCTCGTCCTCGGCTTTGCCTGGGAGCATTTAGACGGCGGCAACGGACCGCCGACACAAACCGATCTCGATCGTCGATGGGAGGCCGAACATCACATCCGGGAAATCGGAGGAACGCGCCGTCCATGTCCCATCCGTCGGATCGCGTGATCACCAACGCACGAAAATGCCCCGGCAGCTCGCAAGAGTTGCTGGGGCATTCTGCTTTACCAAACCTCCTTCACCTTCTGCCCTTCTAGCGTGTCGTCGATGTCAAAGCTAAGCTTTAACACCTCGTCCCGTAATTCATCGGATTTCTTCCAGTCTTTACTCAATCGCGCTACCTCACGATTGCTCACCAATTTTTCGACGGCACCCGGAATCGTGAGTGGTCGTGCGACGACATCTTCGAGTGCGAGCCCCAGCACCTCGTCCATCGCAAGCAGCGTTGCCGATTTCACCGATCGCTCCATCGATGGATGGTTGAGCACGCCGTAAAAGATCGCGAGCGCGTTCGGTGTATCTAGATCATCGTTCACATGTTCCATGAACTGTGCCATCGATTCTGCATCTGCATCGCTCGGCTTTGGTAAATCACGAACCGCGTTTCGAATGTTGCCGAGCGCAGTATGCGAGGCGCCGACCGCATCCCATGTGAAGTTCTGTGGCGTTCGATAGTTTGCACCAAGGATGAAGAGACGGAAGCTCAACGGATGAATCTTGTGCTCGATGAGATCGGCGACAGTATACGTGTTGTTCAGTGACTTGCTCATCTTTCCGCCATCGATCTGCAAAAACTCGTTATGCATCCAAAAATTCGCTTCAAGACAATTTCGTGCCGCAAGCGTTTGCGCAATCTCGTTCTCGTGGTGAACAGCGATGTGATCGATGCCGCCGGTGTGCACGTCGAATGGCACACCAAGATATTTTTCGCCCATCGCCGAACACTCAATGTGCCATCCTGGAAAACCCTTTCCCCACGGCGATTCCCACTCCATCTGACGCGTTTCGCCCGCTGGTGAAAATTTCCACAGCGCAAAGTCTGTTGCGTGTTTCTTATCGCCGATCGCCACGCGCGATCCGCCTTCCTTTTCATCGAGTGATTGACCTGAAAGTTGACCGTAGTGTTCAAGCTTCGACGTATCAAAGTACACGCCATCACCGATGATGTAGGTGTAACCGTTTTTCTCGATTGATTCGATGAACGCGATTTGTTCTGCGATATGATCCGTCGCCTTCGGGCTAACGTGCGGCACTTCGATATTTAATTTCTTCGAGTCCTCAACGAATGCCTTCGTGTATTCTGCCGCAACATCCCACGCACTCTTTCCCTCACGCTTTGCGCCCTTCTCCAACTTGTCTTCGCCTTCATCAGCATCGCCTACGAGATGCCCGACGTCGGTGATGTTCATCACCTGCGTCACTGCGAAACCGTTCGCCTCGAACATTCTTCGGAGAACGTCAGCAAAGAGGAATGATCGGAAGTTTCCAACGCTCGCAAAGTCGTACACGGTTGGACCACAACTATAGATCCCTACTTTTCCCGGCACCAACGGCGCAAAGGCCTGTTTCTTTCGGCCAAGAGTGTTAAAAAGATGGATCGACATAGATGATGCGTAGACTACCATGCTACGCCGTGGCGTGCATCATTGCGCGGATCTTTTGTCGTTGATATCTGCCCTCAAGCGTGCCTTGTGCCAAAATGTGCCCCTCCATCGCGTCTTCAATCACTTGGCGTGGCGCGCCGTGGCCGATGTCCAAAATACAATCGAGTGCATAGCCGATGAAACGATATTCATGTTCACCAACTCCTGGGCATGGACCGCCATAACCAACCTCGCTGAAATCTGTTTCTCCTTCACGTGCTCCTTGCGGGATACTGTTTTCGCGAACAACTCGCGTTGTTGGAGAAATATTCCACACACTCCAATGCAACCAATTTCCAGAAGGCGACGACGGGTCGTCCACCAACACCGCAATGCTCTGCGTGTCGCCAGGCACATCGTCGAACACAAGTTCTGGATTCACATCCTTCCCATCGCAAGTATATTTTGCGGGGATCATCTCACCACTAAAGAACGCTGGAGACGTGACACGCATAGATGTCGAGACTAGTGACGGCGCACAAGATCATCGGCAGCGCATTGATGTGATGCATTGTACAAACGCATGAAGAAAGCGTGAAGCGGAATCATCCACATGTGTATCACTCACTTGACGAGAAATATTTTTGTTCGGAATCGAAAACGCGGCCCGTGCGTAGGGCCGCGTCTCGTCTGTCGTGTGCATCGAACTACGCTCGAACGGAATCGCTCTTCCGTTCCCACGTGCCGGTTCCGTCTGGGGAACGAACGTTCGTTGCCGCACGCTGAAACGCGATCGCCTTCGGGTTGACCACCCGATCGTTGGACTGATAGATCCCCTCGCGACGAACCGACGCCGGAACGTAGGAGAGCTCAGCCGAGAACATCGCGCCGGGCGCGAACAGGAGCGCGATCTGTTCACGCGATTTTCCAGCGAAGTGCATTACGCGGAGCGGAAGGCCGCGTTCGGTGCACAGACGGTAGATCTTGCCGTCGGCGTCCACGAAAATCGTAAACTCCACCAGCGGTTCACCTTTGCCGGAATCGACGACTTCGCATGAACGAACAACACACAGGAACTGGGACATGGAAGGCTCCTTCTTCTGCAGTGAACTCTCTTCGTCCGAAATGGACACGTCACGCTAACACAATATCAGAAAAAAGTTAAGAGGAGGACGGCTCCACGTGATTCACCCATCCGTCAATTCGACGCATCTCCTTATCGATCATCGGCCCCTCATATTCACCGCTATGTGCGTGATTTGATCCGTACGACGGCTTCTTCTGATCAAGGTGCAAGCTGAACAGTACTTCGTCGCCTTTATGATCGACGTACAAATGAAATCGAGGATAGAACTCCCCCGTCAAACGCAACACAAAACTATTCTCTCCGCTCTGCGGATCCGTAAACGCCGAATACCCCGCCTTCCGCAAAACGGCCAACGGGCTGTGCATCACCTTTTTATCGTATGTGACTTTCATACCGCCAGTGTAACAAAAAAGAACCGCGGAGGCGATTCTTTGTTGGCGGAAGGGGAGAGATTCGAACTCTCGATACCTTGCGGTATACACGCGTTCCAGGCGTGCGCACTAGGCCACTATGCGACCCTTCCGTATTTGGGTGACGGAAGAATAGCTGATATTATCCTTCCATGCAATTCGACGATTCAGAACATTTCGACGTCATCGTTATTGGCGGCGGAGCTTCCGGGCTTATGGCTGCGGCGACCGCGGCAAGCCGTGGCAAGCGGGTTTTGATACTCGAAAAAAATCCGGAGTGCGGACGAAAGCTGTCGATTTCCGGTGGCGGACGGTGCAATATTACCAACGCCGAGTTCGACACACATCTGTTTTCCGATAACTACGGCGATGCAAAGAAGTTCCTGCTTTCTGCATTCTCCCAGTTCGGCGTTCAAGAAACTTTCGATTACTTCAATTCACGAGGGCTAGCATTCATCACCGAAGCTCGTAAACGCGCGTTTCCGATCACTCACTCGGCTCCCGACGTGACGAATCTCCTCCTCGACGAATGCAAAAAGCACCACGTCAGAATTCAAACCTCCTCCCCTGTCATCAAAATCGATTTCTTCGAGAATGAAATTCTTTCTGTTTCAACTCGAAACGTTACGTACACTGCGACCTCGTATATCTTCGCCACCGGCGGATCGTCGCATCCAGAAACCGGATCAACTGGCGACGGATTCCCGTGGCTCTCCAAACTCGGCCACACCGTCGTTACTCCAACACCGTCACTCGTTCCGCTTGCGGTTCGTGAGCGTTGGGTGACCGATCTCCAAGGGATCACGGTCAAAGACGTGAAGATTTCGTTTACCGTCGACGGCCGTAAAGCATTCAACAAAAAGGGCTCTATTCTCTTTACACACTTCGGGATCTCCGGGCCAACCGTGCTGCACTCCGCAAAAGGCGTCGCCGATCTGCTCCCCGAGGGCGAAGTCGTCGCACATCTTGATCTCTTCCCTACCCTCGACGAAGGCACACTCAGCCGAAATCTTGTCGAGCTCTTCGACGCGCACAAGAACACGATGATCAAGAACGTATTCGCGGGAATGCTGCTTACCGGAATCGTGAATCGATCATTGGTGGTCGCTGAAATCGACCCCGATATGCAAGTGAACAGCGTCACCAAGGAACAACGTTCCCGTCTCGTCAAAGCATTCAAGGATCTTTCCTTCCCTATCGACGGCCTCCTTGGCATGGACAAAGCCATCATCGCCGACGGCGGAGTTCCTCTCTCCGAAGTGTCGATGCAGACGATGAAAAGCAAAATCGTCTCCAATCTCTTCCTCACCGGTGACCTCTTCCACATCGTCCGCCCCTCCGGTGGCTACTCCCTCCAACTCTGCTGGACGACAGGATTTATTGCAGGAAACGCAGCGTAAATTGGGCGAATCCTTGCGGAAAACGCGAGAACATGGTACTCTTTCGTTGCTTTGATTCGTCCTCAGTGTCGAATCTGTCCGTTGTGCCACGTGCACAATACGACCGGATTTCTGTCCGCGATACCGCGAAACGAGAAATCAAGCACTCTATTCAAGAGAACTTGCTGATTTCATCGTTTCGATTGAATCTTTCACGTTCTCACTGACATTCTTTCATGACACACACAACCACAGCCGCACCAAGCGGCTTTGAAGGACTTGGCATTGCGCCAACGCTTCTCGAGATCCTTACGAAACACGGGTACACCACACCAACGCCAATTCAGCACCAGTCCATTCCAGTGGCGGTTGCCGGAAACGACGTGATTGGTATTGCCCAAACCGGTACGGGGAAAACGCTCGCATTCGGCATTCCAATGATCCAACGCCTTGCCCAGTTTAAAGGTCGTGGCTTGGTCATTTTGCCTACGCGCGAACTTGCACTGCAGGTGGATGAAAACCTCAAAAAGCTCGGCGCAGGTATTGGCATGAAAACTGCAGTGCTTATTGGCGGCGCTTCAATGCACCTCCAAAAGAAGGCCTTGCAAACAAAGCCACACGTTATCGTTGCGACTCCTGGTCGTCTTATTGATCATCTTGAGCAGAAAACGATTCGTTTGGACGACGTGAAGGTTCTTGTCCTCGACGAAGCCGACCGCATGTTGGACATGGGTTTTGCTCCGCAGATCGCAAAAATCCTCGCAACCGTGCCAAAGGACCGTCAAACAATGCTCTTCTCCGCAACCATGCCACTTGAAATTGTTCGCATCGCCAACACCGCAATGCGCACACCGGTTCGCGTGGAAGTTGCCCCACAAGGCACACTTGCAGAACGCGTCGAGCAAGAACTCATCTTCATCCCAAAACACGACAAGGAACGCATGCTCGAACTTCTCTTGAAGGAAACCGAGGGTACCGTCCTCGTGTTCTCTCGCACCAAACACGGCGCAAAGAAAATCGCTCGCGCCGTTCAGGCCATGGGAAACACCGTGGACGAGCTGCACTCAAACCGTTCATTGGCACAACGCCGCGGCGCACTTGAAGGCTTCAAATCCGGAAAGTATCGCGTGCTTGTTGCAACCGACATCGCCGCTCGTGGAATTGACGTGAAGGGCATTGCCCTCGTTATTAACTACGATTTGCCAGACAATCCAGACGATTACGTTCACCGCATTGGTCGTACTGGCCGTGCAGGAATGGCTGGTAAGGCGGTTTCATTCGCAACACCAGACCAGCGTGGCGATGTGAAGGGTATTGAACGCGTGATTCGTGGACTCATTCCATTGAAGCCTGTACCAAAGAACCTTCCAGCGTATCGCAACCTTCCACCAATGGAACGCGATAACGATCCTCATGCTCGTGGGATTCGCGGAGAGAAAAAGTACGGTGCGCCATCAAGCGAGCGAAAGTACGGCGCAGCGCCACAAAAGGCGTACGAAAAGCAGTACAACGACCGCGGTTCAAAGCCAGTGCCACAAGGCCAGCATCGCGCAAAGCGATACGACACCGGTACGGCATCGGTAGCACCGTCGATGACGCCTCGTCCAATGACAGCATCAGTGACGACACAATCGTACGTTGCACCATCGGCAAATCAATTTGCACCATCGGCACCACGAAAGTTCCGGAAGTAAAATCACAAAGAACGCAGCTCAGAAATGAGCTGCGTTCTTTTGCATTGAACCGATCGTGCCATGCGCTATTTTGCCTTCGCAATCGCGTCGTCAATCATCTTCTTCATACTCGCGTAAGGAACTGCGCCGGAAACAAGCGTGCCGTTCACGAACGTTGCCGGGGTTCCACTTACACCAGCCGTTCTGCCGGATGCTGCACCCGCATCAACAACGCTCTGGTACTTCGCGCTGCTCACACAGTCGGCGAATTTCTTTGTATCAAGTTTAAGATCCGAAGCGATTTTGTTCACGAATGTCGTCGATGTCGCTGCATCGCCAGAAATCTGAGACTGGTCCGCGTACATTGCATCAGAGAACTCCCAGAACTTTCCTTGCTCACTTGCACATTCACTCGCAAGTGCCACTGGCTCCGCATTTGGATGAAACGACAATGGGAAGTGACGGTATACCCATGCAACATCGTCTCCGTAGTCCTTCACGATCTGCTGCATGGTTGGATCATGTTTTGCACAATACGGACACTGGAAATCACTGTACTCCACCAACACCACCTTTGCCTTCTTGATATCCCCGCGAACGTGATCCTTGTCCGTTACGGGATCGAGTTTCCCTGCTGCTGCAGCGGCCACCGGTGCCGTCGCGGCTACTGGTGCCGCCACAGCTGAATTTGCTGCCGTGTCGATTGCTCCGCTGGAAATGAGAGCAAAATTATTCAATAAAAGAATAATTGCCATTCCACTCGTCACACCAAACGTGAACATCGTTCGTGGATTTCCGTCAAGAAACCCAGGAGCTGAGGACTGGATCGGCGTAGATTCAATTGGTGCAGACCCCGGTACTTGGTTCATTTCATCAGACATACGTAGATATTACAGTTCGATGGAAGTCTATCAGCTTCAGAGGTTTCTCGCGCCTCTTTTTATCCACATTATGAAGAAGGCGCCGATTCCAAAAAGGACGATTGAGAAATACTGGCCTGGCGTTAAACCAAAATATCGAACGTCAATCACGCGCAAAAAGTCTAGGCCAAATCGCGTAACGCCATACCAAAGCGCAAATATTGCAAGATATGTTCCGACTGGACGCTCTTTTCGCGAAAGCCAGAACATCACAATCGCAAGAATACACGCGTTGATCGATAAATACAGCCCGAGATCGTGTCGCACGACGCCGTCGGGATACTGCACGCCGAGGATAAAATCGGTCGCCGTACCCGGATGATCGTGAATCAGGAAGCAACCGATTCTGCCAATCCATTTTCCGAATGGAAGACCGAATGCAATGACATCGGCGTAACGAAAGACATCGACTTTTCGATGACGCAAATACAGAACACCCACGATCGACGCGAGAATAATTCCGCCGTACACCGACAGCCCCCCTTTCCAAATCTCGAAAATCTCCACAGGATGTGCCCAGTAATACGCGGGATCGTAGAAGAGAACATGACCGAGTCTGCCACCAACCATTCCCGCAATCGCCAACCACATCGTTACGTCGATAATGACCGCCGGATCGTCGCCTCGTCGCTTCGCTAACCAACACCCGGCCGCCGACCCAGCAACAAAACCAAGCGCGACGAATAGCCCCCAGACGTGGAGTGTGAGGGGACCGATGGAGAAAATCGTTGTGGAGAAATATGGGATCATAGCGCCCCCAACACAATCAACGCTCGTTTAAATTCGACGATTGCTTTTTGCGCTTGCGAGATTTTCATTTCTGATCCTGCTTCATGCACCAACGTATTTCGGAGTGAACGCGCCCAAAAAGTTCGTTGAAGGTCGTGATATTTTCGGCTTGCGAATTTTAATCTCTCCCCTGTTGTTGTTCCTGGAAACGATTTTGCCTTCAGCGCAAGATCGAGCACCGCATCGGCCTGTATGATCGCGAGCTTCAAACTCATCGCGTCACCTCGATTCGCTAAATCCTCAACCGCCTTCCAATGCTTCGCGACATTATCGCGCTCGCTTCCAAACCTCCACCGCCGCATTGCCCTGCGAAGCCATACTGTCGCGATCAATAACAATACAAAACCGACGATGCCGATGACGACGTACGGAAGTACGGCTGATGCCATCGATGCAACGTCGGTGTTCATACTCATGATGCATTATGCAACGCTTCAAACGCCGCAGCAACTTGCAATACTCTATTGTCGTCAAAACTCTTTCCAAGAATCTGCAATCCAACCGGCAAACCATGTGCAGTGCCGCAAGGAACGGAGATACCTGGGATGCCGAGGATGTTTGCAGAGACGGTGAAGACGTCGGCGAGATACATGGAGACTGGATCATCCATCTTTTCGCCAATTCCCCATGCCGCAATCGGCGAGACTGGTCCGACGATGACATCCACTTTCTTGAGCGCAGCGTCGAATTCCATCTTCATTGCTGCACGAACCGCAATCGCTTTCTTGTAGAACGCATCGTAGTAGCCAGCAGACAAAATGAATGTTCCCAGCATGATGCGACGCTTTGCTTCTGCGCCGAGTCCTGCACCCCGAGCGGATCGATAACTTTCCTCGATTGCGCCTTCCCCACGATTGCCGTAGCGCATGCCATCAAAACGCGCCAAGTTGCTGCTCGCTTCTGCCGGCTGAATAATGTAGAACGCCGGCAACGCGTACGGCGCAAGCGGCAAAGACATGTTCACGATTTCTGCTCCGCCCTTCTTCAGTGTCTCGATCGCTTCGTGAATTCGCGCGGCAACGTCCTCATCCATTCCGTCGATGAAATATTCTTTCGGCACGCCGATCCGAACACCTGCGAGGTCGGATGACACGTTTTCCGATGTTAGGTCGTCAAGAACAACCGATGTTGCATCGTGTGAATCTTTTCCTTCAATAATCGACAACACGATCGCAACGTCTTCAACCGTTGTTGCAATCGGGCCGATCTGATCGAGACTGGAACCGTCGGCGATCAAGCCGTAGCGCGAAACACGACCATACGTTGGCTTCATTCCCACAACACCACACAGTGATGATGGCTGACGGATCGATCCGCCAGTATCGGAACCAAGCGCAGCAGGAATCATTCCTGCGGCCACAGCAGCAGCAGATCCGCCGGACGTTCCACCTGGAACTTTCGAGGTGTCGCGTGGGTTCTTCGTGACGTGAAATGCCGACGATTCGGTCGATGATCCGAACGCAAACTCGTCCATGTTCGTTCGGCCGATGATGATCGCACCGGCAGCTTGAAGACGAGTAACAACGGTCGCAGTGTAACTTGCGCGATAATCTGCGAGCATCTTTGAACCGGCACTCGCGATGTGGCCCATCACGAGCATGTTGTCTTTGAGCGCAATCGGAACTCCGGCCAATGGAAGATCGACCTCTCCTTTTGCGTGACGAGCGTCCACTTCTTTAGCCGCCTTCCGTGCATCGGTAGCGAACACTTCGAGAAATGCGCCGATCTCACCGTCTTTCTCCTCGATTCTACGTAATGCTTCATCGACTATCGATAGCGCGGTTACCGATCCCCCATTCACGGAATCCCGAATTGATTTTACGGTCCAATTGGTGTTCATAGATTACGCGGCAAACACACCAGGAACTTCCATTGCACCGCCGACCTGCTTTGGGAACGCGGCAATAACCGCGTCGCGCTCTTCGCGAGATGAGGTGATTACGTCTTCGCGAAGCACGTTTACCGCGTCCGTAAGATACGCTTTCGCATCAACACCAGATGTGTCGACCTCTTGCAGCTTACTGACGTATGCCAAAATGTCGGGCAGCTGACGTGCGAGCATCTCCATTTCTTCGTCGGTAAGCTGTAATTTGGCTAAGGTTGCAAGCCGTTTGATGTCGATGTCCATAGATTACTCAATCATACGAAGGAATTCGGCTTCGGACAAGACGGGAACTCCGAGTTTTTGTGCATCGGCGAGTTTCGATCCTGCCGCAACGCCTGCCACAACGTACGTGGTTTTCTTGCTCACGCTTCCAGACACTGCCCCGCCAAGCAAACGGATCTTCTCTTTTGCTTCGTCGCGGCCAAGTGCCTCCATTGTTCCCGTGAGCACAAACGTCTTGCCGTCGAGTACACGCTTCACTGCTTTTGCTCTTGCGATGACGACGCCAACGTTGCGATACGCCTCGATAATTTCTTTTCCATAATCGGTTTGGAAGAAATCGACGATACTTTGCGCAACAGTCTCTCCAACATCGGGCACATCGGTAAGATTTGAAATCGATGCAGCCGCAAGCGCGTCGATCGAGCCGAATGCAAGTGACAACGCAAACGCCGTTTCTTCGCCAACATGACGAATGCCAAGTGCGACGATGAACTGATCAAGATCGATCGTTTTCCGGCGAGCAATCTCGTCGATAAGCTTGTTCGCCGAGATGTCGCCGAATCCTTCGATGTCCTTCAAGTCATCGATCGTGAGTGCAAACAAGTCTGGTGGAATGCGAATGATCTGCGCATTGAAAAGTTTTTCGATCACCTTATCGCCGAGGCCATCGATAGCGAATGCACGAGCCGCATGCAAAAGATGCTCACGTTCTTGTGCAAAGCATTGCGGATTCGAACAAACACGCGCGACCTCGCCGGGCCTGCGAATCACATCCGCACCACACATCGGGCAATGTGTTGGGAGATGAATAATCGTTTCTTTTCCGGTGCGAAGCTGATCAAGGACTTTTGTAATCTTTGGAATAATATCGCCAGCCTTTGTAAGAATCACTGTGTCGCCGATTTTGAGGCCAAGACGTTCGATCTCGTCGGCATTATGGAGTGTGGCATGCGTGACGGTTGTGCCAGCGATGAAGGTTGCCTCGACCGTTGCCACCGGAGTGAGCGCACCAGTTCGCCCAACAAACCAATCCACCGACAACACCTTCGTCGTGGATTCTTCTGACGGGAATTTCCATGCCGCGATTCCTCGAGGCGTTTTGCCGACGACGCCAAGACGGCCGAATGTTCGATTGTCGTTCACGCGAACCACCACGCCGTCGATCCAGAAATCGAGCTTCTCACGATCGTGAGCAATCTGATCGAAGAACGCGCGAATCTCATCGAGCGTTTTACAATGCTTTCCTGGTGGAGTGACAAAACCGAGTTTTAACAATGCGTCGATGCCATCGGCCTGGTTGAGCACATCGATTCCTTCCTGCAAACGCCATGCGAAAAATGCGAGAGGTCTACTCGCAGCAATCGCGGGATCGAGCTGACGGATGCTGCCTGCAGAAACGTTTCGTGGATTTGCGAACTCTTCAAGGCCTTTTTCTTTCTGCGATCGATTCAATGCATCAAAACCAGACTTTGGCATGTACACCTCTCCTCGGATTTCGATGCGACCAGAATGCGAGCCCCTTAATTTCAACGGAACTGTTTCGATTGTACGAATATTGTGGGTGACGTCTTCGCCGATGGCGCCGTCGCCGCGGGTTGCTGCCGAGATCAGCACACCGTCTTCGTACACCAAACTCATCGCGAGCCCGTCCACCTTTACCATGGCGTAATAATCGACTGTATCGTGACCGCCGATTTTCTTAATGCGATTCTCCCATTCGCGAAGTTCGTCAAACGAAAAAACGTCTTCAATTGAAAGCATCGGAGACTTGTGAGTGATCTTTGAAAACTTATCCAACGCGGCTCCCGCAACACGCTGCGTCGGCGAATCCGATGTGATGAGATCGGGATGCTCGTCCTCCAACATCTTCAGCTCATGTTTCAGCGCATCCAAAGCCGCCTCGGAAATTTCCAAGGAATCGAGCACATGATATTGATAGCGATATTCGTTAATCGCCTCCCGCAATTTGGCTATTCGCATCCCAGCCTCGGACTTGATCATACGGAGGAATGGTAGCAGAAAGTGAACGGAAACTGAACTGATTCTTTGGAGGGGTTGAGTGGAGATCCGTTGCAGTCATCCTGAGCACAGCGAAGGATCTCTCGCAGGAATCTGATCTTAGACGGGTTGTGAGATTAGTGTGAAAGGCAGGGAGTGCGGGTGCTGCGACAGAAAACGGTACCCTCTGTTTTTGAGGTTTTAGAACTGGGCAATAGAATACGTTCTGATCCTAAAATCGAGAAATAATGAAATCGATTTCGGATCTTCGCGATCGCCGATCGTAGACGGCATTATCGACAACCTCGTCGATCGTAAATATCGACCATCGGTTTCTTAACGCGAAATGTTCGCATTACCAAAGACCCTGTTTGAAATTGAACACCCCCTCACTCTCCTCGCCCAACTCAGGCTCGTCGAGCGTCGCCGATGATGTCATTATTGCCAACACCTCCGTCACAACCCTCCAAAGATCAGGTTCATTCCATTTTAAACGCCAAACGCTCGAGTCCGAAGACCCGAGCGCTGCGTACTCGCCGACCGTTGCCGACGAGGGTGATGAAGGGGCCTATGAAGTGCTCAGCGAGAAGCTGAGTGATCTCTTCCTTGGCTCCACGAGCGATGATGTCGAAGGGTACCGTGTGGCCTTCCGCGTTGATGACGGCGAATCGACAGCCTTCGTGACCGTGTTTCACTGCGATGAAACGAGTCAGCACGGAGCCAGGCATCACCTGATCTTCACCGAACATCACACGGCGAGCCTCCTGCGGAATCGCGCCGAGATCGATGACGCTGAACTCCTTCCACACGAACTTCGCGAGGTAGGCGTTCCGGATCATGTTCGCGAGCGCAGGCCAGCCGGGCTTCGCGGTGACAGGCATGAGCGGGTCGCCACGGAGAGCCTGGGCGAAGCTCATGTCAGGCGCTCCGGAGAAGAGGCGGCTGTGAGAGACGGGAATACCGAGGAGTCGGCAGAGGGACAGGGGAATGAAGTTCACGTTTTCACCAGGGAACGGGTTAATCGAACACTTTATAATAGCATATTTCCCAATAAAAAGCAATAATACGGCTAGGATTAGCCGTATTATTGGAGGGAATCGTCGCCTACCCCAAAAGTCCGAAGTACCAGGAAACTACCGAGTTTCCAAAAAAGAGGGCGATGATGGTGCCGATGACCATGAAGGTTCCAAACGGGACGTGGCTGCGGAGGTCGCGGCGACGGAAGAAGATGAGGTAAATACCGAGAATGGCGCCGATGGCGTAGGCGGTGAGAAGGGCAAAGATGCCGAGCTCGGGGCCGAGGAGGAAACCCATCACCATCGCCAAGCGAATATCTCCCCCACCAACCCATGTTCCGCGAGAAGCAATATATTGCACTGCAAAAAATGATCCAAGAAGAAATCCGCCGAGCAGCATCGTCAACGGATCAACACCCATCACTGCGTTCAATGAAAGCGCGATGATCATTGCCGGAACAGAGAGACGATCCGGAATAATGCTCGCGCGATAATCGAACATGAAAATCGGCAAGAGCAGCATTGCAAGCAAGCCGTTGCGAAGGAACAACCCCATTGCATCTGATGCGTCGCGAGCGAAGTATGGGATGTTCGAGTCTTGTGTAACGATTTGATACGCGAATCCCATGAACAAAAGCATCATGGCGATTTCAAGCACGGGATACTGCCAAGGAATCACGGTTTTGCACGCACGACACTTTGCCTGAAGCACCAGATAACTCACCAGTGGAAAATGATCCTTGGCATGCATCGGCCTGGCGCACGTCACGCACTTTCGTCGACCAGCGGTAAATCGCAATCCATCTGGCGTGCGCAACATGAAAATGTTCACGAATGCTCCGCACACTAAGCCGAGAACTCCCGCAACCACGATGATAGGAAACAATGGCATAGATTAGAGCGCGGCGCAGGTGCCGGTTTTAAATCCGTTTTCGCTTAAACAATCGAGCCCCTTCGCCACACCAAGCAACGAATTCCCCCCTTCAAGCTCGAACTGAATGCGATACGAATCTGCGGTTCCACTGTAACAATACACATCACTCACCCCACCACAAACTACTAATCCATCAATTCCCGCTGACGGCGGAGTCGTCACAACGGACAGATACGGCGTTGGGCCGTTGAGCGAACATGGTGCAGCGAATCCTTCTGGTGATAAACATGCAGTGAGCGCTTGTCCAAGCGGAATCGCCTCGGCAGCGATTGGATATGCGCTGTGATTTTGGAAATACATCTCCAACGCCATCTGCAATTCGCGCACATTCGCAAGCCGCGTCACGTCGCGAGTATGGCTTCGGGCCGACAGCACGGCGTAACCCGACACAAGACCGATCACACCAATAATTGCGGCCATGATAAGGATTTCTGCGGTTCGTGTCATAGGAGAATGATGTTATGAAGCCGCTCTGCCACGCTTCGCGGTGTACTATGTGTTGTAAGAATAATATCATCTGCACCGGCCTTGTGCAGCGCCGCAACAAAAACGCTGCTTGCCTTCTTTGTAAATACAACGAGATGAAGCGACTTCATGGTTGGCTGTTTGTGCAGTGCGCGAACGTGCGCTACCACATCGTCGTCAGTTCCAACGCTCCCAGCATCAATCACGAGAAGCGCCGCATGAAGACGAAGCGCGCGACGTTCAAACTCCGCTATTTCCGGCACAAGAACCACCTTCGCAAAGCGTTCAAGATGACGTTCGTATACCGCGCCAAGAGCAGTATGCGTCGTCACCAACACGATAGTTGGCTTTACGTTGACCATATCGTTTACTTTTCTTTCTCCGCCACCACACGCATAGCCAAACCAATCGCCACAGCGAGACGGCTTCCCACTTCATCAAGGACAGCGCGAGACTCTGGTGGCGTTGCAATTCGAGCCCACGGATCGCCGATGTATACATTCATGTTCAACGTGCTTGTCATCGCCGCATCAATCCCGGCAAGCGCTGCAGAACCACCGGTCAAAATCACCTTATCAACCGGTTTCGGCTGCTGCGTATTTTCCTGAAGGTTGATGTCGAGCGCGTACCTTACCTCATGCAGCAGCGGCTTGATTGCCGCAAGAATGGCTGGAGGCATCGTTGCTCCAGTGCCAAGCGCCAAGTCTTTTTTCGTTGCCTCTGCTTCCGGCAAGCCAATGCTCATTGCGCCAGAAAGCGCCTGAGTCACCGCGCCACCACCGGATTTAATTCCGCGAGTAAGATATGGCACGCCTCGCTCTGCAATAAGAATATTCGTTCGATCGCCACCAATATCCACAATCATCGTTTTTGCGTTGTCCTTCCCGATCAATGATCGCATCAACGCGAACACCTCGGTTTCCAATGAAATCAACTCGATCTTTGCGAGCGCGAACACGGCAAGATACTTTTCAACGAGCGCTTTTGGCGCCGCCGTCACCTGCACGCGAACGGTCTTTGCTTTTGATTCGGTAGCATCGCCTTCCTTTGGCAAGAAATCCTTGTCGATGATGTACGAATCGATGATCATCTCCGCAACCGGCAATGGCAACAACTTCCCCGCCTGTGTCTCCACTAATGGACGGATATCTTCTTTGGCTGACTTTGGCGCGGGAATACTAATAATTGCGTGAAACACACTTTGTGCCGGCAACGATGCAACAGCCTTCGTCGCCTTCATGCCGCTTGCCTTGATAATGCCGCACAGCACCTGCGCAAGCTTCTTTGGCTCATCGATCGAAAGCGCCGACGCATCGCCGCCATATGGAATATCCGCGTAGCCGTATGTGATCAATCGAATACGACCAGCGTCTGGCGCAAGCTCGACGACCTTTAAACCCGTCGTTCCAAGATCCACGCCAAGTAACGCCTGAGAGACTTCCTCTTTTTTTGTTCCAAACATATAGGGAAAGTATAGCACGCAGCCGCAACTCCTCGATTATCGACGCACATTAATGGCATCCAGCGTCTGATTCACCAACGCGTCGGCAGCGGTGTTTTGTTCGCGGAACACATGGGAGAATGTTGCCTTTATGAATTTCGTGCGGAGATTGTGAACCTCGAGGAACCGTTTAGCGATTTCTGGATTCTTCACGCGATAGATACCGTTGATCTGTTTCACGGCGAGCTCGGAGTCTAACCGCACATCGATTTCTTCGTATCCAAGATCGAGCGCCTTCTGCAAGCCGACAATGATGCCGGTGTACTCGGCTTGATTGTTCGTATCAATGCCGATGTACTTCGCGGCATCACCAACGCGTTCGCCCTGTTCGCCACTCGCCGATAGCGCAAACAACACCGCAGCCCCAGCAGCAGGCCCTGGATTTCCTCGCGAGCCGCCATCTGCGTACATTCTTACTCTTTTCATAATCGAATATCTACAATGCGACATTGTACATCCTTTCGTCCGTTCCATTCGTTGATTCCCGGTTCATACGCGATATCAATTTGTCTTCCTCGAGTCAGTGCTTCCGCTTTATCACCCATCCCAAATCCCACCATCTTACAAACCTTCCCAGCGTCATCGAGCACGGTGAGTCGCAGATGAGCTCCCGTCGCGCCCATCGTTTCCGCGACCATGACCGTAAGCTTCAACGCGGCGAACACTGGTGAACGGTTTCCCTCTCCAAACGGTGCGCAAACATTCAGTTCGCCGATTCCGTCGATCGTGAATGTAGACGGAGTAACGATCGCGTCGATCGGCAGCGTGACCGACGGTCCATTTGGGCCGAACTTTGATCGCGCAAACGCATTCATCTGTGTTCGAAATTCGTGAACGTCGTCCATCGATCGAACTGATAATCCGCATGCTTGAGGATGCCCGCCTTTCTTAAGGAAAATATCGCCGCACGCATTCATCGCCTCGACGAGATGCAAACCACCGGCGGTGCGGCCACTTCCCACGTAATGATCACCAACTTTCGTGAGTGCAAATGCCGACAACGCAAAATCGTTAACGAGACGGCCGGCAATGAGGCCAACAATTCCCGGCAACCACGCGTCACTTGCGACGACGAGGACGTTGCATTGATCGTCGATCATGGACTTCGCGATGGCCTCAGCCTCTTTGTACGAATCTTTAAAGATCGACTGGCGTTCTTTATTGAGTGATTCAAGCTTTGTTGCAGCGACCTCGGCAGCCTCCGCGGTCTGTGCCGTGAGCGTATCGAATGCGAGCTTCGCGCTCGACAATCGCCCCGCAGCGTTCAAACGAGGTCCGATCCTAAATCCAATCGCAGTCGTGTCGATGGAACCAAGATCGGTTCCAGACATCGTCAGCATCGCGCGTAATCCAGGTCGGCGAGTCTTGTTCAATACTTGCAATCCAAATGTTTCGAGCACGCGGTTTTCACCAAGAATCGGCATCACATCGGTGACGGTTGCGATTGCCACAAAATCGAGAAACCATTTTTCATATCCTTCCGGAATGTCAGCGCCCCGATTCCGAGCCTCGTGAATCAGCCCCGATGCAAACTTGAACGCAACACCCGTTCCGCACAGCGTTTTATTGGAGTACGTCTCCCCCGGTGCCAACGGATGGAGCACGATTGCGTGATGAGGAAAATGGGTGCCCATCTGGTGGTGATCGCACACAATCACATCGATTCCCCCTTCGAATGCCCGATCGAGCTCTAATCCATTCGCGATTCCGCAATCGACGGTGACAAGGAGTTTTTTCTTTTCATCGATCAAGCGCTCGATGGTATGCATCGCGACACCGTATCCGTCTTTCTCGCGATCGGGAAGAAATACTTCGACGTTAAATGTAAACGACATCTTCTCGGTGATGTACCGCAACGCTTCGAACAACAACGCCGATCCAGAAACACCGTCAGCATCGTAATCGCCGTGAATAACAATCGCGTCACCACGCTCCAGTGCGCCGAACATCGCGGCAACCGCCTTTGTCATCTGCGTAAAATCAAACGGTGAAAACGTATCGCGTGCCCAGTCAGGATTCAAAAAATGATCGCGGTGCTCCATCGCAACCCCACGATTCACCAAAAGCTGCGAAACAAGGTTCTCCTCGCTCCGCGGCGCAATATTCCAGGCAATCGTCGCCACACTAAAATCCGAACTGGCCAATCGATGCCAACATCGACACCATTACCAACAACGCAACAACCGCCCAGAACTTTTTTGCTCGTTTTCCATTCTGCATACGTTATCGCTTTAAGACTTTCATATACGCCTCGCTTGGGATGTCCACGGATCCCACACCCATCGCAAGCATTTTCTTTTTTCCTTTTTTCTGTTTCTCGAGCAACTTCAATTTTCGCGTAAAGTCTCCACCATACAATCCCGATGTCACGTCTTTTCGCATTGCGGAAATTCGTTCACCGGCAACAACTTTTCCACCAATCATCGCCTGCAACTTGATGACGAATTGCTGACGAGGAATACTGTCTTTCAAAATCTCGAGCACACGACGACCAACACGCTCTGCTTCGTTGCGATACACCATCATCGCAAACGCATCCACGTTTTCGTCGGCGACTGAAATATCCAGTCGTACCACATCGGCTTCGCGATAGGTGAACACGTCATAACTCATCGAGGCATATCCACTCGAGGCGCCTTTGAGTTTATCGTTGAAGTCCACAATAATCGCAGACAACGGAATTTCGTAGTGAATCAATGCGCGACCTTCTGAAAGGTAGTCCGTATTGAGATAGATCCCACGACGGTCTTGTGCGAGACTCATCACGTTTCCGATGGAATCCACTGGAGTAATAATATCGATCTTTGCCCACGGTTCCTCAATACGATCCAAGAAACTCGGATCCGGGAGATCGAGCGCACTCTTCACGACCTCGAATTGATCAGGTGCCGCATTCGCTCGAAATACGTGATACGCCACCGACGGAAGCGTAACAACGAGATCGATCGTAAACTCGCGACTCAATCGTTCCTTCAAGATCTCGAGATGGAGCATGCCTAAAAATCCACAACGGAATCCGTAGCCGAGTGCTGGTGAATGCTCAGGCTCAAACACGAGCGCGGCGTCGTTCAGCTTCAGCCGATCCATCGCGTCGCGCAGTGCGCCATACTCATCGCCTTGCGCTGGAAATACACCAGCGAACACCATCGGCCGTACCTCGCGATATCCGTGCAACGCTTCAACAGGCGCAACCACCGGAAGTGTGGTCATGGTGTCCCCAACTCTACAGGCCCGAATATCTTTCAATCCCGTAACGATGTAGCCGATCTGACCAGTTTCGAGCTCGTCAAGCGGCGAAAACTTTGGCGTTAATGCTCCAAGCTCCAAGATTTCTCCTTCAGCTTCCGTTGCGAGTAATTTCAACTTGTCTTTCTTTTTGAACGTGCCGTCCATCACGCGAACGTATGCCACAACACCTTTGTAGTCGTCGTAAGCAGAATCAAAAATGACGGCACGCGGCGGCTTTGTTTCCGATCCCTCTGGCGACGGAATGCGGTCAATAATGACATCGAGCAACTCGCGAACGCCTGCGCCAGTTTTTCCTGACACTTCCAAAATCGAATCTGGATCACATCCAAGAAGCTTCACGAGCTCGGCTTTCCGAGTAGGCACATCGGCGGCCGGAAGATCGATCTTATTCAACACCGGGATGATTTCGAGATTTTCTTCGACGGCAAGGTACAGGTTCGCGATGGTTTGTGCTTGGACGCCTTGCGTGGCATCGACGAGAAGGACGGCACCGTTCACCGACGCCAACGATCGGCTTACCTCGTAGTTAAAGTCGATATGGCCTGGGGTATCGATAAGGTTCAGCGTGTAGTCCACATCGTTCTTTTTCCAGACCATTCGAGCTGGGGCAAGCTTGATAGTGATTCCCCGTTCTCGCTCAATATCCATGGAATCGAGCACCTGGTCCTTCATGACGCGCTTGTCGATAGTGCCAGTTACCTCCAAAAGCCGGTCCGAAAGCGTGGATTTTCCGTGGTCGATGTGAGCAATGATGCAGAAATTGCGAATGTTTTTCTGTAGGACGGGCATATTTGGTAAAAATCGTACCGTATTTTACGAAAGCCTGCAATTGACGTATCCTTCATTTTAGGCTAATATTAGATGTTTCTAAGGCTTCGCCCGAGAAACCACCACCTTCCAAAACCTGCGAGGATCTCATGAACTCCACTTGGCCACGTCGTCAGCGTCAACCGCCCCTCATGTTCAGCGTGCTCACAACGAGTGGCATGCTGGGCGTCGCCCTCAGCATGAGCGCGGACGAATGCGACAGCAAGCTGTTGTCCATGGCGGCGCTGAAAGAAAAGGCGCTGAAAGATACAGCGACTCGCTACCGCGAGGCCCGAACGGCCGAAACGCAACGATACCAAACCGTCGAGGAACCGGCCATCATCTCCGCATTTCTGAAACTCGAAGCGCCACCGGTCGCTGAACCGTTCCTCGCTGCATGGCGCGGAAAACGCGACGCACTCCTGGAACAGCTCATGGCATTCGGCTACGTCGTGGCCGTCATGGGAACGCTTGAGAATGCGACTGCAGAAAGCCCTGCCACCGGCACGGTTTTCACGATCGAGGGAGTCACGGCTGGAGATTTCTTGCTCGTGGGTCGTCGGTGGCGCATTGGCGCAAACGATTCACGGAGAACAACACCGTACAAAAAAGTACCTCAGCACGTCATGACCGGAGTGAGTCCCTAGCGGATTCCTCGAACGCGCTACGGCCCGGCTTCCCACGCGGGAGCCGGGCCGTTCGTCGTTTCACGTTACGAACAGAATTCCTGAAGTTGTGCGCGTTCGCCGTCGGTGAGTACCGCGTCGCATTTCGCCAAAATGGCGCGACAGAGACCCAGAAGCTTCCTGCGATCAGCACCCAAGGGCTTCCCGCACTTCGCGCGCGAGATGTACGTTTGCGACACACCAGCTGCGCTCGCGAACTCCCACTGGCGAACATCAGATCGCTGGAGGATGCTCCGAATCATAGCCGCAAATACATTGTGCTCCTCATCGCTACCCGGCGCATGGGTATTCTCAGAAACGAATATCGCCGTCACACCGGCCTTCGCGAGGTGCTTCAGAAACTCCTCAAGACCCTCGCCGTCTGCAAGTGTCACGCGGACCGTTCCGCGGAATTCGATCACCATGGGGCGCCTCCAAAGTCCCAAAGCTCCCGTTCGGTCCTGTGACGACAGTACAGGTCGATGGCGCCCCAGGAATGGGAGTGCATGTAGTCGCAGATTTCGTCTTCGGGTGCCAGATTCAAGGCCTCGCCGAAGCTGGTGAATGCCGCGCACCACTCGTCGTCCTCGGGTTTATATGCCCGATTCCAATGAGCAATAGCGCGTTCCACGGCAGCCAGAGCGACTTCTCCGAGCTTGTTTTTGGCGATCGTCCGCGATTCAGAGTACCGATGGTGCAGATACAAACCGAGCAGCACCACCAAAGGGATGCCGCACGTAACGGGGAGAAAGATCGTGACGATGAATTCGAGGAAACCTGATGGGAACATGGGGAGTCTCCAATGCAAAAGATACTAAAAACTCTCGATTCCCGCAATATTTTGAGTAAAATCTCCACAATCGCGCTACGGCCCGGCTTCCCACGCGGGAGCCGGGCCGTTCGTTGTTCAGTTTACCTGCGCAGCACGACACGCATCTTCCAGCGCCGCGAGCGCCACAAGGACGAGAAGGATCCGGTCGATCGACTGCAGATTGTGACCATGTGCCTCCCATCCTTCGTTGTTGTCACGCGGACGGTCAATATCTGCAACCCCGAAGCATGCGCAGTTGATGCCAACCGACATGTGCAGTGTGCCGGAATATTCCTCCACCGACCGCGAACTGATGGCCGCAGAATCTCCACACATCTGACGTTCCGCTCGTATCACCGCACTGGTGACATCTCGGAATACGTCGGCTCGTACCGCGCGGATGAACCTCGCGAATCGCCCAGACGCAGCGACGGTGATGTCGGCCACACCGTATCGCAACACCAAGGCGTCAATCCACAACAGTTGGCCGCTTGTGTCGTCTTGCAGCTCAGAAAGATCCAAACCCCGAAACGCATCGACGGCGACGCGCAAGGTTGCAAGGGCGAGCGTCGTCTTTTTCCATTCCTGCGAGCCGATGCGTGCCACGGGAATCCGCAACACCACATGACTCTCTCGACGTTCCAGTTCGTTTTCGCGGAACTCGATTCCGCCACACGTCACCGCATCAATGAGCGCCCACGTGCGCAACGTCCACGTCACCAGAACCGCGTGTCCGTCCGCCACCAACGACAACGTCGAGGCAAACGGAGGCTTCGCCTCTTTCATGCACGGTTGAAAAACCACGGATCACCTCCAAAAAAAGTTTAACACGAAATCACCCCACTGCCGATAAGCTCTTCGCCACGATAAAACGCAATAAACTGGCCGGGGGCAACGGCGCGTTGAGGTGAAGAGAAGTGAACCGCAAGCTCTAGAGATGGGGTCGGGTCTTGCTTTTGACGATTTTCGATCGTGCACTCCGCCAACGGCTGACGATAACGAATCCTCGCAAAGATCGGCTCACCGACCGCGCTGTCGATCGCACCGGGAATTGTTTCGCTGATATTCGTTGCGATCAGATCGGACCGGAACAATGCGGGATCGTCGGCGCCGACTGCAACAACAACCTCATTCGTTTCTGGCTTGCGATCAACAACGTACAGCGGCGTGCCCCCACCGATGCCGAGGCCACCGCGTTGACCGATGGTATAGAACTCGAACCCGCGATGCTGACCGAGCACCCGTCCATCTGTCGTCACAATGTTGCCCTCGTGCGGCGTGATGCGCGCCTCGAGGAATTGCTGCATGTCTACTTGGCCGACGAAACAGATGCCTTGGCTGTCTTTCTTCTCGGCGACCGAAAGTTTTTGCTCACGAGCGATTTCGCGTACGCGGGATTTCTGAAGATCGCCGATTGGAAAAAGCGATCGCTTCAACTGTTCTTGATTCAACTGACACAAGAAGTATGTTTGATCTTTTTTTTCATCGAGACCGACGAGAAGATGCGCGAGGCCTTCTGCGCCATCGGTTCTCCGCGCGTAATGACCGGTCGCGATGAAATCGCAGCCGAGTGTATCGGCTTCTTTCAAAAAGAGATCGAACTTCATGTACTTGTTGCAGAGCACGTCCGGATTCGGTGTTCGTCCGGCTTTGTATTCGTCGATCATGTATTCGTACACTTTTGATCGGTACTCTGCTTCAAAATCGAACGTATAAAATTTCAATCCAAGCTGACCAGCCACACGCATCGCATCGCGTCGCTCTCGTCGCCATTCGCATTCCTCGCCCTCATCATTCGTGCTCCAGTTCTTCATGAACCCGCCGATGACTTCATATCCTTGTTCCAACAACAAAACGGCAGCAACACTGCTGTCCACGCCGCCAGACATTCCAAGGAGAACCTTGTTCGACATATCGTCATTATCGCACAAACACCTCAAGCTCTGGTTCGGCGATCGCAGTAATCCTTTCTTTCGTCACCGGCTGATCAAAGCTCAAGGAACGCGCCATGAGCGCAAGCGCAGTTGATCCGTTCGGCAACTGAATCGCCGCCCTCGCTCCGTATTTCATATCGCCAACAATCGGCGATCCGATGGACTGCATCGCCACGCGGATTTGGTGCGATCGACCAGTCTTTGGTTTCACCTCCATGAGCACACGTCCGCCATCGAACTTCTTCATCACCGACCATCCGGTCTCGGCATACTGCGATCCCGCAACTTCGTGATCAAACGCCTTCGTTGTGTTGTTCGTCTCATCTTTCACTAGCCACTGCTTTACAATTCCCGAATCGCCAACGGTGCGATCGGATGATTCGACGACCGCCCAATACACCTTCTCAACAGAATGCGTACGGAATTGATCGCTTAATCGTCCAGCTCCTTTGCTCGTTTTCCCAAACACCACCACTCCCCCAACCGGCCGGTCGAGGCGGTGAATAAGCCCAAGAAACACATTCCCCGGCTTATCCTCGCGCTGCTTCAAAAAATACCGCACCTCGTTAATAAGCGTGGAATCCCCCGTATCGTCCGCCTGCACCAACATTCCGTGCGGCTTTTGCACAGCGATTATGTGATTGTCTTCGTAGAGGATTGGCACCATAGATTGTAAAATGTCACTGAATAGTCTAACATCCTCGAGCCCCAAGGAGAAATCTCAGTGCCCAAGATCCTCGCCCGTTCCGTCATCCCCGACCGTTTCATCCCCACCCATTGCGACAGGTGTGGCGCCCAGTGCCGTGATCGCATCGATTCCGACGATTGGAACCAGTACGTCTGTAGCGCAAATCCTCGCCACGCGCGGTGGATTCAGTCTCCACCCGTGGCGTACGTCATCCTCATCGACGAATTCAGTAACACGTACATCGTGGAGCGTGGTATTCCCCCGGCAGTCGGTGGATGGTGCTTCCCCGGTGGATACGTGGACTACGGCGAAACGGCAGAGGAGACCATCGTCCACGAAACGTTCGGCGAGGCCTGTATCCGCATCGGCGGCAAGAGAGCCATCTACCTAGGCCAATGGTTCGAGACTGGGCCGGGAGTAACGGTCATCGGGTTCCTTGTGCACATCCGGCGTGCAGACGCGAACTCCTTCGTCCCAAACACGGAAGCAACGAGCCGCATGGCTGTAAATTTTTGGGATATGGACCCAGAAACGCTCGCGTTCAACGGAAACCGACTCGCGCTAGCCGCCGCACGGAAAATCGTCCAGAGGGAAACCGCGTTCGAACATCCGTGATCCCACATCAACGCACAACACACGCCGCCGCCCATCAGCACGATCTGATGGGCGGCGATGTCGTTTTTAAACGCAAAGCGCGCTGCGTCTCGGGCGTTCCCCGAATCGCAGCGCGCTCGTGTGGTCACTTGTTGTAGTGCAACTCGACCTCTGCCCAATCCTGGCGATGCGCACAAAGGTAGCAGCTCGTGCCGACCTCGTAATGCGCGCCGCAGGAACAGGTCTCAAGGCTCTGCGCACGGATCTCGGAAAGGAGCTGTGGATCGACGTGGTGGCGCCCATCGCGGTCGAAGAAAATCGGCGGAGTCGTTTCCATGCCGAACACCCAGACTGCGGAGGGGGAGAGAACCCCGAACATGCTCGCGATCGGCGGAATACGCATCGCGTTCACAAGCATGAAAATGCCGTACCCCACTTCATCAATCGGCTTTCCGTCGCCAATGAGTAGCACCACCTCGCGAAGCATCGGGATCTGCGCTCGTGGGAGCATTGAGCTCACCTTGGCGCTACCGTTACCCACATCCATCACCAGACCAGCATGAACGACCAGCATTCCGTCACTCAACATACACACTCCCGTAAAGGCTTCGAGTTCTCTGCGTCCCCGGGATGGGGAACGAAAAGTATACACGAAAATCAAAAAACCGCAACTATTTGGCTAATACTCGCGGCTTTTCTTTTAAAGCTCTGCGGCTTTTTCCACCGTTATCGTCCCGCCCTTATGGTAAATAACCGTATCGCGGCGGCCGACGTCGCCTTTTAAGATACGCTCGGCGATGAGGTTTTCCACTTTGTCCTGGAGTACACGGCGAAGTGGACGCGCGCCGAACTTTGGATCATAGCCTTGGACGGAAAGCTCGTGCACTGCATCATCGTCGATCTGGAAATTGAGGCCCTTCGCCTTCAACCGCTCTTCGATCTTGGCAACCATCAAGTACGTAATCGCTGCAACGTCGTCCTGTGTAAGCGGCGAGAACACAATCACGTCGTCAAAGCGGTTCAGGAATTCTGGACGATACACTTGGCGAAGCTGATCCTCCATGAGCTCCGATTTGATCACCGCGAGATCGGTCCCCTTCTGCACCTCGTCTTGAATAAACTGCGTTCCCGCGTTCGACGTGGCGATGAGAATGACGTTAGTGAAGTCGATTGTTCTGCCAAGGCCGTCGGTAAGTCGCCCGTCGTCCATTACCTGCAAGAAGAGGTTTAAGATATCGGAGTGTGCCTTTTCAAGCTCGTCGAGGAGCAATAACGTAAACGGTGTTTTGCGAATCGCTTCCGTAAGCAATCCCGCCTGACCGTTGCCGCCGATTAAGCGAGCGACGGATGCTTGATCCTGGTACTCGCTCATATCAAACCGCACCATCGCATTTTCGCTCCCGAAATATACTTCCGATGTGGTTTTCGCAAGCTCAGTTTTTCCCACACCTGTTGGTCCGAGGAAAAGGAAGTTCGCAATCGGTCTGCTGCCAGATCGCAGCTCCGTCCGAGCTCGGCGTAATGCAGATGACACAGATGTGATCGCAGCTTCCTGGCCAATGACGCGTTCGTGCAATCGAGATTCAAGCTGAAGAAGCTTTTGACCTTCATCTTGCGAGATCGATGTCACTGGAACTTTCGATTGTTCCGATACTCGTGCCGCAATGTCTTCACGCGTCACCCAAACCAATCCTTGCGTTCGCGGTCGTTTTCCCACATCAAGCGCAGCCTCGCGCGCCACCGACAATGCCGACGTCGGTAACACGATGTCGTGCAAATATCGAGCAGCAAGATCAACACACGCCGCAACAGCGTGATATGTGAACACGACAGTATTCTGATTTTCGATTCCGCCGATATGCGATTCGAGAATGCGAATCGCGAGGTTGCGATCTGGTTCGTCGATAGCGATGCGTTGTAACTTTGGTCCAAGGCTCGATCGTTCCAGTTTCTCCGTGTATCCGCCAGGCGTTGCGGTTGCAATCACGAACGTGTAGCCCTTTTCGAGTTCACCAGCGAGAATCGATGAAAGATCGATCGAGCCGCCGATTCCAACGAGTTCGTGAATGTTTTCGATGACGAGGACGATGTTTCCGGATGCAGCAACCTCGGACAACGCGTACAAGAATCGTTCCTCGGCGCCGTTGCCACCTTCGGCGCTCACAATGTGCGAAACGTTCATCTTCAGCAATCGCTTATCCTTCAAAATATTCGGCACGCGTTCCTCTACCATAAGTTGAGCGAGCCCTTCAATAACCGCGCCTTTTCCAACGCCCGGGCTCCCAACAAGCACGACGCTCTGGCTTCCACCTTCAATCGATCGCAAAAGCGCCTTCATCTCCATGTCGCGATCAACACAAAATTCCGATCGGCCATACACGGCGTTCTTCGTGAGATCATCCGTGACATTGTTGAGGAATGGTGTTGCGACGGCGGTGTATGCACGATCCATGTTTCCCGTTGGCTTGAATCCTGCAGCTTTGCGGAAATCTTGATATCGACGGTGCAGCGCATCTTGAATACGTAGCCAAGCGATGGTGTTCATTGTTGCATCGCGATCTGCACCAACGGCGAACATCACTTCTTGAAGAAAAGGGTCTGCGTCGTACGCGGCAGCGAAACATTCGAGACCGGAAACGTGTTGGGTACCGAGTGTTGCCGCACTGAAGAATGCGTCGCGTACGATTCCGATCGCCGCAGCTCCGAACGATGTCTCTCCCGTTGGCAGCGGCGCCATTTTGCGACGAAGCGGATCGATCACCGACGACATGCTGATGCCAAGACGCGCGAAGAGCACGCGAACATCGCGGTCCGCAGTTGATGCGGCAAAAATGTGCATCGCCGTCACTTCCGTGTGATTCGATTTCTTGGCGAGTGCAAAGGCTTCTTCAAGGAGTGAAACCGATTCTAAGGATAGCGCACAAAAGATTCCGTGCTTCTGGCTCGCGGCACCGAGTGAAGGAACTGACGTTTTCTCTGGAGCTCCGTTTTGCGCCTTTGGGATAGCGATTGTCGCATCTGCCATCGCTCGCGTTTTGTACCAAACGAAACACAAGGAAAGAATGCCAAACCAGAATGCGAAAAGATCGCCATGCGGCGTGAGCCAGAAATCGGAATCAAGAACATCAGATGCGTGCATCGTCAAAATTCCGATCACGAAAAGCGCAAAAGAAACCACCGCGGCACCAACACCAATCCAACGGAACGTCTTCGCAATGCTGTGCATGCGTTTTCGATACGCAATCGCATCGTCGTCCATCACGCCGTCCCAATACCAAAATGTTCCATCGATGAGTACACCCGGAATACCAGACGTTTGCACCTCGCCTTCGTGAATGAGGGAAAGATCAAGGCTCATAGCGCAAGAAGTGATGTGGCGTGAAACAGTATGAATGCAATCGTCATTGCCGGGAGCGCCACGTACAGTGCGAACATGCAAAACACAATGAACGCAACGATGATCGTCACGAATCCCCGTCCAACCACGTTCACCAAGCGCATGAACACGCTAATAATTCTGCTCTGCCAGTCGTATCTGCCGAACATCGGAACAAAGATATTCTTCGCCCACGTCATCACGCCAAGGCTTCGTGCGTAGCCTTGAATGAATTCCATGGCGTACGTTGCAGCATGAAGCAAGCCTTTCCCATACCACCATGCGGGGAAACGCAAAACATCACCGCTCAACTCCCAAAGCAATCCTGCCGCATTTCCTCCTTGTGCGCCTTGCATATTCGCTATTGTAACACCTCGTGCCTATTTCATCCCGATGTATGCGCTTGCATCCTTGTCGAGAAGAAGAACCAAGGAGATAATTGGCAACAATGAAAGTATTCCGCCGCCAGCCACAATCTGGACGATGAGCGATACGAATGCTGCTGTTGCCCAATTTTCCTTTCGAACGTTAATCGCATTCAACACAATCCACGGTAAGCCGACTGTAACCACGACCGCGACAAGAAAAAGAAGAACACCAAGGATGATTGGGATCAATGGAAGCGAGTCCGCCTCTGACATGAGGAAGAAGACGGCGAACAGCGCTCCGATCGCTAAAAAGAACAACGGAATCACCATCTGAACAATCGTCAGCGTTCGCACGATGCTGATGCGTTTCGCAAGGGTCATATGCTAGTCCTTTTTAAAACTCACTTTAAATACTGGAGCCCATTTGACGTTCATGTCGTCCACGATCTCAACTGGAAGCTGCTGTACGTACATGTTTAACGCGATGTCTGCTAACAAAATTGTATCAGATTGTATATCGATTTTTAATTCCTCGATCTTTCCAGTATCTGCATCTCGTCCACGAGCCTCATTCTCAATACTCTTCTTCTCTGCCTTCAACGTTTCAATCTTCTCCAAAATCTCCATGTAATGCGCGTTATTCCGCAATTCATCCTGGAACGACCGCACCATTTCCCGCTTTTCCTTCTTCTTCTTTGTCAGTCGAGCGTGAACGTCCTGGAGCTTTGGCATAGATGGTAGAACTTCCTCCTTTGGTCGATTTTGGGCTTGCACCATCGAAAACTTTTTCAACGTACCATGAAGTACGTCTCAAAAGCTTTTCTCGTTGCGCACCCAAACTCGCCTCAAATGAGAAAGTTCTAATAAATTCTTAATTTCGGTTCCAATATCGTACCACGACGGCTACTCAATGAAACGGAATCGCGGGATCGATTCACCATTGACCGTCACACTTTCCGCAAACATCGCTGCTGGACGAATCCACAAGCTCGGTTCGCCGTCGAGATGCTTGTAGACGACGTATTCCTCAAGAGATTCAGAATGTTTTGCAACACCAATCACATCGTACCGCCCGCCCTTGTAGTGAATGTAGATTCCGGGGGTGATCATATCCTGTTATTTTTCAGTCATCCCCGCGGCCTGTCCCCCGGAGGGGGAAGGCGGGGATCCATCATTCCGAACGATCTGGATCCCCGCCTACGCGGGGATGACCAGACGGAACAAGAGATCTCGTCTACTTCTGAACATTGATCGTAATATCTCGCGTCATTGGCTGGACGATTTTCATGCTCGCAATGACGTGATCCCAATATGGCGTTTCGAGATTTTCATAACGATACACGCTAACGGCGTTGCCCTCTAAAACAAAACTCATCTCCGGTGTTGGCTGATCGTTTTCCGTTGTTGGACAAATAAGACTCATCCACTTTGCGTCGGTTCCTAAGCGACACGTTGACGGAATTTCGAAACTCACAATCCCACCAATCGTCACCGTTTGCCACGCTGTTACACTCGGAACTTCGGCGCCAATCGGCATTTCAACATCTTCATTCACGCCTACCAAATATTGAGAAGCATAAAACGCAATCGTCCCCGCAGAAACCGTCAGCACAGCACCGAGGAAGATTCCCACCCATGTCGAAGAGCGCTTTTGCATATATGAATAGAGTAGCACAATCATGGATTATCGAACTCTTTGTCGGTCGTAGCCAAACCGCGCCTCATCGATCAGTTCGATTCGTGTTGGGCGAAGAACGTACCATTGATGATCTTCGAGGACGACGAAATCTTCGGCGGGCGCTGGCTTGTTTTGCTTTCGGAAATATCGAAGAGCGACCTCACGCGGCACGGAATCGATCGCCTTAGCCTTTCCACTCATCTGTACGCCAGAATCTGAGTCGCCAGGACGTTGCGTTGCAGTAATCGCCGCCGCCACATTCGGATTCGCTTCAATTGCCATGGAGTGCCGCCGATCAGCTGTGCTCATCCAATAGATATTGAACTCGTCGTCATGAGCAAAGATAACATCCGCGACCCAAACGCCTTGTTCATCGGAAACGCCCAGGGACATGAGGTAGGAGGCGGAGAGAGCTTCGCGAGTCAAGTCAAGGAGATCCACACTATTTCCCACAACACTTCTTAAACTTCTTTCCACTTCCGCAATGACATGGTTCGTTTGGTCGAGGTTTTTTGGAGGAATCGCTCTGGATCCCCGCCTGTGCGGGGATGACTGAGCCGGATGGGATGACGGAGTCTAAAGGAGCAACGGCAGGATTTGATTCTGCCTTCTCCGCCGGCACATCGATCACCGTTGTTCCGCCACTGGATTGCTGCGATAAAAACTGCACCGCGTTGCGCATGAGTTGAGGAGCGGTTTCCATGATGTGCTTTGCGGCGAGATGTTGGTCGATGATTTTGAAGAGGTTGTACGAAACTTCGCGGCCGAGTTCGGAACGCATCGTGTTGTAGAGGCGATACGATTCGCGCTTGTATTCAACAAGAGGATCACGCTGGGCGTAACCTTGCAACCCGATGGTACGGCGCAAGTAGGTCATGTCGTCCAAGTGCTGCATCCACAGCGTGTCGTTGGCGCGCAACAAAATATTACGCTCAAGCGCCATAAGGTGTTTTGCATCACCAAACTTTTCAATAGCACCATCGTATGCACGACGAATTGCGCCGTTGACGATCTCGATGACGTGGCTGCGTTGATACGCAAGATTTTCTTTGTCGATCGAAAGCGTCGAAAGTTCTTCACGAATCGCAGTCGATTCCCCGTCCTCGAGTTTCACGATCGTGCTGAGGCTTTCAACAATTTCTTGCGGATCCCAATCTGGCTTGCCCGCCTCGTCTTCTACGAAATCCTTCGGCACGTCGGCTTCCGCCTTGCTCGTGTGAAAGAACACCACACGTTCGATTTCTTTTTCAACAATTGAGTGCACGAGTTCATGCGCTTTCTCCTCATTCTTCATGACCTCTTTGCGTTCGTTGTACACGGCAGTGCGATGCTTATTCAGCACGTCGTCGTATTCCAACACGTGTTTACGTGTGTCGAAGTGATGACCTTCCACACGCTGCTGCGATTTCTCAAGCGCCTTTGTGACCATCTTGCTTTCGATTGGTGTTGCATCGTCAATACCGAGTTTGTCCATCATACCTTTCACACGATCGCTTCCGAAGATACGCATCAAGTCGTCGTCGAGTGACACAAAGAACTGCGTGCTACCAGGATCACCTTGGCGACCAGCGCGTCCACGGAGCTGATTGTCGATGCGACGTGATTCGTGGCGTTCGGTGCCGATCACGTGCAAACCACCGAGCTTCTTTACCTCGTCCGCCATTGCCGCATCCACTGGGTTTCCACCAAGCAAAATGTCCACACCACGCCCAGCCATGTTTGTGGCAAGTGTTACCGCGCCACGTCGTCCAGCCTGTGCGATAATTTCGCCTTCACGTTCGTGGTTCTTTGCGTTGAGTGTGTTGTGAATAACGCCAGCCGCAGTAAGAAACTTTGAGAGCGCTTCGTTCTTGTCGATCGACACGGTTCCGATGAGGACTGGCTGACCGATCTCGTTCAAACGCTTCACTTCTTCAACAACCGCCATCCACTTTCCCATTTCATTCTTGTAAATGCGATCTGGTAAATCCTTACGACGCGCTTCGTGATTGGTTGGAATAGTGACAACGTCGAGTTTATAAATCTTCGCGAATTCCTCGGCTTCCGTGCTCGCCGTTCCGGTCATACCAGAAAGCTTCTCGTACATGCGGAAATAATTCTGGAACGTAATCGTTGCGAGCGTCTTGCTCTCGCGCTGAATTTTCACACCTTCCTTTGCCTCAATCGCTTGGTGCAAACCCTCCGAATATCGACGGCCTTCCATGATGCGACCAGTGAATTCATCAACAATCAATACTTCGCCAGTGCGAACGACGTAGTCACGATCGATCTTAAACAACGAGTGTGCTTTCAATGCCTGCTCGGCGTGATGAACCATCGCAAGTCCTTCTTCGTAAATATTTTTCACGTTGAGTAAGCGCTCCAACTTTTGCAAGCCGTTTTCCGTGAACGTTGAAACGCGCATCTTCTCGTCGATATTAAAATCTTCGCCCTCAACACAATTCCTGATGACGTCGGCGAATCGATAATACAGATCTGTCGATTCTTGCGCCGCAGCAGAAATAATCAACGGTGTACGTGCTTCGTCGATGAGAATTGAGTCGACCTCGTCCACAATAGCGTAATGCAAACCGCGCTGCACAACGTCCTCGGCACGACTCGCCATGTTGTCGCGTAAGTAATCGAAACCGAATTCATTGTTCGTACCGTACGTAATGTCGGCAGCATACGCTTGAGATCGGCTCACTGGACGCAACGAATCGGATGCGACGTGGAAACCAGCAACAGTCTCCGCGCCTTCTGCTGGTGTCTCCACCTTAAAATCTGCGTCGTAAATATATCCACTTTCGTGCTGAATACACGCGACGGTTAAACCAAGCGACGCAAACACACGGCCCATCCACACAGAGTCGCGCTTTGCCAAATAGTCGTTCACCGTCACAAGGTGAACACCTTTTCCGGTGAGTGCGTTGAGATACGTCGGCGCAGTTGCCGTGAGCGTCTTTCCCTCACCGGTTCGCATTTCCGCGATTGCTCCACGATGCAACGAAAGTCCGCCCATCATTTGCACATCAAAATGACGTTGACCGAGTACGCGCTTACTCGCTTCACGAACAACAGCAAACGCCTCGTGCGCCATAGAATCAAGCGTCTCCCCGTTCGCGAGCCTTTCGCGGAACGTCTGCGTCTTTGCTTTCAGCTCTTCTGCAGACAACGCTTTCAGTCCTTCCTCGAGTGCTGCAATTTTTTCAGCATCCTTCTTAAGATTCTTAACAACTTTTGCGTTTGGATCACCGAAAATCGTGGAAAGAGAGAAGGCCATAGATGGCAAAATTGTGCCAGAAGTTGGCGGATTTCACAAGGAAAGAATGTTGACGAAAACCTAAAAAGTGGCTAAGGTTAGTGAGTCAACCAAAGGTTTTCCATGAACGTAGCCCTCGTAATCGGCGTCGTCGGCTTTTTCGCCGTCCTTCTTACTGTGGCCCTCCTCTTCGGCACCTCCGATCCCCAATCGGGAAGCGGCCCAACCGATCCCTGGTAATACCGAGAACAACTCAACCACGCACTGACCGCCGCCTCCCGAAAGGTGAGGCGGCGTTGTGATTTATGGCTATGGCTTCGCTGATCGACCCCCTCTATCTCCCCCTTGAAAAGGGGGAGGACATGAGGCTGCAATCTGAAGAAGAACGCCGTCCAAATTTCTCATCACATCATTATTCGTGAATCGAAGGATTCGAAAATCAAGACCGATTAAATATGCAGTGCGTTCTGCATCGTAAACCAACCCTTCTCGAGTAAAATGAGAATCTCCATCAACCTCAATCACTATACGATGCATCGGCGAACAGAAATCAACAATAAAAGATCCAATTCCAAATTGACGGCGAAACTTTATCCCAAGAGTGCCGTTTCGTAATTCTTTCCAAAGTATTCTTTCTGGTATTGTCATGCTTCCGCGAAGATTTCTCCGACGTTCAATGCTCCACGCAGGATTAAATAGCTTCGTCATACACACCCCCTCCTTACTCCCCCTTGAAAAGGGGGAGGGACATAAACTAAACCGAACGTAGCCCCACTTATTCCTCTCCCCCTTTTCAAGGGGGAGTCGGAGGGGGTCTAATACACCAGATTCCTCGCCACTCCATCAACGTCCCCCGCACCCATCACAATCACCACATCGCTTGGCAGAATAATCTCTCGGAGTTTCGACTCCGCCTCAACAAGGTCCTTCGCGCAATGTCCTTCTTTTGGCGGTGTTGCCGATTGCATTGCCGCATCGAGAAGTTTTTTACTCGTCACCGATTCATCACGCACTTCCGTTCTGCCAAGCACGCCGTATATTTCGGAAAGGATCAACACATCCGCTCCACCGAACGAATCGGCGAAGTCGTCGAAAAGTTCTTTTGTCCGATTATGCTGATGCGGTTCGAAGAGCAACACAATACGACTCGTTGGAAAAAATTCTCTGGCGCCTGCAAGCGTTCCTTTGATCGCAGACGGATGATGGCCGTAGTCCGAGATGATCTGCGCGCCATTGTACTCGCCGACGCGTTCGAATCGTCGCCAAATTCCAGCGAACGAAGCCAGCGATTCGAGAATATTCTGCAGCCCAATACCGTATTCCAGCGCAACCGCTTTTGCCGCGAGCGCATTCATCATATTGAACAAGCCAGGAATACTCAGCGTGAGCGTTCCAAGTTTTTTCGCTTTGCGAATCGCGCCGTCCTGCTCAAGAATATCCAGTGATTGCGTGCCGTTCGCAAAATAGCGATCGACGTACGGCATCGGTTCGTTCCACGATGTAAATGCGTGTTGCATGAGCTCGTATCCGTAAATTCCAATACGTGCCGAACCGTCGCCACGATACAAACATCGTTGCTGATCCTTCATGGTAATCCATACGGTCTTCTTTGTCTGACGTCCAAGCTGCGCGAACATCGCCTCAACATCGGCAAGGTCTTTATATACATCAGTGTGATCCAGTTCTACGTTCGTGATCACTGTTGTTTCTGGGAAAAGCTTCAACACCTTTCGCAGATACTCGTCACCTTCAATAATCATGATATCGCTCTTTCCAACCACAACGTTCCCATATTTCCATCCCGGCACGATCGATCCTACAAACACCGTCGGATCCATTCCGGCATCGATGAAGATCTTTCCCGCCATCGCGGTGGTCGTCGACTTCCCATTGGTTCCAGTGATACAGATCGTTCGATAGTCTTTCGAGAGTTCGCCAAGAAAATCGAAATGCCCCATTTGTGAAATACCGCGCTCCGATGCCGCCGCACGTTCAGTATTCTCTTCAGTCGCCGCTTCGGTGTACACGACGAGATCAGTCTCCGATGGGATATTCGACGCGTCATGGCCGATCGATACTGGAATTCCGAGATCGATGAGGCCGTCAGTAATCATCGACTGTTTTGCATCGCTTCCCGAAACCGAAACGCCTTTCGCACACAAAAACTTCATCACGCCACTGATTCCAATTCCTCCCGCGCCAATACAGTGGACGTGGCGATACGACTCTAGATTCATAATCTATTCTTCTGCCTCGTCGGCAACCATTGCATCTTCTTCCTCAATTTCGTCGCCGCCTTCAGTACGCGCATCCACCATCTTTTCTTTCTTATCAATCAACTGACGCTTCACGTCGTCCTTCGCTTGATGAATCGCAGAATATAAATCATCGGCCACTACGTGCGATCGGAGCACCTCGCCAACGACCACAACATTCATCTCGGCAAAAAACACATCACCCTTATTATGATGTTCACTCGTCTTCCCAACCTCCACCGCGACATCACATGGATCGAAGCGTTTCGCGAAACGCGCAATGCTCTCAACTTTTTCTGTGACATAATTCCGAATGGCGTCCGTTAGTTCAATATTCGTCCCCTGGATTTCGGTAATGCGCATAGAAAGGAATAAAGAATTAGAAGCCGATGTGGACAACTTCCTCTTCTAATACTACACCAACTTCGGCCGAAACGTGTTTCTTCACTCGCGAAACAAGCCTCACGATGTCTTCGGCAGTGGCATGTCCTTTGTTCAGCAAGAAATTTCCGTGCTGCAATGACACTTCCGCGTCGCCAACTGCTGTTCCTTTTAATCCGAGCTTTTCGATAATCCATCCAGCTGGAATGCGCTTGCGGTCGATATACTCTTGTGGAATCTCGTACGTTTTCTGGAGCTGGGCAATCGTGGCGTGATCCGTCCATTCAAAGTTTTTAAACATGCATCCTGCTGACGACGCGCCGAGTGGCTGTGTTGCCTTGCGACCAGCGAGGTTCTTTTCAATCTGCGCAAGCGCGTCCTCACGATTCCCAACGTCGAGCTTCAACAGAACGTCGAGAACTACGTCATCATTCCCGATCTCTTTCAATAGACTGTGACGATACGCAAAGCGTAGATCGTCATTCGACAGCACAAGAACCGTTCCTCGACGGAGCACACGAACGGATTCAATCGATTCTCGCATCTCGCCTCCGAAGCATCCGGCATTGCCACGAACGCCGCCGCCAATGGTGCCAGGGAGTGAAACAGCCCACTCGAATCCTCGCAATCCAGCTTCTGCGCTTGCTCGAGCAGCGGCAGAAGAGATCACTCCAGCTTCAGCGAAAATTCGGTTCCCCTCAACACGCATTGCACGGTTCGCAGCTTTGATGACGAGGCCTGGGAATCCCCCATCGGACACCAACGTATTCGACCCACCGCCGAGAATAAAATATTCCACCGCAAAATCTTGTGCCATGTTTACGGCATCGATGAGATCCTGGGTACTCCGCGCTTCCACAAACCACTTTGCCGGTCCGCCAATACGGATGTTGAGATGTTTCCCCAGGAGTTCTTGCTCCTTAAACTGCGCACCGAATCGTTCACGAAATTTATCGGCGAGGGTCATAAAACTATCCATGTACCGGGAATGGACTCATCGCGAGCATGGAATCTTTTTCCGATGAAGTAATGACGCTCTTTTGCGCCAACGAAATAACAAGGGCAGTATCTTTCTCATCAACTCGAACAATATGACTCACGATTCCCATCTCCAAACCATCAACCTTTCTATCGAGATGGTCCTTTGAAGCCAATTCGTTACGTGTTTGACGGAACTCAGCGTCGGTATGTGTCGAAAGCATTTGAATTGCATTCATCACATCGCCTTCGAGTTCAATAGTTGTTTTTTCTAATCGTTCTACTTTTTCTTCCAAACGCCAGAGACTGCCCCTCGTCGCCGCCGCAAATGCATCTACCTTTATATTATGTATTTTCTGCTTTGTTGAATCATATTTCAAACTCTCAAGATCTGCCTTTACCGTGGTAACGGTTTGAATCAAACTCACCATCAGCGTTCTGATTTCCTGAGTCTCGATCTGCGTTTTTTCCACAGCCAATAAAACCTGTGCATTCGTGACTTCTGGATTTTGAGATGATTCCATAGTGTTTGAATCCTATCATACCTTTCAAGGAATCTAAACCTTCCCAGATGCTCAATAAACCGCTATCCTACTCACATCTATGATGACATTTTCGCACGATACGGAAATTGCACAGGCCATGCAGAACGAACTTGAACGGCAACGCCACGGATTGGAAATGATTCCGTCCGAAAACTTTGTTTCTGAAGCAGTGCTCGCCGCACTCGGAAGCGTTGCAACGAATAAGTACGCCGAAGGATTGCCGGGCAAACGTTACTACGGCGGATGCTTGCACATCGACGTCATCGAGTCGATCGCTATCGAGCGTGCGAAGAAATTGTTCGGCGCAGAACACGTGAACGTTCAGCCACACTCTGGGGCACCAGCAAACAACGCCGTGTACGCCGCACTTCTTCAGTCAGGCGACACCGTTCTTGGCATGGATCTTTCGCACGGCGGCCATCTCACCCACGGTCATCCTGTTACCGATGCGGCGAAGCGATACAACTTCCTTCGGTACAAGACGACGGCTGACGGGACCATCGACTACGAAGAGATCGAAAGCCTCGCACGCGAGCACAAGCCAAAAATGATTCTCGTTGGATATTCCGCATACACTCGCGAAATTGACTACGCTCGTATCGCAACAATCGCTGCAGAAGTTGGAGCACTTACCATGGCCGATATCGCCCACATCGCCGGCCTTATTGCCGCAGGAGAAATGAACAATCCGGTTCCCCTGTTCGACGTCGTGACGACCACAACGCACAAAACGCTTCGCGGTCCACGCGGCGGAATGATCATGTGTAAGGAAATCCATGCGAAAGCGATCAATAAATCTGTGTTCCCGGGCATGCAAGGCGGTCCGCACGAGAATACGATTGCCGCAAAGGCGATTGCATTCGGCGAGGCGCTTCAGCCAGAATTCAAGGAATACGCAAAACGCATTCGTGCAAACGCGAAAACATTAGCCGACGAACTGACGAAGCGTGAATTCACACTGTTGTTCGGTGGAACCGATAATCATCTTCTTCTCATCGACGTCAGCACAAAAGGCGTTACCGGCGCACAAGCCGAAGTCGCGCTGGATGCTGCGGGAATTACCGTGAACAAGAATATGATTCCAAACGACCCTCGCGGTCCGATGGATCCTTCCGGAATTCGCATGGGCACACCAGCAATCACGACTCGCGGCTTAAACGTAGAGCACATGCCGCTCGTTGCAGAATGGATCGACCGCGCAATTCAACACCACACCGATCCTGCCATGCTTCGAAGTATTGCGGACGACGTACGGAAGTTGGTGTCGGAGTTCCCACTGTATCCAGATTTGAAATACGTATGACCGAAATTCTCAACGGAAAAATTCTTGCGAAAACTATTCGTGAAAAGGCAAAGAAACGCGTGGAAGCCATGGAAACTCCTCCAGGTCTTGCCGTGGTTTTGATTGGCGAGAATCCAGCGTCGCAACTGTATGTTCGTTTGAAAATGGAAGCAGCAAAAGAAGTAGGAATTTATGTTGAGCGACATGAATGCCCAGCAGACGTCAGCACGGCAGACGCGGTCGCGAAAGTTCAGGAACTCAATGAACGCAACGACATCAACGGAATTCTCGTACAGCTGCCACTCCCCGGCGATCAGGACACGGATGCAATTATTAGTGCAATCATGCCGATCAAGGATGTTGACGGCTTCCATACGGAGAATCGCCGTTTGCTCCTTGCAAGCACGCCAAACCTTGTTCCACCAACTGCACTTTCGCTCATGCGGCTCATTCAAGCAACGCGCATGCCGCTTCGTGGAAAATCCGCCGTCATTCTTGGCAACTCACACATCTTTGCCGAACCCATCATCGAGCTTCTTCGCGACGCTGGTGTTGCTGCGACTTTTGTTCCCAAAGATACCGAAGGGCTTGCCGCCATCACTCGCGCTGCAGACATCCTCATCGTTGCCGTGGGCATCGCAAATTTCATCACCGCCGACATGGTGAAGCCATCCGCCGTCGTCCTCGACGTTGGCGCCAACAAATCCGGCGACAAAACCATCGGCGACGTTTCCGAAGACGTCATCGGCCACGCCGGCTTCCTCTCCCCCGTCCCCGGTGGTGTCGGCCCACTCACAGTTGCCTACCTTTTACTGAACGTGATCAAGGCGATGGAATTGCAGGAGCGATTGAGAGGATGACGCGAGGCGAACGAATCAACGGGTGGCGCCGAGGGAGGCCCCCGCCCCCTCCGGGGACAAGTACGGAGCGCAACGAGCGCCGCAGTAACATGATGATCAGCGATAAAGTGATGCGCGCGGTGAGCACCGTAACGGGGTCCGAGGTGACAGGACCCGTTGATGAGTGAGTGAAGCGTCTAACCTACGAGAGATGGTTACTGGATCCCCGCCTTCGCGGGGATGACTGATAAAAATTACTTCAAATACTTCCGCAAATACCTCCCGGTGTGGCTTTTTGTCATGCGAGCAATGTCTTCTGGGGTACCGACGCCGACGACAGTGCCGCCCAAGTCGCCACCTTCTGGGCCCATGTCGATGAGCCAGTCGGCGGTTTTAATCACGTCGAGGTTGTGCTCAATGACGATCATCGTGTTTCCTTTGCTAACCAAACGATGAAGAACGTCGAGAAGTTGTTTGACGTCGTCGAAGTGTAAGCCGGTTGTTGGTTCGTCGAGGAGATACAGCGTCTTTCCTGTTTGTCGCTTTGATAATTCCGATGCCAGTTTCACGCGCTGTGCTTCGCCGCCAGATAATGTTGCGGCGGACTGACCGAGTGTAACGTACGACAATCCGACCTCGTTCAGCGCCTTCAACTTATCGGCAATCTCGGGAATGTCTTTAAAGAACGGCTCAGCTTCCTCAATAGTCATGTCGAGCACTTGGCTGATATTCTTTTCTTTGTATACGACCTCGAGTGTTTCGCGATTGAATCGCTTTCCCTTACACACATCGCACATCACATACACCGTTGGCAAAAAATGCATTTCGATTTCAATCTCGCCGTGGCCTTCACAGTTTTCACATCGTCCACCGGGAACGTTGAAGCTGAAGCGACCAGGCTTGTAACCACGGAAGCGAGCTTCTTCTGTCGCAGTGAACAGCTCACGAATCGGCGTCCATGCTCCTGTATATGTTGCCGGATTCGATCGTGATGTTCTACCGATCGCACCTTGGTCGATAAGAATCGCCTTGTCGATGTATTCCACGCCAAGAACAGACTTCGCTGCACCAGGCGTATCTTTTCCGCCATAAAGCTTCTTCGCAATCGACTTGTACATCACGTCGTATGCGAGCGTTGACTTTCCCGATCCCGAAACGCCAGTGACGCAAATGAATCGTCGCAACGGAAAATCGACGTCAATGTTCTTCAGATTGTTTTCGGTTGCACCACGAACCTTGATCGCACCGACCGAGCTGTCACGACGTTCATCGGGGACTTCGATCTTTGCATCGCCACGAAGATACGCCGCAGTTCGTGACTTCTTGTTCTGAAACACCTCCGGCGTCTTCCCTTCTGCAACAACATATCCGCCGTGCTTTCCGGCTCCAGGACCAATCTCGAGCATATAATCCGATCGACGAATTGTATCCTCGTCGTGTTCGACAACGAGAACAGTGTTGCCGATGTCGCGCAAATGCTCGAGGGTCTCGATAAGGCGTTCGTTGTCGCGTTGGTGTAGTCCGATCGTTGGTTCGTCGAGAACGTACAGCGCGCCGACTAAACTCGATCCGATCTGCGATGCCAAACGAATACGCTGTGCTTCGCCACCAGACAACGTTCCCGCGGTTCGATTCAACGTAAGGTAATGCAAACCGACATCGAGCATGAAGGACAATCGCGATTCAACTTCCTTCAAGATCGTACTCGCGATGGTCCGTTCTCGCTCCGATAATCCGAGTTCGAGGAAGAACGTTACCGCCGCATCGATCGACATTGACGTTACATCAACAATCGATTTCCCGGCGATAAAAACGGACAACGCTTCTTTACGCAATCGGTCTCCATGACACGTTTCGCAAGGTTCTGACGAAAAGAGATCTACCGTTCCCAAACCAGAACATGCAGCACACGCGCCGTATGGACTGTTGAAAGAAAATAACCGAGGCTCGATATCTGGAAACGAGAATCCACACTCAACACAGCTAAATTTGGACGACAACAATCGTTCCTCCTTATTCGGCATCACCGCAATTGCCAGATCCGATCCTTGCGCAAGCGCTTTCTCGAGCGCCTCGCTTAATCGTTGACGATCATCTTTCTTTGGCGCCAAAAGCGAGCTCGCCGGCAACGTATCGATGACGACTTCAATAGTGTGCTGCTTGTATCGTGAAAGTTCGATCTTCTCACTCAAGCGATGAAGCTTCCCATCTACACGGACCTTCGCAAAACCGCTATTGTAAAGATCGTACAAGAGCTGGTAGTACTCCCCTTTTCGTCCACGGATGATCGGCGCAAGAATCAATACTTCGTCCCCCGATTTCAACTTCGCGATTCCCTCAACATCGCGAATAACGATATCGGACATTTCATCAACGGTGAGCTTCTCAATCTTCTTATGACAATTCGGGCAGAACGGAACACCGATTCTGGCATAGAGCACGCGAAGGTAATCGTAGATCTCCGTAATCGTCGCGATCGTGCTTCGTGGATTTCGTGAATGTGCCTTCTGGTCGATACTGATCGCTGGCGATAATCCCTCAATCTCATCAACGTCCGGCTTTTGCATCTGCCCCAAGAATTGTCGAGCGTACGCCGACAACGATTCCACGTAACGGCGCTGGCCCTCCGCAAAAATCGTATCAAACGCCAAACTCGACTTCCCACTTCCAGAAAGTCCCGTAATACAAATCATCTGGTTCCGCGGAAGCGACACCGTAATATTCTTGAGGTTGTGCTGACGCGCGCCTTTGACAACAATGTGATTGAGCATAGTGGTGTTTTACGTTCTCCGAGATCGTTTTTCCTTCTTTCCCTTCTTCATTCCCAACAGCTCCTTGCTCAACAACGCGATCTCGTCTCGCAGAATCGCCGCAGTCTCGAACAACAGGTTCGCCGACGCTTTGTCCATTTCAATCTCCTTCTCACGAATTGCTTCTTCAATCTCAACCGGGGTCGCGCTGATTTCGATGTTCAGAATCTTCGAGGTGTCGGCTTCGAAGTTTCTGTCGAGTTCTGCGCGAATGTCTTTAATCGTTTTAATGATCGTCTGCGGCGTGATGCTGTGTTTGACGTTGTGTGCAATTTGGATGTTGCGACGACGTTCGGTTTCTTTCAGCGCCCTGTCGAGCGATCCCGTCATCTTGTCGGCATACAGAACGACCAAGCCGTTGATGTTTCGCGCAGCACGACCGATGGTTTGAATGAGCGAGGTTTCCGATCGCAGGAAGCCTTCCTTGTCCGCGTCGAGCACGCCGATGAGTGACACCTCAGGAAGATCGAGCCCCTCACGAAGCAAGTTCACTCCGACGACAACGTCGTATGTTCCCTTTCGCAACTCAGTGAGAATCGTAATCCGATCGAGCGTTTCGACATCGGAATGGAGATACGCCACTTTCATGCCGCCTTCTTTCAGGTACGCTGTTAAATCCTCGGCCATCTTTTTTGTGAGCGTGGTGACGAGTGCGCGTTCGCCTTTGGTGACACGATCTTTGATGCGTTCGGTGATGTCGGAGACTTGGCCGGGGAAGCCCCCTCCAACTCCCCCATAAATGGGGGAGAGGTTATCACCGAGCGGCCCCCCTCCATTTATGGAGGGGCTGGGGGAGGCGAGCGTCGCCGTCACCGGCAATACCAATGTCTCTGGGTCGACTAAACCGGTTGGACGAATGATTTGCTCAACAATCTGCTCCGATGTTTCTTTTTCGACGACTCCCGGTGTTGCAGATACGTACACGGTTTGACCGATCGTTTTATCGAACTCTTGGTACGTAAGCGGTCGATTATCCTTCGCCGATGGGAGACGGAAACCGAAATCAACGAGCGTTTGTTTTCGCGCCTGATCACCAGCGAACATTCCGCCAATCTGTGGGAGCGTGACGTGTGATTCGTCGATGATGGTAAGAAAATCTTTCGGAAAGTATGACAGCAACGTGTGTGCCGGTTCACCAACACGACGTCCATCAAAGTGACGTGAATAGTTTTCAATACCACTGCAATACCCAACGTTCCGAATCATCTCGATATCGTATCGCGTTCGTCGCATGAGGCGCTCCGATTCTAAAAGCTTCCCTTCTTTCTCGAACTCCCTCAAACGATCCGCGAGCTCGTTCTCGATGTCGCGAATTGCCCGTTCACGCTCGGCGCTATCGGACATGAAATGCTTCGCCGGAAAGAACCACGCGTCCTCGTTCTGTGTGATGATCTTTCGCGTAACCTTATTCAACGAAAAAATCTCACGCACCGCGTTTCCTTCAATCACAATCCGATACACGATTTCATCACTCGGCGGCATGACTTCGATAACGTCGCCATTTGCGCGAAAGTGGCCACGAGTAAGATCGGCATTCGTGCGTTCGTACTGCATCGAAACAAGCTGACGAAGAAAGTCTGCACGATCGATCCGGTCGCCGACTCGCATATGAAGCACCTCGCGTTTGTATGCTTCCGGCGAACCTAATCCATAAATACAGCTCACCGAGGCAACGACGATCACATCGCGACGGGATAAAAGAGATTGCGTTGCGGCATGGCGAAGGCGATCGATCTCCTCGTTGATCTGCGCGTCCTTCTCAATATACGTGTCTGTTCGCGGCATGTACGCCTCTGGCTGGTAGTAGTCGTAATACGAAACGAAGTAGGAAACGGCATTGTCAGGAAAAAACTCGCGGAACTCGGAACAGAGCTGCGCGGCGAGGGTTTTGTTGTGCGCAATCACCAACGTTGGCTTCTGCACATTTTGAATAACATTCGCCATGGTAAACGTCTTTCCCGAACCCGTCACCCCAAGCAACGTCTGCCGATGCAAGCCGTCGTTGATGCCGTCCGTCAGATCGGCAATGGCTTTCGGCTGATCACCGGCTGGAGAATATTTTGAGACGAGATTGAAGGGCATACATCTGTGGATTATTTCATTGACGAAAAACGGTATCTCTAGTATATTCTTTGTATTCACCAAGAAAGAGACCCTTATACGGATAAGTCCGTATCGGGGGCTCTTTTATTTTTATCTTGTGAAATCTTGTATTTTACATCCTCAAGATACACGATCGATGCTCCAGTCCTTTTCAATAATAGAGAACATTTATTTTGAGGGGCTGGTGATAGAATCGTACAATTCACACTCTTTTCCTGCCAAAACTTCACAAGAGAACATAATCACCATCGCTCGAAATTAACAAAACACGATCAACTTTTTCCTCAAAATGATCCCGCACAGCTCGTAATACAAGATCAGCATCACAGTTTCCCTTTGCTTTTCCAGTTCCATCAAAGACAACTTCTTTAAAAACAAGGGTAAATTCTGCTTTCCTTAAAAAGAGATATAAATTTGAATATCTCTCAACCATACCAATAAAAATATACGCAATTTGCACGTTATATTTCTGACGGATCCATGCACGAAATCGTCGATAATCCAAAACCCAGCCCAAATCGGAGATGCTTTTGTGAAGATTCGCGCCATCAATATAGGCAATCGATCGCGATTGACCCTCTGTTTTGAGATGAAGTTTTGAGTCGGAATCGATATTCATACAGAAAAGTCGCCCCGGAGTTGGCCTCTAGGGGTACGTGTAAGAGAATGTATTTCTAGCATACCAAACAAACGCCGAACGTGGAATGGCTTGTCCACACCAACCGTCGATGACCCGCGATAGAATAGTCCTATCTTTAGCCTCTCCTTTTTATGTTCAGCGAAACACACGCGAAGCTTTTTAAAAAGATTGTTGAACCCGTGCATGATGACGGCGAGTTCAATTATGAACGATGGGAGGTCACCGCAAGTATGCTGTGTACATTCCTGGGTATTCTCCGAGGGATCACTGAAGGCGACTTCTCGGCGGAAGGACGAGCTCGTGCGCTTGCCGCATCCGAGCTTGAATTTCGAACGCTTGAGGATTGTTTTCCCGATGAAGAGCGTCAGCGTGTTCGCGACGTAATTGCTGGCTTGGGCACATCGAATCCAAAAAGCGAAGATTTTTTGCGCGAGGCTATTGGCGACAGAATTCGTTTCGCGAACAATCAGATCGTCGGCACCGCACCGTCAGAAGAGGTTCGCGACGAAAAGGACGCAACACGACAGGCGATAGGAGACAAGCCCACCCCGGCACACCTTTGGCTCAAAGGCCTTGAGGCAAGGGAGATTTCAGACTGTCTCGGATTCATCCTTGATGATCCAACTACGCCTGCGCGTCCCGCAGATGTGTTCTCTTCAATCGGAGCCCTGCAGCGTTTGCTCGTTATCGTAGAAAAGCTTCGCGAACGCATTGACGACGGCTCCATTCCTGTTGCAGATCGCGATACCGACGAGTGCGTTGCGCAGATTGGCGCCGCTCGCAACTCCGTCATTCGCTCCCTCATCCCGATCAATGAAGACACCGCCACCACCAGCGTTCCCGCCTTCGATGCTGCGATTTTAGACCTTAGCGCGCTCGACAACGCCTGGGACATTGCCGGCTGGCTTTCGGACGTGAAAATGCGAAGCGTCTAGCCAAAACAGCAGGATTCTGCTACATTTTCTTGTCCACGCACTCCCGCGTGGCGACACCTTCCTGGGTTCACACATGACAACCGCCAAAGTCTTTTCAAATGCATCGGCCACCACGGCTCATGCCGAAAGCCTTCAGAACGCACTCGCAAGTCACATCGTCGCTCGCGGCGATACTCCGCTCACCGCGGACAGCATCGCGAAAGTGATCGTCTCCCAGTTCACGGACCACAACAATCCCAACGTCCTCGCGGCGAAGGTGATTTTGTACATGTGGTTCAAAGACGGCACGGCGCTCCACCGCATCGGCCAGAAGGAGCAGATCATGATCGCCGAAGAACTCCGTTGGAGCTTCCAGCCGGCAGAAGGATCGGGGCACGTTACCGTCGGCGTGGAATGGCTCGAAGGCTTGCTCCTGGAACGCGAACGTCTCACCAATCTCCTCGTGGAATGCGGGCAGACAGACGCGCTATTCAAGGAGGTGGTGAACGGCCCGAAGAGCGATAACCCCGCGCTGTTCAAGTCCGTCGAAACGCTGAACCTCCCGGTCCGTGTACAAAATGGGTTGATCAACTGCAGAATCGATCTCATCTGGCAACTCGTGGAAAAGACGGAGAGCGAACTTGAGGGGCTTCGGTCCGACTTACGTAGTCCACATCGTCCGCGCACTCGGCGAGGAAGGACTCAAGCTCAGCACAAACCTGGGACCGCTCTTCCACAGGCGATGACCACAGTCACGATCACCCCACGACGGGCCGCCCACCAGCGGCTCGTTTGCGTTTTGGCGTGTTACAATCGAGGACGAAACTCATCTTCTCCGTTTTCCTTAACATTTCCCTTGGATCCCCGCTTTCGCGAGGATGACTAAATATATACAATTTCGGCTCTGAATATATGCGATTTCGGCTTTTCCAAAATTTGAACAGACTGCGAATGGTGAATGATATTTGCCCGTTGCCGGGGTTCCCAAGCCACGATCCGTTTGCGTGGAAGGGTGCAGCATCGCAGTCACGATTTCCGATGATTGAGCATACAAATGGGTATACGGTGACAGATTTTCGAAATCGATTCATCACGTGGCATCGCACGTTCACGAAGGATCACGATGTTCCAAAACTTTCATCGAAGAGCTGGGTTCACATTCACGAATGGATTCCGCCAACTGAGCCGTCGCGCTCCGTGATCGATCGTCTCAACAGTGAAGGACGATCGTTTCATGCGTTTTCGATGAATCATTTTGAGGCACTCACCATACTCACACCTGAACCGACCAAGCTGTGGAGTTCGCAGGCACGCCGCCATCTTTCATCGGCAAGGAAGAATGCTGATCTCGAACTTCGCATTGGCACGATCGACGAGATTGCGAGCATGTTGCCGACCTCGCAAGTTCCGAAATCGCTTCACACCACATTCCTCGATTTCGCGAAACGCCACATCGCTGCGCACCCGCAAGACGTCGAGGTGCTCATCGCGACACTCAGCGACCAGCCCGTCGCTGGGTTCATCGCCGGATATTGCCTCGAGGCAAGCGAGAGCTCATACCTTGTTGGATGTTTTACGGGCGAGGGCGGAAAAGCACACGCAATGGTAGCGCTCGTGGCGTGGTGGTTTGAACGATGCACAGAACGCGGAATGCTGCACGCAAACTTTGGCGACATCGTCGGCCCATATCCGTTCCCCTTTGACGATATGATCGGCTACTCCAACTTTAAAACGCATTTCAACATTCACCGCGTCTGGATGCCAGGAAGCCGATGGAAGATTTCGCTATCGATGTAATCCTTTGACGACGTCCCTTTCAAGATCGGCAAGATCGAGACCTTTCTCCATCCGCGACAACTCCGATCCGTTAAGCTCCTTCACCAACAATTTCCGTTCAATGCGTTCGATCATTTTCAGAATTTGTGTAATTTCCTGCTCGGAAGTGACGTTCACCTGGAAGTCGAGCTCTTCACGAAGATCGGCAATTTTTGCGGCACGATTCTGGCTGATCAGCACAATCACCGAAAGAAATATCGCCTCCAGCGACACCACCATCGTCAGCATGCCGTACGGATACGGATCAAACGGCTTGAAGCCAGGAATCGCATTCGAATTTACCGCAATCCACGCAAGGAACAATGCAATATTCACGATAAGGAACACAATCGTTCCAATCGAATCCGTTAAAAAATCCGCAACGCGCTCGCTCATGCTGCGCCTACGATTCATTCCTGCAGAAAACACCGGCATGCGCCGTTTTACCCCGCGAACCGTGGTTCGTCCCCTCCTATGCTGTGGCATATACAAAAAGTATATCACGGCACGTCGTTCGCGAACGACGTGTCACGTGACAAATACTCAATATTCTGCTATTGTTTCGTGGCTCAACCCACAGGAGCTTCATGGTTTTTCCCTCCGAGATCCCACCGCAACCGCCCACCACGTTCTCTCATCGTGTCGCCGTCGCCAACATCGCAACTCCCTGTTTCCTCATCGGCCATCCAGATCCGTTCGTTCTAAGCATCATGAACGACGGTGCCAGGAAGGCTGGCCGTATCGAGTTCGGTGCAATCGGTGGCGGCGCGCTCATCACCCAAGCTGGGTGTGAGGAACTCCGCACCATCGCTCCAACCGCATTCGAGGTTCACGATGACGGCGTTCAGCTCGACGCGCGCATGACGTTCCAGGTCCCGAGTGAAGATCAGATCCCCCAGATTCTCAACGCATTCCTTCGAGCCGTTCTCGAATGGGCGCGGGACAGCGATTCTCGAAAGATCGAGCTCGACATCACTCGCGAATTCATCGAAGAGCTCGTGGACGACGATCCCGCGATTCTCTCCATGGCGCAGCTCGCGAGCATCCGGACTCGCCTCATCGGCTGGAAGTACGGAACAATCCGACAGTCCAACCGCGGAGGACTGCGTGTCCTCACGACGCCGATGTACCTGTGTCATGAAGTCGTTTTCGAAGACGAAGGCGTCCTCAACGCACTTCTACGCGATCCGTTTGGCCGGGTGAAACGCGTCTCCCTTGAGGAGCTCGCTACCACGAACGGTGGGCGATGTGAAGGACGCACCAAAGACGGACACGTGCTCTTCACGAACTTGTTCGAACCGGGATACATCCGACTGCTGTAAGTCACGACGACGAAAGAGGCTCCTGGTCCCACACGGTGGACCAGGAGCCTCTCTGCATTTTTAGATTTCATTTCGCAAAATTTCCACCGCAATCGGTCCGGCCACGTACGGAGCAATGAGATACGGGTTGTAGAAAATTCCGATCGCGTCTGGCGTGGTGTAGAAAATTGCGTCATCGATGTAGCGATTCGTCTGCTCATCCGCTGGATTCGCAACGTACTCCTGAAACTCGATCAACGATTCCTCGAATAATTGATCCGCTTCATTGTTCACGAGCCACTGTTTTTCCTTTACCTCGAACACGGTGAGTTTTGCCGGATCGAGAATGTCCCGCAACGAAAGCTGTTTCCCCGTTTTCACATCGAAGTTTAAAAACAACTGCGTAATGTTCGGATGCGCGCCGCCTTGGTTGAGATAATTCGAAAGTCCGATTGAGAGAATGCCGTTTGAGTTTTGCTTGATGTCGTAGCCAACTTCACTCGTCCACGCGCCTTCCGTAGGGTCTTCTGTACACGTCGTGTGGAATTCCTTCACCGCCGAAATGATCTGAGCATTCATCGACTCGCGAATCTCCAATGGCGTGCTCGACGACTCCTCGATCTGTGGATACAGCAGACGAACGTCGCATCCACCTGTGACTTGAGCGTCCTCATGCTGAACCTCTGCTATTTCGCGAAACACAAGGTCCTTTCCTGCGGCAACATTCACGAGGCCACCGGAATCGCTATCGAGTTGCGCTGCATCGTCCATATCCCATCGGTAAAGAAAATATCCACCAGCCGTAAGTACTGCCACAATCGCCAAGCTCAACACGATATTGCCGAGGTTCTTCATATGGAGAGATGGTAACAAGGCTACTGCCAATCGCCTACTGAACCATCAACACGTTCGGTACGGCTGCAGATTGTACTTCAATATCCCACGGAGTCGATGTGGTGGACATGCCTGTGGACGGGCCACCGTCGAGATTGCCGGCGATTCTGAAATGTTCTGGCTGTGCCACGAGCCACTGCGCCATTTGGTACAGCGATACCTCGCCAACTTCGCTGACGATGACGTAAATTGTTCCATCGATTTCTTGAGCAAGAACGGTTCGACGAGCGTGCAATCCGCTGTCCGTTGCGACGAGCGCGTGATCGTTCATGACCAATGTTGGGAATGAAAGGAATGTTGATCCCGGGTACGGACCGAGCATCGAGCTTGTGGGAACCCAGTACATGTTCATTCCGCCGTCGGTCGTGATATTCACGGCAAAGGTGTACCCGTTTTCGCTATCTCCGATCTCGGATTCTGGCCAAACCACCGCCGAGACCGCGCCATCGATGGAATAAAATCCCGTTGGTTGATTCGCGTCGGTAAAATATGATCCGTTGATGACGAATGATGCGCCGAGTGATTGCCGCCATTCATGAACCGACTTCGGTGACGACGGATCGTTCACCATCGACCACTGCGAATCGGCAGAGAACTTCGAGACGAGAAATGAAACTTCGTGGCCATCGAACGTTGCAACCCTACGCTCCATGAACGCCGGAAGATCGGCGTAGCCATAGCGGAAGAAGAGCTTCATCGTTGGCAGATACGCAGCAACAATACAACCAAGCACAACGCCGCCGCATAGCATCGCCAAACAACCAAATGCCAAAAATCGTTTCAGGGTCATACGGCGCATTTTTCCGCGATTGCTCGCGCTTCGGATTCTTTCCAAACGATCGCAAGAATGCGCTTCTTCGGTTTTCCCGTTATTCTCTTGGCATTCAAGGTCGCAATAACACGCCATTTGTTGCCAATGTTATACGTACGCCTCCCGATAAGACCAAAAACGGGAATCATCGCCACATCAATCGAGGCGATATTTGCACGAGTCAACGATTCTTTTTGCCACCGAATAAAATTTCCTCGCCATGTGACGAGCATTTTATTGGAAATACTCGTTGATCGATCAACGTTCATCATAAGCACTCCAAGAAAAAGAAACACGAGGCCCGCACAGAAGAACAGGGTCCACATCACTGCACTGAACGCGAACTCGAACCAGTCACAACGCGATGATGGGCAGATCACCGCACCGATCCAGTCAGAGAACGATCGTACAGCCACACCGGAATTTTCAACTGTATGAAAGATTTCTCCCTGCCATTGATACAGCAGCACCGCGCCAATCAGCGCGAAGATTGGGCCGAACACCCACACGCTCCATCCCAACGGTTCATAACGAATTACCGTTTCAGCGTTCGCCATATTACAATTTTCGAAGAATCTTTTTTGCCCTCTGCGCCGCTGTTACAGGAACCATGATCGAGAATCTTGCCGGCACGTGCGCGGAAAACGGATTCCAATGAAAGGTAGAATCTCCCACAATCTCCGCCGGAATTCCCGCAATCATCAATTTCGCACAAGCGATTTCCGCCCGCACTTCGTCGTCCATCGTGGCCGCAACCACCAAAACCTTTCCATGATTCCGCATAGCTACAGTTTACAGAAGAATCAAAATTTTGTAGAATACCCTCGCTCAGTACGGTTTCGACTGAACAGAGTAACCGGATAGAACCTTCTCCTTAAAAAGAAGGTTCTCTGTACGGTCCAAACCAAATGATTTTGTAGGACTTTCTAGGGATATCGTATAATGGTAGTACAACGGTCTCCAAAACCGTTAGCGTGGGTCCGATTCCCCCTATCCCTGCCAAAAAATCCCAGCTCTCGCGAGCTGGGATTTTTTATTGGGTTTACAATTAATTTACCAACGACCAGGACCGTTCGGGTTGTATCCGTTCGCAATTTCGAGGCCATCGGGATAGCTGTCGTTGTCGGAGTCGGAGTCGAAACGGTTAGTCCAGTGGATGGTCATTTCAGCGTAGTCGGTGAGACCGTCGTGATCGGAGTCGAGCTTGCCTACGCCGTTCGGATTGTAGCCGTTGATGACTTCGGTGTAGTCCGGGTATCCATCACCGTCCGTATCGGAACTGAAGGGATTCGAGTGCCAAACTGATTCCTCGTCGGTATTCGTTAAACCATCGCCATCGTTGTCCATAGCCAACATTGCATCGCCAAGACGTTCAACAGTGGCTTCGTCGGCATTCGACATGTGGTAATTCTTGATATCGATTGCATTGGCTGGCACTGCAATATTCACCGGTGCGTTGAAGCTATTGAAGAGCACCGAAACGCCAACCGTGGTGTACGACGTAGCGCTCTGTTGCACGTTTACGTTGAGCGTGAACATTGCAGGAAGCATACTTACCGTATCAACCCAGAATGAACCGCCAATGGTGACGTGTTCTGCAAGGTATGTACGAGCCGCGTCTTCTTCAGACGCTGGAATTAGCTTCTTTTCAACAAGATACTCAACCAAGCGGTCCGTGTTTACCGTGTAGGCATAGCGGACGGTTGGCTTCGAATTGATGAAGCCGACGGTTTCGAGGCGATAGCTTACGACTCCGCGATTGAACATGTCTTGAAGATACGACTGCATTTGCGCAACGGCTTCTTCAGTTTCTCCCGCAGTTGGATAGTTGCTCGAACTGGCGAACTTCGTGAAATACCAAATGTTCTCGTCTTGCGAGAAGTATGCGGTGTCCTGTGTGAGGATCACCGATCCATTCGATGCGTTCGACGCACCGTTTTGATCGGTCACCGAGCCAGCAAAGTTTAACCGGCCATTCTGCGTCGTACTTGAAACACCATCAAGGTCCACGTGAACCTTTACTGGCTGATTCATGCTAGACGTGTATGTTTCCACATCAACGTCTACGCTGAAATCCACGGACTTCGCGGTGGCGACGTTTTTGAGAAGCGTAGAAGTCGAATCGCTACTCAAGACGGTGGCGGCAGACGCAAACTGCGCCGGCAGCAATACCACACTCAAAACAAGGATCGAGACACACTTTTTGATAAGGTTTTTCATGGGATTTGGCCAATAAATTAACCGGATAGTATAGCAAAAAAACGGCCAAAAGTCAAGGAATTTGGCTAAAGTAAGCAAAGATGTAAACCGGTTGTGGCGAACGAACCCCCGAGCCACCAGTCCGAGGTAGTGCGCCAGAAAATGATGCCCTCGTATTTTGGGGTTTTAAAAAGGGGCGATAGAACGTGTTGTGATGCTGTAATCAATGAAAAGCGAAATCGATTTCAAAATGCGTGACCGGCGATCGGAGACGGCTTCATCGCGAGCCGAACGGATCGTCAATATGAGCCAGTGCTTCCTTAACGCGAAACTTTCGCATTAGCAAAACACCCTGTTTGAAATCGAATGCCCCCGCTCTCGACAATCGTGTTTGTGATCATCACTCCCGCCACATCCATCCAAGATCAGTTCAGGCCTTCCAACACCTTCATCAACCCAACTTCATGAACGTGGAGTAATGGATATTTCTTTCGCAATGATTCATTCGGAGCGTGCCAGGTGAGCTTTCCTTTGGCGTAGAGCGAAAGCACTTTCGGATGAATATAGGATTTTTTGCAGACGACGACGGTGTTGCCGAGGGCATCTGCAGCGCGTTGAATCGCGGCTTTCACATTCTGTTGTATTTCTCGTTTCGTCTCAACGGCCGGCCGATCCCAAAGATACGACGCGACGATGACGGTGCCGTGCCAGGTACGAAAATCTTTGGCGGTAATCTCTTCCTTCGAAATCGATTTCAGATACTCGTTGACGTCTTCCGATTGGACATCATGCGGCTTACCCTCGTGATCGAGATACTCAAAAAGCTTCTGTCCAGGAATATCGTGGCACGTTGCGACGATCTTCCGGATTCGCTCATCCTCGATGGGAAATTCGTGCGCGATCCCATCCTTCCCATCGAACGCAAGTCCCATGTACTCCCCCGTTCCCTTCACGTGCCGATTCCGCAACGTCGTCAAACCGAATGAGTGATTATCTTTCGCATACTCCTCATTGCCGATGCGAATGAATGCCGTATCTAATAGCTCAACGATCGCTGCGAGCACCTTGTCTTTTGGTATCCCTCGAAGGCGCAAGTCGTGATCAACTCGACGACGAATGCGGGAGAGCGATACCGCAAACTCGTTCATCCGATGAAACTTCCCCTCATTCTGCTTCGCGATCCAGTCGTGATGATAGATGTATTGTTTTCTATTTCGCGCGTCGATCGCCGTTGCTTGAATATGGCCGTTTGCAAACGGGCAGATCCACACGCTGGAATACGCCGGAGGAATGCCAAGGGAACGAATGCGAGCCAAAACGTTTGCGTTTCGGATCTTTCGTCCCTTTTCGTCGCGATATACCACACCAAACCAACCCTTTGTTCGGGTAAAGCCGGGAATCGTATCAATCACGTATCGGAGTCGCATCACTGTAGTATATCCTGTTTCGCTACAACGTATGTCGTTTGCGCGTCCTGCCGATGCATTGCAGTTGCTCGCACGCTACGGTATTGGCATAACTTTGAGCAATCTCACGTTGGTGCCAATCCACACGACGTCAATTCGCGCAGTGCCCTTCTTTTCACAGGCACCACTTGGGGATTGGTATGATCCTCGTCAAAGCGAAGGACGCGACATCATCACGGCTATGTTGTAGTTTTTGTTAATTATCCTTCTGGCGACTACGTACCCGTTACCCCAATGCCAACGGCAATGATTATTATCAAGCCGGAATAGCATGGTAAAATGCTCATAATCATTCTTGGATTATGGTAAAGCTTCGTAACGCACTTCTTGGCGCAGCAGTCGGTCTTGGTATTGGTGCAGCAAGCATCGAACACGCAGAGGCAAAAGACTTCGCCACCGCCCAGTCGCCAGACCCAACGTTTCCCTTTGAGCGCCTTGCGATTGGCGGCACACCGGAAGACATCGATGAGCTCCTCACGCACATCAACGACTGGGCGTACAAAGATAGAGCAGGCGACGTGGCGGTAGAACTTGCAAAAAAATATCCGTACGACGTCATAAAACACAATAAGGATTTTCTTGATCTTGGCGTTCCGTGGACAGACGAGGTTTTGCGATCCGCACTACATTCGGCCACCGACGAATCTCGGAACTACGACATTTTCCGATATTTTGACGTAGGCGATCCAAGAACCGCTCGCCTTTTTGAGGAATCCATGGACACCGTGTCTAGGCCACTGACTCACTATTATTGGAGGACCTCGTTGGGATTATCGCAACAGCAACACGATGCGTATTCTGAACTCATGCGCAAGGCAATTTCCGTAGAGGCCGCTCAGCGTCCCATGCAAATGTTCCGCACTGCATACAATGACCAAGATCAATTCGCGAAGTTCGTTCCAAACCGTACCAAACGGAAGGCACTCATGGAACAGATGATTGTCAACATCATTGAATCCGGTGACGACGAAGATCTTAAGGAAATGGCTCGCTACGCACAAGGATCTTCTGATATCCGAATACTCATCGCTCAGCACTATGGTTGGGAGCGGTTTCTTGAGCAGTGCGCCGAACGCATACCTGGAGCCGTTCTCCGCAGCTTCCGTGATTGGAGAAGTCCGTTCTTTGTGTTTTGGGCTGAAAAGAAACGCATGGAGGTGTATCGCAATGCCACAGAACGCGATCCGGGCGCGCTCATTTGGGAATGGAGAAATGAATCGAAATATCACGAACTCCAACAACAGAATCATCGCGACGAAATGAAGCGCCTCGCTGGCGATGCGTATACAAAGGTCATTACAGAACACCTCGATGAGTTTCATGTGCAGCATCTCCTCACGCCAGAAGTGATGCGAGAAATTCCTGCGATCGATACTGCGCTTCGCTCCTCGGCAGAAAAGAATCCCGCGCAGCTTCTTGACGCTCTGGATGTAGACGTTTTAGAAATCGATGCAACGCCATACCTTGAAATCGCCGCACGAAGCGCCATCGCGAAGCGTACATGGAAGAACGCTCGCCCTGTTCGTCACGAGGAATCGAAGATCACCGCTTATGGCGATGAGCGCAGATCATATTCTCGATATGGCGACGATCTTTACACCGTGAATCAATTCGGCCGCCTTCCAGATCATGAGGAACTCGAGGTGGCGTGGTTCAAGGCGGCGATGACGGATATTCCAGGCGAAACACTTGGACTGTATTTTCGCGAACCGTGGACCAGCAAGGCGCTCGACGAGAATCTTCCTGGGAACCTCATGTACGCACAAGAAATGAATCCTGCTGCCATCGATACAACCCTCGACATCCCTACGCTTACCTTCGATGAGCGACATCTTCTCCTTGGTTCTCGAGCGAAGGATGATTTTGCGGAAGCAACAAGAGACGCAATAACGATTCTGCAACTCGATAAAGGAACCAGTTCAAAGCTCGCGTATCAGCTGTTGTGGATCCTTGAAGAAGCTCAGCCGTACGAATTTTCCGCGTGGGTGAAGGAACTCGAAAAAACACCGGCGCCGAATTCACTTCTGGACGACTGGAAAAAGGCTGTCACCAAAGAACAATGGGACGGACTCGTGAAACACGCTGATAGTATTGAGAAGAGCAAAGCATACGAAACGCTCGCAACGTCCACGATTGGCACTGGTTTTCGATTCAATACCGCAACGCTCGAAGAGCTGCTTGGAATGAATTATCACCATCGGCTGCGCACCACCGTTGCGTCGAGCAATTCCTATGGAGCATATGAAGGAAAAAACTTTATTACTGTTCCGATGCTTGCGTTTGAAACGATTGCCACATCAAAGGCCTTTGAACGCTACATCGATGCGCACGCAAACGATAAGCTCTCGTTCGTTACCCTCTGCTCAACCGTGCAAGCAACGTGGCGTAGATTACGCGATTTGCATATGGATCCATCGCCGGCGAATATCGAGCGCGCGCTCAATGATGTAGAGCAGCAATGGGAACATGTAAAAAATGTAGAAGTCTTTGGACCGCACACCGACGTCATTACCATTGCGCACGAAGAAGCGCGATTTAGCAACACGGAATTTATCGATCAGTTGGTGCTCGGCCATGGCGGGAATGCGAAACAGGTGCTGTTTCAAGGAAAGGGCGCAAAAGACGAATCCGCAATTCTCACGGCGATCAGCACAAAAAAGACCAAGTCCATCACCATCGCCTTTCATGGTCACGGGCTTGAACAAGGCCTGTATCTCGACGACCGAACTCCGATCGAACCAACGGAACTCGGCGCCGCGCTCATTGCCTCTGACAACATTCAAAACACTCGTCTCATCCTCCACTCGTGCCACGCATACGACTTCGTGGATCAACTGCTCAGATATTTGCGCGAGAAACATATTGACACTACCGGTTTCGTCGTCGTCACGGGCGCAAACAAAAACGCACTTGGATTCGGCACTGGCAATAACACAAATCCAGTTTTAGACAGCCGGTATCTTAGCGCTATCCACACGCAAAATGCCGGGAGACCAATTACGGTCGACGCATTCCGCAGAGCCGAAAACATTGATTGGATTCACCAAGACCCAAGCATCACCGTCGGCCTGCCACTTGAAAGCGGATGGATGACGGGAATTGAAGTTGCGGAAGCTGAATAAGCCTGATATCGTACAGCCTCAGACATGGCAGCCTGCTTTATGGCTCCAAAATTTCATATATGGACGACACCAACGTAGTACCAGCAGCAGACGAAACCGCAGCTCCAGTTGCAGCGCCAGAAGAAACAACAGCTCCTGCTACAGACATGCTAACAGACGACGTCGCTCCAGCAGCAGACGAAGAAGTCACCGCGTAATTTCCGCGGTTCGCAAAAACCCTAGCGAGCAATCGCTGGGGTTTTTGATTTCATGCGATACAATACGACATATGGCATCGTGGACCACCGAAGAACAAAAGATTCTCAAAAAACTCTCAACGCCCGCCAAGATTCAAGATTTCTTGAACGGCCTTCGATTCCGGATTATCGGCGGGAACGAAACCTGTCATTCCCCGCGACTCGTCCTTCGCCATCGGGAGGCACAGTGCATGGAAGGGGCGATGTTCGCGGCGGCTGTGCTTCGATTCCATGGTTACCGACCGCTCATTATCGACCTCACATCGACCGCGCAGGATCAAGATCACGTCATCTCTGTGTTTCAGATTGGTGGCTTTTGGGGAGCAATTTCGAAGACGAATCACGGGGTTCTGCGATATCGTGAGCCCGTGTATCGATCAGTTCGTGAACTCGTCATGAGCTACTTTCACGAATACTTCCTTCAATCGAATCGAAAGAAAACACTACGAGGATTCTCGAAACCGGTCGATCTCTCACGATTCGATCGGAGAGAATGGGAAACGAGCGAAGAACCGATTTGGTATATTCCCGAATATCTCTTAACAATTCCCCACTCGCCAATTCTGAATCGATCGCAAATTGCCCGGCTCCGCATCGCCGACCCAATCGAGGCACAGATGACGGAAATCGTGGAATGGCGTACGTAAATCGTTTCAGTCATGCTGAGCGTTAGCGAAGCATCTCTCGCAGGGTATCTGGATTACCTACGGGAGATTCTTCACTTCGTTCAGAATGACGAACAGAATTCGAAATGCTATAGTTTTCCCATATGGAATGTCCAAAATGTCATCGTGCAACAACGGGGATCAAAACCGATACCACAAAAGGAAGGCACGGCGAGGTGTATGTTCGCGAAGCATCGCGATGTCCGCGATGCGATGTGTGGGTGACGGTCGAGACACCGAAAGAAGCCAAGGAATAACAAAAAACTCCGAGCATTGCGCTCGGAGTTTTTCTTTGCGATTACGCGATGGATTCAATGGTGATCTTGGTCCAAGGCTGACGATGACCGACGTTACGGCGGTAACGCGTCTTTGGCTTGTACTTGATGACAGAGATCTTGTCGGCACGACCATGCTCGCTAACGACAGCCTTCACGACTGCGCCAGTAACGATTGGCGTACCAACCTTCACAGTTGCACCGTCGTCGGACGCCACGAGCAATGCTTCAAAAGTCATTGGAGCGCCAACCTCGAGTTCGATCTTTTCTACGCTGAGCACCTGGCCCTCGCGGACGATGTGCTGTTTACCACCTGCCGTTATTACTGCAAACATAGAGAATTGTGCTGCTGAGGCGACGAGGAAACCCACGTACTTTTTTGCCTATTGCAAGCCAAAATGTAGCGAAAGAGTATCAGGAAGCCTTGGAATCGTCAAGATATTTCGCTAACAGGCTAATGCCAATAACGGCAAAAATCCCCAAGATTCCTAGCACAATCGCCTTCTGCCAGCTAACAAAGACGAGGCTCGTCACCCCAAACACCAGAGCAAGGAGCGAGTAAAGCAAAGTCACCTGCCGTGGTGAAAGTCCAGCGTCACGAAGCATAAAGTGGAAATGTCGGCGATCTGCGGTGGTAAATGGATTTTGCCCACTGCGCCATCGGCGGACGGCAACGAGAGCAACATCGATCGCTGGGATACCGAGGACGAGAAGTGCCGTTGCCATCTTGCTGCCCGCGATCACCGAAAGCACGCCAACCGTAAAACCGAGAACCGTACTTCCAGACTCGCCGAGAAAGATCTGCGCCGGATGCCAATTCCAAAGAATAAATCCGAGGATCGATGCCGAGAAAATCAGGGCGAGTAATGCGACATCGGACTGGAAATACATTGGCGTCAGCGCGAGCGCAGTAATCATCAACGCCCCCACCAACGACACGCTCGACGCCAGGCCGTCAACGCCGTCGAGCAGCTTCGTCGTCATCGTCATCGCGAGAATCCACACAAACGCCACAACCGACGCTACGATCGGAGCAAGAACGATCACGCCACCAAGTGGGTTCGTTATCTTTGCAACGTTGATCCCACCAAGAACAGCGACGAGTGATGCAGTTACGAAGAGCGTCATCGAATACTTTGCCGAGATCGTGAATCGATCATCTACCACGCCGCCAATCGTGAGAATCGCGATACCAAAAAAGAAGCCGATGAAGTGATGGAATCCAATAGCGCCGCTCGTGAGTTCGGTCGATGAAAGTAAAACGCCGATTGTAACAATCGTAAAACTCGCCACGATCGCCAAACCGCCAAGGAGCGGCGTTGGTTCGTTGTGAAGCTTTCGTCCACCATCGGGGGAATCGATAACCCCAAATCGCAGCGCCAACGATCGAACAATTGGCGTAAGCCAAGCCGAGATGAGAAATGCGAGTGCAACGGGAATTGGCCACCACAAAGGCATATACTAACAGCCTACCCTTACTCCCACCACTTGCACAACGGCATTTCGGCAATGCAATACAGCTCCTTCTTCTTGTTTGGGAACTTTTTCAACAGACGAAGGCTCAACCAGTGATCGATGGAGTGACGGCCCGCACCAGAGGTCAAAAGCAATACCGCGGTGCCGAAGATCAGGATCCGAGCGGAAAAATCGACCGCAAGGACATCGGGAATACTGGACGAGAGCAAGGGTAATGCCATTCCGATAATGACCAATGCTCCCGCGAGTCGAGTGAAAAATCCCTCGACCGAAAGAACACCAGCAATGAACATGACTGCGACTAAAAATGAAATCGACTCAATGTGATTGATGGATTGCGCAATAAGTACGCCGCCGAATGCAATGCGAACCGGAATAATTCCCCACGTTGGTCGGGTGCCAAAGAAATATGTCCAAAACTTTGCAGCAGATTGTGTCATAGTGGAATTAATCCGGGAATCGCTTCACTCATCGTGGGGTACGCGTGGATCATCGATTGAACGGTGTCGATGGCAATGCCGGCGTACATCGCCAACGCAAGCTCGTGAATCACCTCCCCCGAATGATCGCCGAGCATTGAGGCACCAAGGATGAGGCTCGATTTCTTATCGACGAATACCTTGAGCAACCCGATCCGCTCACTCTCGATCACTGCTCGACCGAGGGCTCCGACGGGAAATTTCCAGACGGAGAACAATTTTTTCTGCATAACAAGTTCATCGGCCATTGCGCCGACCGAAGCGAGTTCTGGAGAGACGAAAACAACGCGTGGAACAACAGCGAGATCGACATGAGTGAATTTCTTTTTTCCTTGTGCGAACAATGCTGCGTTCTTTCCAGCAATCGTCCCCTCATGATGTGCGGTATGCGTGTATGCCGGAAGTCCAGTAACATCACCCGCAAAAAAGATCGATCGTCCCTTTACACGCATCATTTGGTCGATGGTGACGCCGTTCGTTGCGTTACGTTTGATTCCAGCGTTCTCGAGACCGAGCAATTCGATATTCGGCGCACGACCGGATGCGATAAGCAGTTTTTCAACGCGGACTGTTTTTCGAGGATTCGATTTCGTTTGATACGTGAGACGAATCTGCCGACCAGACTTCGCTACCCCGAGGACGCGAGTGCTGGAGTGAAATGTAACGCCGCGATGCATCAGCGTTTTTGCGGCAAGCGCAGCGACCTCGGCATCTTCACGTGGAAGCAAACGATCGGCGATATCGAAAATAATAACGGGAACGCCGAGTAAGGAAAAGAACGTCGCAAATTCGCAACCAATTGGTCCGCTGCCGAGAATAGCGATTGATTCTGGTAACTCTGTGATTGATGTTGCTTCGCGCGGCGTCCAGTAATCGATAGCCTCGATTCCCGCAATCGGCGGAATTCTTGAAATCGATCCCGTGGCGATGACGAATGATTTTGCGCTGATGATGTGCGTGCCAACGCGGATGGATTCGTCGTCGATAAAACTTGCAGCACCACGAAAGACTGTTACCTTTTCGCTCTCTAAAATCTTCTCGAGTCGTCGATTACCCGTCATCGCATTCACGACGGCATTCTTGCGTTCCATCATCGTAGAAAGATTGAATGATAGTTGCTTCACATCGATTCCAAATCGCCCACCGTTTCGTCGGATGTCGTCGTACCGAACAGCAGCTGCAAGCATCGACTTCGTTGGAACACACGCATAGTTTGGACATTCGCCGCCGAGTTTGTCCGCACTCACCATCGCTACGCTCGCGCCTTCCTGTCGCGCAGCAAACGCCGCGGAAAGCCCCGCAGAGCCTCCGCCAATGATGACCACATCGAATCCTGTTTTATGAGTAATCTTTTTTGCAGGCATAATGCTATTTCCGTCATCCTGAACGAAGTGAAGGATCTCTCGCAGGTGATCCGGACTAACCTACGAGAGATTCTTCGCTACGCTCAGAATGACTGAGTTGAAACTCTGCGTAAAATAATTCCTAAACCACCAGCGGCAAATTCCGCCATACCTTTTCGTCGCCACGCAATAACGACTCCACTCGGTACGCGCCATGCGTTGGTGCATTCGTAAATCCACTCCACGCCATGCGTGCCAATGCGCCACTATCGATCCAATCGAACAGCCACTCATTCATGTACTGCGGCGCAAGGCCATCAGCGCCACCACCAACGTACGTTAACCATGCGCGATTGAAATCCTCCTGACTTCCAACAGTCGGCGCCATAATAATCGGAATCGCTAAGCCGGTGTAGAACGAAAGCTCCGACGGTTTGGTCCAAAGAATATCTGTCTTGCGCATCAGCGTCGCGAATGCCGAAAAATAATCCGGACGATTGTCTTCGAAAAGGATCGTCACCTTCCCCGCGCGCTTTGCACTCACCAATCCGTCCAGCCGAATCTCGCGTTCAAAAAATTCATTCACTTCCGGTCGCGTTCCTGCAACAAGGTTTACGATGATTCGTCCTGCACGGATATCGGAAGCCAATGACCGGAGAGCTAAAGCAACAAGCTCGCGCTGCGTTCCCGCACCGCCAACAGCAAACGTGATCGATGGCGTGGTTGGCTTGATTGCACAAAATGGCTTTCCAAATGTTGCGTCCAGAAGCGCATGCGCTTTTGCAACGAAATTTCCACGCGGATCAAGGTTGCACATGCGACGCTGCAAATCGGCTCGCACATATTCTGGCGAGTGCGCGCCGCCAATCGTTTCGTACGGTAACGGAAAACCCGTCAGCGTAATATTTTTTTCTTTGACGCCGTACAACTTTAAACGCTCAACAACGCGACCGGTCGGCGCCAAGTATTTGATTCTGCTTTTCTTTGGATTCAGCGGCACCCAAGCACGAGCAATGTCTGCATCGCAAAGAACAATGTAGATGTCTTCTGGATAATCGAGTTCCTCCGCGGCAAAGGCTGGGGTAAAGAATGTTGAAACGATTGGAAGTGGATTTTCCTTGAATCGCTTGATCAGGTCATGGCACATCCCCTGACTATGAATAAGCGCGTATGTTTGTCTAACTTGTAAACTCGGTTTCGATAAATCGCGCTTGGGATAGAACTCCGGAATACGCTGCATCTTATCCATTAAACCGAACGTTGCCGATCCCAGAATTGGCACGTTCTTGAACCGCGACACAAATTCGTAGAAGCTTTTTCCCGTTTCCCAAAGTCTCCGTTCATGAGCCGGAATTCCCGGATAATCATTCGCAACCGTTACCTGTTTACCAGGAGCAAGGTGCCGCAACGCAAAAGCGGCCCGTTCATGGCCATAGCCCATATTGACGGCAACCACGTGCGCCAATGCTTTCCCCCTTTTTTCCTCCATACTTTTGCAGTCATCCTGAACGGAGTGAAGGATCTCTCGCAGGTCATCCGAATACCCTACGGAGATTCTTCGCTTCGCTCAGAATGACTGAACGTGAATTGCGTCAATTCATTTAGGAGAAGTATAGCAAGAAAACTTTTACACGATTCACTTTCCGCAGCGTCATCCCCGCGCAGGCGGGGATCCAGAGTGTTCTGAATGAAGATCGTGTCAGTATTCATCCCAAAAATTCTTCAATGTATTCTGGATCCCCGCCTGCGCGGGGATGACCAGAGGGGAAGAAATTCCTACTACAAATCGAAGAGGCTGCCCGCGTGGAGCAGCCTCTCGTGGATCCGTGACGGGGATCAGTCGGCCGCGTTTGCGGCGTACTCGGCGTCGCGAGCTGCGAGCTCGGCTTCGGTCATCGGGAAGGAAAGGACGCGACCGCATATTCACGCTCGTTTTACGCGAAGTCCTGTCCACCACTGAGATTTGCCAAATTTATGGGGTTCAGGTAGCATTCCCGCATTCGAAACCCCAATACGCTTATGTCCAAAGTCTGCATGATCACTGGCAAAACGCCTCTTACGGGCAATAATGTCAGCCACAGTAACGTCAAATCCAAGCGTCGCCAGATGCCAAATTTGCAAAAGAAAACGGTTATTAACCCAGCAACCGGCAAGCCAGTGGTGCTCATGGTTTCTAGCCGTGGTATCCGCACCCTCGCAAAGTGGGTAAAAGCAGGAAGCAAGGTCGACTTGCGCCATTTCATCGGTTAATCACCGATTGCAAAAACTCCCCGATCGTTCGGGGAGTTTTTGTTATGTCTTTGTGTATCCGCCGTCTTTGAAAACGATCTCGCCGTCGATTGAGACGGTAGTGATGTCGGCGAAGACATCGACGTGATATTTGCTCGATCGCTTTGGAAATCCTTCCTTGGTGTACACCGAATGTTTTTGACCAAGAGAAAGGTGAATGCCGCACATGCGTTCGTAGCTGCCGATGTCCGTAAGCCGGCGATGCTTGGTCATAGCACGGTTCATACCGAACCCGAGCTCGCGAACCCAAAGGAGTTCGTCGGCGCGAATCTGGTCAAGTACTGCAGTGAATGAATCAGGTGGGTCGATCGCCTCGACGAGAATGCCGTTTTCGATGCGGACGGTTACTGGTTCTGGCGGAACGATAACGTGAAAGTCTGCATCAGCGTAGGCGAACAATTTCACGAAACCGTTCGCCTTCGAGAAATCAGCAGCCTCGGTAAACACTTCGCCAATTGGGAACATGCCTCCAGTATTCTTCATCCCCGTATAATCCCCCGTGTTCAACTTCGCTGATTCAAACGGCCCGTCGTATATGAGCTCTGTTCCTTCGCAGGAAACGATGATTTGCTTTGCGTTATCGATCTTTTCCTTCAACCAAGGACCAACGGTGTGGTAGTAGTGCTCATCGTATGCGAGTGAATCGAGGTAGATTTCGTGTTCCTCTTCTGGCATGCGGCCAAGATGTGGATGCTCGATGACGGCAAGATTGCGATTGAAAAGCTCAAGGCGGAATCGGAATTCGTTCAAACGGAAACTTCCAGATTGGACAAGGACTACGAGGCTTCCTGGCGCCAATGTGTCGATTGCGGCGCGAACGAGTTCTGGCGTTGTTTCGTCAAAGTTGATAACGATCGCGTTCGTCAAAACCGCACGATACGCCTTTGAAAGTCGCGTTGAAAGCGGCGAATGTTCATCAAACACAATCATCGACGGATGCGACACATCGATCCGGAATGCCTTAGTGATGATGTCGCGAAGGTTTTGCTCGAGGACTTCCTCCCACGCCGTCTTTCCTCGCCCCGCAGCAATCATCCGCAGAGCGATGTACACAACGATGATCGAAAAAAGTCCAATGCCTATCCAGAGCAGGCTGCGGTGAATCGAGCTCCAAAATTGCCCAAAAAAGAACCCAATCGCCAAGTATGCGGCAGCCCACAGAATGGCGCTGGAAATGTTCATTATCATGAATCGCCGCCACGACATTTTGAGCGCGCCTGCCACAAATGGTACAAACGGACGCAGCGGGCCGATGAACCGTCCAAGGAACACGCCGGCAATGCCATATTCGTGCATAAACTTCTCGGCACGGTCCACTGTAGTTTGCGAAAAAAGTCTTGGAAATCGCTTTGCAGGATCAATCCCCCGTCTGCCCAACACAAAACTGAAGATGTCACCAAAGATCGCACCAACGGCACCAACGAGTATGGCATCGCCAAGGTCATAGATGCCCTGAGAAATCACAAAGCCAAAGAGCACCACAAATGTTGCACCAGGGACAAGTAAGCCAACAACCGCAATGGATTCCGCAAATGCGAACGCAAACAACAGGACATATGCCCAGTTGCCGAGTTCAGAAATCCAAGGGAGCCATTGATTAAACATAACGCATTGGTGGATTTTCGAACGTAATCACCGGCATGGAATTCTTCATGACGTCCTTTGGGATGCCGAGCTCTTCAAGATAGATCGTGGAAACCTCACAGAATTTTGCGTCGGCGTAGTTGAATCCGAGCAGTTCCGATGCCGCACGAACCGTCGCTTCGTCGTGCGCCTCAACCTCGACGAA
>CALRHV010000002.1 GCA_943359525.1 Candidatus Uhrbacteria bacterium
TTCATCGTCGTTGATGAACAGCATCGTTTTGGTGTGCGCCAGCGCCAGGCACTTAAGGATCGCAGAGGGGAACAGGAAGGCGTTCCACATTTGCTCTCAATGACCGCAACGCCAATCCCGCGATCGCTCGCCCTGGTGTTGTACGGCGATCTCGATCGTTCTGTGCTTGATGAGTATCCAGCGGGCCGTAAGCCTATTGTCACAAAAGTTGTTGAGCAGGGAAGGGAGGAGGCTGTATACGATGTCATGCGAAAACACATGGACGCTGGGCGCCAGGTTTTCGTCGTTTGTCCACTCATTGAGGAGTCCGATGCGCTTGGCGCAAATTCCGTGAATGATGTGCACAAAGAATTCTCCGCTGGAGCATTCAAGGGCTATTCTGTAATGATGTTACACGGCAGAATGAAAACAAAAGAAAAGGACGACGTGATGCGCGCGTTTGCACAAGGGGAAGCACAGATGCTTATTTCGACGACGGTTGTTGAAGTTGGTGTGGACGTTCCGAATGCCACGGTGATGTACGTGGAAGGCGCAGAGCGTTTTGGACTCGCACAGCTTCATCAATTGCGAGGCCGTGTTGGTCGTGGAGCTCACGAAAGCGCGTGTTATCTTCACCCAACAGGAATCCTCGGCGAAGTGGCGCGCATGCGTTTGCAGGCTGTTGTGGAAAGCCAGGACGGATTCGATCTCGCAGAGAAAGACCTTCAACTCCGTGGCGCAGGGAATATTTTCGGCACCGAACAGTCTGGCTTCGATCAATTCAAGCTCGGCACGATGAACGATATCGATTTGATGGGCTCTGCAAAAGACTTCTCAAAAGAAATCCTCGACGAAAGCCCAGATCTTGGAATCTATCCCGAACTGCGAGATCGCTTGCAGGAATACGTTGACGAAGTGCACTTCGAATAGTTACTTCATCTTCGCCCGCAGTTCACTCACCGTTTTAATCGACTTCGGATCAAGAATCGTCGCAAATCCCAGTCGTTCCGCCTCTTTTCGTCGGCGTTCACTAAACGCTACAGATCGAACCTCGCCGCCAAGGCCAAGTTCGCCGATGACGATGGTTTTTGCGGGGAAGGTGACGTTATCGATGGCGGAAAGAATTGCCGCAGCAACAGCAAGATCGGCGCTCGGTTCATCGAGCTTCAGTCCGCCAACAACGTTCACATACACGTCTTGATCGTACAATCGAACGCCAGCACGTTTGCTCAAAATCGCGAGCAACATCTGTAATCGTCCAACATCATATCCACTGGTTCGTCGAACCGGATTCGGAAAGAAGCTTTTATCGATGAGCGCTTGGATTTCCACGAGGAACGGACGATTGCCCTCCATGATGCACGTCACTACCGATCCTGGACCATCAACACGCTCCTTCAAGAACATCGCCGATGGATTCTCAACGGGAACCATTCCTTTCTCCGTCATCGCAAACACGCCAACGTCCTCCACGCTCCCAAAACGGTTCTTGCTTGCACGAAGCAGTCGGTACGCGCTTGTTGCGTCGCCCTCGAGAGTAAGAACAGTGTCGACGAGATGTTCGAGTGTCTTCGGCCCAGCAACAATTCCATCCTTTGTAACCTGGCCGATGATGAGAACCGGAACGTTCGATGCTTTTGCGTACGAGATAAGCTCCGATGTTGCAGCTCGCACCGCGGTCGGAGTTCCCGGAAACGACTCCACACCATCCGTCATCATCGTCTGGATCGAGTCGACGATAACAATACTCGGCTTCATTGCCTCTGCTGCAGCGATGATCGATCCGGTTTCGGTCGCATTCGAAAAGACGACGTGTGCAGGATCGAGTCCAAGCCGAACGAAGCGTAGACGAACCTGTCCTTCGGACTCCTCGCCGGAAGCGTAGTATGAGGCCCCCCTCTTTCCCCCCATAAATGGGGGGAGGCCGCTCGGCTCACTGATTTCTCTCCCCCCATTTATGGGGGGAGTCGGAGGGGGGCTTGATTGAGTGGGGGTGTTGAAACTCGCCGCCAACTGCGCCACTAACGTGCTCTTTCCAATCCCTGGTTCTCCAGCAAGTAATGTCACCGATCCAGGAACCAGTCCACCCCCAAGAACACGGTCAAGCTCGCTAATGTTCGTACTCTGTCTTTCCACAATTGCCGTGGTCGCCGATGATAAATTGAGCGTTGTAGCTGGGCGAGATGTTGTTCCTTTCGATTTCGCCGTCTTTTGTTGCGGTACCGATCCCTCATCAAGAACTGTGCCCCATTGCCCACACGTCACGCACCGTCCACTCCATTTCAAGCTTTGTGCGTCGCAGTGAGTGCAGAGAAACATAGAGAAGGTCTAGGGCTTTCGCGTGATATATGCCGCAAACTTCATGGTGTGCCAAAGTTCATCCTGGGTGATGAATTTTCTTGACGAGTTTGGATCGTTGATCGCTATGGTCCCATCCGTATTTACGCCGGTGAGTACTATGAAATGTCCACTTCTCGTAAATGTACTTGGATAAATCGGATTCGCTTTTGATGGTTGCGGCCCAACAGAAACAACGATGGGCTCTTTATTTTTGAGATACGCGAGAATAACATCTCTATCCGCTTGTGATGAGCGCCTTAACTCTTTTCCGACAAGATTATTATCCGTAAGAAGCGGATTCTTTTTGCTATAAAATGCTGCGCTGGAAGTGCCTACGCATGCGCGAAAACCATTGGAAATAAACGATGCCGCTGTTTGTCTTGGATCTGTACTCACCCCGTAATGAGAGAGCACCATTGCCATAGACGTCGGACCACATCCGGATGTTTTAATAGTTACAACACTTGAATCATTGCATGACGCAGCTTTAGGATATGCATCTAAATAGTCTCTTTGTGAAAAATAGGGAATCCCATTTGTTCCGGTGCCGTCTGGCGCTTCGAGGCCAAGCGCGGCGACATCTGCCCCGGTGTTGTCGGTATCCATTATAATTTCATTGACGTATTGAACGGTAAGGGAGTTAAGATTTATGGTATTTGGATCAATAAGAGATGCAATATTATATGCCGCCAAAAGGAGAACAAGTCCTGTTATTGCATTCGTAATTCTCGTCTTTGCCTTCTCGATGTACTTACTTTTTCCTCGAGACATCACGTACTGAAGCCCTCCAAGCATCATCATGACCACGGCGACGAGTGCAGCAGCGGCAATGATCCATCCGTAGATAGCGTTAATATATTCTGCAATAAAATTGACGGCCACCGACGACCCGTCGACAGTTTTTTCTGGTAAGCTGAATCCGGAGAACCCAGGAATTTTGATATTGAGTACAGGAACAATGAAATCCTTATCTACGATTTTAGACGCTGCTGAGGCTTCGCTGGCCGGAGGAGTAACATTGAATTGACTGATCTTGACGTTAATATAACCGCCCTGACCGGCAAACTGAAGGCAGCTGAGTTCATACGAACCCTCTGTGTTATTGAGTTCGTAACAATAATCATTACATGCTTGAATGGTCTCTTTGGTGTCTATGGAATATGTTTTCGTGTCCGTTTTGCACACACAGGTGAACGTACTACCCTCCGAGCACGTTGATATTTCGGCGGCGGAAGCATTTTTTTGAAAAACACATCCGAAAATAAACGCGATTCCAAAGAAAATCACGATCATTTTAGTGCGAATAAGCGAAAGATTCTTCATGTTTTTGAGACGATAATTTGGCGGATAATCGTTTTCAGTGTGCCTTTATCAATAGCTCCAGTGTAACGCGCGCTGTTGATAAAAATAGTTGGGGTTGCGGAAATACCGAGCGCGATGCCTTCCTCGTATGTTTGTTGAATGATCGGTGTTGGAGTTTTTTGGTTCATGCACGACGTGAACGACGAGCTTTTGAGTGCGAGCTGAATGGCGAGTGTGTTGTACAGTTCGGCACCGAGTGTGGCCTGGTTTGCAAGAAGGAGCGCGTTGTATTCCCAGAACTTTCCCTGATCAGCAGCGCATCGTGCGGCGATGGCCGCGTTGAGCGCTTCAGGGTGTTGGGAGGTATTTGGCATGTCTTTCCACACGATGCGGAGATCGTTTGGATAATCGTCCGCAAGAAGATTCACAAGCGTTGCGTCCAGTGTGGCACACGAATCGCAACCATAATCCCCATACACCACCACGGTTACTTTTGCGTTCGCATTGCCTAGTGTTGGATCGATGAATGTGATGCGTGGTTCGGTGATAGCTACTTGATCTGTATAGGTGATTTGATTGCCAAATTTAAGTGACGCGCCAAAGAATGCAAACATGATGAGCGCAAGGACGCCGATCGTAATGACGAAATGCCAGAAATACTTCATAGATTATTTGAGACGGATAACGTTCAGGCGTCCCGCACCGTCGGAATAAAAGAGATTTGCGCCGTCGCTTGAAACGCTTGGGGAGAAGATTTTAGTATCGGCCGCAGGAATCGCGACGAGTGTTGCGTTGCCGGTGGCGATGTTGATTTTGTACAAGTCGTCCGAGGCAATGATGAGCGACACGTCGCTTCCTCCGCCTGGTGGCATTTCTCGTGGTACACCACAGTACGCTGTGGTTGTTGATGCAAACGTGCATTTGCTCACGAGCGTTGCAACGGCCATCTTTCTTCGGCTGTCGCCTCTTCTATCCCCTTGGCTGTCGGCGTACCACAGGACCGCTCTGTAGCCGTCGCCTCCGTCGGCAACGGAGTAGAGAAGATGTTTTCCGTCTGGTGCCCAAATGTTGTGGAAGCTTGTGCCATCAACGAACAGTGCGCCAGATGCGCTTCCATCCGGACCGATAAGATAGATTTCTTGTCGGCCAAACGCGCCACCAGCGCTGACGCCAGTTGCAGAGAAGCCAAGCACCGTGTCGTTTGGCGACCAGCTCACGGTAACTTTTTCGTCATTCGCTCCAAGATTTGCGATGACTTTCGTTTCAGATCCGTCGGTATTTGTAACGACGAGCGCGCGGTTCGATGCGTCGGTTCCAACGCTTTTTGCCGCAATAGAGTCGCCACTACCGGAAAATGAGAAGTCTTCCCAGTGGCTTGGGAGCGTGACCTGCTTTGCTGCTTCAAAGTCGTATACCACGTTGGTACCATCCGGGAATTCAATCACTGCGCTTGTTGCGCCCGCGTCGAATGTTACTGCATCTGCCTTTGGAAACGTTGTTTGCGACATCGCGACGACATTTCCGTTTGCATCGATGGTGTAGAATTTGCCGTCAGCAGGGTCGTAATATGCAACAGTGCCGTCTGCAGTAACCGTTGGGCTTTTTACTGACGTGTTCGTGAGAAGCGTGGTGAATGTTTCTCCGCCCTTTGCAACGGCCGATGGTGGAAGTTGCGTTTCGCCATCTGTGTCTTCCGGCGTTGCATCGTCCGGTGTTGTGGTTCCTGGTGTGCCAACATCGGCACCAGGCAACGTTCCGCCGATTGGTGTTCCAGGTGTTGTCACAATTGTCGTTACTGCTTTTTTGAAGAAGACGAAGTAGATCGCAAGGCCAATGAGTACGCATGCTAAGGCGAAGCCAGCGATCTTGAGGATGAATTTCAGGCGGTCAGACATAGGCGATTATAAGTATGCCATGATCATCTTGATCAGAAGGCTGAAGTTTCCTCCACTGAGAGCGTCGCTGATGGAAGCAAACAGAAGCACCTGGAACATATTGATAAAGAGTATGACGGCGACGACCGCCATATACAAAATGACTTGAATAATTGTTCCCCATCCGCCAACGAGTTTGAGATGTTTTGGAACGGGGAGCCCAACTTTGGTTAAAATTGGATCGTACTTCTTGAGGTTTTCTGAAAAGATTCCCATGATCGAACGCACGATGGACGTGCTTGTGAGCGTCGTATTGATCAGGAGGAGGAACCATCCTTTTTCGAGCGATCCCGCCTTTGTGGGCACTTCTTTTTCTATCTCTTTCATGATTTCCTCAGCCTTTTTCATGCCCTGTTCGATCATTTTCTGCGCGGCGTCGTCACCAGCAGACGTTGTGCGAGATCGTGCTCGGGCGGCGAGTTGTAGGGTTTGTGCATCCGCGTTTTCGTCGGCGATTTGCATAGCCTGTTGATCGATTTCATCCGCATCTGCTTCTTGTCCCGTATTTCCATTACGAAGCGATGCGCTCATTTCTTGCAGCATTGGCATCGATGCTCCAGGGTTTGCATAGCGCTGGTCGGCATGTCGGCGCGATCGCATTCGTGCTACGGGATTGCTTTGAAATCGCTCTTCATTTTGAGAGGAACTTGGAGCAGCAGGGCGCATACTTAAGCCCATTCTGTCCCCAGATGCTGTGCGGCCGATGCGTTTTTTTTCCGCCTCAAGACGGGCGGCGCGAAGAACGACGTTGGGATTTGACGACCGAGATTGTATTGTGGCGGTTGCCGCCATATGGATGACGTGATTATATCACGCGCAATACAAAAGCTCCCCGATTGAAGAGGAGCTTTTGTGTATTATCGAACCTTGATATTCCCATCTTTTTCTATGGTAACGTTCAGGTGTGATTTTGGGCGTTTTGTGGCAAGAATCGCGTTGGCGATAGTGTGTTCGAGGTGTTCCTCGAGCACCCGGTGAACATCGCGAGCGCCGTGGCTGGTTTTGACGTGCTTCGCCAATGTTTCTGCGAGCTTCTTTGGAAGCGTTACGGAAAGCTTCGCGGTTTTGAGTCGTGCGATCATGTCGTCGATGGCGAGCTTGGTAATCGCGATGATATCATCGGACTTGAGCGGACTGAAGACACAGATGTGGCCAATGCGGTTCACGAGCTCCGGTCGGAACTGTTCCTCGAAGACGGCGCGGAGGTCGTCATGGATCTGTGCGGTTGGATTCTGCGCTTCATGGAACCCAAGATTCTTTTTTTGTAATCGATCCTGTCCAGCGTTCGTGGTCATGATCACGACGCTCTGCTGGAAGTTCACCTTTGCGCCCGTTGCGTCCGTAATCGATCCTTCGTCGAGGATTTGGAGAAGCAACGCTTGAACGTCCTTATGCGCCTTTTCGAGTTCGTCAAAGAGAATCACTGCATGTGGACGATCCCGAAGCGCATCACTCAGCTTTGCGCCTTCGCGATAGCCAACATATCCCGCCGGAGCACCAACCAATTTACTGATGCTGAATCCTTCAGCGAATTCGCTCATATCGAAGCGAATCAGTGCCTTAGCGTCGCCGAACATTTCAAGGGCAAGGGCTTTTGCGAGTGCGGTTTTTCCCACGCCAGACGGACCAGCAAAGAGGAACGAAGCGAGTGGATGGTTCGGTTTTGCGAATCCGAGTTTTGCTCTACGCATAGCACTTGCCACGATTGCGACCGCGGAATCTTGCGCAATGACGTGTTTCTGCAAACGTTCGTCCAGGCTTCGAAGTGATTCGTGATCATCGGCATTGAGCCGAGCAAGCGGAACGCCGGTGGTTTTCGACGCCACGGCAAGAATCATGTCGTTAGTGATGGTGATTGTTGGGTGCACGATTGGGGTCGCCTTCAGCTCATCGATCTGACACTGAAGTTTCGCTTCTTTTTCTTTGAGAACAACCGCGCCAGGGAAATGCTCCTTTGTCACGGCAGATGCTTTTGATTCGCGAATATGTTCGAGTTCAGTTTCGAGTGCGCGGATTTTCAGCGCGCGACGATCGGTTGACTTTCGACCAACGTTCGCATGCGCACCAGCTTCGTCCAGGAGATCGATCGCTTTGTCGGGGAACTGTTTGCTTGTCATGTATCGCTCTGCAATACGAACGATCGTTTCGAGAGCAGCCTCAGGATACAAAACAGTGTGATGCTTTTCGTAGCGATATTTGATGCCATTCAGCACTTTGAGCGTTTCGTTTGCGCTTGGCTCTCGCACCGTCACGGTGGCAAAACGACGCTCAAGCGCGGCGTCTACCATGATGTGCTTTTTGTATTCCGCCGATGTTGTTGCGCCAATGCATCGCAGTTCGCCACGTGCGAGCGCTGGCTTGAGCATGTTCGCAGCATCGAGTGATCCACTTGCAGCGCCTGCGCCGATGATGGTGTGAATTTCGTCGATGAACAGCACGACGTCGTCGCGATCGTGCAACTCGTCGAGCAACTGTGTGACTCGCGCCTCAAAGTCTCCGCGATACATGGTTCCCGCAACAAGTGCGGACATATCAAGGCGATGAACGTGCAAACGAAGAACGGCATCGGGAACGGTGCCTTCAAGAATGCGTTTCGCAAGGCCTTCCGCGATTGCGGTTTTTCCCACGCCTGGTTCACCAAGAAGGAGGGGATTATTTTTTGTACGGCGCGCAAGAATCGCCACGACGCGATCGATTTCTTCGTCACGACCAATCACGGGATCGATGGTGTCGGCAATTTCTTTATCGGTAAGTTCAGTAGTGAAATATCCCAAAGCGGAATCTTTTTCCTCACCATGCTCGTCGTCGGTATGCACATGGCCGCAGTCTTCGCATGGTTTCTTGTCCTCAGTTTGCTTTACTGCTGCACGAATGCCTTTTGCGTTTTCAAGTGTTTCCGGAAAGTTTGCGGTAGTTTGAAATACGGTTGCGAGGTTGTCTCGGATCACGGTTTCGCTGATGCCGTCGGTGACGAGGTACGTTGCAATTTCGGACGTCTTTGCCTCAACGATACCGTGGAGCAAGTGTTCGGTGCCGACGTAGCGATGACCATGCATGCCAGCGGCGTGAACCGCCTTTTCGATCATCGCTTTCGATTCCTCGGAAAGAAGGGGAGTGACTTTGCTCGCGCGCACAATGGCGTCGTCCGGTAAGCCGGCCTCGTCGAGAAATACGAGGCGTTGCAGACTTGCTGGTGTTGCGCCAGCTTTCCGAAGAATTTCCGCACCAATACAGCCGCTTTCGGTTCCAAGTGCCCAAAGCAAATGCGTTGGCGCAATGGTGTCTCCGCCTTCTTCCACCGCCAAACACAATGCCCGCGTCAGCACGGCTTTGAGATGACTGGTAAATGTTTCGAGAAGCTCGTTCATACTCGTCAGGATTTATCGACCCATGTTTCGGAGGCGAGCAATGCGCTCGTCCATTGGGGGATGAGTCGAGAAGAGGTTCGCAAACCATGATCGCGACTCCTTTTTTGCGCCGAATGGATTGCTGAGGAAGAGGTGTGCGGTGGCGTGATTGGCGTTTTGCATTGGGACGCCATGTGCTTCGATTTTCGCGAGTGCAGATGCGAGACCTTCTGGGTAGCGGGTGAGAAGCGCGCCGCTGGCGTCGGCGAGATATTCGCGGCTGCGAGAAATTGCGAGCTGAATGAGTTGAGCGAAAAGCGGTGAGAGAATCGCGAGAACAATGCCAACAATCAACAGAATGATGCCAATGTTTCCGCCTTTGTTGTCTCCTCTTCCGATGCGAACATGAATGAGAAGATCGGCAACGAGAGAGATGAGACCAACCAGCACCACAACGATGGTCATGACGCGAATATCGTAGTTTTTGACGTGCGACAATTCATGTGCGGCAACGCCTTCAAGTTCTTCGCGAGTAAGGAGCGCGAGAATTCCCGTTGTGAAGGCGATTGAAGCGTGTTCCGGGTCTCGTCCTGTTGCGAATGCGTTAGGACTTTTGTCATCGATAATGTAAATGGCCGGTGTCTTTTGGCCATTGGCGATGCACAGGTTTTCGACGACGTTATACAGGTCGGGTGCCTGCGACTTCACAATCGGCTTTGCACCAGACACAGAAAGCGCGATAGACGACGATGCGTAGTAGCTCACGAGGCTGTAGATTGTTGCGATTATTGTGCCGAGAATGATACTGCTTTCAATATCCAGCCCATACAACATGCCAATGAACCACGACAGTCCAACGACAACAATGCTCATGATGACAATGAGCACCCACGTGCGACGTTTGTTTCTGGTAATGTCGGAATACATGACTGGGGGATTAGAAGGTCACGGTTGGTGCGACGTCAGCAACTTCAGGAGCATCGTAGAAGTCGTATTTCTTGAAGCCGAGCATGTTGCCTACCATGTTGGTTGGGAATACTTGGAGCTTGGTGTTGAAATCACGCGTGTTGCCATTGTAGAACCGACGTGCGGCCTGGATCTTGTCTTCAGCATCCACGAGCTCGCGCTGTAAGTGGCCAAAGTTTTCCGATGCCTTCAGGTCTGGGTAGCTTTCTGCCACTGCAAACAACGATTTGAGCGTACCGGTGAGCATGTTTTCTGCCTGTGCGTGGTCTGCAGCATTGCCAGCGTTCATTGCGGCACTGCGAGCCTTTGTGACGTTCTCGAACACCGAGCTTTCGTGTGTTGCGTATCCCTTCACAACGTTCACAAGGTTTGGAATAAGGTCGTATCGGCGCTTCAACTGCACCTCAATATCTGCCCATGCTTCGTCTACTCGGTTCTTGCTGGTGACAAGACCGTTAAATACGACGACGAGCCAAAGTCCTCCAAGAACAAGAACACCAACCAAGATCATGATTTCCATAGGGAAGGATATGTTAATGTGTTGGTGTTATTGTAGGGCTTTCCTCTGTCACCGTAAAGCGGTAAAATGCTGCCTGTTGCTAATGTAAGCCAAATTATGGACATTCCCTCAATCATCGGAAAGAAAATCATGGTTTTTGACCTTGATGGAACGATTACCCCAAGTAAATCGCCAATGGACGCAGAAATGGCCGAACTCTTCACGAAGATTCTCGATCGAATGAGTATCGCGGTGATTACTGGTGGGGGATTTGAGCGATTTGAGGCACAATTCCAAGCGCTTCATTGCACGCCAGAGCAGCGTTCTCGGTTGTATTTTTTTCCAACGACGGGAACACGATTCTATCGCAGCAACGACGGAAAATGGGTGCAAGTGTATGCCGACGAAATGACCGCAGAAGAGCGTCAAAAAATTAAAGACGCGTTTGATCAGGCGTATAAAGATATCGATTATCACGACCCAGAAACAGTGTACGGTGAAGTAGTGGAGGATCGCGGAACGCAGGTAACATTTTCGGCATGCGGCCAAGAAGCGCCGCTCGATGTCAAAGAAGCATTCAAGGCGGCGCACAACAGCCGTCGGCTTGCGCTTGCGGATGCGGTGCGAAAACTTTTGCCAGATTTTGAGGTGAAGGTTCCCGGGGTGACGTCGATTGATGTGACTCGCAAAGGCATCGATAAGGGGTATGGCATTGAAAAAATTGAAGAGCATCTTGGAATTCCTGTTTCTGCCATGGTGTTTGTGGGCGATGCGTTGTATGAAGGCGGGAACGATCATCCGGTGATTCGTACCGGTGTTGAGACGGTTTCCGTAAAGGATCCAGAAGAAACAAAAGTCGTGCTCAAGCAGTGGATTGCAGACCTGGACGGATAAGTATGCAGAAAATCATCTCCCCCGCAAAGCAATTCATCTTTACATCCTATTCTTTTGATCGCGTGAGTGGGGAAGTGTTGTTGAAATACGGAATCGATGACGAGGAATTTGTGGAGCGATTGGTGTTCCCAATTCCTACGACGGGAATTCCGGAGGGAATCGACGGCACACTCGATCGCGCGTTGCTCACGTTGCATCTCATCGCTGGCGTGAGTTACTACAAAGCGAAGTTGCCGCCAGAGATCGTTGTTGAGTCTGGAAAGTTATCTGTTGAACAGGCAGCATCATGGAACAAACTGTACATGTTGGGACTCGGCGAATTCTTTTTCCGAAACGACTTGGATTTTCGGGAGTATGTGAAATTTCCGATAACCGACGAGAGATCCTTCGCGATTGCTCAGGATGACGGAAACGAAAAGAAGTCATCGAAGCTTTCGGGTGCGATTGTCCCAATCGGCGGCGGAAAAGATTCCCTCGTTGCAATTGAGATACTGAAATCGGCAAACATTCCGTTCGATTTGTTCATGTTCGGCAATCATTCACGCATTCGCGAAGTTGCCGCCGAGGTTGGTGGAAAGCTTTTTTCCGTATCGCGCACTATCGATCCGAAACTCATTGAACTCAACAAGGCTGGAGCGTGGAATGGCCATGTACCAATCACGGCGTATGTGGGAGTCGCTGCATCGATTGCTGCGATGTTGAACGGCCGACGCGATGTGATTTTTGCAAACGAGCGCAGTGCGAATTCGGGAAACACGGAGGTTGACGGCGTCGTCATCAACCACCAGTACAGCAAGAGCATCGAGGCTGAACGCGATCTGCAGAACTATCTCTCGGCGTTTGTTCCGCAAGACGTTCGTGTGTTTAGTCTGCTCCGACCACTTTCAGAGCTCGACATTGCACGCCGATTCGCGGCAAACGGAAAGTACTTTGGCGTGTTTTCGAGCTGTAATACCAACTTTAAACAAGGCGGCGTGCCAACGGTAACGCGATGGTGTGGTAAATGCCCGAAGTGCGCATTCGTCTTTGTTATGCTCGGCGCTTTCATTCCTCGACGAAAGATGGTGGAGATGTTCAGCGAAGATCTCTTGCTCCGATCGGATTTGCTCGCAATGTACAAAGATCTCACCGGCTACGGAGTAATGAAGCCATTTGAATGTGTTGGTGAATTTGAAGAGGTGATCGCCGCATTTGCGCTCATTCACGGCCGTGGAGAGTATGAGGACTCGCCGATCATGAAGTGGTTTGAAGCGGAGGTGATGAGCTCAAGGAAAGATATCGACGCGTTGATCGATCGCGCACTGACGTTGTCGAAAGAACACTCCATGCCAGAGGAGTATGCTCAATTGGTCTATGCGTCTCGCTGATCTCTCCGACAAAACCGTTATCATATTAGGTTTCGGCCGCGAAGGAAAAGCGACGGTCGATGTTTTGAAATCTGGAATTATCGGCGGGGCTATCACGCCCCACATCATCGTCACCGATGAGAAGGAGGTGGACGTTCCCGAGTTTCATCAACTCATCGACGCGATTGCTGCGACAACATCGGAAACCGTCGTCATCAAATCTCCAGGAATCCCATGGCATCGTGCGTACGTGGAAGAAATGCAAAACGCCGGCGCGCATTTTACATCGAGTACAAATCTTTTTTTCGCCGAGCGTAAAGGTCGCGGGAAAATTATCGGCATCACCGGAACGAAGGGGAAGAGTACGACATCTTCTCTCCTTGCTCACGTTCTCAAGGTCGCGGGGAAGCTCGTCGTTCTTGCTGGAAACATCGGCGAGCCAGCGATTTCACACATCAATGATCCCGCGGAAACAATTTTCGTCCTCGAACTTTCGAGTTACCAACTCGCCGACCTTACAATCGCGCCCGATATCGCCGTGATTCTTAATCTCTACGAAGAACACATGGACTACCATGGTGACGTGGAAAGCTACCACGCGGCAAAGATGCGCATTGCCGACGCACAGACCGCAAGCGATGTTTTTATCTACAACGAAAAGTTCCCCCAGCTCATTAATCTCGCAAAACACATAAAGTCGAAAGCGATTCCGTTTGTTGATCGTTCTGATGAATCGCTGAGCTCTCTCACGCTCCTCGGTGACCACAACCGCGAAAACGCAGCCGGCGTCCTCGCAGTTACCGATTATCTCGGTATCGATCGCGCAGTGGTTAAGGAGGCATTCGCGACTTTCGAGCCGCTGCCCCACCGAATGCAGGATATTGGAATGCATCACGGAATCCGTTTCATCAACGATTCGATCTCAACAACTCCGCAGTCTGCTCTCGCCGCCATTGCCGTGTTCGAAAAAGACCTCGGTGCTATTATCCTCGGCGGACAAGACCGCGGATACCACTTTACCGACCTTGCGAAGCGCGTTTCCGATCTTGGAATCACAGCCTACATTCTTCCTGGCGGCGATCGGATCGCCGACGCAATCGCTGCGATCGGCAGCAAGTCGGTTCCGATGAAAACACTCGCCGAGATCGTGAACGATGTCATCGCCAATGCAAAACCCGGTTCCGTCTGCCTCCTTTCCCCAGCCTCTCCAAGCTACGGCCAATTTAAAAACTTCGAAGATCGCGGAACGCAATTCATTGCCGCGGTCGAAAAAGAAACGTAAGTCCTGTACACTCTTCTTATTATGATTTGGACCATTCTCTTGTTCCTCCTTCTTCTTTCCGTTTTGGTGCTGGTTCACGAGTTTGGTCACTATATTGCGGCAAGAAAGGCGGGAATGACGGTTGAGGAGTTTGGAATCGGCTTTCCGCCTCGATTGTTCTCGTGGAAAGCAAAATCAGGGACAACCTGGAGTGTGAACGCAATTCCGTTGGGAGGTTTTGTGAAAATCAAGGGAGAGTCCGGCGACGACATTGGCGCGCCAGATAGTTTTGCGGCAAAAAGTTGGTGGCGACGGTTTTCCGTGGTGATTGCTGGCGTGGTGATGAATCTGGTTCTCGCGTGGTTCCTCTTTTCTGTAGGATTCTTGTTTGGCCTTCCGGCAATTGTAGAAGGCGGCGTCGAAGCTGGTGTAACGGTGACCGATCGTGCGATCAATATCGTGGATGTGCTTCCAAACTCTGCTGCTGATATAGCCGGTCTCGAAGTCGGTGATCGCGTCCTGACGATTGACGGCGCGGCATACGACGCTGGCCCAGCGGCTCGTGATGCACTCACGCCGCATGAGGATGGATCACCGTTGTTGCTGATGATCGCGCATGAAGGAGAGACACAAACAGTTTCTGTGTCGCCGCTGTATGTTGAAGAGCTCGGTCGTGAAGGCGTCGGTGTTGCTCTCGTCGAAACCGGATTCGTGCACTATCCGTGGTATCTCGCGCCGGTGAAGGGCGCTGAGACTACACTGCGTTCAACGTGGGACGTGCTCTCTGCATTTGGTGGGCTGATTGCGAGTATGTTCCGTCAGGAAGATGTTTCCGCAAACCTTTCTGGCCCAGTCGGTATCGCCGTGCTTACAGGTCAGGTTGCATCGCTTGGTATTTCACACTTGGTCCAGTTTGCAGCCATGTTGTCCATTAACCTTGCGGTTATTAACGTACTGCCGTTCCCAGCGCTCGACGGCGGACGTCTGGTGTTCTTATTGTACGAAGTGATTCGCAGAAAGAAGGCATCGTTAAAGATTGAGCAAACGGTGCATGCCCTTGGTTTTGCAGCTTTGCTTCTGGTTGTGGTAATTGTTACCGTTAAGGATATTGTTCATATTTTCTTTAAGTAGTGTATGCAAGATGTACTCCTCCAGCTCCAAACTGAAGCACTCGCGATTTTCTTGAACGTAAAAACCGTCGAGGAGCTTGAAGCGGCTCGTGTGGAATATCTTGGTCGCAAAGGCCGTCTTGCCGAGGCGATGAAGGAATTAGCTGCGCTTGATGTTGAGGCAAAGCGTGAAGCAGGAAAAATTGCGAACGACGTGAAGCGCACGATTGAAGCAAGTTTTCAAGCAACCGAGGCGCGTGTTGTTGCTGGCGCCGCAGAAGAGCGCCAGGCTCAGGAATGGCTCGACGTCACACTGCCTGGTATTTCTCCAGCCGTCGGTCATCTTCATCTCACCACGCAAGCAATTGATGAGATTAGCGGAATTTTTGCACACATCGGATTTGTACGTTCTCGTCATCCAGAAGTGGATTGGGATTACTACGCGTTTGAAAGTTTGAACATGCCAAAGGAGCATCCTGCTCGTGACGAATGGGAAACGTTCTTTGTTGGTGAGGATGCTTCGGTGATGACGGGAGAGAAGGGAAAAGTGGTGCTCACGCCGCATACAAGCAACGGGCAGGTTCGCGAGATTGAAAAAGGCGAGTTGCCGATTCGGATGATTAACATTGGGAAATGTTATCGTCGTCAAGCAACGGCGCGTCACTTGCCGATGTTTCATCAGTTCGAAGGACTGATGGTGGATAAGAATGTGACCGTTACCGAGTTGAAGGGCGTGTTCGATTATTTTGTGAAGCGATACTTCGGTGCCGATCGTGCAACGCGTTTGCGTCCGTATCACTTCCGTTTTACAGAGCCGAGTTTTGAGCTCGATATTTCGTGCGCGGTGTGCGACGGAACTGGAAAAGTTGACGGTACGAAGTGTAAGTTGTGTAAAGGCGGATGGTTGGAGCTTGGTGGCGCCGGTATGGTGCATCCAAACGTGTTAAAGGCTGGTGGACTTGATCCAAAGGAATATACGGGCTTCGCATTTGGTTGGGGCGTGGAACGCACCATGATGATGCGTTCGGGTATTAACATCGACGACATTCGCACGCTGTACAAAAACGATCTGCGATTTTTGACGCAATTCTAGTATGAACATCCTTGCTTCCTACAACTGGTTGAAAGAGCACGTAAAGACAAAGCTTTCTGCGGAAGAATTCGCGAAAGAGTTTTCGTTGCGATCGATGAGTGTGGAGTCGATTGACAATCTTGGTCAACGTTTTGAGAACATGGTCATTGGGGTGGTGAAATCGATCGCGCAACATCCGAATGCAGATCGTTTGCGCGTTGCAACCGTCGATATTGGGGAAAAAGAAGTGCCGATCGTGTGCGGCGGAACAAATCTTGCGGAAAACATGCGTGTAGTGGTGGCGCTTCCAGGATCACGCGTCCGTTGGCATGGCGGGGCAGATTGGACGGAGCTGAAAAAAACAGAGATCCGCGGCGTCGAAAGTATTGGAATGATTTGCGCGCCATCGGAGATCGGTCTGGATAAAATTCCATGTGGCGATCACGAGATTTGGGACCTCACATCGGTCATTAACGCTCCCGCTGGTGCTTCTGTTGCCGCGGCGCTCGATTGTAACGACACAATCTTCGATATTGAAGTCACCACGAACCGACCGGACGCCATGGGTATGATTGGGTTGGCGCGCGAAGCAGCATGCGCAATCGGCGGAGACTTTATTCCGATGAAAACTCTCCCTCCTTACGAAGGGGGGAGTTGGAGGGAGGTTTTAAACGTTCGTCTCGAAGACGCTCGTTGTGAGCGCTACATGGCTGCAGTTATCGAAGGCGTAACGGTGGGGGAGTCGCCGTGGTGGATGCAGAAGCGTTTGTTGTTTGCTGGGCTAAAGCCGATCAACACGATTGTTGATATTTCAAATTACGTTGCGCTCGAACTTGGCCAGCCGATGCATGCGTTTGATGCGGAGTCGATTTCGGAGAATACGATCGTGATCCGTCCGGGAAAGAAGGGTGAAAAATTGACGTTGCTTGATGGAAAGATTGTTGAAATTGATTCGTCCATCATGGTGATTGCTGACGCGGAGAAAGCGCTCGCGGTTGCAGGAATCATGGGCGGAAAAGATTCTGGGACGACTGCGAGTACCACGACGGTAATTTTTGAGGCGGCGATGTTTGATGCGCTTACAATCCGTCGCGGTTCGCGCGCGATCGATGTCTCATCGGATTCACAAATGTTGTACGAGAAGGGACTATCTCCATCTGCATTGCCGATGGCACTCGCACGAGCTGTTGAGCTTGCAATGGAACTTGCTGGTGGAACATTGGTTGATGTTGTAGATGTGTATCCAGAGCCACGAAAGCCGAGAGTGTTTCCATTCGATCCTGAGCAAGCCCGAAGGCGTATTGGGGTTGACCTTGACGACGCACAGCAGATTGATATTCTGACGCGACTCGGATTCAGCGTCGCGAAAAAGAAGTTAGCGTACTCGGTGACGGTTCCATACTGGCGTGAAGATGACATCGAAGGTGAGGTTGATTTCACTGAGGAAGTTGCTCGTATGTACGGCTATCACAACATGCCGGCGGTGTTGCCAGCGTCTCGTCCACCAGCAGGGTTTGACGACGCGTCGCTTGATTGGGCGATGTGGACGAAGAAGTTTTTAGCAAGAGCGGGGTTCTCTGAGTTTTTTAGTAATTCGATGGTGAGTGTGACGGATTTAGAAATGTATGGTGTGAGCCCAAAGGACGCGCTCGCACTCTACAACCCACTTTCAACTGATATAACCCACATGCGGCCAACGCTTGTACCGTCGGTGTTGCGCGCGGTGGAACGAAATCAAGCATTTACCAACACAGCGAGCATCTTTGAGCTTGCTCGCGTGTATGTTCCGCAGGAGGATCAGCTTCCTGAGGAACGCATGATGGTGGTGTTTGGTGAATATGGCATCGCGGACGCGGAAAAGACGTTTATGCGACTGCGCGGTGTGGCGGAATATTTTGCCGCAAAATCTGGAATTACTCTCACGTTTGATCGTGCGCCGAAGAACGATCATTGGCACGATGGCCGCACCGTAACGATCACGTTTGATGGCGTTACCGTTGGTACTCTTGGTCAGGTTGCGGAGGACTTTCAGCACTCTTTTGGCATTCATCGTCCAGTGTTTCTCGTGGAGATGAATCTTGAAGTGTTGTTCCCGGCGATGCAGCGTGCACAGCATTATCAGGCGCTTCCGGCATTCCCGGTGGTTACTCGTGACATTGCTGTTCTCGTGGACGAAAAAACAGAGTTCGAAAAGATTTTTTCCGTTGTTCGCGGCGCCAAGAGTCTCGTGACCGATTGTCGTGTGGTCGAATTGTATCGAGGAGAGGGAATCCCTTCGGGGAAAAAAAGCGTTACTGTTGGCGTGACGTTGATGGCGCCAGACCGAACGCTTACAAGTCAAGAAGTGGACGAAGTAATGACAGCCGTGGTTCGCGAACTGGCCTTACGCGTGGACGGAACCATTCGTGGCTAGTTAATCCCGATTCCTCAGCGCATCCATAATTTTCCGAATCCCGTCGCCAATCGAGGTAATCGCGCTCACGTGGCCTTCGATTTTCATGCGAATGGTGTTGATGCTGGTCAATACTTCGTCCACCTTTTCTCGAACGTGGGCCGAGAGTTCCTGCATCCGTTTCATGAAGCGTGCCATCTGGTAGAGCGCAAAGCACAGGAACGCCGTAAACCACAGCGCACAAAACGCGAGCACCATGTAGAGAATGTCTTTGGAATCCATATGGGGATAGTTTAGCACGAAGCGAGCGAATCAACGGGTGGCACCGAGGGAGGCCCCCGTACGGAGCGCAACGAGCGCCGCAGCGACAAGAGGATCGCCGATGAAGTTCGTTGCGCGCGGTGAGCACCGTAACGGGGTCCGAGGTGACAGGACCCGTTGATGAGTGAGTGAAGTGTAAAACCCCCATTTTTCTATCCACAACACAGTTTCATCCTTCCTCTGCTACCGTACTGCCATGGACTCTAAGGATTTCGTCTATTTGCACGTTCATTCGCATTATTCGCTCCTTGAGGCGCTTCCAAAGCCTAAGGCGCTTGTTGCGCGTGCGAAAAGCCTGGGAATGACAGCGTTAGCTCTAACGGACAACGGGAACTTGTATGGAGCGGTGGAGTTCTACAAAGCGTGTAAAGACGCGGAGATTAAACCGATCATCGGCGCCGATATCTTCGTTGCGCAGCACGGCATGACGGATCGCAGGCCACGATTGGACGATCGTCCGTATCGCCTCGTCCTTATCGTCGAGAACGAAGAGGGATATCGGAATTTGCTCGCGATCGTCTCCGCCGCGTTCTTGGACGGTTTCTATTACAAACCGCGTGTCGACAAGGCGTTTCTTCGGGCGCACGCGAAAGGCCTCATTGCACTTTCTGGGAGCGTGAGTGGTGAAATCGCACACGCACATCTTGGTGGCGAACATGAAAAGACGGAAAAACTGATTCGCGAGTATCAGGATATTTTTGGTGTCGATAACTTTTTTCTCGAACTCATTCATCACCCAGACATGCCCCGGCAGGTGGATATTAACGACGCTTTCAAAAGGCTTTCTGCGTCGATGAATGTTCCATTGGTGGCAACGAAGAATGTTTTTTACATGAATTCGGACGACAGGGAAGGGTACGAGGCGCAGTTGTGTATTCAACGAAGTCGTACTCTCGAAGAATTCCGTCGTACGTCTACAGACGACGTCGATCTTTCATTTAGTACTCCCGAAGAGATCATGGCCGCGTTCGCCGATGTTCCGGAAGCACTCGAGAATACGCGCCGCATTGCCAATCGCGTGAATTACGCCATGGAACTTGGAAAGAACTTCTTGCCGATTTATCCGTTGCCAGAAGGAAAAACGGACAACGATGTGATGCACGAGCTGTGCGTTCAAGGACTGAAGGATCGATACGCAGATCCTATTCCGCCGAACGTGATGGAACGATTCGAATTTGAGTTTGCTACCATCGTGAAGATGGGGTTCTCATCGTACTTTTTAATCGTGCAAGATTATATTACGTGGGCAAAGGATAACGGTGTGCTGGTGGGGCCTGGTCGTGGGTCTGCAGCGGGTTCGATTGTCGCATTCGCGTTGCGTATTACCGACATCGAGCCGTTGCGTTATGGATTGCTGTTTGAGCGATTCTTGAATCCGGATCGTGTTTCCATGCCAGATATCGATACAGACTTTGCCGACCGTGGTCGCGGAAAAGTATTGGAATATGTTACGCAAAAGTACGGTGCCGATCACGTTGCCGGCATTGTGACGTTTGGAACACTCATGCCGCGTGCTGCAGTTCGCGATGCCGCTCGCGTGCTCGGGCTTTCTTTTCAAGAAGCCGACGTTATCGCAAAAGTCGTTCCACCGCCAATTCAAGGAAAGCACACACCGCTGAAGGCTGCGATTGTGGAAACGCCGGATCTACAACAGATGTATAACGGTAATCCGATGGTGCGCCGCGTGATCGATCTCGCAATGAAGATTGAGGGGAATCCTCGTCATGCCTCGCAGCACGCGTGTGGAATTGTGATTGGCGACAAGCCGCTTGTTGCGCGTGTTCCGTTGCAACGCGGCCAGCACGAAGACATGGCGCTCATCACGCAGTATTCGCTCAATTCTGCGGAGGCGGTCGGTCTCGTGAAGATGGACTTCCTTGGACTAAGCAACTTAACCGTCATTGAAGACGCGCTCGATATTATTCGTGCTGTTCACGGCGTGACGGTTGATCTCGACAACGCACCGCTCGACGATGCAACAACATTCGCGCTGCTTGGTCGTGGCGATACTACTGGCGTGTTTCAGTTGGAATCCGACGGCATGAAACGGTACATTAAGGAGCTTCAGCCGAGCGCATTTGAAGACATCATTGCCATGGTGTCGTTGTATCGTCCTGGCCCGATGCAGTTTATTGAAAGTTTCATTCGTCGAAAGCACGGAACGGAAAAAGTGGTGTATGAGCATCCGCTCATGGAAAATTCATTCCGTGAAACGTACGGCATTCCGGTGTACCAGGAGCAAGTCATGCAAGTCGCGAAGGACATGGCAGGTTTTACGGGAGGCGAAGCTGACACGCTCCGCAAGGCCATGGGAAAGAAGATCGCGGAACTGATGGAGAAGATGAAGACGAAATTCGTGGACGGCTCCGTCAAAAATGGCGTGAAACCTGATGTTGCAATGAAGGTGTTTCAGAAGTTGGAGGACTTTGCGGCATACGGATTCAATAAGTCTCACGCCGCATGCTATGCCATGATTGCGTACCGAACGGCGTACTTGAAGGCGCATTATCCGGGGGAGTTCATGGCAGCACTCATGAATTCCGATTCGGGGATTATCGACCGCATCACGATTGAGGTTGAAGAGTGCAGACGCATGGGGCTGACGGTGCTTGCGCCAGATATTAACGAATCCTTTGCGGGTTTTGCAGTGGTGAAAGACACGAAGAACGTGCGTTGGGGATTGTCGGCGATTAAGAATGTGGGACAAGAGGTCGCCGAAGAGATTGTGCGCGAACGAAAGCGCGGCGGACCATACGTCGATCTCGCCGATGTGCTCGGTCGCGTAAAATCGAGCGCCTTCAATCGCAAAACACTTGAAGCACTAACGAAAGCCGGCGCGCTGGATAGATTTGGTGATCGTTCCCAACTTGTCGGCAATCTCGACACCCTCGTCCTGTACAACAAACACGTTCAGCACGAACTTGCACGAAATCAAACGTCGTTGTTTGGGCTGAGCACGTCGATTGTTGAGCAGAAGATTGAATTTCGAAATGTTCCGACGATTCCAACGAGCTTGTTACTGACATGGGAGAAGGAGCTTCTCGGACTGTACGTCTCGTCGCATCCAGCGGGACTGTTTTACGATCAATTCTCTCCGTACATCGTAAAGGCAAGCGCGATCCCAACGTTTGAGGACGGTGCGATGGTAAAGATTGCCGGCGTGGCGAGCAACATCAAACAGATTTTTACCAAGAAGAAAAACGAACCGATGGCGTTCGTTCGAATTGAGGATCCGTCGGGTAGCATCGAATCAGTCGTCTTTCCAAAGATTTACGTTTCTGCTCGCATGGTTCTGAATCCAGAAGCGATGCTGCTCATCATGGGAAAGGTTTCGCATCGGAAGCGTGAAGAATCGGAAACGGTGGAGTATTCCGTGCTCGTGGACGGCGTGATCGCGTTTACCGAGCCTGAAATACCAGTATTGACGGCGATGCTCGCTCGTGGCGGATGGATTGATGCGAATGCTTCCGATATCCCGATGATGATGGACGTTCCGCCACCTGTTGCCGCACCAGCAGGATCGCTATCCGAGGGTCTGTCGATCACCGTCCCGCAAAATCCAACCCACGACATGATTTCGCGCCTCCGCGACATCTTCCGCGCCCACCCTGGCCGAGCTCGGGTATTCCTTTTGGTGGAATCCGGTGGCGAAATGCGGAAGGTGAGCACTGAGTATTCTGTAGAGCTTTCAGTAGAAGTGGTGAAAAAGGTGAGGGAAGTGGTGGGAGAGGAGAATGTGAAGGTGTAGTCGTTCAATTTCAGTCATTTCCGCGCAGGCGGGAATCCAGACTGTATCATCATCGCGAGCTGGTGGCTCGGATACATTCTTCTGCACTCCGCGCGAATCCCCTACGCTGCGACGTCGAACGATGTTCGACTGCAGCTGAGGGGCGCGTGCTCGTTGGAAGAATGCATCCTCGCCACCGGTGCTCGCGATATCCTCGGCGCCACCCGTTGCATCGTTCGCTTCGTGCTATACTTCCCTCATATGGCACGTGAAACCCGCGGGGCGCAGCCACTGTCCAGGTCGCTGAAGGTGTATCAGCGGATCGCGGTGGCGTTTGTGTTCATGACGTTCTTCCTGTTGTTGGCGGTTCTGTACTTATCGATTTCGCGAGCAACCATCACGGTTATTGCGAATCCACGAGTGATTTCGGTGGACACGGAGGTGCAGGCCGTGGCGAATCCGGCGAACGATGGGGAATTGAGTGGAATCGTCTCGAAACAATCATTTAACACACAGGAAATCATCACACTCCCAACAGACGGCGGAACAGCTGTGGAAGAAAAAGCTGGAGGAACCGTTACGATTATTAACGAATCTGCAGCATCGCAGGCACTTGTTGGGACGACGCGGTTGCTTTCAAAGGACGGCGTGCTTTTCCGAATTGATTCCGCGGTGAACGTTCCATCGAAGGGCCAGGTGGACGTTATCGCTCACGCCGACAAGGCTGGGCTCTCCGGAGAAATCGGTCCAACGCAATTCACCATTCCTGGTTTGCCAGAATCCATGCAAACAGCGATTTACGCCGTAAGCGTGGAATCGATGAAGGGCGGAGTTTCGTATAAGCGTGTGTTAACGCAGAAAGATATCGACGACGCGGTATCGTCAGTTTCAAATGCGTTATTTGAAGAAGCAAAGACAACGATGTCGTCTGCTGTAGATCGAAATGTATTTAGTGGTGAATCGTACACATCGTCGGTAACATCACAGGGAGCGAATGCCGCGGTTGGTGCTGGCGTTGGCAGTTTCACTGTTACTCTCGCGATGGACGTGACGGCAGTGTATTATGATCAGAACGCGGTAAAACGGTATGCACTTTCTCAGCTTTATGATCGCGTTCCTGATGGATACTCTGCAGAAAATGTCTCTACAGATTCGGTGCAGATGTCGGTAAAGAGTGCCGATGTAAGCAAGGGCACCGCAACACTCGGCGTGTATCTCGAGGGCAAGGCGATCATTTCAGAGGATTCTGCTGTGCTAAACAAGGACCGCTTCGTTGGCCGCGCGCCAAACGAAGTACTTACTCTTCTTCGCGCCTCAGACGCCGTCAAAGATGCATCCGTCAACTTCACTCCATTCTGGCTCGAACGCGTGCCAACGCTGAAGGATCACATCAAGATCATCATCACGGAGTAATCCACTTGCACGTGTTTTGAGTTCGTTCTATAGTGTTTTCATCGGCAACGACCGGACTACCAATCCGCGAGCTGAATACAAATTCATTGAGAGTCTCAAATATTGGGAAAGTTGGGTGGAACCCTCCGAATCGATTCGGAGCCCGACGTTACTGCAGACGCAGTGCCGTCGGTTTTTATTTACTATTCATTCACTTCCGTCATTCTGAGCGTAGCGAAGAATCTCGCGTAGGGTATCCGGATCACCTGCGAGAGATCCTTCACTTCGTTCAGGATGACTGAAAGAAATAATGTGTATCTCTATGAATTCCGAAGACTTACAGCATCTCCGACACTCACTTGCGCACTTGCTCGCCGCAGCGGTGCTCGAAATTTATCCAGACGCGAAGCGCACCATCGGCCCAGCGATTGATGATGGGTTTTATTACGACTTTGCGTTCTCTACGCCAATTTCGGAAGAGGATCTTCCAAAGATTGAAGCAAAGATGCGTGAGCTGATGCCGGATTGGAATGCGTTCGCTCGGAAAGAGATGAGCGCCGATGAAGCGCGAAACATGTTCGCCGACAACAAATATAAAGTTGAACTCATCGACGAGTTTGCTGGCGACGGTCAGACGCTCACGCTTTACACATCGGGAAACTATTCCGACCTCTGCCGCGGTGGACACGCCGACGGTATCGCCGCACTTGATCCGCAGTGTTTCTCGCTCACGAAGCTTGCTGGTGCGTACTGGCGTGGCGACGAGCACAACGACATGCTCACCCGTATTTACGGAATCGCATTCGCAACAAAGGCAGAACGCGATGCGCATCTTGCGATGCTGGAAGAAGCAAAGAAACGCGATCATCGGAAGCTTGGCGTGGAACTCGATCTCTTCGCATTCTCCCCATTGGTTGGTCCAGGTCTTCCGTTGTTCACGCCTCGCGGCACCGTGCTTCGTGAGCAGCTCGTCGCATTCGTGTGGGCATTGATGAAACCGTACGGATACACCAAAGTTACGATTCCGCACATGGCAAAGAGCGATCTGTACAAGACGAGTGGGCACTGGGACAAGTTTGCGGATGATATTTTTCACGTGTCGAGCAAGAAGACGGACGACGCATTCGTGCTGAAGCCGATGAACTGTCCACATCACACGCAGATTTTCGCATCCCGTGGCCGAAGCTATCGCGATCTTCCGCTTCGGTACAGCGAGGTGACCACTGTGTATCGCGACGAAAACACTGGACAGCTCCAGGGATTATCGCGTGTCCGATCGATCACCCAAGACGACGCACACGTGTTCTGTCGTCTCGATCAGGTAAAGGACGAGGCTCGTGCTATTGCGAACATCATCACGAAGTTCTACGAGGCATTTCAAATGCCACTGAAGGCGCGATTGTCCGTGAACGATCCTGAAAAGCCAGAAGCGTATCTTGGCGGAGCTGACGTGTGGGAGAAGGCTGTAGGAACGTTGAAGGAGCTTCTCGCCGACATGAACCAGGAATACTTCCTTGGTGTTGGTGAGGCAGCATTCTACGGGCCAAAGATCGACTTCATCGCAACCGATGCGATTGGCCGTGAATGGCAGTTGGCAACTATTCAGCTCGACTTCAATCTCCCAGAACGATTCGAACTTGAATACGTTGACTCGAACAATGAGAAACAGCGCCCAGTGATGATTCACCGCGCCATTCTCGGCTCCCTCGAACGATTCATCGGAGTCATGATCGAGCACTTCGCCGGTGCCTTCCCAATGTGGCTTGCGCCAGAACAGATTCGCATCGCAACGGTCGCTGACGAGTTCGCAGACACCGCGAAGGCGATGAAAGCGAATCTTGAAGCGGCAGGCGTTCGCGTCACGTTGGACGACGCTCCAGAAAAGGTTGGCAAGAAGATTCGCGATGCTGCCATGAACAAAGTCCCGTGGACCATCGTGGTTGGCGCAAAGGAGCGCGATGGGGGAGATATTCAGGTGAAAGTATTCGGAAGCGACGAAGCGCTCGTAATCCCACAATCCGAGATCGTGAATCGCGCAGTCGAGGCAGGAAAACTTCCGGTCTAAGATAAAAAAATACACGGCTCGATCGAGCCGTGTGTTTTTTGTATTCTACACTGCCATTTGTGCCTTGAGTGCATCGGCTTGTATGGCATCGATGTCTTTGTTTGCACTTGCTTGAATTACAGCGGCGTCGATGTTGAGATCCTCTATTTCTTCATTGTACTCCGCTTGTGCGGCTGCTATTTCCTTGGTGAATGCGTCGTTTGCTGCCTTAACCCTTGGATCTTGAGCGTCGACTTCGACTCCCATGGTTTTAAAGCCTGCGTCAATATAGGCCTGGAGCTCGTACTTAATTTCTGCAACGACGTCCTCTGTGGCTCCGTCGCTCAGAAGTTTGGTGAGTAAGCGTTCTTTGACGTCTTCTGCGAGTGGGGCGTTGCTCACGATGGTTTGAAGAGACATAGAGGAAAAATTAAGCGACTGCTTCAGCGCGTTCTTGTGCTGCAGCTTTGTCCACCTCGCTAAGATCGTCGATAGCTTCCAAAATCTCATCATGAATTTCTGAATGTTCCGCAATAGTCTTGTCGGTGGTTAATGCAAGACGAATTTCATTCATGCTTCGTCCGAGCACCGTCTTTGCAATTTCCAAGCGAAGCTTCATTTTTTCCATGAATCCAACAGCTTTATCGAGCTTGTCGCTAAGCGCTTCCATGGTTGCTGTGTAGCGTTCCTTTCCTTTGGTCGATACTTCTCCCATTTTTTCCCGCACAGCTTCTGCTCCAGCAATAGTGCCAAGGACTCCGCGTCGGCCAAGCTCATATCCAGCACCTGCGCCAAGAATTACCGCGCCTGCTCCAACGGCGGCAACGGTTCCCGCTCCTCTTCCAACTGCCTTTACTCCTCGAACGCCAGCTCGGCCTGCTGCTGCCGCACGTTCCTTGCCAGCGGCCGTGGCTTCTTTGAGGGCGATCTCCGCATCAAGCTTCCGCGCCCCCAGAATCATTATTGCATTCTCTGCCGCTGTTCTTGTTGCTTCGCTCTTTGATTTGAGAAGTTCTTTTGCGTTGGCGACTGCCGTATCGTACTTTTCCATTCTCGCGTCTATGGATTCAAGGGTTTCGTCGAATTTTCCAGATACAAGATCCTTCATGTCAGATATTTTGAGTGCGGCGTCTGCACGAAGCTCTCCTGAGCGGATTTGCATATCGAGCTTTTTTGACTCAAGACTGCGCAGGGCATTTTCTGCGACGGTTCTTGCTCCCCCTTTCGCTCCCTCAAACGTAGCTCTCGCTTTGACTAACGCGCCTTCAAGTTCTTGTTTTTTCTCCTGTGAATATGCGGAAGCTCGTTCTTTTGCTTCTGTTCCTGCTTTCATGGCACGTCGACCGCCTTCCATTGCGAGGCCTGCGGCGCCAACGGCACCAGCAACGCCCAGTCCTACACCCATCATTCCAGCGGTTGCCGCGCCGCGTGCGATTGCCTTTGCGGGAGCAACCATGGTTGGCTCAATAAGATCATCGTAGACGAATCCCGCCACGCCTTTCGCTGCTTCTGGCACACCTCGTACGCCGTCCATCATGGCTCCGCCAGTTTTTCGAACAGCGGTTCCTGCCTCCATGCCGAATCCAACGGCACCAAAGAGTGCTTGAGCTGCGCGATTCTTTATGGATTCCATTCGGCTGCGCATGCCAGCAAAAAAACCACCAAATCGTTCTTCTGCCGCGGCCTTCATTTCTGCAACTTTACGCTCACCTGCTTCTGTCATGGATTCGAGCTGTGCTTCTGCGTGTTCATGCGATTTCGTAGCACGTCCTTCTTCGTCCATTTCTAAGGTAAGAGGATTTTCAACTTCTGTTGGCTTCTCCGCTCTTGGCACTCGTGCCGCAAGTTCTTCGCTTCGGCGCGCTACTTCATTGTGGGACATAAGCATGTTCAAAAATAAATACCAGTACATTGTATCAAGAATGCATATATTTCGTGGGAAAATCTGTGCACAACAAGAACACCCAGCCTGTGAGGGCCGGGCGTTCGTCGTGGTTAGCGTTTCGATGTATTTGACCGATTGTCGCTTTTACGCGACGCCGGCGCTGTTCCAGTCACTTCGTATCTCGGCGGGAATCGACCGTGCAACGCTCCAGGCCTTTCGAATCCTGCCGAGGAGGCGTTTCCACCGGTTCGGAGTCGACTTGATGGGTTCGGCGATCGATTCTATTTCATGGTCGCTTCGGCTGTAAGCGGCCTCGCCGCTGGTCTGATCGGTGTCGGGAAGATTCTGGGCGGATCGGCCGCCTTGGATGATACGAAAGGCTGTTGGCAATGGAGCTCCTAGTCTGGCTGGTAAATCTCGACGCCGAATCGGTCCGCCGAGAAACAGCTGATATTAGCAGAAAAATAGAAATTGGGCAAATGTGCTACTCTTTCCCGTATGAAAAATCTCCCACAAATCATTGCTGTTGTTGGCCCAACCTGTTCCGGAAAAACCGGAATCGGCATTGCCTTGGCAAAACATTTTGGTGGGGAAGTGATCTGCGCCGATAGCCGAACCGTGTACAAAGGCATGGACATCGGCACCGCGAAGCCGGAGGCGGATTCTGGCCTCCCCCCATTTATGGGGGGATCGAGGGGGGCTATCGATGAAGGCGATTCGATACTCGGAATCGATTCATTGTTCACCTCCCGTCCCCGCATGGTCGAATCCATCCCTCACTGGGGCATCGATCTCGTCAATCCCGACGAAGTCTTCACGGTTTCCAAGTTTCAGGAATACGCTGATAAAAAGATCGCCGAAATCATCGGCCGCGGTCATGTTCCGATTCTTGTTGGGGGAACCGGCATGTATATTCGCGCCGTGCTCGATCGTCCCAACTACGCCAACGCCGAGCCTGATGCCGTGCTCCGTTCCGAGCTCGAAGCGATGTCAGACAACGAGCTCCTCGAGGAGATCGCATCACGTGATCCCGACACCGCGTCCACGATCGATGATCGCAATCGCCGTCGTCTTGTTCGTGCGCTGGAGATTCTTCGCACAACGGGGAAGACGCTCGCGGATCGTCAGGAATTTGGCGAACCGATCTACGACGCGCTTCAGATCGGCATCACAAAACCTCGCGAGCAGCTTTACGCCGCGATCGACCTCCGCGTGGACGAGATGATCGGTAAAGGCTTGGTTGATGAAGTTCGTAAGCTACGTGATCAATTCGGCGATGATTGCCCGGGAATGACGGGCATCGGGTATCGGCAGATTGCGGATTTCTTTCAAAAGAAGGAGCAGCTCCGTGACGCCGTCATCCGAATAAAATACGATAGTCATCATTACGCCAAGCGCCAGGAGACCTGGTTTCAGAGGGATTTGCGAATTGTGTGGGTAAGTGACGTGTACGAAGCGAAGGAAAAAGCACACAATTTCCTTAAGCGCTAATGCTTTTGGTATGGTTGACGGAAACCTGAACAGACTTCCTCAAGCGGATTACCACAATCGGCCGAAGATCGGTTTGCCAGATATTCCTCCGAACACAGAACGAATGGACGACACCGCTGGTGCGCCAATGCTTCCGCCAAACGAACATCTTGGTGCTTCCGACGAAGTCGCTTTCCGTTCTCGTGACCGCGCTAAAACCGATGCCGCACGTGCAGAATCGGTGAGAGGCGGATTGCGTGGCCCAGAATCGGTTTCAGCGCAGCCTGCGGTGTTGGTTGCACAACGAGACGCGTTGAATGCGCAACTTCGAGATCTTCGTCTGGAACGCAAAAACGCCGATGGAATTTTTGTGCGATTTTCTAAAGCTGGTCGCGATCGTCTTGCTGCCCTCGACCGTGCAATTAGCGAAACGCGGTCTCAGCGTGATGAGGCTGAATCACAGATCGAGGCAATGCTGCCGGCGGAAAAACAGGTGACCACGCACGCCGGGCGTGTTCAGACCGCACGAGAAAAGATTGGTGAAGTGTTGGCGGCGATTGCTCCTCGGAAGGAAGAGGGACATCGGGCACACGAAGTGGCTCCACGCGAACAGCTCCGTGCCGATCGTGAAGCCTTGAGTTCAGAGTTGCTTACGCTCCGATTCTGGCAGTTCCTCCGCAAACAAGAAATCGTTCAGGAAATGAAGCGAATCGACCTTGCCATGTCGAGGATCATCAACGCGGAACGCAGTCATTAATCCTTCAGTGCCTTCTTCAGTGCCTCCGTCGCCGTTGCGGGATCCGCATTTCCTTTAGCGGCTTTCATCACTTGGCCAAGAAGGAACGGGAAGAGCTTTTCTTCGCCGTTTTTGAATCGTGCAACTTCAGCCGCGTTCTTTTCGATAACGTCGGCCACGATGGAGTCGATCACGGATGAGTCATCGATCGACAATGCACCGACAACGTCCATTGCTTCAGATACTCCAAGATGACGGAATTCCATTTGCGCAAGCACTTCGAGTCCTTTCTGTGCGGTAAGTTTTCCGTTCGCGATGAGTGCAAGGAATTTTGCAAAGCGTTCTGGTGTTGTTTTCGCGTCGGTGATCGATCGCCCCTCATTTGCAAGGACGCTTCCGAACTTTGTGAGAATCCAACTACTCACAAGCTTTGCGAGATCGGTAGATGCCGATGCCGCAGATCCAATCTCAGATCGGAGCTCGCTTATTGTTGCCTCAGTAAAATTGGCGAGGTCAGCGTCGTCCACGATCTGTTTTGCGACGTCGGGTTTGAATCCGTATTCCTCAATGAACCGCGAACGCTTTGCGCGGGGGAGTTCTGGGAGATTCCGTTTAATCTCTACAGTAAACTCGCGAAGATCGAGTGGTGGAATGTCTGGTTCCGGGAAGTAGCGATAGTCCGCCGAATCCTCTTTTGTGCGCTGGGCGTCGGTGGTTTGGGTGGTGTCGTTCCATCCGCGTGTTGTGGTAATCATCGGTGGTGTTCCGGCTTCCCACAATGCGGTCTGGCGGGCGATTTCATAATCGACTGCGCGTTCGATAGCACGGAAGGAATTGATGTTCTTGATTTCCGTTTTAGGATTCATCGGTCCGATCGGTGCGCCGTTCTCATCAACCTCGCGCAACGAAACGTTCACGTCGCATCGTAAATGACCGCGCTCAAGATCGCCTTCGGAAATACCGAGAGTCCGAACAAGAAGTCGCATTTCTTGAACATACGCCTTTGCTTGCGCGGAATTTCGGAAGTCTGGTTTGGTGACGATCTCACATAGCGGTACGCTCGAACGATTAAAATCCACGTACGTTTTGCCGTCGTCGCCATGAATATTTTTCGCAGAGTCCTCTTCAAGATGCATGCGCTCAATACCAATGCGAACCGCGCCTTCGCTGGGGACGTCGATGACAAGTTCGCCGTTCTGCATGACGGGAAGATCAAACTGAGAAATCTGATACGCCTTTGGAAGATCCGGATAGAAATAGTGTTTTCGATCGAATTTTGAGTGTTCCGTAATCGTGCCGTTCAAGGCGAGACCGAGGAGAACAGCGTGGCGCAGCGCTGCGGCATTTGGCACCGGAAGCGTGCCCGGATGGCCGGTACAGATTGGGCAAACGTGCGTGTTTGGCAACGCACCCTCGTCGTGAGCATTACAGCCACAAAACATCTTCGTTTTGGTGCTGAGCTCAACGTGGGTTTCTAGGCCAATAACGGGTTGGAGTCGCATATCGGACTACTCTACAGCCGGAGAGGTCGAGAGGTAAAGCACCGTGTGGGCAATGACGACTGGCGGCAAAAGGGCAATTTGAAGCACAACGAGAACGGCATCAAGCCACAGCGGAGTTCTGCCTATGGCGAGCGCGGTGGGGCTCACGCCGGTCACGAATGCACCAAAGAAGAGGACGGCTGCGCCAAGGGCGAAATAGACGACGAGGAATGCTGCGACGATGGCGAACAGTCTCCAGCCAACGGCCGCGATTTGATGTTGAACGCGTGTTTTTGATGCGGCGAGCGCAGAGATTGGTCCGTGGCCACGAAGCACAACTTCTTCAAGCGTGAACGTGAAGAGAATCGTTGCAATGATTCCAGGAATGATGAAGAGAAAATATCCCGCCGCTTGAATCACGCCAGAAAGCAAAGTTGCGAACAAAAGTGCCCCAAGAACGCTCGCGGCATGAGTGCCGATACTTCGGGGATCGTGGTCCTTTTTTGGATGAGCTGTCTTTAAGCTGATGAGTGTGCTGATTGCTGCAGCGGCCCAGCACGACATCGCAATAAAAAGCACGCTCACTGTGCTCTGTGCTGCAAGGCCCAGTGTTCCAGGAATTCCTTGAACACCAATGGAAAGAATGAGTGGGAGTAGGAGATACGCCGTGAAGCCATAGGCGTCGGATGCGTAGCGTTTTGTGAGAGTCGCGCTATAGAGCACGATGTCGAAAGCGCTTGGAAGATTTTTTTCGTTGAGCGGTTCGCTTTCGTTATTTGGAGCGGTATTATTTTCTGGTGCTGTCATAGAGATAGTACGTGGTCAGGCTGTAGAGCGGCATGATAATGGCAAGAACAATAAAAACGCTGAGGGTGAGCGCAACGGAAATGAGTGTAATTGCGAGTGGAGAGAGTGAAGCTGCTGCGAAGGAGATGAGCACTGTTGCTGCAAGATTTGTTGTTGCGGTAATTCCGTATGCGATTAAGCCGATAATCAAGCTTGGAACAACAAGGCGAAGTGCGACTGCCCACCACCGACCCTTTACGGACTTTCGTGATGCGGCGAGCGCGTTTCGGAGTGCCTTGAGGGAGAATCGGGTATTCTCAGACTCGAGGAGCAAGAAGTATTGCGAAAATGCAAGTTCGACGCTGTATTTTACGAGTGTGTATCCTGCCGCGAGAATTCCAGCAAAGAGGACGATGACTCCAAAAATGCCAAGCGCTGTTCCCGCAGCGCCAGGAAGATGGTTGAGCATCGTAATTGCGAGACCTGGAAGGAGAAAAAGTCCTGCCGCAAGGCTGAGTCCAAGCGCGATGCAGATGGAAAGAACAAAGAAAGAAAGTAAATATTTCCACGACTTTTTTCCGAGCGCGACATGGTCAGGTGTTGATCCCTTTGCGCGAGCATCGATAGTGAAAATAAGACAGACGCTCGTCCAGAGTCGCGCAAGAGTCACGGTGACAAGTCCAATGAAACTGACAAGGAGGTACGTGACGACTTCGTTGGTTGGTGTGTACTCGTCAACGCCAAATGGCGCGAGGTATCCGGCAAACAAGAATGGCATCGCTGCAACCACGAGCCAGAGGCTGATGCCAATGAGTTCTTTGAAATGTAATCGGTAATGTTCAACGGTGTGATCGATGAGAGAACCGAGAGTGATGAGATTCGGCATATTTGAGAAGAAATCGATGATGACGTCAGTATATCAGGATTACCCCGTCGTTCCGAACCCGCCGCGATTCACGATAGACCAATCGGTTGGCTCAACGAACTGTGCGCGAGTGATGGGGACGAACATTCCTTGAGCAATGCGTTCGTCGGATTCTACGACGTATGGCTCGTCTCCGATGTTGTGGAGCATGAGCTTCAATTCGTCATTCGGTCCGCAGTAGTCGGAATCGATCACGCCCGTGCCGTTTGCAAGGCGAACGCCTTTCTTTCCATTGCTTGATCGGGGAAGGAGGAGAAGGACGTGATCATTCGGAACATTCACGACGAGTCCGGTTGCAAAGAACGCTCGTTCGTTTGGTGCGAGTGTCTTGCCCTCGATGACTGCAAGATCGAATGCACACGCGCCAGGCGTTTTGTATTCTGGAAACGGAACGTTTGGGTGTAATCGTCGAATCGCAATTTCCATAGCGTATCGACTGTACTCGATCGCGTGCCGATTATCGAGCGTTTTATCCACTCCTCATTCCTTATCCACACAGTTTCGTTGACCCTCATTTTTTTCCGTGTACAGTGCGAAGCAAATCACGCGGCTGCCATGCTTGGCCGCGTGATTTTTTTAAGAACTTCCTCCTTTGGTCGATTTTGGGCTTGCATCATCGCAAATTCGCTCACCGTACCGAGAAGTACGCCTCGCGAGATTTGCTCGACGCGCACCCAAGCTCGCCGCAAATGAGAAAGTTCTTATCATATCCACAGAATCCGTTGGTCGGTCGGGGAACGGGCTGATACCATCGAATCACTATGAAGATTTGGTTGATTGCCGCCATGAGTGCGGATGGGAAAATTGCGGAAAAGGCTGAACAGTCGTCGTTGGACTGGACCAGTGCGGAGGATACGCAGTTCTTTGTGGAAAAGACGAAAGAGGCTGGCGTGGTGGTGATGGGCCGCACGACGTTTTCTACGATCGGCAAGGGTTTGAAGGATCGACGGGTTATCGTCATGACAAAGAATCCAACCGAAGCGACTCCGGTCGAGGGCGTCGAATTCACGAACAACTCGCCAGCTGATCTCGTGAAGCGCCTCATTAGCGAGGGCGTCGAAACACTCGCGCTTGGTGGGGGAGCTTCCGTGTACAGCCAGTTTCTCGATGCCGGTTTGGTCGATGAAGTCTTTTTAACTCTCGAGCCATTCTTGTTCGGCAACGGCGTTCCACTCGGTGAGAAATTTGCTCGTGTGAATCTCGAACTCGTCGATACACGAAAGCTGAATGCGCGGAGCGTTCTCTTGCACTACCGCGTACAACGATCGTTCATGAAACCGGTGATCGAGCGTACTGTGGATTGGCAGTATCATCATTTGCTCAAAAAGATTCTTGAGGAAGGTGTAGACGTAAAGCCGATTCAGGGCGAAGGATCGCGGATGCTTTTGGGTGCGCAGATGCATTTCGATTTAGCGAACGGATTTCCGATGATCACCGAGCGCGATCTTGGCGGCAGATTTATGATCGGTGCACTCGGCGAGCACTTCGCATTCCTTCACGGCGCACGAACGCAAGAAGAATTGAAGGCGTTTGGTTGTGCGTGGTGGAAGAAGTGGGTAACGAAAGAGCGATGCGACATCTTCGGCTTACCGGAAGGTGATCTCGGTCCAGGCAGTTACGGCCCAGCATGGACAGCGTTTCCAACGAGTGAAGGCGAGCCGTTCAATCAAATCGAACACGTCGTGAAGCAGATCAAAGAGCGACCAAACTTGCGTACGCATATCATTTCGCCGTGGATTCCACAGTACACATTGCAGCATTCGGGAATTCCTCCTCGAAAAGTCGTTGTTGCACCATGTCACGGGTATTTGCATATCCTCGTGTTCCCGGAAACGAAGCAGATTTCGGTTCACCACTTTCAGCGGAGTGGTGACGTTCCCGTTGGCGTCGTCTTTAACATCATCCAATACGCCGCGTTCACAATGATGATCGCACAGGCAACGGGCTACACGCCAAAGGAGCTCGTGTACACTATTTCCGACGCACACATTTACGAAAGTCAGTTTGAACACGTAAAACAACTCCTCGATCGCGAGCCTCGCGTGTTCCCAACGATGTACATGGATTCCACGGTGAACGATCTTCTCGATTTCCGTCCAGAGCATTTCACCGTTGCCGACTACACGCCGCACGAGGCGATGATTATTCCGACTCCGGTTTAGTGTCCGTCATTCTGAGCGAAGCGAAGAATCTCTCGTAGGTGATCCGGATAGCCTGCGAAAGACCCTTCGCTACGCTCAGGGTGACTCATCGAGAAGTTAAACGAAGTTTTATGGGGGATCTTTTCGTCAACAAACAGAATGCTCGACCGGGAGTGTATGAGGATGCAATCAATCGCATTGCGAAAGAGAGCGTCTGTCCGTTTTGTCCTGAGCATCTTGCGGAGTTTCACAAGCGGCCGATGGAACGCGGAACGTATTGGATTGCCACAGAGAACATGTATCCGTATACGCCGAGCAAGCAGCACGTGATGTTCATTCACATCGAACACATCAATCACATCGGTGAGATTTCTCCTGAGGCGTGGGCCGAGCTCGGAATGCTTGTTCGCGAACAGACTGCGAAGCGCGACATTGCTGGTGGAACATTTTATTTACGATTCGGCGACACGCGATTTACCGGAGCATCGGTAACGCATCTTCACGCGAATATCATTCAATCTGATCCCGATGACGCGTCGTACGATCCCAAGAAGGGGCTATGGACTCGCGTCGGTTAGATCGACGAGTACGATCTCAATTCCGTACGCCTTCAAAATCTCTTCGGCATCGAGCAGTGAGTAGCCTTTGTGGTAATAGACTCTTTTGATTCCGGCTTCGGCGAGTAAGCGTGCGCAATTCGGGCAGGGGAATGTGGTAACGAATGCCTCGACGCCGTTTAACGACGTGCCGTTTTTGGCGCTTTGTGCGACTGCGAGCGCTTCGGAGTGAATCGATGTTGCGATATCGATATGCTGGCCTGCGTCAAAAATTGTTCGTGGATCGCCGTTGATTGCAAGGTGATAATCGGTGGGGAGATGTCGGTTGTGGCTCTGTACGACGATGATTCCGTCTTTAACGAGGACCGTTCCAACCTGACGCCACCAGTCCGAACTTTTCATCGATTCAGAGACTGCGAGGTTCATCATCGATTTCGAAAATTCGTCAGAAGTGATCATTCGATGCGGTGCGACGATATTTTCCCGTAGCGTCGGCATTTTGTCCCATCGAAGGAAGATCGATTCAAATACGGCGCGATCGGCGAAATGCTGCTTGGCGAGCACACGTGAAACGTCTTCATCGGGCATCACAATCGATGATTCCGATTGGGCGAGATCGAGGAGATCGGATTTTGAAAGTACGCGAACTGAAGAGAATATCCCGAGGCTCTCGATTACGATCTTCATCACTGCAGGATCAACCACACGGCAGTCTCGGGTGAGCGATGTGAAATCAGCGATGATGTCTGCACCAAGAATGCCCAGCGTGTCGGGGTATTTTTTGAAGAGATCGATATATCCTTTGTGGAGAACCGGTACGAACGCAACGAGCATACTTAGCCTTCGCGAATCTTGCTGACGAAATTCGTCATGAGTGCGCTGACTTCTTTTGCGAGATCTTCAACTCCTTCGATGGTGAGATTGCGCACACGTGCTGTGGTTGTGGTTGTGGCTTGTGGCGGAAGAATAACGATTTCTCCGCAGTGTTGTTTGTAGCCCTCAACATCGATTGGTCCGACATCTGTGGTGGACGACGAAAACACCATAACATCGGGTTTGACGATTTCAATAATGTCGCCAATTCCGTGATGCGCTTCCTTGATCGTTACCAGGTCCACGTGACGAAGGTGAAGCAGCATGTTGATGCGTTCGGCTTGTGGGACGATTGGGCGCTTTGGCCCTTTGCGGATCTTTGTTAATTCATCGGAATCCACGCCAACAATAAGAATATCGCCAAGGGACTTTGCCTTCTCGAGGTATGCCGCGTGACCTTCGTGAATAAGGTCGTACACGCCTTGGGTGAGTACAATCTTCATTCCGAGTGCCTTGAGGCTCTGGACGAGGACGCGAAGACGCTCTTGGTCTGGAACGCAACGCTTTTCAATGTTCGATCCTGGACCAAACGGATCGTGGTAGGCGGACGACATATGCCCCGAGTTTAGCAGTGATCGGCAGGATGCATAATCGATCATGTGGACAAACAAAATCCCCTCGGATTCTTTCGAATCGAGGGGATTCCGGCTACTGCCAACTGCCTACGTCCTACTGCCTTTTTTACACCGATGCTTCGTCGAGTTTAATCGCTGGGCCCATTGTTGAGGTCATCGTGACCGACTTCATGTAGATACCCTTGCTCGATGCTGGCTTTACCTTGCGAATGGCTTCGATGGCAACCGCGAGGTTTGCGACAAGATTTTCTGCGCTGAACGATACCTTTCCAACGATCATGTGGACGTTGGCGGTGTTGTCGTTCTTAAACGCAACCTTTCCACCTTTCTGTTCTTCGATGATCTTCCCAATGTTCGGACCAACGGTGTCGGTCTTTGGGTTTGGCATTAAGCCGCGAGGTCCAAGAATCTTTGCGGCCTTGGCAAGCTTTGGCATCATGCTTGGAACAGCGACGGCAACGTCGAAGTCGATTTTTCCGGTGCGGATAATCGTCTCGAGCACTTCTTCGGTTCCAATGATGTCTGCACCTGCTGCCTTTGCTGCAGCCTCATTATTTGCGTCAACGAAGGCAATCACACGCTTTGTCTTGCCGGTGCCGTGTGGCAACGTCACGGTTCCACGGATCTGTTGATCACCCTGCTTTGGATCGACTCCAAGTGCGAAGTGCAATTCAACCGTCTCGTCGAACTTTGCCTTTGCGGTGTCCTTCAAGAGCGCGACAGCGTCCTTCACGGCGTAAAATTTCTTTTTGTCGATCATCTGCTTTGCAGTAGCCATTCGCTTGCCGATCATAGGTTTGTGTGTGGTACTAGCGATCGAATCGATCTCCCACGAAGTTAGGATTTATTTTTCTTTGTGCTGTTTTTCCCACTGACGCATAAAGAAGCGGAAGTGGAACCAGAACAGTGGAACGCTGACGATGAGGAGTCCGATGCCGTCGACGAGGTTGTCGAGTAAGCCTTGTCGAACGGATTCAAGAGTTTCTCTGCTTCCAACAACATTTGCGGAAGGAATGAGAAGGTGAAGGCCGTTGGTAGCGAGGCTGATCGCTCCAGTAAGGACGAGCATGCCAGTGATGAACGATACAATGGTGAAGTAGCTTGGCCAGGCACGTTTATGATTGTCCATAGGGTACAGATGAAAAATCTTGTCCCAAGGATACCATTTACGCGACGACGTCTACTCCCATCTGCCGACACGTTCCTGCAATGATCTTCATGGCAGCTTCCACGTTGGTCGTGTTCAGGTCTGGCATTTTCTTCATTGCAACTTCGCGGAGCTGAGCCTGGGTGATTTTCCCCACCTTTTCGGTGAGCGGCTTTCCAGATCCCTTTTCGATTCCCGTGATTTTTTTCACGAGATCGCTAGCTGGAGCCGTCTTCAAGATGAAGCTGAACGAACGGTCTTCGTAAATAGTGATGATCGCTGGAACAGTCTCTCCCATGCGGTCCTGTGTTGCTGCGTTGAATTCCTGCACGAACTGCTGAATGTTTACACCCTGCGCACCAAGCGCTGGTCCGAGTGGAGGTGCTGGTGTTGCTCGACCTCCGATTGACTGGACTTTGATGACAGCCTTTATTTTTTTGGCCATACGATCGTATTTATAGTAGATTCCCTCGATCTCCTTTCGGAGAATCTCGAGCAACTACATCGTTATTTAGTGCCAGGATTGTGCCAGGATTGGCGGAAATAGTCAATAAAACGCCTTGGAGCCCTTGGGGATGATCTCGTTGACCACGATCGCGATGAAAGATATCCTCAAGATAATCTTTGGATCACTTCTATGAAAGCAAAAAATATCATCGGTCTGAAGGAGCTCCGTGAAAATGTGGCTTCGTACGCAAAGAAAGTGGGGAAGGGCGAATCGTTTATCGTTTGTAGGCGATCACGTCCGCTGTTTCGCATTTCGTCGGTCGATCATGAGGACGAAAGCGACTGGAAGACGTTTATTGATTTCACAAAATATCGAAAGGGCGGAATTCCTGCACAAGAGCTTCTGAAAATCATGAAGGCGATGTAAGTATGGTTACGCGTATTCAGAAGGTGCTCAAGAGGATGTCTCGACGCGACTTCCTCGATGTTCAAGAGACGATCGAGCAAGTCCTTTCTTGGGATCTTGAGGGTCTCGATGTGAAAAAGCTTCAAGGAAAGACGGAGGAATATCGTGTTCGTCGCGGATCGTATCGTATTATTTTCACTCGTCGATCCGATGGCGAAGTGAAGATCCTCGAAGTTGAACGGCGAGATGAATCGACCTACACATAAAAATCACTCCGAATTGCTCGGAGTGATTTTTTCGATCGGCGAATCCGATTACACCTTCTTTACCTGCAAGAAATCCAGTTCCAGCGGTGTTTCGCGGCCGAACATGGAAACCATGACCTTTACCTTTCCGCGAGACATGTCTACGTCGTCCACCTTTCCTTGCTGGCCCTTGAACGGACCGTCGGTGATGGCAACGAGGGAACCCTTTTCCACGTCGATCTTGAATTCTGGTTCTGCAACGCCCACGCGCTTCATGAGATCGTCCACCTGTTCCTGTGGGATCGGCGTTGGAGTATTTCCTGTGCCAATGAAGCCGGTGACGTTTGGCGTGTTGCGTACCACGTACCAAGAATCGTCGGTTACGATCATTTCCACGAGCACATAGCCTGGGAAAATCTTTTCTTCAATCACCTTACGCGCACCGTTCTTGATTTTGATTTTCTTTTCCTTTGGCACAAGGATCGCGAAGATTTTCTCCTCCATGTCCATAGTGCTCATACGCTGGGTGAGCGCCTCCACCACACTCTCTTCGTATCCCGAGTACGTGTGAATCACGTACCAACGTCGGCCGTAATTGGCGGTTTGTTTTGCCATACTTAGACTTTCGAAACAAGGAATTCAAGGCCCTTGCTCAAGCCAAGATCGAGTGCGCCAATGAATGCTGCGGTGGCAAGGCTGAGAACGAGAACAATCACGGAATACGTGATGGTGTCTTTGCGACTTGGCCAAGAAACCTTTTCCAGCTCCATTCGTGCCTCACGGAAGTACTTCACCGCTGGATTATTGAGAATACGTTGCATAAAACTATTAAAAAAGAGCCTTTCGGCTGATGGGAAGAATATACACGGATTTGGACGGGGGAGCAAGGGGACCGGTGGAAAACGAACGCGGCGGCCGGTGAGGGCCGCCGCGAGGCGTGGGGTTTAGCGCTTCTTGAGGCGCTGCCTGGCCGTTTGTTCGACGACGTGGGTGAGCATGCTGGCGAGCCGTTTCTGGTTCGCGATCATCGTTTCGGTGTTGCCTTTGTGGCTGTGCGGATCGTTCAGCCCGTTGCTGATGCAGGTGATCGGCACTACGAACGCGTGCTTGCCGGTCTTGAGATCATCCTGCTCCACAAAGCTCGCGAAGCACTCTGTTTCCGCCGATCCACTCATGCCCACACACTGGATGCCGGGTTGATCCACTCGCAGCCGATTCCCCGGGCTTTCCAGCGCCGGCCCTTGGTTCACGGCGAGGTTGCCGATATGTACGCGGCCGACAGGCACGGATCCCCAGATGGTTTGCATCAGGTCATGGCGGATCATTGGGCCCGGTACCGGGAATGGCGGTCCATCTACAGGCGACGGACAGTGCGACACGATGTCCATGACGACGACGAGGTCGCCTTTCCGGATGCAATCGCGCATTCCGCCGCTGGCCGATGTGAGGATGAGCTTGCGGATTCCCAGCTCCCACAGAATCCGCATGAGAAGGTACACCGCGTCGCGGTTTCCTTCGTACATGTGGATGCGCCCGGAAACCACGAGTACTCGCTTGCCGCCGATGATCGCGATGCCGATCATTCGAGCGTGACCCGACAGGTCGGCGAGCGTGCCGAAGAGCGGATGGATGTCTGCGAGCTTCATGCTCTTGATGAGCTTGACGGACCCGCCCCAGCCGGTGCCGAGCACCGCGGCAGTTTTCGTGCCGATGGCGCCGAGCTGGGTGATGACGCGTTGTGATGCTGCTTCTGCGCTTGAATTGAGTCGTTGATGGCGAGTGACGTTATCTGCCATGGAATACTCCGTTGTTGGCGGAAAGACTGTAGCTGAATCGTCGAATTTGGGCAAAAACAAACACCAGTCATGTGACTGGTGTTTTGAAAATTCAAGATTCAGACCTGACCCCGCCGTTCGCGAACGGCGGGGTGACCCTTTTCTACACGTCCAGGTTACTCACATCCTTTGCATGCGTTTGGATGAACTTCTTACGTGGGGCGACGTCGGCACCCATGAGCATGTCAAAGGTTTCGTCGGCGATGGCGGCGTCCTCCACGGTGACTTGTTTCATCATGCGGGTTTTTGGATCCATGGTGGTTTCCCAAAGTTGTTCTGGGTTCATTTCTCCCAAACCTTTGTAGCGCTGAATGTTGACTTTGATTCCGTTTGTCAGAACTTCTTCCGCGCCTTCTTCCTGCGGAGATCCTTCGGCATTCGCCTCAGGACGACCTGCGGTCGCTTTTCCACCACTCATTTCCTTGATGTGCTGTTCGCGTTCTTTTTCAGTGAACGCGTAGCGAACCTGCTTGCCGATTTGCACGCGGTAGAGCGGCGGCATCGCGATGTAAATATTTCCGGCGGCGATGAGTTGGGGGAAATGACGATAGAAGAGGGTAAGGAGCAGCGTACAGATATGTGCGCCGTCCACGTCGGCGTCGGTCATGATGATAATGCGGCCGTAGCGAAGGCTGGCGATGTCGAAGGCTTCGCCGATGTTCGTACCGAGCGCGATGACGAGGTTTTTTACTTCGTTGTTCGCGAGAAGCTTGTCGAGACGCGCGCGTTCCACGTTGAGAATCTTTCCTCGGAGTGGAAGAATCGCCTGATACTCGCGGTTGCGTCCCTGTTTTGCGCTTCCACCTGCGGAGTCTCCCTCAACAATGTACAGCTCGGTGGATTTTGTGTCGCGGCTTGAACAGTCCGCGAGTTTTCCTGGAAGCGTCATGCCTTCGAACGCGCCTTTTCGCAGCACGGTGTCGCGCGCAGCACGAGCCGCAGCACGAGCGCGCGCAGAAAGTAAACACTTGCCAATGATTTCTTCCGCATCACGTGGATGTTCCTCAAGGAAAATTTGGAACGCTTCGCCAAACACGGCTTCCACCGCGGTTCGAGCTTCCGTGTTGCCAAGTTTGTCCTTGGTTTGTCCTTCGAATTGTGGTTCTGGAAGCTTTACGCTGATCACGGCGGTTAAGCCTTCGCGTGCGTCGTCGCCGGTAAGATTCGTGTCTTTTTCTTTGATGTAGCCCTTATCTCGAGCGTATGTGTTGAGCACGCGGGTGAGCGCGGATCGGAAGCCGGCAAGATGCGTTCCTCCGCCTTGGTTCACGATGTTGTTCGCGTAGCAATACACGCTGTCGTAATACTCGGCGGTGTATTGCACGGCAACTTCAACCTCGAGATCGCCGCTCGATTTTTTCACGTAAAACACGTTTGGCTGCTTGATTTCCTTTCGTTCGTTCAGGTGACGAACGTAGCTCGCAACGCCGCCCTCAAAGTAAAAACCGTATGGCTGAGGGGTTTCGCCGCGTTCGTCGATAATCTCTACTCGAATGCCGGCGGTGAGATACGCCTGCTGACGAAGGTGGTCGACGATGTTTTGCGCGTCGAACTCAATGGTTTCGAAGATGGTTGCGTCTGGGTGGAAGTGAATGATGGTTCCGCGTTTTTTTGTTTTGCCGGTTGCCTTCACCTTTCCTTGCGGAATACCTTTCTTATACTCCTGTTCCCAAATCTGTCCGTCCTTGTGCACCTCGGCCTTCAAGTGATCGGAAAGTGCGTTGACGACGGACACACCCACGCCGTGCAATCCTCCAGAAACTTTGTATCCAGACGCATCGCCGCCGAATTTTCCTCCAGCATGGAGTTTAGTAAGGACGAGTTCAAGCGCGGAGATTTTTTGTTCTGGGTGAATGTCAACCGGAATACCGCGGCCGTTGTCCTCAACACCAATCCAGTTGTCTGGTTCAAGGTGAATCGTCACTGTTGTTGCATGGCCAGCCATCGCTTCGTCGAACGAGTTGTCCACGACTTCCCAAATCATGTGGTGCAAACCCGTCGGCCCCGTGGAGCCGATGTACATGCCCGGGCGCTTTCGCACCGGCTCGAGCCCTTCAAGAACCGTAATATTTTTTGCGCTGTAATCGGAGCTAGTCTTGTGGTCTGCCATAAACGATAGGATTGTTCCTTCCGTCATTGCGAGCGCAGCGAAGCAATCTAGGCCTAGATTGCCGCGTCGAACGATTACGTTCTCCTCGCAAAGACGAAACAGACAGTGAATTTTATTCGTTCGGAGTTTATCATGTACGGTCGGTCAGGAACAAGCGGTGCATGGTATAATTCTGTTGACAGAAACTAAAAGTCTTTTTGGACTTTCATTTGTGGCGAATCCGATTCTCTCTCCAGAACTGCAGGCCATCGAGGCGCAGAATAGGCGCGATATTCGAATTGTTGAGGCGCGTCCGAAGTTGATGCGCGTTGGTTTTGCGTTTGCGATTATTGCCGACGTGGCGATGCTCGCTTTTTTCGCGTTCGTTATTATTGGATACCTTGTTTCTGATTCGTTCACTGAACTTCGGTCTGCCGCGGGGTTCGATGATAATGTTGCAGCGATGCATGCAATCGCAAAGGGGAGTGACGCACAACAGCTGACGCTTGGACCGGCGAAAGTCGTGCAAGGAACATCAACAAGTTACGATTTTTATGCCACGGTGAAAAATACGAATACCGATTGGTATGCAACATTTACGTACAATTTTTCCGCTGGAGGAGCAGCGTCACGAACAGAGGACGGCTTCGTGATGCCGGGGGAGACGAAGTATCTCCTTTCGTTGGGCACGAAATCTGAAAGCCGACCATCCTCACCATCAATCACGCTCGAAAATCTCGTGTGGCACCGCGTGAACCGTCACGATGCGCCAGACGTTGTGGGATGGCTTGCGGAACATGGAAACTTTTTGTTGACGACGCCAACGTACGCCGCCGACATTGCGCTTGCGAGTGCCAACATTGGCCGAACAACCTTTACGGTTACAAATGCGTCGCCATACAGTTATTGGGAACCCCAATTTACGGTAATCCTTGAGCGCGCCGGCACCGTGGTTGGCGTATCACGCGCAACGCTTTCTCAATTTACCGCGGGCGAGATTCGCGACTCAGAAGTTCGTTGGTACGGCGAAATTCCTCTTACCGCCACCGCAACCGTTGCACCAAACGTGAATTTCTTCGATGAATCCAGTTACATGTCACCCCAAGGCAGCCAAGGAATTGATCCACGGGATTTGTTGAAGTAGGCTTCCCTCATGGCCTTTGCTCCGCTCACTGCATTTCGGAATGGGGATGTACTGCTCATGATTGCTGCAGCGGTGTTGATTGCGTTTGGGTTTGCGGCGATTTTTTCCGTTGAGCTTTCGCGCGGTTCGGAAAATGTGTTTTTGCAGAAACAGGCGATTGCGCTCGGAATTGGTTTGGTGGCGTGTACGGTGATTGCAGCCATGAACTATCACGCTATTCGTCATTATGCGCGAGGATTTTACATTGTTGGAGCGGTGCTGTTGGTGCTGGTGCTGTTTCTTGGGCGAACGCTGAATGGATCCACGGGATGGTTTGTGCTTGGAGGATTTGCGTTTCAGCCGGTGGAGTTGATGAAAGTTGCCATGATGATGATGCTCGCATTGTATTTTAGTGAACGAGCAAAACGACGATTCGGATGGCGCGATCTGCTCATGAGCGGAGGGTTCGTTGCGATTCCGGTTGGGCTCCTCATGTTACAGCCAGACTTGGGTGGCGCAGCGCTTCTGGTAGGAACGTGGGCCGTTATGGTGCTTTTTGCCGGCATTCGTCCGTCGCAAGTGCTTGCCTTGCTTGGAAGTGTTGCGCTTGTTGCAGTGATTGGATGGATGTTCGTGTTCCAGCAGTATCAGAAGGATCGCATCATGACGTTCATTGACCCGTCGCTGGATCCGCTCGATACCGGATACAACGTCACGCAGGCAAAGATCGCGATTGGTTCTGGCGGGTTTTGGGGGAGGGGACTGGGCGACGGAAGCCAGAGTCAGCTTCGTTTTTTGCCAGAAAGTCAGACCGATTTCGTGTTCGCGGTGATTGCCGAGGAACTTGGATTTGTGGGGGTGCTTTTACTCTTTCTCGCCTTTATTGTGCTGTTATGGCGCATGCTAACCATCAGTAGGATGGCGCGCGATACCTTTGGAGCGTATCTGTGCATCGGCACCTTTTCTGTTATCATTGTTGAAGTAACGGTGCATGTTGGCGCGAATGTGTCTCTGATGCCTGCCACTGGCGTCGCGCTTCCCTTGGTAAGTTACGGTGGAAGTGCGCTTTTACTCTCGTTGGTGTTCCTTGGGCTGGTACAGTCGGTGGCCATTCGCCTCCGTCCAGGGGACCGTTTTAACGACCTTTCCTTATGACCTCATCCGACCGAGCCTTGCTCGATCCAGTTACTCGATGCCCTTTTTGTGCCGTTTCGTACGACGGCGAACGTTTGCGAACCTTGAAAAAGGAGGGCCGACGGGAGATGCTGCACGCAACGTGCTTACAGTGCTCTCGGGCAATGTTTTACACCATTGAGCGCTCTGAGCAGAATATTTCCTGTGTGGGGATTTTTACGGATTGCGACGCCCAAGACGCCCTGCGGTTTATGGACCGAAAGCGAATTTCGCTCGATGACGTCCTCTCGGTGCATTTGGCCCTTGGGAAAATGACGAAATGACTTTTTTCAGGGTTACACACATGAAAGTTGACAAAAGCGCCAGGATTAGATGAAATGTGCGACATCTATGCAGAAACACGCAACAATGAATGCCACCCTTCGCGAACTTAAGGGCCGTGCAACTGAAGCACTTCGTGCTGAAGGCACAGTACCTGCGGTCGTTTACGGCTTCGGCACCGAACCAACCAACATTCAGGTTGACCGCAACGCTTTTTTGAAAGTTCTTGCAGCCGCCGGATCGAGCACTGTCGTCGATCTCGTCGTTGGCGAAAAGTCTTTCCAGGTGCTTGTCGGCGAAGTACAGCGCAACGCGTTGAACGATTTCGTGACGCACATCGACTTCCGTGCGGTTGATCCAAATCGCAAGATTGAAGCAAAGATTCCTTTGGTGCTTGTGGGCTTGGCTCCAGCGGTGAAGGAACTTGGTGGAACGCTCTTGCAGTCGCTCGAAGAAGTAGAAGTTATTTCTCTTCCAAACGCACTTGTTCACGAAATCAGCATCGACGTTTCAAAGCTTGCAACGTTTGACGACGTGATTCGCGTGTCCGACATTGTCGCTCCAGAAGGTGTGGAAATCACCACCAACGCTGAAGTTGCTATCGCATCCGTTCAGCCGCCACGCTCTGAGGAAGAGCTTGCATCGTTGAACGAAGTTGTGGACACCGACGTTTCAAAGGTGGAAGTGCTCAAGGAAAAGAAGCTTACTCCAGAGGAAGAAGCGGAAGCTGCAAAGAAAACAGAAAAGAAATAATCCCATAAAACGCCTCGTCGCAATGACGAGGCGTTTTTGGTATCATGAAATCCTTATGCCGAAGAAATCGTTGAATGCATTTCGTCGTGTTCATGGTCGCGCTTTGCGATTATGGAAAAGGGAAGGTACGTCGAAAAATCTCTTCATTCTTGCTGGGGGAATTTTTGTTCTCACGGGAATTATTTCTGCGCTGATGACAATTCCAGGATCGCGATTTTATGATCGTGGCACACAGGAACGCATCGTTCCATCGACAATTTCCGCTGCTTCTCGTCATCCGCTCACTGGCGAGATTCTCTCTGCTCCGATAGTAACGCTGCCTCAAGTATTTGGCGTGATGGTCGAGAATTCTGCAGACGCTTGGCCATTGTCTGGGCTCGACCAAGCATTCTTGGTGATCGAGGCTCCAGTTGAAGGAAATATTCCACGGTTTATCGCGTTCTTTTCTGACGATCAAGACGTTTTAAAGATTGGCCCCGTTCGATCATCGCGACCATATTACTTGGATTGGAACGCAGAGTTTCAGGGAATCTACGGTCACGTTGGTGGCTCGCCAGAAGCGCTTGATGATATCGCGAAGAATGGCACGCTTGATCTCAATCAGTTTTTTCAGAGTGAGTATTACTATCGTGATGAATTGACGCGATACGCTCCGCATAATGTGTATACAAATACCAATCTCCTCAGAGCATCGATTGCCGAGATCGACGAGAAGTACGACGTTGGTGTTCCATCGTACGATTCATGGACGTTTACTGACGGCGTTTCGGAATCATCGACAATCGACACGACGCATATTGTTTGGGGAAACGGATACGATATTGACTGGACATACGATCCAGCAACGAATGTGTATCATCGATTCCAAGGAGGGAATACATATATGGCGAACAACGTCGTCGTCATCGCAACAGACATTGGAATAATCCCGGGGGACGACAAGGGCCGACGAACTGTTCGCACGATCGGCGAAGGGCCGATGATGTTGCTGAAAAATGGTGCATCGATTTCGGGTACGTGGAAGAAGGCGTCGGCAAATGATCGAATGCAGTTTTACGATGAAACAGGAAAGGAAGTTTCGATGAACGCAGGGAGGACGTGGGTTGAGGTTATTAATAATCTTGGCAATGTCTTAACGCTGACGAAGCGCAGCAGATAGGTTGTATAATGGTTCGTGAATGTATGGAGAAAAAAAGCTGGGTGAATCTGCCACCGTCGCAGCCGAAAAAGAAGGAAGTGCCACCAGCACCTCCCATATCTCGTATTGAAACGCTTGCGCGAAGCCCGAAATATTCAGAGCCGGCCCGGAGGAGTTTGCGGAAGGATTACGAGGCGTTCAAGAAAGGTGGTGAGCCAGCGGTGCAACATCAACATCGTATTGAGACGCAATATTTCGAGAGCAGATCCCCGGAAATCGCGCGAGCGGTTGATCGCGGCGATATCGGCAGACCAATCGCGCACATGCTCCTTCGTCACTTTCCACATCTTGTAGAGAAACAGATCAAGGAAATTGTTTCTGCATGTTTTCGTGAGCGAAAGCCAGAAGAATCCGTTGAAATATTCCGTCAGAAGCGGGCGGACGCACGGCTGAATCTTTCTGTAGCTGGCCTTGACTCGCACACGGTTCGCGCGATTATCTCTCAATGCTCTGAGATGATGGAAGCGTATAGAATTCTCGAGCGCCGTGGTATTCGCGAAGCATCGGGGAATTGGCCAAAGCGTCACGATGGCTCTCCTCGATCAATGATGGTCAATCGTTCAAAACTCGTCAGTTTGTCTTACGAGATTTATAAAGAAGCTCATCCAGACGTAAAGCCAGAATTCCGTAAGGAGCTCCCTATTCACCGGTATGAATATCGAGATATTGAAGGGGAAATGATTGCTATTGCACATATTCAATATCAAAATATAGGAGAAAAAGAAGAGTTGGATTTTTTGGCGAAAAATCCAAACATGAAAATTGCATTGGAGCAAAAATCTTTTTACCTGTCTTCTCGTAAGATGGTTTCATGTATTTTGGAAATTCCTCGAACGAAGAAGAAGATTGATTTTTTGCAGATGATCAAACAACAAGACGCACAAATTTTTGTTTATAAAGAATGTATACCTGGTGGAGGACAGAAGATTATTGGTACTCGTATTATTTTAACACCAGAGCCGGTAACGCTCATTAAACTTTCTACCTTTTTTCATGAGCTTGGTCATAACGAGCAAGAACGAGATTTAGGCTACAGAAATATTTCAGGGGCTCGTTTCGGTGCAAGATCTTTTTTTGAAAAAAATACCTTTGCAGTTTGGGAGGCGATGGGAAATATCGCTCTCTCTACAAAGTATCCTGCACGGGATAAAATTTTTGGCATAAAGGATGCAGAAAATGCAAGGAAAGTTTTTCAAAAACAAAACGAACTCCTAATAATAAATGGCCGTACACCGATGAATATACAGAAGCTCACTTTAGAAGAAGAACGAGGAATTGATCATTTCCTCAAAATTCGCGAACCAAAAGAATGGGAAAAGATAGAAGAAATAAAAAATATTCTCGACGAAAAATTACTAAATTTTCTTGATTGGCGCACGTGTTTTATGGAGCGCGATGCAAATTATCGGGCATTAAAGTGGATTCGAGAATTACAAAAAAAGGGCGCAGATTTCTCGGTACTTTTTCCTATTCTTGAGGAGGATTTTGGAAGCGGTATTCTTGATGATTTGGCGAGCATTTCAGAAAAACGTGGAATCACGCTTCAAGAGTATTTTCAAGCATGTTTAGGATCACATGGTGCCTCAAATGATGAAATGAGGAATTCTCAAGAATAGATTGCTAAATTAGCGCATGGACGACACGTTCGCGGCTGCGCATATCTTTGATGAGTTCGATTCGGGCTTTGGGAAAATGTGTCGTAAGGAGAGACGGCGCGGTTTGGCGCTGTGACGGATCGATTTCGATGAAGAGATCGACATTGATACGCTTGCCTTTGCGCGACGTTTCGTGAAGATAGGTTCGAATTTGATTGCACAGTTCGTCGTACAGCGCCAAGCCGTCGGCGCCACCAACAAGCGCGAGCCGTGGTTCGTAGTCCTTCACGTCGGCATCGAGATCGTTCCATTGCCATGGTGTGAGATATGGAAGGTTTGCAGTGATGACGAGGTGATCGGCGATTGGTTCGAGTGCGGCGAACGGTTCGAAGAGCGATCCCTCGATGAAAACAGTGTTCGACCCCAGATTTCGCGCGTTGTGTTCCGCAACGGACTTCGTGTCGCGATCGATTTCGATGGCGAACGTTGGACGATGGGTTTCGAGTTCGAGAGAGATTGCGATCGCACCGGATCCGGTGCCGATATCAACGATCGTTGATCGGGAATCGATGACGGCGAGCGCGGCCTCGACCAACACTTCCGTGTCAGGCCGCGGAATCAGCACGTGTTGATTCACGAAGAAGTCGCGACCAAAGAATGCTTTGGTTTGGGTGAGATACGCAACCGGCTCGTGTCGAGCTCGGCGCGCAACCAGTCGCTGGAATGTTTCTGCAGCGTCGGACTTCACTGCTTCGTCGCCGTGCGTAAACAGATATGCGCTGTTCACGTTAAGGACATACGACAAAAGCACCTGTGCATCGAGGCGGGGATTCTGTTTTACGGAGCGCGTGACGTCGGCAGCTTTCAATATGTCGCCGGCCCATGCGAGGATGTCGAAAATCGTCATGGCGCCGTCCATACATTATTCGTCGTCCTCGTCAGCAGTAAGCTCGCCGAATTTTGCGTCGCGCGCGGCCATTTTGAGTGTGGTGAGAATATCGGTGATGTTGCCGTCAAGAATCGCCGGAATACCGTGCCATGATTGTTTGACGCGGTGATCCGTAATGCGATCTTGTGGGAAGTTGTATGTGCGAATCTTTTCAGAGCGCTCTGCTCCACCAATCTGACTGCGACGTTCTGCGTCGAGTGCGGCACGCTTCTTTTCTGCTTCAAAGGTAAATACGCGAGAACGCATCACGCCCATGGCGCGTTCCTTGTTTTGGCTGAAGGATCGTTCATCCTGACAGTACACGGTGATTCCGGTGGGAACGTGCACCATGCGGACAGCGCTGTATGTGGTGTTGACGGACTGTCCACCGGCGCCCTGTGATGTGGTTGCCTCGATGGTAAGATCTTTTGGATTGATGTCGAATTCTTCTTGCTCGATTTTTGGAAGGACGGCGACTGTTGCGGTGGACGTGTGAATGCGACCGGCTTTCTCGGTGCTCGGCACGCGTTGAACACGATGTACGCCACTTTCAAGTTTCATCGTTCCGTACGCGCCGTCGCCATGAATTTCAACGATCACTTCGCGGAAGCCGCCAAGGTCGTTTTGACTTTGCGAGATGATGATCGCTTTCCATCCGTTGCGTTCAGCAAAACGGGTGTACATGCGGTACAAGTCGGCGGCAAAGAGCGCCGCCTCGTCGCCGCCAGTGCCTGCGCGAATTTCCATGATGGCGTCATGGCCGTCAATCGGATCGGCGGGGATGAGCGCGAGTTCAAGGTCGAGCTCGAGCTTTGGCATTGCTGGGAGAATCTCGGCAATTTCCTGTTCAGCCATCTGGCGAATCTCCGGATCCGAGTCGTTCGCTGTTGCCTGCGCTTCGGCAAGATTGCGTGCAGCAATCTCGTACGTAGCGGCGATGTCGAGGATTCGTGTGATCTGCTGGTACTGTGCATTTACTTCACGAAGTTTTTTGGGATTCCCAAGCGTGGCTGCGCTCATGAGCTCAGCTTCGATAGTTTCCTTTTCTGCGCGTTTATCCGCGATAACTTTTTCAAATTCGAGTGCCATAGAATGAGTATAAATGAAAACACTCCGCCTTGCGACGAAGTGTCTTCAAAACCGAACTTAACGAGAGACGGACTTGATCGAGGTGTCGGAATTTGCTTTCTTTGCAGCCTTTGCGGTTGCGCGAGCAGCACGTTCTGCGGCCTTGTCCTTTGCGGTCTTGACGGTTGTTGCCTTCTTTCCGTCCTTCGCGGTGAACTTTTCCACACGACGTGCGGTATCCAAGATTTTCTGCTTACCCGTAAAGAATGGGTGGCACGCGCTGCACAATTCGATGTCGATCTTTTCCAAGCTCGAACCAATCTTGTACACCGCACTGCATGCACAGGTAATCGTCGAATCGAAGTATTTTGGGTGGATTGTCGCCTTCATAAAGAGAGGTTGAGGCTGCTTTGCATACAGCCGATTAAGTAGCAAAATGATAGCTGCTGAAGGGTTTTTTGTCAAAGGTTAGCGGTAGATGTCGTGAGTGCCAATGTCGATAAACTCAACATCAACGAGATTGGCTGGAAGTTTTTGCAATGAACGAAGAAAATGAGGCGTAAAGAAAATCTTAAGGATTTTCATATTTAGCCCTTGATGAGGTCGGCGAGAGATCCAGTTAATTCAATCATTTTCCCTTCTTTTTTTGCTTTTTTATAGTCAGCCATCGCCGTTGCGTAATCAGCTTCCTCTATTGCGTTTCGAAGAAGACTCCGATGAAGTTCCGAGCGAGTCATGTGTTTGCTTTCTGCAAGGCGATCGGCTGCTATCGCGAGGGAAGGAGGGAGGGAGATAGTGAATGTTGATGTTGTTCGCATAGTATGGATATTACTTAGTATGACTATATCATATTCAGAAACAACGGCAACAGGGATAAAACGATCAACGCCGCCTCACCTTTCGGGGAGACGGCGCTGCGTTCGACGTCCTGCGTTCAGGATGTCGGTTCTGGCTCCTCTCGCGTGGGGCGGAGGAGATGGAGCCCACGTACTGGACGCCGGTCGCGGAGATCATGCCCCAGAGCACCAGGAGCCAGGGCATTTCGAAGGTCGGGAACTTGGTCATGACCATTCCCCCGATCGCGACGCCGCTCATGGTGCTCAGCACGATGGAGATTACCGTTCCCACGAAGAGCATGAGGCACCTTGATGGTAACCCAATACTAGCACTTTTCTTGCTTTTCCGCAAGGATTAGCCTAATATTTAGCCAAATTCCCCAAGATCGCTTCGTTGCACTCGCAATGACTGACTATGCTAACGCCTGTTGCCGATTTTTCGTACGATTTGCCGGAGGAACTGATCGCGCAGATTCCCATCGAGCCGCGGGATGCCTCGAGGTTTTTGGTGCTCGATCGAAATTCTGGCGAGATTCGTCATCGCGATCGATTTTCCGAAATCATCGATGAGCTGAACGCTGGCGATGTGCTCGTCTTTAATGTCTCAAAGGTTTTTAAAGCGCGCTTACAGATCGATGGCTTTGAGGTTTTCGTTCTCAAAGTTCGCGACGGGGAGATCGACGCTCTGGTGAAGCCTGGGCGAAAGGCGGGAATCGGTTTCCGCATCGGCGACCTCGAGGTCGTCTCAAAGACGGAAGACGGGATCGTAACACTGAAATCCTCGATGACGGTGCCTGAGATGTTCGCGTTCTGCGAATCTGCCGGATCGGTGCCAACGCCACCATACGTCACGGCCGAGCTTGCTGATCCGGATCGTTACCAAACCGTTTACGCGAAATCGATCGGATCAGTCGCTGCGCCAACCGCCGGGCTTCACTTCACTCCTGAACTCATCGATCGAGCACGGTCGAAGGGCGTGCAGATCGAAGAAGTGACGCTTCACGTGGGAATCGGAACCTTCCGCCCGGTACAAACCGATCACATCGAGGATCACGTGATGCACGCCGAGTTTGTGGAGATTGATGCATTGACTGCGCAGAGGATTCGATCGGCGAAAAACGAGTGTCGGCGAGTCATCGCAGTCGGCACCACCACGGTTCGTGTGCTTGAGGGGGTTGTCGCCACGATCGGAGAGCTTGCAGAATATCGAGGAGAGTTGAACGTTTTTATTACTCCAGGATTCCGATTCCAAATTGTCGACGGACTTGTTACGAATTTTCATCTTCCAAAATCGACTCTCTTGATGCTTGTTTCCGCGTTCGCCGGTCGCGATCATGTTCTTACCGCCTATCAAGAAGCTATCGTTCAGAAATATCGCTTCTTCTCCTTTGGCGACGCGATGTTTATCCGCTAATTCTTGCGGTTTCTGTAAAAATCTGTAAGAATTTTCGTGGAGGCGCGGCATGGTCAGTCGACAAAGAAATAGTATTCTTTTCTTTCTCCAGGATGACGGTCTTCGGGAAATGCTTTTGGAGTCAGCACGGACGGAGGGCTGGAATGCCTTTGGCGCTGCGGACAGTCACAATGCGTTTCAACTGTTCGGAACGATCGGCGAGAGTCTGGCGCTCGTGGTCACCGACGACATGACCGGTCCAGACGAGGGCAGGAATCGGGGTATGAGGATGGGTGTCGAATTTCTGCAGCAACGGAATGCACACTTGTTTGTCGCGAATATTCCCTTCGTGCTTCTCATGTTTACTCACCGAAGGAACATTGAGGATTGGGCGAACAGTGTAGGCGGTTGGACGGTGGTGATGCCGTCTCGAGTCGGCGTGCTCCTTGAGCTTTTTCGTCAGCTCGAGCGCGACCATCAGCTTCCGCTAAAACCGCGATCTCGGTCGGGCGAACTGTGAGATACGCTCAGGCAACGGGGCCGCCGGGAACGATTCTCGGCGGTCTTCGCTTTAAAAACCGTTCTATTTGGTCAATTTTCGACTTCCTTCATCACAAATTTCCTCAACGTACCAAGAAGTACGTCTCGGAAAATTTGTTCGAAGCGCATCGAAACTTGCCGCAAATATAACAGTTTTTGTGAGATCGAATTTGCCATATTTCGCAAACTTTAGTACTATTTTGCCGTCTTCTGCGGGCACTTATTCACGCAAAATCTCACAGGTTGCTGATACATCATCGATTGGATTCCTCCCTTCGCAGAAAAGGGCTCCACGATACAGCAGCTGAGGTTAAAAAGGATTCACTATGGCAAAGATGCCAACATTGTTAGAGATGCTTAAGGCCGGAGTTCACTTTGGTCACCAGTCCAGTCGTTGGCACCCAAAGATGAAGGAATTTATTTTTGGAGAGCGCGGCGGTGTGCACATTATCGATATTGAGAAGACGCAGACACAATTGGAGCGCGCGATGACCTTTGTGACAGAAACGACCGCTCGCGGCGGATCAATTGTATTTGTTGGAACAAAGCGTCAAGCTCAGCCAATCGTTGAAGCGTTTGCAAAGGAAGTAGGCATGCCATACATCAACACGCGTTGGTTGGGAGGAACGCTTACAAACTTCGCACAGATTCAGAAGCTTATTCGTCACTTCTTGGACCTCAAGGACAAGTCTGCAAAGGGCGAGCTCAAGAAGTACACCAAGTTGGAACAGCTCCAGTTCTCCCGCGAAATCGAAGAACTTGATGAAAAGATTGGTGGACTTTCCACACTCACAAAGCTTCCAGACGCATTGTTCATCTTGGACGCACGTCATGAGAAAACTGCCGTGCGCGAAGCAACAACGATGGGTGTGACGATGGTCGCGCTTGTGGATAGCAATGTGAACCCACGCGGTATTCGTTATGTTATTCCAGGAAACGACGACGCAGTTGGTAGCTTAGCGATGGTGACGGAGCTTATTGCAGCAGCAGTGAAGGAAGGAAAAACTCGCGCAACAACTCTTGCGAACGAAAAGGCCGCAGCTGCAGCAATCGTCCGCGTGAATGCAGAAGATGATGTAAAATTGACCGACAGTTCTCGTGCTGCGGTAGACGACTTGGACGACGCAACAAAGGAAGAGCTCGCAGTAAAGGCTGGCGTTGCAAAGGCAGAAGCCAAGCCAGAAGTACGCAAGCCAGAAGGAAAGAAATAATCGAATACCACTATGGCAATCAACGCCAGTGACGTTGCGAAGCTCCGCGAAATGAGTGGTGCGGGAATGATGGACGCCAAGCGTGCGCTTGAAGAAGCGGGCGGCGACATGGAAAAGGCAATCGACGCATTGCGCGTGAGTGGTGCAGCAAAGGCAGCAAAGAAGTCGGATCGCGTGACGGCAGAAGGCAAAGTCTTCGCCTACGCTCATGGCGACAAGCTCGCAGTGCTCGTCGAAGTGTTGTGTGAAACAGACTTCGTGGCGCGCAACGAGAAGTTCGTGGCTTTCGGTGCCGATCTTGCAATGCATGTTGCTGCAAGTGCGCCACAATATGTATCGCGCGACCAGGTTCCAGCAGACGTGATTGACCGTGAAAAGGCCGTGTATCGCGAGCAGCTTTCTCAAGAAGGCAAGCCTGCGGAAATGATTGAAAAGATTCTCGACGGCAAGCTGAACAAGTTCTTTGCAGACATCTGTTTGCTTGAACAAGTCTTCATCAAAGACGACGAAAAGACCGTTCAGCAGCTTCTCACCGAAAACATCACCGCCATCGGTGAAAACCTCCGCATCGGCCGCATGGTTCGCATGCAGCTGGGAGCGTAAGTTATCGGTCATCCTCGCGCATGCGGGGATCCAGCCATCGAATAAACACAACACCGAGCTCAAGGGCTCGGTGTTGTGTTGTAGAATAGGGATGAAATCTTTCTCTATGCTGGAATCTGAGCAGTATCGTGCGTTAAAAAAGAATCCCGAAGCACGTGACTATCGTTATGCCATGGCGAAGGCGTTGAACATCGCTCGGAAATATGACGGAACCGAACAGGCGTATCACGATCTGTTTGCCGCCCTGGAGACGGTCGAGGAAGGGATCCTCACATCGCCGAGCTTGCAGGAATCGAGCATCGCAACGCGCGACGCCGAGGCTGCGCTCGCATTTGCGCCAAAGCACCCAAGAGAAGTGAATGACGTGTTGGATATTGCGAATGCATCGTTGCAGCGAGTTATTCATCGCGCTATTGAAGATCCAGATGCGAGTAATACGTTGTTGATGAATCGTATTCCCGGCGTGTTATTGCCGCCAGGCGCTGGAACCGTCACGATCGGCGATGAAACGAAGTTCGAGGCGGCGCGATTTGAGCCGCGGCTTGAAGAAGTGATGAGCCTTCTCAAGACTCTCGGTGTGTTTTCTGATGATGTTATTGTAACAACTGGCGATACTCCCGAAGAAAAAATGCGTGAAGTCAGTTATATTGCCATCGATATTCCTCGGCTTGATCGGATGATTTTGGTGTGTAATCAGGTTGGTGAAGCGACATTTGTCATCGCCGGTCGCATTCCGGTGCGCACCCTGCTTTCGACGAGTAAAGAAGATTTGTCAGAACTTTCTGCCGACCGCGTGACGAAAATTATTAAGAATCAGCAATGGGCAGAGCGGCTCGTCCACGCGCTTACACATGGCATTGATGGTGCGATGACGCCACCAATGGCGAAGATTGATGTTCGCGCCGAAGATCGGGAAATGTTGCGTGCGGAGCTTCTCAGAAAATATCCTACGTCAGCAGAATGGATGGACGAGTATCGGAGAGATAAGTTGCAGGGCGATGACGTTGAGGCATACGGAAGAAAACTTCAATACCTCACGACCCGTTTTGGATTCAGTGGCTCTGCAAGAAGGATTGCAGCCTTTATTAAGCTTGGGCGAAAAATTTACGGAGAGAACGACGCACTATTGATGGCAGAATGGCTTCGTTTTGGTGAACGAACGCCAGAAGAATGGCGCGAGGCGATTATAAAAAAAATACACTACATTTCCCGACTGGATGCAAGCGTACGCTCAGGGTACTGGCCCGGGGCGACTTGGACGAAAAATTGACGTTGACGGAAGAAGGCTTAGTTTTCTGGCGTTGCGAATGGGAATTCAGGAGAACCCCTATGCGCGGGCAAACTTTTTGTTGTTGAGTCAGAAAATTTACGGAGAGAATAATCCAGACATCCTGAAAGAAATTGAGTATATTCGCGAGCGAACGTTGGAGGAATGGCGCTTTGAAATTCTTAAAGAATATCCAACATCGGTTGATTGGCTTACTGAATTTCGGCAAAATAATCAAGGGAAAGGCATCAATATTGACGGAAGAGGCTTGACGTTCCTTGGAACACAATTCGGTATACACGGTGATCCTCGGGCAATCCGAAATCTCATTATGTTAACCGGAATGATCTACGGCGAGGATGATCCGTTTGTTCGTCGAGAGCGTGAACGGCTTGGGATGGTATAGACGAATCATGATAAAATGCTCTCATCTATGCCTCGCATTGCTATTAATGGGTTTGGTCGAATCGGACGAACGGTGTTAAAGGTGGGTTGGGAGAAGAAGGGATTCGACGTTGTCGCGATTAATGACCTTACCGATGCCGCAACGCTGGCGTATCTTTTGAAGCACGATACCAATTACGGAACATGGGGCGTTGAGGTGAGTCACACTGAGGATTCGCTCATCGTCGGCGGAAAAACAATACGACTCCTCGGTGAGAAAGATCCTGCGGCATTGCCGTGGAAAGATTTAGATATTGATATCGTGATTGAATCGACGGGATTGTTTGTTACGGAGGAAAAAGCGAGCGTGCATCTGGCGGCCGGAGCGAAACGTGTGATTATTTCTGCGCCAGCAAAAGGTGGGAATGTTCCAACGTTTGTGATGGGTGTGAATGATGCGAAGTTGAAGGGGGAGAAAGCTGGGATTCTCAGTAACGCATCATGCACCACGAATTGTGTGGCGCCGGTTTCCGCGATTATTGAGGAAGCTTTCGGCATCGAGAAGGCGATGATGACGACGGTGCATGGATACACGGCGTCGCAGGCGCTCGTCGATTCGCCAAAGAAGGATATGCGCGAAGGGCGTGCGGCTGCCGAGAATATGGTGCCAACTTCAACTGGCGCAGCAATTGCAGTAGCTTTGACCATTCCTTCGCTGAAGAATCGATTTGATGGATTATCGATTCGTGTTCCGGTGCCGACGGTGTCGCTTTCGGACATGACGTTCCTTTTGAAGAAGGATGTCACCATTGAAGAGGTGAACGCGGCGATTCTTGCTGCGGTGAAAACGCCGCGCTTCTCATCGATCGTGGGAACGACGGATGAGCCGCTCGTTTCGTCCGACTTCATCGGCGATCCACACTCGGCGACCGTCGATCTTTCATTAACGAATGTCGTCGACGGCAATCTCGTGAAAGTCGTCGCGTGGTACGACAACGAGTGGGGCTATTCACACAGCCTTGTTGAACTTTGCTTATCATCAGTAAAATAAAATATGCGTACACAATCCACACTTGGGAAAATTGCAGAGACCACACATGAGAAGAGTTTTGGTGCGGCGTATGTTGCGCTTCGGGTTCTTCTTGGCGGAATGTTTCTTACGACGGGATGGGCAAAGATCTCAACTGATTGGAGCGCTGCAACGTATCTTGCAGCAGCCGATGGCCCATTTTCGGAATGGTTCCGATCGTTGGCAGGGAACGGTGTGATCGATGCGATGAATGCGTGGGGACTGTTCCTGCTTGGCATCGCATTACTCTTCGGTCTTCTGACGCGACCCGCAGCAATTCTCGGAATGCTGCTGATGACACTGTATTACTTGGCGCATTTCGTGAGCAACACGGCAATGGGATATATCGATCAACACGTCATTTACGCCGCCGTCCTCGCGCTTTTTGCTGCTGGCGGTGCCGGTCACGCGTTCGGATTGAACGCTATTGTTCTTGGGAATTTGCGGAAGTCGAATACTGTTGTGAAGTTTTTGTTTGGGTAGCGAACTGCCAAAATGTTTAGTCAGTCATTCTGAGCGTAGCGAAGAATCTCTCGTAGGGTTCTTCGGATCACATGCGAGAGATCCTTCACTTCGTTCAGGATGACTGATGTGAGGCTATACGAAATTGGAATGTACGTATGACCCAAACTCGGATCGTTATTGTTGGCGGTGGTTTTGGCGGCTTCAGTGTTGCTCGTCGGTTGCTCCGATCCTCGATATCGAATCGCATCGCGGTGACTATTGTCGACCCGTCATCCGCATCGGTATACACGCCGTGGCTGTATGAAGTTGCGTCGGGTGGGTTACTTGAGGATTCGCTGCGTGCCGATCTTGTTCGTGCGACGGACATTCTGCTCGATCAATTTTCAGGAATCCGTTTCCGAAAATGCGCAATTCAGTCAGTCGATCCTGTTGTGCGCAATGTAATTTGCGCTGATGGATCGGCGATCCCGTACGATATTTGTGTATTTGCCGTGGGCAGTGTGTCGAATAATTTTGGTATTCCCGGCGTGAAGCAGTTCGCAACGGACCTGAAGCGCACGAGCGATGCACTCATGATTCGAACCGAACTCTCGAACATTATTCAGAGCTCCTCCACAAAAACAAAGCGCATTGTTATCGCTGGAGCTGGTGCGAGTGGAACAGAGTTTGCAGCAGAGCTCGTTGCAACGATTCGTGCGTTGGAAAAACGTGGCGCGATTGCGCATCGATTTGTTGAAGTGATGCTTATTGACTCTGCGGACACGCCGCTACAGATGCTCTCGCCGTTTCTCCGAAAGAAAGCGCAGGCGCGTCTTCGTGATCTTGGCGTTGTACTGCGAATGAATACTGCGCTCGCAAATGTCGCAGAACATTCTGTGGGGTTGAAGCGTATTGTGAAGGGCATTCCTTCCGAGAAGATTGAGACGGTGTCCTGCGATTACTGCGTGACGGCACTTGGAGTAAAAATGCCAGAGATTGTTGCATTGTTGTTATTCGAGAAACATCCAAAAGGAAGAATATTGGTGGACGATGCATTGCGTGTACTGGAATATCGAGACATCTTCGTTCTTGGCGATGCCGCATTTGTGAACAACGGAAAATATCCTGATCCGCAAACCGCGCAAGTTGCCGTTGAACAATCCATCGTCGTTGCGAAAAATATTGTTGCAATGATCACGAAACGTCCCGTTGTTTTGTATCGTCAGCGCAAGGCCTGGGACATTCTTATTGCACTTGGCGGAAAGCATGCTGTTGGAAAGGCGTTTGGTGTTCCAATTTGGGGGTATACTGCATACATCCTTCGACGTTTGGTCGATGCTCGATATTTCTTTTCTGTCCTTCCACTGTGGAGCGCGTGCGTTCGCGTGGTGAAGGGCGTTGCAGTGTATGGTAAAAACGAAACTCCATAAGAATATTTCCTCGTGGACGGTTCGCGACATTTCGGACGACAGTCGGGTGCTGTTGCGCGTGGATGCGAACGTGCCAATGATAGATGGACGTGTGTCGATTCATGGTCGGCATCGATTGAAATCGATTCTTCCGGAAATCAATCGTCTTCGTTCTCGCGGCGCACGAATCGTTCTTATCGCACACCTCGGCGATCCAAAGGGGAAGTTTGTAAAATCACTTTCACTTGCCCCTGTTGCTCGAGCGTTAGCTCGCGTGATCGACCATCCTGTTCGATTCATTCCGCATCCGGTCGGCGAGGAAGCCGCTCGTGTCATCGACCGGATGGCTCCGGGATCGATTGTGATGCTCGAAAATCTTCGATTCGACAAAGGCGAGGAAAAGAATAGTGCTGACTTTGCGAAACGTCTCGCCGAGCTCGGTGACGTGTACGTAAACAACGCATTTAGTGTTTGCCATCGGAAACACGCGTCGATGGTTGCGGTCACGAAGTGTTTGCCGAGTTTTGCTGGCGAGCTTGTTGTTCGCGAGGCTCGTGCGTTGCTCATGGTGCCAAAGCATCCATTCGTCCTCATCCTTGGCGGCATGAAGATTTCAACAAAGATCCCATTGATCAAACGTCTCGGTGCACACGCGAATGCAATTCTCATCGGCGGCGCAACGGCATTGACGATGTTGAAGGCCGATGTGGGATCACTTCCGGTGGACGTTCCGGAATTTACGAAACCGAAGGACGTTGCGAGTGCAAAAACAATTGCAAAGAAATTTGGAACAAAAATCTATCTGCCGTGCGATCTTGTTGTGATGAAAAACAGTGTTCTCGATATTGGTCCATCAACGATCGAATCGTTCTGCACCGCAATCGCAAGCGGGAAGCACATTGTTTGGAACGGGCCAATGGGAATGACAAGTCGCGAAGATGGGTTTGCCGGAACGCTCGCTATTGCAAAAGCTATCGCAAAAAACACGAAAGCCGTCAGCATCGTTGGCGGCGGTGAAACGGTTGAATGCCTTGAAGAGTTCGATCTTACCGATTCCTTCACCCACGTTTCCACTGGCGGCAGCGCCATGCTCGCATTCCTTGGTGGGGAAGCGATGCCAGGGCTTGAGGCACTCGCGAAATAATGTATGACATGGCTTTTGGCCGCCATTGCTGCTCCTGCCATTTGGGCATTCACGAATGTTCTTGATCAGGACCTCGTGAATCGGCGTTCGAAGGATCCGTTATTTCTCGTCGGTATTACAGGGTTGTTTTTTGGAATTCCTTCCATAATCGCCATGCTCACTGGAAGGTTTGTGATGCTTGAGGCAAAGGATCTTTTGCTCGCGTTCGCTGTTGCGGTGCTCGGGCTCCTTGCATACGCTCTCTACTTTTTTGCTCTACGGAACGATGACGTTGCGGATGTGATTTTCTTTCTGGATTCGCGTGGGTATCATTAGCGATGGTGTTTTGTGCAGCGATCCTTCTTGGCTCGCGATGGCATATTCGGCAGAAAAGGAATTCATGGAAGGATGTGGGTACGTATGTCGTAGGCGAACTTTGTGATACGAGCGCAAGCTCCCTGAAGGCTTTTGCGCTGAGTCTTGGTCCGGCAAGCGTTGTTCAGGCACTCGAGGGAATTCAGTCGTTATTTGTGATGGGATTTGAATCACTTGGTCTTGTTGGGAAGCGCATCCATCGAACGCGAACGCAGAAGGCTCGTATTATCGTTGCGTCGATATTCGCGATAGCTGGGTTGCTGTTGATTGTGAGATGAATGCAGTAAAAAGAGCTGATTCTTTGGAAGGGTTGTGAGGGAGATGGTTATGGTGTTTTGACGAGGTACTCCGTTTTTCGATTCTGCCGATGTTGTGTTGACACGACATTTCATCTGCAGAAACAGCAATGATTTCCACAATCAGATGTCGTGTCAACACAACATCGTCGAATTCGAGAATCAGACTGCCTTACTGCCGTCTTCCCATCACAACACCTCAAAAGATCAATTCATATTCAAGTTAACGTGCTATACTTTTTGTAATTAACATTATTTTATGGCTTCTTGGGAAAAAAATTCGTCGAGCTTTTGGCCAACGTGGGGGGAAAATAAGTTATTCACCGTGTTGCTCGCAATTCTCATGGTGTACAGCATCGTGTGGGTTGGCGCGCAGATGAAGAAAACAATGCGAGAATATTCGCATGTGGGATACAGCGATCTTACCGCACCAACCATTTCGGTGAGCGCTTCTGGCAAAGCAAGCGTAGTGCCAGACATCGCAACAACAGATGTGACAGTAATGAAAAATGCAGCAACAGCAGCGGACGCACAGAGTGCGGCATCGGCAACAATGACGACGGTGCTTGCAGCAATCAAGACGCTCGGCGTTCCGGACGCAGATATTCAAATCTCATCATTCAGCACGTCTGAAGTGTATGACTACGATGTGAGTCCTGCGATAGTTACCGGCTATCAATCATCCCAAACGCTTACGGTAAAGGTTCGTGATACGAATCTTATCTCGAGTGTTCTCGACGCTGGCCCAAAGAATGGTGCGACATCGGTTTCGAGTATTCGATACGAGGTTGATGACGAAACTGCAACAATCAACGAAGCTCGTAATGAAGCAATTGTAAAAGCAAAGGAACAGGCAAAGAGTATCGCAGCATCGATGGGTGGACGTCTTGGGCGCGTAGTGAGTTACAACGAAAGTCGGGGAGGATCAGTGGTGTCGTATTACGGAATAGCGGAAGCGGTGAAAGTCTCAGATTCAATTGCTCCTCCGGTTGAAGTTGGTTCGCAAGAAATTGAAATGACGGTTTCAATCACCTACGCACTCAATTAATCCACGCTATGCTCGAACGCATTGATGCAGTACATGCTCACGAAATTTTAGATTCGCGAGGGAATCCGACGGTTCATGTGTCGGTGATGCTTCGCGACGGAACGCGCGGCCATGCTGCGGTACCGAGTGGCGCATCGACTGGCGTGCATGAGGCTGTCGAGCTTCGCGACGGCGACAAGAAACGATATCGCGGACTTGGTGTGCGAAAGGCGGTGCGAAATGTGAACGACATCATTGGTCCGGCGCTTCGTCGTCGCGATGTTGCGGATCAGCGGGGAATTGATGAATCGATGTGCGTCATCGATGGTACCGACAACAAGAAACGTCTCGGCGCCAATGCAATTCTCGGTGTTTCGCTCGCAGTTGCTCATGCCGGTGCTCGTCGTGCACGTATGCCGTTGTATGCGTATTTGCGCGAAACGTACGATATTGGATTGAGTAAGTTCAAGCTCCCAACTCCGTTATTGAACGTCTTTAATGGCGGACGACACGCGGATACGAACCTGGACATGCAAGAATTCATCATCATTCCTCACGGCTTCTCGACGTTTTCGCGAAAGATGCAGGCAGGAAGCGAAATCTTTCACATGCTTGGCGATGTGCTTCATGCCGACGGTCTTGATACGGATGTTGGAAACGAGGGTGGCTATGCTCCAGATGTTGGTCGCACAGAATCTGCGCTCGAATATCTCGTCCAGGCAGTGAGGAAGGCCAAGTACAAGCTCGGCAAGGAGATTGGTTTTGGAATCGACGTTGCCGCAAGCGAATTCTTTAATGCGAAAACAAAGAAGTACGAGCTTTCCACGGACAAGCGAAAGAACACGGCAAAACAAATGATCGACCTTTACGAGATGTGGAGCAAGAAGTACCCGATGATTTCCATCGAGGACGGACTTGCGGAGGATGCATGGGAAGATTGGGAGGAAATGACGAGACGTCTTGGAAAGAAGATGCTTCTCATTGGCGACGATCTCTTTGTGACCGATGTACGTCGTCTGCACCGCGGAATTGATTCCGGCGTTGCGAATTCCATTCTCATCAAGCCAAATCAGATTGGGACATTATCGGAGACCATGGAGGCGATCGCTCTCGCGAAAGAGAACAACTACAAAGTCATCATCTCCCATCGTTCCGGCGAAACAACAGATACAACCATTGCCGACATCGCCGTCGCCGTAAACGCCGAATTCATCAAATCGGGAGCGCCATCGCGATCAGAGAGACTATGCAAGTACAATCGATTGTTGGAGATTGAGGAGGAGATTTGATGTGGATAGTTTTGACGAAAGCTGTTTTTTGTGGCTTAATATGTGCATCCGGGGATGTTTGAAAGAACACCTCTTCCAGGATGATCAAGAAATGCTTCGCGAATGCGAAGTATTTTTTGTTCGTTTTCTGTTCGTGTTATACTGCTTCGGTCGGATTATTGGGGCTGATGGTGTAATTGGTAACATTCCCGGCTTATCATCCTGGAGCTACGGGTTCGAGTCCCGTTCGGTCCATGGACCCCAAATCCGGCACCAATAATCGCCTAGCAATAGGCGATTTTGGTTTATAATGCGTCTGTATGAAGATTTCAAGTTCAGCATTTCAGAACGGAGAAGTGATTCCTCAAAAGTACGGTCGAGATTTCGAGAATGTGAACCCGCCACTTCGAATCGAAGATGCTCCTAAGGGAATAGTGTCATTTGTATTAACGATGGATGATCCAGATGTTCCGGAAGCTGCTGGAGTGCCGGTGTGGGATCACTGGGTGGTATTTAATATTCCACCAAACATTCTTAATATTCCAGAGCGTTGGAATGTGGAAGGGGTTCGAGGAAAAGGAACGAGAGGCGAGCTCGAATACGGTGGGCCTCGACCACCAGACAAAGAACATCGATACTTCTTTACTGTTTATGCGATTGATACGACGCTCGATCTTCCCGAGGGAGCGACGAAAACCGAATGCCTCGGCGCAATGGCATGCCATATCCTTGAGAAAGCGGAGCTTATGGGGCGATTTGCGCCGACCGTTTCTCTGTAGCTCGTTTCACGAAGCCGTCATCCCCGCGCAGGCGGGGATCCAGAGTGTTCGTCATTGAAAGATGGATCCCCGCATGCGCGGGGATGACTGAATCAGATCACTCATGATCATAGTGCCATCCGCTGACGCGTTCTAAGAAAACCGTATTCAGCGTACTTGCGCGGTGCCAGGCACCTGTGCCGAAGCGTTTCGCGATGAGGTCGAGGGCTGTGAGGCAGCGGTCGTAGCGCTCGTTGTGTTCAGGGAGGAGGGATGGGATTTTATCGGAGAAGTGTGTTGCGCTGATGCCGAGGAGACGGATCCCGCGATCGAGATCGATGATCGGCAATAGAGATCGGAAACCGTGTTCGAAGAGGGTTAATCCGTCGTTGGTTGCTTCCGGGAGCTGGGCGCTTGTTCCGCCCCCACCACCGTCTTCGTATCGTGCAAAAACATTCACGTGGGTTGTGAAAAGATTTTGATTTCGTAAACGCTGCGCCACCATGTCGGCAAGCGCGAGGAGGTTGTCGTGGATTTCATCATCAGTTTCGAGACCTCGAGGAAAGGTGTAGGAATGGCCGACGGACTTTGGATCGTCGCCTTCGGAATCGATGACAACATCGTCGCCGATTCCGCGTGCGACGTTCCAGAGAAATTCTGCGGTGTGAGGACCGAATTCGGAAATGAGACGATCGATTGGTGCTGCGCGAAGATGAAGAATTGTAGTGATGCCGAGGTTGATGAGCCGCTTTCCAAGTCGTGGTCCAATTCCGCAGATATCTCGAAGCGATCGTGCTGCAACGAAATCTTCGACCTCTGTTGGATCGACGTACGTGAATCCATTTGGTTTCACTAATTCGCTCGCGAGTTTTGCAATGACCTTGTTCGGGCCGATTCCGATGGACGCCGTACACGCTTCGCCGATTGTTTTGATAATTTTTGATCGAAGAATCTGCGCGAGGAGAACCGCGCCGAATTTGTCGGCGGCAACGGTGGTGATGTCGGCGAAGGCTTCGTCTACGCTGAACTGTTCAACGGCGTCGCAGTGTTCACGAAGGATCTTGAGGAATCGATGGGTCACCTCGGCATATTTGCGAGGGTCACCGGGAATAATCGGGAGATTCGGAATGATACGCTGCGCTTCGTGCGTTGTCATCGCAGTCTTTACTCCAAGATTTTTTGCCTCACGCGAAGCGGTTGTGACGACTGATCGCGAATGAGAAAGCTCGCTGATGGATGTTCGTTTTCCTTGAATTGCCCCCGCCTCGCGGTCGATCCGCCCTTTTCCTTTGCCGGCCACTGCAAATGCCTTCCCGCGAAGAAACGGATTTGCCTGCGCCTCGACAGATGCGAAAAAAGAATTGAAATCAATGTGCAAAATCAATCGCGGCATACTCTTAATTCCGTCATTGCGAGGAGAACGTAATCGTTCGACGCGGCAATCTAGGCTACTTCAGCTATCCCCGTTCCCTCGGTCATCCCCGCGTAGGCGGGGATCCAGACTCTGCTTCTCTCATTTATCAACGGGTCCTGTCGCCTCGGACCCCGTTACGGTGCTCAGCTCGCACGTGAAAGTTCGCGGTAATCATCGTTGAAGGCCTGTGCTCGTTGCGCTCCGTACGGGGACCTCCCTCGGCGCCACCCGTTGATTATTCGCTTCGCGTATCCAGTGCATCATTCTCGATTCAGCAGCGCCAGCGGCAGCCGAAGATTATTCTCAAACCGTCGTGCTTGGGTTCGCGGCTTGAGGATGGTGCGATGCTTGCGAGCTTTTTGGATGTGTGACGAGAGAATTTCGCTCAGTGAAAAGGTGAAACGATTTCCGGTCCTCCGACGGGTGTTCATATTTATTCGCTATAAAATTCTACAATTCTCCACTCTAAGGCCCCAGTGTCTAAGCGAAGTTTCATAAACGATGCGTTGTCCGAAACAGAAAAGTAGTAAATGCGTTTCTCGCCCTCGGTTGTGCTGTGGACGAGATTTACCTTACTCATGACGTACGTTCGCTTTCCCCAGTGCACATGCGTTGGATGAACACGCTTTCCTGCAAACTCGACACGGACATCGACGGGTTCGTTGAGGAGTTCGTGGACGGACATATTATGCGAGGCGCAGTGGCGCGAAAGACCGGATGTGTTTACGGAAGCGACGGAGATTGAGAAACTGACGAATCTGTTTTGCAACTTCGTGGCGTTTTGTGTGGAAAGGTGAAGAGCAGTAAGCAACCGTCACATTGTAGTGACGAATAGAAATGGCATTCATAATGTTGGTGATGAATGATTTAGATTGTAGAAAACCTTCGCATCACGGCCCTTACAATTCCTTGAATGTTTAAATCTCCTTTGATGATAATTGGTTGCATGGTGCTGTTGGCTGGTTGGAGGCGGATGTGGTCACTTTCGCGGTAGAAACGTTTGAGTGTGGCGTATGCGTTGTCCAGAAGTGCAACCACGATGTCTCCGTTCTTTGGTGAAGGATTTCGTTCAACCACGACGTAGTCACCGTCGAAGATTCCGTCCTCGATCATTGATCGCCCTTTTACTTTGAGGATGTACGAGTTCATTGGATCGACGACAAAGTCCGCGGGAATGGCCATGGCTTCGTTCTGTTCTACGGCTTCGATGGGCTCGCCGGCGGTGATGAGTCCGGCTAATGGGAGCATAATGGCGAGAGGAGACATGCGCTCTGGCTCCACGAGTTCGATGCTTCGTGCCTCACCTCTGTCGCCGGTGTTGATGATGCCTTTTTCACACAGTGTTTTGATGTGCTGATGGATGGTGGCTGGGGATGAAAGGCCGAGCTGTTCGGCGATTTCGCGATAGGATGGCGTGTAGCCATTGTCCTTCACAAAACCTTCAATACAGTCGAGGACTTCACGTTGTTTCTTGGTGAGTGGTGGAAGAATGGACATAGGCGTTCGCTTTATGTTCGTATCATAGACGAACGGAAAACGAACGCAAGCCTCTCGGTGTGGATAACGTTTTGTGGTAGTCTCTTTGTATCCTTTTTATGCTCAAAGTCGTTGAAGCTCCGCTCGCTGGGCATCCAGACAAAGTGTGTGATCAGATCGTCGAATCCGTCCTCGACGAATATTTGCGACGCGATCCGTTAACGCGCATGGATGTTCAGGCATTGGGCAGCAACGGCATGGTGATGCTTGGTGGCGTGGTGGATTCTCGCGCAGATTTTGATGCTGCCGCGGTGGGGAAGGCGGTGTACGCGGCGGCGGGATACACGGATGCGATTGAGCTTTTTGTGAACCTTGATAAACCAACAGAAGATTCTGCGCGAACCATGGTACGTGGTGGCGCGCAAGGTACGGCGATTGTTCACGGATACGCCACAAAGGAAACACGAGAGATGTTGCCGCGAAGTGTGGTGTACGCAAACGTGATTGCTCGCCGTATTGATATGCTGCGCCAAAGCGATCCGCGGTTTGCATGGCTGCGACCAGACGGAAAGGTGCAGCTCGCAACGGATGGCGATCGTGTTCGTGCAGTGACGGTTATCGTTGAGCACGACCCGACGATGGAGTTGTCGATTGTGCAATCGCAGATCGTGGAAGAGGCTATCGCGTCATCGTTGCCGTCCATGGATGATGTAAAGATTTTAGTAAACTCTGGCGGATCGTTTACCAAAGGTGGATTCGGGGCGAACGCTGGCGTGTCTGGACGAAAAGTTCTTGCGGATTCGTACGGTGGACTATTGCCACACGGTGGAATGGGTCTTGCAGGAAAAGATCCATTGAAACCAGGACGTTCCGGAACATACATGGCGCGTTTTGCGGCAAAGACATTGGTGACGGAAGGTGTTGCGTCGAATGTACTTATTACGGCGATGTACGCGCTTGGTATCGCTGAGCCGCTCGTACTCTCTGCGCGATCGGGCAGCGGCGAGGACTTAACCGATGAGGTAAAGAAGCGTTTCGATTTCCGTCCAGAAGCTATTGTTGAACGCCTTCAGCTCCGAAAGCCAATCTACGCATCGTGCGCCACCTACGGCATGTTTGGAAGAACCGGTTTACCATGGGAAGACGTCGACGTTGTATAATACGGGAATGAAATCGATTCGAGGAATTTTTGGGATTTTTTCCGTGGTTGTTTTTGGAATGACGGTGTGGTTCATTGTGGCAAAAGAACCGGAAGCGCGAGAGGTAAAAAGTGAGGATGGTGTTGTGACAATGACGGGGCTTTCTCGAACGGCGAATGATTTTTCTGTGACGATTGATGATGCGGCAACGGTCGCGACGCCGCTTGTCAGTCACGTCTATCGCATTGCGCCAACATATGTGCAACATGATGCACCGGTGGTGCTTTCCTTTGAACGATCGGCAACTGCGGGAACGCTGAATGCGACGGCGGTGTATTGGTTTGATGCGTCGCTGGGCATGTGGGAGCAGTTGTATGATGTCGTTGCCGACACTGACGATGTGCTCGCTGTACAGGTGACGATGCTTGGTGATTTTGCGCTCGGCATTACACCGCGTGTTCTTGCGCCAACGATGCTCACTGCGTTCGATGCGCTGCGAGCGAAGGCGCCGAGTGGAACTCGAGGATACGGAATTTCCGTTGCATACACTTTGCCTAACGGCGTGCCGGTGCGTTTAGAGAATGTGAGCGAACACGGCGGGTGCGGTGGACGAATTGGTGCTGGTGATCATAATGAATACTCGTCGTCATCGACGACATTGTCGATTCCGGTAGATGACGTTGATACGCGTGTTGCGTTGATGTTGGTGGGTGAATGGATCGTGTCTGCTGATGGTGCAGGCTGTGCGGTTGGGGAAGATTTGGCGCCGCGAGAGTGATATACTTCCGTCATCCGTTATCAATACAAAATTATGGCAACACGTGCTCCGTCAAAAAAATCTGTTGCAGCACCTCGTCGTGCACGATCGTTTTCGTCCGCATCGCACGTCGTTCCAGTTGTTGCGCCTGCTCGTCATCACAATCTTTGCCAAAGCTGCCACGCGCTTCCTGCCGGAAGTATGGAATTGATGGCGCTCTTGCTCGTTTTGGTCTTTTCTCTTTCTGCGGTACTCTTTACATCGGTGTACGCGCTTCGTATTCAGCAGGCGAAAGTACAAACTCTTACATCGCAATTACAATAATACTGTGAAAAATACACTGATCATCACCGCTGGGTTTTTGTTGCTTATGGGTGCGGGTTGTACAACGTCGGCACCATCGGGTACAACTCCTGCAGCACAAGATTCTTCATCACCTACCCCTGTTGTGGAAAAACAAACATGGACATTCCCTGGTGCACTTCCCGCTGAGCAGATTCAGAACAAGCAGATTCGTTTAACAACATCGAAAGGCGACATCGTCTTCACGCTGTACGACGACACTGCGCCAAAAACTGTTTCGAATTTCGTGTATCTTGCAGGAGGTGGCTACTACGATGGACTCATTTTTCATCGCGTCATTGAGGACTTCATGATCCAAGGTGGCGATCCAACAGGAACGGGATCTGGCGGACCTGGATACAAGTTTGACGATGAACTTACTGATAGTCGCACCTACACTCGCGGAACAGTGGCAATGGCGAATGCGGGAAAGAACACGAACGGAAGTCAGTTTTTCATCATGCATAAAGACGTTCCTCTTCCACACAGCTACAGTATTTTCGGGCAAGTCATCGAGGGGATGGATATTGTCGACCTTATCGCTGCAACGCCAGTCGATGGCCGCGATCGGCCGGTCACTGAAGTTACCATGACAAAAGTCACGGTTGAAGATATCAAATAAAAATATAGGCGAGGCCACCGTGCCTCGCCTTTGTGATAGTATTTTGGTATATGAATGATAATGCTTTTGAGGGGACGCTTGTGAAGAGGGCGCCAAGAAAAGAGCGGGCGCCGCATCAGAGTTCTGTACTTGAATTGCTTCTTCGGGCGGCGGAAGAAGAGGGTCAAACGCTTGACGCTGAAACTCCGGTGGATATTGAAGGCGCGATTAATGAATCGCTTGCCGCGATTGTTGACCACGGTGCATTGGAATCATTGGACGATGCCGTAAAGCGCGCGTTTGTTGCGGTAGCATTCGCAAAGTTGAAACCCGGGGGAATGTATTCACTTTTTCATCGATCGCAACACGAAGATGTGGGAGCTCGCCGGAAAACAAAAGAATTTCTTGAAGCGCTTTTCCCCGTTGGCGTTGAGCATCTTCTTGATTGGAACGAAACACATTCAACCAACAAAGAATCGGGCATTCAGCGTTTTGCGTGGTCGACAATTGTGCGTAAGTCGGGATCGACGATGTCGGTGATGGATCTTCTCGATAAAGCGGTGGCGTTGAAACACAAAGAAGAAGGGAGATAGTATTTGTCGTATGACCGATGATGCGACGAAAACAACGGTGAAACGCGGTGTGGATTGTATTGGTGTTTGTGTTTCATTTTTGTTACACGACGGTAATGGGGGGGTGTTGCTCCATAAGCGAAGCGAAAAATGCAGAGATGAATGTGGAAATTGGGACTGTGGTGCTGGAGCATTAGAATTCGGAGAATCATTTGAAGCATCTTTACGGAGGGAAATCACGGAAGAGGTTTGTGCAGAGATTATTGAAATAAAAGCATTGGGCGCTAGGAATGTCTTGAGAGAACATCAGGGTATCGCGACGCACTGGGTTGCCGTCCGATATGCTGTGCAAGTCGATCCCACACAAGTGCAGAATGGTGAACCAGAAAAAATCGATGAAATTGGTTGGTTTACGATAGGAACATTGCCAAATCCCAAACACACGATGTTGAACGATATGATCGAAGCCGCGCAAGCTGCTGGGATTTTGTAAAAGAAATCTGATCATTGAGTGGGTTGAGGCGAAAGAACGACACGATCGCCGACCTCGACGTGTGCATTTTGTGATATTGTGGATGTTAACTTGAGTTAACATACGAATTGCGAAATCATTGGCTTTTCTGCATCTGAAATGTTAACTCAAATTAACATCGTTGAAATCGAGAATGAGACTACCCGGACTGGTGGTTCGGGTACATGTTTCTTCACTGCGACCGATCACGCTACGCTGCGACGTCTCACTTCGTTCGACTGCAGTTGTGCATCAGCGCTCTCGTTGCGAAACATGCGCCCTCGCCACTGGCGTCCGGGATTCGGTTCACAACACCGTAAAGAATCAGTTTCAGATCATTCCTATGCGTATTCCTACTTCTCAAAAGGGCGTCAAATTTATTTCCAAGGTGTATTCCCATCGTATTCTCATTCCAGTTTCACAAAGTGAGCTCGCAAAAGATCTCGGATTAACTCGTCAAACTATCGCTTCGATCGAATCTGGGAAAAAGCAGCCTTCGCTTCTCACCGCATTTCGCATTGCGGAGTATCTACGAGTGAAAATCGAGGATTTATTCACGTTCAAGCCGTAGTCCTGTACACTGGAGGCATGGCAAAACGCATCACAAAACAAAGCTTTTATCGCTACTTGAAATGCCCATCGTGGATTTTTTACGACGCGACATTGCCGCGTCGGGACGATGCGTTGCGAGCGCGAGTACAGGACGACTCCTTGATTCAAGAACAAGAGCGTGCAATTTTGGTTACACGGAAATCGATCGAGATTTCAGAGGAAACCGAGGAGGCAACATTCGCAAAAACGGTGGAGCTCATGAAGCAGGGCGCGCAATCGATTTACGGCGGTGTACTCATTCACGGACATTGGGTTGCGAAACCAGATCTTTTTGAGCGTGTCTCCGGAAAATCCACCTTCGGCGATTACTACTACGTTGCGTGCGACATCAAGCGCTCCCGTCATCTCAAAGACGAATATTGTGTGCAAGGTGCGTTCTATGCCGAGGTGCTTCGCGGCATTCAAGGCATGAAACCAAAACAGGGATACATCATGCGGCCAGACGGCACCGTCGAGGCGTATGTTCTCGAAGAATATCTCACAAAGTTCCGACTCACCCTAGACGGCATCGAACGAATCCTTGAAGGTATTCGCGAGCCGCACTTTCTCACATCGGATTGCAAGCAATCGCCATGGTTCGACGAGTGCAAAAAAGAAACCATCGCGAGTGATCATCTTTCCCGCATGAATCGCATTTGGCGGAGTGAAGTGACGGCGTTGAACGACGCGGGGATTACAACAGTAACGCAGCTTTCCACACGCAACGCGGACCTTCTTGCTCGCGGTGTTCCCGGCGTTACGCAAGAACGATTGCAATTTCTCATCCTTGGCGCAAAAGCGTTGCTCGACGGAAAGCCTGTTGTTCTCGGCAAGATCGATTTTCCAAAAACCGATGACGCGCTCGTCGTCGATATCGAAGCTGATCCACTGCGTGATTTGCACTATCTCTTTGGCGTGCTTGATGTTCACGGCCAAGATGATGAATTTCACACGTTCCTTGCGGAAAAGCAGGACGAGGAAAAGGCAGCCTGGGATGCATTTGTTGCGTTTATGGAATCGCGTCCTGGTATTCCGGTGTATCACTATGGCTGGTACGAGCAAGACGTATTTCGATTAATGGCAGAACGCCACGGTGCGCCAGAAGGATTCGTGGACGACCTCGCGGAGCGATCTGTGGATGTTCTGGAGCGTTTGCGCGAAGCGGTGATTTTCCCACTTTCGTTCTATTCATTAAAAGACATTGCGCAGTTTCTTGGCTTCCGTTGGCGTCACGACGACGCGTCGGGGCTGAATTCGGTGTTGTGGTACGAGGATTGGTTGCGTACAGGCAATCGCGAAATGCTCAACGATGTGCTTCGCTACAATGAAGACGACGTGCGAGCGACTTGGGTTGTAAGGCAGTGGGGTAAACAGAGAACGTCCTAATTTTGCCGAGTTTCGACTCAGATCATCGAAAACTTCTTCAACGTACCGAGAAGTACGTCTCAGAAGCTTTTCTCGACCTTCATCGAAACTCGACTAAAATTAGAACGTTCTCAAAATATTATGATCATACAAAAGCTTTTTCAGAATCCTTATGATGGGAAGACGCGTCCATGGAAGCCATGGTACGGGTATCTTTTTGGCATTGTCGCACTCGTGAGCGTTGGGTTGTACACGTATCAACGACTGAACGGTGGGCCGGTGGTTCCAACATCAACAGTGCCATCGGTGACATATAGCGAGTTGGTGAAGAAGCAAGAGCCGGTATCGGAACCAACTCCGACTCCGACTCCGTCGCCGACGCCTGCTCCGTCCGACCTCTCCGAAGTTGCAAAGACGGCCCTTGAGGTGATCAAGACGCCGGCGGCAACGTCGAAGAATCTCGATGTTCCATTCACATCGCAGGCACCGTTTGCTGTGTGGGATATTGTGCACGAAGACACGTGCGAGGAAGCGGCGATTTATATGGCGGTGGAATTTTACGCTGGCGTGAGCGGCGTGATTGATCCTGCAGTTGCAGACAAAGCATTGCTCGCTATGGTAGATGCAGAAACAGCACAGGGATTAAAAGTGAGTGTGACGGTGGCGGAGCTTGGAGCCTTTGCGGAATCGTTCTTTCCAGGAATCAAGGCAACCGTTATCGATAACCCAACCATTCAGCAGATCAAGGCGTACATCAACGCCGGAACTCCGGTTGTTGTTCCGGCGCGGGGCCGTGAGCTTGGAAACCCCTTCTATTCCGGACTTGGACCGCTGTATCACTTGTTTACGATTCGCGGATACGACGGCGACAATTTCATCACGAACGACCCAGGTACGCGCCGTGGAGAGAATTACGTCTATCCGCAATCCGTGATCATGAGCACGATGGCAGATTGGAACAACGGCGACGTCGCGAACGGTGCAAAGCGAATTCTCATTCTTGAGAAAAAGTAAATCGCTCGCTGGTTGCTCGACTCAGTCATCCTGAACGAAGTGAAGGATCTCTCGCAGGTTAAACACTCCGTTCACTCATCAACAGGTCCTGTCACCTCGGACCCCGTTACGGTGCTCACCGCGCACGACATGCTCTCGGTAATCGTCATCATATTCTGTGCTCGTTGCGCTCCGTACTTGTCCCCGGAGGGGGCGGGGGCCTCCCTCGGCGCCACCCGTTGATTCGTTCGCTTTGTACTATATGCCTCCAGCAATCATCTCCGTTTCCGACTATCTCGGACTCGTCAATCACGCGCTTCGCACTATTCCTCACGAGGGAATGGTGATCGAGGGTGAGGTTGTTGAGTTTAAAGTGAGCCAAGGCAAATGGGTGAATTTTGATTTAAAGGACGAGAAATCCGAAGCAAAGATTTCATGTTTCATGACAGTGTTTGCATTGAATGTGCCGTTGCAAAGTGGCATGCGAGTGCACGTAACGGGAACGTCAAAAGTATTTGAACGATTTGGAAAATTTACGTTGAACGTGACGGCAATCGAGCTCGTTGGCGAAGGTGCGTTGCAAAAAGCGTATCTTGCACTGAAGGAGAAGCTCCGATCGGAAGGAATGTTCGAGACGGCACGGAAGCGATTGATTCCGCGATTCCCCGAACGCATTGGTCTTATTACTTCCAGTGAGGCTGCGGCGTACGGTGACTTCCTTCGCATTCTTCGCAACCGATGGAGCGGCGTGACGGTGACGCATGTTCCGGTGACGGTGCAGGGGAAAGATGCTGTACAAGAAGTCATCGGCGCGTTTGCGCAGTTGAACGCGTTGCCGATCGACAGCCGACCAGAAGTGATCGTGCTGACCCGCGGGGGAGGAAGTCTCGAGGATCTCCACGCGTTTAACAGCGAGGCTGTAGTGCGCGCCGTATTTCAGAGCGCAATTCCGGTGGTGGTGGGTGTTGGTCATGAACGTGACGAGTCGTTGTGCGACTTTGTTGCCGACGTTCGTGCGTCCACGCCGAGCAACGCAGCTGAGCGCGTTGTTCCTGATCGTCGAGAGATTGAAACGAGCATTGCTGTCGATATCGACAGAATTGGTGATCAACTTCAACACGAGATCGACAACAGAACACATGAGGTCGATCGCGCCGTGAGCATCTTTGATCGGTCGCTTGCGCGGTTGCTTCAGTCGATGAGTGACGTCACTCGGCGATTCGGTTACGCGTTTGAGCGATTCCGCCTCAGTCTCATTGCCACCGTCGAACATGTTGATCGCAGAGTTCAGGCGATCGACGGCCGAATGAAATTGGCCATCGATGAGCGCTCACGATCAATCACCGAGCTTGAACGTGTGCTAAAAAGCATCGATCCGCGGGAAGTGTTGAAGCGAGGATACGCGTTGGTACGATCGGCGGGGAAAATCCTTCGCTCTCACCGTGATGTTGCCCCCGGAGACCGTCTCACCATACAATTGGGGGAGGGAGAGATCCGCGCCCAAGTGGAAACGAATGCAGTGCAGGAATCTCTATTATAAAAATCTTCATGAGCTATCAGTCATTCTGAGCGTATGCGAAGAATCTCTCGCAGGTGATCCGGATAACCTACGAGAGATCCTTCGTTACACTCAGGATGACTGCGGGGCTCGTGATACCAGAACATATGTCGAAAAAAATATCGTTCGCGGATGCCTTTCAGGAGTTGGAATCGATTACCGAGTGGTTCGAAACGCAGAACGTGGATCTTGATGAAGGGGTAAAGAAATTTGAGCGCGGTCTTGAACTCGCAAAGATGCTGAAGGAAAAGCTTGCCGACGTGGAGAACACGGTGGTGACGCTGAAAAAGAAGTTTTCAGCACTCGACGGCGCTCCATTTGAAAATTCGTTATAATCAATCCTATATGAAACTCATCCTTCGCTGGTTCATTAATGCACTCACACTTCTTGCGGCAACGCAGATCATTGCAGGGTTCCATGTATCGAGCTTTTATTCGGCGCTTATTGCGGCGCTCGTCCTTGGGCTGCTCAATGCAGTGATTCGCCCGATTCTCGTGCTTCTTACATTGCCAGTGAACATCGTTACTCTTGGTCTTTTCACTTTTGTGATCAACGGAGGAATTGTGTGGTTTATGGCAACCTTCGTGAAAGGCGTTACGGTAACCGGATTCATGCCGGCGTTGATGGTGGGTATTTTAGCGTGGGCTGTGAGCACGCTAACGAGCTGGTTTTTCAAAGAAGTCGAGGAATAATATGAATATTCGTCGATTCACAATGGTACTGGGTTTCGTCTTTTTATGGTCCACGGCGTCGGTGCCATACGCGCATGCGATAGATTTCACAGAACCAACGGTGAGTAAGGTGACTCCAATAACGGCGACGTACGGGGCTGCAACGACATTCTCAGTAACGTATTCGGACGGTGTTGGCGTAACGAGTTGTCGATTGTTGAATGGCGGGGTGAACATGGGAACAATGACGCTTTCGGGAACAACAACGGGAACCGCAACGTATTCGTATACACCAACGTCAACAGCATCGCTGAGCTTGCGAGCACGTTGTACGGATGCGGCTGGAAATTATACAGCCGGTACAGCGGTAACGGTGACGGTTTCCGCAGCTGGCGACACCACGGCTCCTGCAGTAAATGGAGTGTCTTATGCTGCAGGGCCGAGCGATTCGGTAACGTTTACGATCAATGCATCTGACGCTGTGGGTATTTCGAGCTGTACGTTGTATGTGGATGGCGTATCTCAAGGCGCCGTCACATCTGAGCCAATGCTTTACACATATCATCCTTCTGCTGCTGGAACGGTTTCCGTGTACGCAACATGCGTTGATGCGGCTGGGAACACCGGCACGGGTCCAACAGCGTCGGTAGCTGTTACGTATACAGATACTACAGATCCTGCTGTGGGTGTCCTCACGCCAACAACGGCAACGGCTGGTTCTGCCGTAACATTTTCTGCAACGGTTTCTGACGCTGTTGGTGTGGCATCGTGCGCGTTATACATCGATTATGTTAGCCAAGGGGCAATGAGTATTTCGTCTGGAATAGCAACAAAATCTTACACGCCTTCTACGGCAGGAACGATTATTTCATTTGCAATCTGCTTAGACGCTGCTGGGAATTCAGGAACCGGGACTCCGTCATCTGTAACGGTTTCTGCTGCAGCAGCATCTGATGCTACTGCGCCATCGGTTGGTGTAGTTACTCCAACAACAGCAACAGTAGGAACGGAAGTAATATTTTCTGTATCGGCTTCAGATTCGGTGGGAGTAACGAGCTGCTCCCTGTATATAGGCGGAGTAAGTCAGGGTGGTATGAATATTGTTTCCGGTTCGGCAATAAAGGCATACACGCCGTCTGCCGCAGGAACAGTTTCCGCATACGTAACCTGTGTTGACCTTGCTGGAAACACGGGAACGGGCGCGGCAACATCGATTACGATAAGCTCCTCCTCTACGTCAACGACTACAACTACCACAACAGCCGAAGAGAGTTCTGCGGTAGAAGAAGCTGCACATAACACGTTAATCAAGCTTGCATGTGGCGTTATAGCCTACGCAACAGACCCATGTCACGCGGTATATTATTACGATGGATCGCGTCACGCCTTTCCGAATGAAAAAGTATTTTTCACGTGGTATCAGGATTTCGACGACGTGATTGTGGTTACCGACGACTTTATGGCATCCGCAACACTTGGAAAGAATGTGACGTATCACCCGGGAACTCGCATGGTGAAGTTTATTACGGTTCGGACGGTGTATGCTGTTGGGGAAAGCGGTGAACTTCGTGCTGTTGCAAGCGAAGACGTTGCAGTAAGCATTTGGGGGAGTGACTGGAACACACAGATTGACGACATTAGCGACGCATTCTTTGGCAACTACGAATTCGGCGAGGCCATAGACAGCACCAGTGACTTCGATCCCGACGCCGTGGAAGCATCGGTGACGAATATTGCAGAAATGTTTACAAAATAATTCATTTTTCTATGAAGAAGTCGTCCACCTTGAGTATTTGTCGATTCGCGATGTTCCTCGGTTTCGTATTCTTATGGTCGATGGCTTCTGTACCGTTCGCATTCGCGGTAGACGGCACGGCTCCGGTGGTTGGCACCGCATCGCCACTCACAGCGACTGTGGGAACCTCGGCCCTCTTTTCCGTCACGTACTCAGATACGGTCGGTGTCACGAGCTGTACGTTGTATGCAGAAAAAGGCGCGACAGCCCTGAATAGTGGAATGACTCTTGGCTCGGCAACGAGTGGAACAGCAACGGCATCGCTTGCATTTACGATTGCTGGAACATACACCACGTACGCCATGTGTTCTGACGCGGGTGGCAATAATGGTATTGGTGCATCCGTGAGCGTTGTGGTGAGTGCGGCGTCTACGGATACCACAGCTCCGACTGTGGGTACGCCTTCGCCAACGACGGCCACCGCGGGAACAGCAGTGACAATTTCGGTGAGTTATTCCGATGCGGTTGGGGTAGCGTCGTGTAGCCTTGCGGTGGACGGTGACATTCAGACGGGATCGATGACGCTTGGCGCTTCGGCAACAAGCGGAACAGCAACAAAGTCGTATACACCATCTGCTGCTGGAACGTCCACGGTGCTAATCGCATGTGTTGATGCGGCCGGGAATGCGGGGCAGAGCACAGCAACGTCTCTCGTTGTTGCTTCCGCTGCGGACACCACGGCGCCAACGGTAGGATCGGTTTCTCCTTCATCGGCAACAGCTGGCACCGCGGTAAGCTTTTCTGTCTCTGCTGGAGATGATGCATTATCAAGCTGTTCATTGTATGTTGGCGGGGTGAATCAGGGCATCATGACTGTTGATAGCAGTACGCCAACATCTAGTCGATCGTATACCTTTTCAAGTGCTGGAACGTATAGTGTGTACGCAACATGTGTTGATGAATCTGGGAATGTTGGTACCGGAGCAACGACATCGGTGATCGTGGCAAGTTCAGATATTACTACGCCAACCGTAGGAAGCGTGACTCCGTTAACGGCGACAATTGGCGTAGCAAAAACATTTTCTGCAACGTATGCAGATGCGGTTGGCGTGTCGAGCTGTGCGTTGTACGTATCAGGAGCAAGTGTCGGCGCCATGACGCTTGGAGCGTCGGCAACGACGGGAACCGCAACGTATTCGTATACGGCATCAGCAAGCGGATCCGTCTCCATCCAGGCAAAATGTACCGATGCTGCAGGAAATGTTGGAAGCGGAACGTCGAAAACGTTGGTAGTTGCTGGCGATACCACGGCCCCAACGGTGGGAACAGTTTCTCCAACTACAGCAACTGTAGGAACTGCAGTGACATTTGCTGCGACAGTGTCCGACAACGTCGCTGTGACCGGTTGTACGCTGTACGTTGGCGGCGTGAGCCAAGGCGCTATGACTATTTCTGGAGGATCGGCAAGTAAGCAATATACGTTTTCTACAAGCGGATCGTCTGCCGCAAAGGCAACGTGTGTTGATGCCGCGGGCAATAGTGGAAGCGGAACGCCGGTAACCGTGACGGTATCGGCTGCGTCGGCGGCAGACACCACAGCTCCAACGGTTGGATCCCTTACTCCAACCACTGCAACCGTTGGTGTTGGTACGTCTTTCAGCGCTGGCTACAGTGATGCCGTCGGCGTTGTCAGCTGCGCGGCGTACATTGACGGTGCTGCGTCGGCGATGGCGTTGGCGAGTGGATTGGCCTCGATAACGGAAACATTTACCACATCGGGAAGCCACACGATGTACATGACATGTTTGGATGCCGCGGGGAACATTGGCACAGGAAGCACAACCACTGTTACGGTGGCAGCAGCGTCAACGGATAGCACTGGGCCAACGGTTGGAACCGTTTCGCCAACGACGGCAACACAAAACACCGCAACAACGTTATCTGTAATGGTGACAGACGCGTCTGCAATTGCTGAATGTCGCTTATACGTTGGTGGGAGCGACCAGGGACCGATGACTGCGTTGTCGTCCACCTATAGCCGGAGTTACACATCGGCAAGTAGCGGAACGATTGCCGCGTATGCAGTTTGTAATGATACTGCTGGGAACAGCACGACGGGAACGTCGGCGACCATTACTTTTGCTGCTGCAGTATCAACAGCGGCCGACAGCGTTGCTCCAACGGTTGGCGCTATTACGCCAACAACCGCTGTTGTAGGAACCGCACTCACGCTGAGTGCATCCGTTGCAGATAGTGGTGGCATGGGAACGTGCACATTGTATGTGAATAGCTCGAACATGGGTTCCATGACCGTTTCTGGAGGGTACGCAACGTATTTGTACACCTTTACCGGAGCAGGAAGCGCTGCAGCAAATGCGTATTGTGTTGACGCAGCTGGGAATGCCACGCGCGGCGCAACGTCTACCGTGAGTATTACCACAACGGAAACAACGTCCGAAGAAAGCGAAGCGGTGGGTGAAGCCGCGGAAAATACGCTCATCAAACTTGCGTGCGGTTCGACCGCCGATGTTTCGGATCCATGCCACGCGGTGTATTACTTTGACGGATATCGTCACGCCTTCCCGAACGAAAAAGTCTTCTTCACATGGTACGAGGATTTTGACGACGTGATTGTGGTGACGGACGACTTCATGGCATCGGTTACGCTCGGCTTGAACGTGACGTACCACCCAGGAACCCGCATGGTGAAATTCATTACGGTGCGCACGGTATACGCCGTGGGTTCCGACGGCGAGCTTCGCGCAATTGCCAGCGAAGACGTTGCAGCCAGCATTTGGGGGAGCGACTGGAACACGCAAATCGACGACATCAGCGATGCCTTCTACGGTAACTACACCTTCGGCGAAGCCATCGACAGCACCAGCGACTTTGATCCCGACGCCGTCGAAAGCGCCACCACGAACATTGCTGAGATGTTCCCAGAATAGCATCAAGCGGAAGGGATCACCCCGCCGTTCGCGAACGGCGGGGTCAGGTCGTTTATCGTACGGTTTCTTCAGTATCCCGTCAGATTCACCTCTGGTCATCCCCGCGTAGGCGGGGATCCAGAGTGTTCGGAATGATGGATCCCCGCATTCGCGAGGATGACTGAAAATACATAAACCAAAACCGCCTCCGAATTCATCGAGGGCGGTTTTGTGTTACTCGCATAACCCACGATCGGAATCGATCATGAACTCTGCGGGTCGGTGGGGAGTCTTTCGTACTCCCCACCTCGTTGTCACTTGAGGCTTCCGAGGATGTGCGGCTCGCCGAGCCTCACGTCCGGTGCGCTCACCGTCGGCTTGCTGAGCACGAACTCGGTCGGCGAGATAGGCACCATCGGAGAGACCGGCGTCACGGGGAAGGTGACAGTGAACTCAGCGATGCTGCAGGGCACGGTGGAGAATGTCTCGCGTACCCAGGGCGTTTCGCCGTCGTTCTCCTTCTGCTCAACGCACATCACGATGACGTCGTGCCGAAGGATGTTGACGGGATGATTCGCGATCCACAGCGCCGCGGTCAATGCCGCGTTGTCCTCCAGGATCTGATCCTTGAGCGGCGGTCTCCGTGGCACGGCGGAGCTCTTCTGTTTCGAGTTTATGCGCGGCTACCTCCTTCTTGTCCTTGTCGATGATGGTGCCGAGGACAGCGAAGACGGCGATGATGCCGACTGCGGGAAGAACGAATTTCATGAAAGCCTCCAACTCGTCGGGCGGACGAGTGTTGCGAACGGTTGAGTATGTGTCTTGCCCGCATAGGCCACGATCTCGCGATCATGAACTCTGCGGGTCGGTGGGCAGTCTTGTACTGCCCACCTCGTGGCGTTACTGCGCTTCGAAGCGCAGCAGTTCGCGGTTGCGACGGTTGTTCCCTCGAGCCATCGGCTTCACGATCTTCTCGAGGTTGAAGAATCTCTCCCCTTCCTCGTACTCCATCTCCTGGTCGTCGATGCCATTGACGCCGAAGAAGTGGAGTTGATCCGTGATCCCGGGAGACACGTTTTTCGGAACGGCCTCCGTGGGCTCGTCCTCGAACTCGTCGCCGTCGAGCATGGCGATGAGGGAGTCCTCGTTGCTGTCGTCGGAGACTTCTTCGAATTTGGCGAGAACGGGGGAGTCATCCTCGTCAGTGGATTCGAGGAACGTTCCGGTGGACGGAATGAATTCCCGACCGGGCGTGGACCACGTCCAGAGCACCTGGTCGGAGTCGATGCCGGGGGTGCTCTTCAGCTTGCGAGCGTTGCCACTCTTGGGCTGGGCAGCGCACGGTTCGAAACAGGATTCGATCCGTTCCTTCATCATGCTGGCGCGGGAGCGCCGGTAGCGAGGGGACGTGGCGGGGTCGGTGGCGGGACGAGACGCGTTTGCCATTGGTATGGCTCCTTTTCTATTTTGGCCTTTGCGGCCGGTGAGATGGAAAATTCCATCCAGAGCGAGGGCCCTGGGAAAGGCCGTGTAGGCGAACTTTCCTAGAGCTCACGGTGCCAGAAGGAATGAATACTAGCAGAAAACGGGCGTTTTGTCAAAATGGATTGTTTGGAAAAATGGCGAATATTGGGGAAAATCGAACGCCCGGCACCTCCTTGTGAGATGCCGGGCCGTGTTCGTGGTGTAGCGTTATTCCTTCTTGAATTCCATCACACAGGCTCCGGAGAGCCCCTGCCGCTTCATCCAACGTTCCTGGGCGTCGGCCGCTTCGATGAGTTCGTTGGGTTGCGCTGTGCCCATCGAGCGCGTCCAGATCACACCGCCGATTCGTGCATCCAGGCCGTTGCCGAAGGCACGAATCCCTTTGAGGATTCGGCCAACAACCAGGGCGACGCCGGCATCGTCGACGTTTTCAAGGACGACGAGGAATTCATCCCCGCCCCAGCGTGCCGCACGGTCCTTCTTGCGAATGGACTTCTTCAGCACCTGGGCGGTGTGCTTTAGCACGCGGTCGCCCTCCGTGTGGCTGATGGTGTCATTGATGTACTTGAAGCGTACAAGATCCACCGCGAGCGCCGCGAGGCTCTGAACACCGTTGTGCGGAGCACGCAGCTCATGGCCGACTGCTCCGTCGAGTTCACGATCAAGAAAGTCTATGATCGGGGTTCGATTTATGAGCTCCGTGAGTCCATCGATGAAGGCGAGATCGCGAAGCAGGGCATTTTCCTTGACGAGCTCCGCGATGACGCGTTGCGCATCAAGAAGGCTGGTTGGGTGAAGGTCTTGATTGGTGAGGCGAGCAATGCGCATGAAATCTCCGAACGTGGAAAGGGAAGTAACGAAAAAGTATAGCAAAAAAACACGATTTCGTCAATAAAACGTGGCGAAGGTTCGCAAAGATTTGACGCGATTCGCTTGAGTTGATAGGCTACTCCCGTCCTCGAGATCCGCAGACAGCGAGCAGTGCCAAGCGCACAAGAAGGCCTCGCCGAGAATCTCCTTACTTTCATCGGCATTCCGATGAACAGCAAGATTTCTGCGGCCCTTTAGGGGTCGTTTTACTTTTAACGGTTCATTTATGCCGAAGTCTCGTTTGGAAAAACGCGAGATCGTGGCGGGAATCGCGGATCAGTTTAAGCGGATGAAGGGCGCTGCCTTTGTATCCGTGTCCGGATTTACCATGAACCATGCCGACGCATTGCGTACCAAGGCCCGAGAACAGAACGTGGATATCTTCATCTCGAAGAAAACGTTGCTGGTGCTTGCAGCCAAGGAAGCGGGTGTGGAAGGTGTGGTGCCCGACGCGTTACAAGGTTCCATTCTCACTGCAGTGAGCTATGGTGACGAGGTGGCTGCCGCAAAGGTGCTCAAGGATTTCTTGAACGGAAAAGAAATCGGTTCCCTTGTTGCAGGTATCTTGGAAAACCGTCTCATTAACACGGTGGATGTGAAGCGTGTTGCAGACTTGCCGTCAAAGGAGCAGCTCCTTGGAATGCTCGTTCGCACACTCAACGCAACGCCAACCGGATTCGTCAACGTTCTCGCTGGCAATCTCCGTGGTTTGGTCACAGTTCTCGGTGCCGTCGGTGCAAAAAAGACAGCGTAATTTAAAATCATTTATATCTTTATGGAAATCCCAGCAAAGTTCCAGTCCATCGTGAGCGAAATTGAGAAGATGTCCGTTCTTGACCTTTCTGAATTGGTAAAGGTGTTGGAAGAGAACTTCGGTGTCTCTGCAGCGGCTCCAGCAATGATGATGGCCGCAGCTCCAGCAGCAGCAGGTGCAGCAGCAGAAGAGAAGTCAACATTCACTGTTGAACTTACGTCAGCGGGCGACAGCAAGATCAACGCCATCAAGGCAGTGCGTGAAGTAACCGGTCTTGGTCTTAAGGAAGCAAAGGACATCGTGGATGCTGCTCCAAAGGCAGTGAAGGAAGGTGCTTCAAAGGCAGAAGCCGACGACATGAAGGCAAAGCTCGAAGCAGCAGGTGCAACCGTGACATTGAAATAAGTCCATCAACCCCGCCGTTCGTGAACGGCGGGGTTTTTGGTACACTAATCCTGTATTCATTAATCATCGACCTATGATGAAGTTCAAATGTGCCACGCCAGATGCAGGTTTACTCAGCGTTCGTATCGGTCTTGCATCGGTATTCATCACTCATGGCGCAATGAAGCTCGCCAGCATTGCCGGCGTCATGGCGATGTTCGAAAAAATGGGCATGCCAGCATGGCTTGGTGTGGTTGTTGGGCTTGTTGAGCTTTTGGGCGGTGTAGCAATGCTCCTTGGCGTGTACATGAAGTACGCTGGTTATGCGCTTGCCGCAGTGATGGTGGGAGCGATTCTTGCAGTGAAGTGGAAGATGGGTTTTGTGAGTGGTTGGGAATTCGACTTTGTGCTTCTTGCGTCGGCACTTGGAATGGCTTGGATGGGCGCGGGGGAGTATTCAGTGAAGCTGCCAGAAAAGATGAAAGCGTAATCGCGAAATTGATCATACTCAATAGAGATAGGCGGGGCTTCCATGCCCCGCTTTTCGGTTCCTCGCGAGGCGTGGTAGCCTCGCCTATTTCAGGAGATGCGTCGCTGTGTACGAATACACCATGGCTGGTGTCGTCAGGAGAATTCGGTTCTCACTTTCCCGAATCACGAAACTGATAACGCCGGAGAGATTCACGACGTATTGTGCGACGATACCGCCTTTTTCTTTGTCCATCACGACTACGCGTCCATCGGAACCGTCGAGGATGTACAGATACTTGCTCTCAAGGTCGGTCCAGATGTCGATTGGTTTTACGATTGCTGGATCGATTGTTGCGTGACTCCATGGCGTTTCACGTCCGCTCTTGAATACGATCACGTCGGTGTCGGTAAGCACCCACAGGCTTCCATCAATCGCGAGTGCTTTTGCGTGGCTCAGATCACTCGTCTTCGCGGTAATCCACGGTGTTCCGGCTTCGAATCCAATTCCTTGTGGTCGCATCTTCACAATCTGCCCGCTTGCGGCGCTGAGTGCGTACACGTTGTCATTGTACGACGAGAGGTCTTCAATACTCGCCATGCCATCGATGCCGCTTGAGAGCGACGTGACTGCCGGAGTTGCTACTGTGGTTCGCCACAGTCGCTTGTCCATATCCACGGTGAGTATGTTGTCGCCTTCACCTGCGGTGATAACGATGTTTTGCGCAAGGCTTTGACCAACGTCAACGCGCTCCATTGCTTTACTCACTTCATTCACGCGCCAAGGTGCGGCGTCGGCACTAATGCCGTAGAGCGCACTTCCGGAACTGGTGATGCCTACGAGTGGAAATGCGAATTGTGCAGGAAGTTCGGCGACTTTCGCGGCAGTGACGGTTTCCATCCCGCGAGTTCTGCCAAGGATGTCTTGAAGCGCGCGGTTGAGATCGTCCGCTTTCGTTTTCTGTGCAGATGTTTCGCGGGGGAGTGTTGCGAGAAGATTCGTTGCATCGGTGACGAGCGTTTGCGCTTCTTGCGTGTTGCCGTAAATGATTGCTGCTTCTGCGGCGGTGCGCTTTTCCTCAATCTTCGTCAGTGCAGACTGATACGCGACGGTTGCTTCGGCGGTTTTTTGCCCAGCCTGACGATTCGCAATGCTTATGAACACGATAATTGTAAGAATCGCAACGCCCACACTAATCACCTTTGTGGTTCGTGACGCACCATTTACTGCGGTAATGCCGGCATGACGAAGTGAGTCGATTCGTCCGGCCATCCCTCCGAACCTGCTCCGATGATTGCTGCCACCAAGGCGTGTTCCGGCACGCATCTCTCCTCCGGATCTTTGTTTGAGTAGCTGTTCGATTTTGCCAATGATGAATCGTGCCGCGCGTTTGACGCCTCGCCACAATGCGCTGTCGCTGTATGTTGCGAGGAACTTCTTTGTCGTCGCTAATCCAAGGGCGATTTTTTGTGGAACGTCTGGGGTTTGTTCGCCGAGCAGATCGGCTGTTCGCGATTTGGTTTCCTCAAGATCAGAAATGGATGCCATTGGGTTGGCTTTCTTTGGTGGCCCAAGTGGTTCTTCTTCGTTCACATGAAAACAGATGCCGCCGAATTGCGCCGTTGGAGGAACAAATTGCTGAATGCGTTCCAGTGCGCCATTCGGAGGTAACGTCACGAGAATGTCCTGTAGGTCGCCCAGGGAAAGCGCATGTGGTGGAACGCGTCGTGCCGCATAGAACACGTCGCCGGGATGTAGTTCACCGTCGAGTACAGTAACGAGTGGTTTTTCTGGCGAGCTTTCGTCGGTCACGAGTTGTGCGTCGAGTTCGTACACCACGTAGCGGCGCTCAGCGGTACGATGAAGGAATAGCGCGTGATTGGTGCCGATGCCGCTGAAGAACACTTGGCTGTTTGTGATAGCGCCCACGAGGATGTTCGTTTTTTTCAGTGAGATATTCTTTTCAGCAGCAAGACGGGAGATGTCTGCGTTCATGATGACGAGCATTGCCTCAAATCGACGGGGAATGTTGCCGCCGTCTTTCTCGATGTCTGATCGAAGTACCTCAAGATGACTTGCGATAGTGTGGATGAGCCGGTCTCGGGCTTCCGAGTCGCGGTGGGTAATATCGACCAAGCCGAAAATGGATCCTTGACCCTGGGAAAGCGGCAGAAGAGTGGTTCGGACACTCAAATGTTCCGGCGTTGTGCCCGGAACAAGGAGTTCTGCAGATTTCAAACGATAGGGTGTTGTAGTCATGTTGCGGATAAGCCTCCTTTCTCTGTACAGTATAGTAGTACTTGTCGATATACGCGATTTTCTCTATGGATAACACCAATGAACCAGAAATGGCAGCAAAACCAGGAGAGTTCCGAATCGAACAACTTTTTGGCTCACGAACACGCGCGCGACTGTTAACGCTATTTTTGGAAAACTCGGATCGAGCATTTTATGTTCGAGAGCTCACAAGAAGAATTGATGCGCAGTTGAATGCGGTTCGTCGTGAACTGAAGAATTTGGTGGACGTTGGCGTTGTGCTTGAGGTTGAAGGAAAGATTATTCCAACGGAGGGAAAAGAAAAAAAATTCTATCGTGCGAACATGGAATTTCCGTTATTTGAGGACTTGCGTGGCGTGATGAGAAAGGCAGCGGTACTGATGAATCGTGAGATTGTGCGGGTGCTACGAGAAAAAGGTGATATCGATCTTATTTTGCTTACGGGTCGGTTCGTTGATGCGACGAACGTTCCAACGGACCTGTTGATTGTGGGCACGATTGATCCTGAGCATCTTGCTACGGCGATTCGTGAGTTTGAACGCGACATTGCGCGAGAGGTGAACTTTACTTCGATGCCAAAAGAAGAATTTCTGTATCGCAAAGACGTTGGTGACAGATTCCTTGCAACAATCCTGGATGCAAAGCGCGTGGTATTGTGGAACACATTTCCAGAACTATGATGCTCTACGTGAATGGATCCGATATCGGAAAGCTCACAGTCGGAAGCATTGCCGACGATCGTGCATCGTTTTCGATCTTGCCGAAAACTTTTCGTGTTCGTCCTGAAGAATTCCTTTTCACTATCGACGGCTGGCTTCGCGAGCACCAGATCGATCTGAAATCGATTTCAGATCTTGCTATTGTCATCGGCCCCGGATCGGCCACCGCGCTTCGAACGAGTCTTGCTTGGGCGAATACATTCGCCTTCACACAATCGATCCCAATGTTCGGCATTGAACTTCCGCTCGGCTCCGATGACAGAACGGCGCTCATCGACCTTGCGTCGATGCAGTCAACGCCGATGCTTCGTCCAGTCTACGCAAATGCACCAACAATAACGGCAACAAAGAAGGACGCGCTGCGTCGAAATATTTCATAACCTATGGCAGTCCGATTTGGTCAGTACGGTCAGTTTCGATTCCTCGAGATGATTCCTGGACTCTTTGCCTGGGGTGTTCTTGCGTTCGCGCTCATGTTGTCGCTCTTCGCGCCAATCGCCGGCATTATTTTCATTATCGTGTTCGATTTGTACTGGATGCTCCGCGTGTACTACTTTGTTATTCACGTGATCGCCGCGTATCGTTCGTATAGAAAGACGCTTGCGGTGGATTGGTACGCGGAAGTGCAGAAGCTCCCGAACTGGGAACGCATCTATCACCTCGTTATGCTCCCAACGCTGCACGAGGACGAGTCGATTATCGACGAAGCGATTCAGTCGTTGCTTCGTGGGCCGTATCGCACAGATCGAATGATCGTTGCGCTTGGTGGGGAACGGCGGGACGAGGAAAATTTTTTACGGTATGCGGAATCGGTGAAGAAAAAATACGCCAACCGTTTCGCTGATTTCGTTGTGACAGTTCATCCGATGGGTGTTGAGGGAGAAATCCCAGGAAAAGGATCAAACTTGCGATTCATGGGAAAAGCAGTTCAGAAGGTGATCGATGAAAAGAATATTCCATACGACGACATCATTGTTTCCGCCTTCGATATCGACACGGTTGCGCATCCACAATACTTTGCGAAGCTGTCGCATCTCTTCCTGACCATTCCGAACCCAACACGAACATCGTTTCAGCCGGTCACCGTGTTCTCGAATAACATCTGGTCCGCGACCGCTCCAGTGCGTATCGCCGCCTTCGGTACCACGTTCTGGTTGCTCGGTGAGTTGGTCCGACCGGAACGTTTGTGGACGTTCTCGTCGCACTCTATGCCATGGCGGATGTTGGTTGACGTCGGCTTTCATGAGCCAGATTTGGTCAGCGAAGACTCCCGCATTTTCATGCAAGCATTCTTAAAGTACGACGGCGATTATCGCGTGACACCGGTGTTTCTTCCGGTATCGATGGATGCGGTTGCTGGTGGAAACTATTGGGAAAGCCTCGTTGGTCTCTATAAGCAGCAGCGCCGTTGGGCATGGGGCGTGGAGCATTTTCCATACATGGTGACGCAATTCAAGAAACATCCGAACCTTTCAAAGCTGAAAAAGTTTACGTATCTCTTTAATCACCTCGAGGGTATGTTCACCTGGGCCGCTGCGCCACTGCTCATCTTTATCCTCGGCTACATTCCATTCTGGACCATTGAAGGATCGCAGAACGCAATCGTCGTCAATTCGCCATATACCTTGTCGGCGATCATGCAGCTTGCAACCTTCGGCGTGTTCGTGACCGGTGCGCTGAGTTTCTTCATGCTTCCACCTCGCCCCCAAAAAATCTCCCGCTGGAACTGGCTCATCATGCTCGGCCAATGGGCATTCCTCCCAATCACCTTTATCGTTTTCGGCGCCTTCCCAGCCTTGGACGCACAGACTCGCTTCATGTTTGGTAAGTATCTTGGGTTTAATGTGACGAAGAAACATTCAGCGGCAAGACATTAAAAGTGGTGTATAACTTTCTTGTTCGTATTTTGTTCGCTTGATAGACTTGAGGCATATCTCAATCATCAATCGATAATGAACTATGAACATTGCCATGTTTCAGGGGAAGAACATTCGGAAGGTTTTATATAATGGGGAGTGGTGGTTTTCGGTTGTGGATGTGATTGCAGCCTTAACAGATAGTGAAAGTCCAAAGAAGTATTGGACGGCAATGAAGGCACGCGTTGAAATTGAGGGAAAATTTCAGTTGTCTACAATTTGTAGACAACTGAAAATGCCCGGTGCCGATGGCAAGATGTATTTCACGGATTGTGCTGATACTGAGGCTATGTTTCGCATTGTACAATCGATTCCGTCACCAAAAGCTGAACCAATGAAGCGTTGGCTCGCAAAGGTTGGTTTTGAACGTGTACAAGAAATCGAGCACCCTGAATTGGCGGCGAAAAGAATGAGAACGCTGTATAAATTGAAGGGCTACGATGAAGAATGGATCGCGTTGCGGATGCGGGGAATCGTTGTACGCGAAGAACTTACAGATGAGTGGAAAGATCGTGGAGCTCAAGATCAACAAGATTATGAGATCCTTACGGCAGAAATCTCGAAAGCAACTTTTGGCGTTACGCCGGGCCAGTATAAAAAGATGAAAGGTTTAAAGCGGGAGAATCTTCGGGATCATATGGATGACTTTGAGCTTATTTTTTCGCTACTTGGCGAAAAGGCAACGACAGAGATTCATAAAGTAGAGGATTCAAAGGGAGTGAAGAAGCTCAAAAATGATGCGGAATTTGGCGGCAAGATTGCCGGTGATGCCAGGAAGAGTTTAGAGAAGCGAATTGGAAAATCGATTGTTACAAAAGAAAATTATCTCAAAAGTGCACAATCGGTGAATCGGTTAAAGAAATAGTGTTACGATCGTGATATCGATTATGCACATCTCCATTAACATCGTCTCGTGGAATGATCGGCGGTATTTGCCGGAGGTGTTTGCGGCCATACGGAGTCAGACGCATAAGGATTTCAGTGTGAGGATTTTGGATAATGGGAATCCGGATGGGGAGGCGTTGCAGTATATTATGCAGAATGAGCCGCACTGGCTTGCGGTGCGTAACACGAAGAATGTGGGATTCGCGGCTGGTCACAATCAGCTTGCGCGGTTGGCGATGGAACGATACACAGGCGATCTGGCGGAGCACGCGATTCTCATTGCGAGTTCGGAGATGGATTGGCGTCCGACGATGCTCGAGGAACTCGTGAAGGTGCTTGAGGAGCATTCGGATGTTGATGCAGTACAGCCAAAGATTTTCCGTGCGTATTCTGAGCGAGGCGATGTAGAGAGCGATGCGGTGAAGTCCGACATTCTTGATTCTACGGGAATGATTGTTCACAAAGGTTGGCGGACGGCGGATCGTGGCGCGGGGGAGATGGACACGGGGCAGTTTGACGAGAAGACGGATATTTTTGGGCCAGCGGGGACGCTGTTTCTTGTACGAGCAACGGCGCTTCGTGACGTGATGATCGCGGGCGAGGTGTTTGACGGCGAATTCTTTTTGTATCGCGAAGATGTAGATTTTGCGATGCGTTTCTATCGAGCTGGACATCGAACACTCTTTGCTCCGGCGGCTCGTGCGCATCACTATCGGGGAATGTTCGGCGCCGACCAACAGTCGCTTTGGCAACGATTTCGCAATCGCAAAATGCGCAGGCCGTCTGCTGCGGCGCTCGCCACGCGGAATCAGTTGTGGGTGCTGTTCAAGAATCTCACGCTCGGTGAGCTGCTTCGGAACTCTTTCTGGATTCTTTTATACGACGGAAGCCGAGTGCTCTATGGCATGATCGCCGAACCTGAAACGCGTCGCGCGTTGCTTCGTATGCCGTTCATGTTGCCGTCGATGTTTCGCAAACGCAAAGCGGTAAAAGCTATGGCACGCGTGATACACTGTTAGCATGTTCTTAGAGCCATCACAGGCACAACTTCCTCCGCATCATCACACGGAAACGCCAGCGGCGCCTCCAGTATTTTTGCATGCAAAGCGAAAGCGGGGACGCGCGGGATTTGTTATTGTTGGAGCCTTCGTGCTTGTGATATTTCTGGCGTATGTTGGCGTGGGCATTACGCGAATTGTGAACGGTGCGCTTGCTGCTCGCACAGCACTTACTTTGGCAAAAACCGACATCGCGGACACCGATTTTGAGCAGGCAGAAACGAATCTCGCCCTCGCGCACGAAGGATTGATTGAGGCACAGAGCGGAGCGTCCATGCTGAAATTCACATCATATATTCCTTGGCTTGGTGCACGATACAACGCCGGTGTAGCAGTACTCGATGCGACGGAGAAAACGGTGGACGTGCTCGAAGAAGCGATTGGTATTGCGCAGGATATTTACAGCGTTGTCGCGGAAGCCCGTTCAACACTCGCGTGGCAAGAGCCTGGTGCTGCCGACACGCCAATACATGATTTACCAGTTGAAGTGAAACGGACATTGTTTACTCGGCTTGCGGCATCGTTGCCATCGCTTCGCACGATGCAGGTGAGGCTCGATCTCGCGACGGAAGATCTTGCAACATTCCATGAACTTTCTGGTGCAGCAGGGATCGATGATCTTATTGCGCCGTTTGAAACCGTTCTCGTGAAGCTCAAGACGGGCGTTGATTTTCTCGTCCCGTTTGCTGGAATCACGCGCGAGTTTACTGGGCTTGATGGCGATCGTCAGTTTTTGCTGATGTTTTTGAACGATACCGAGCTTCGCCCGACAGGAGGATTCCTTGGAACGTACGGCCTGCTCGTCATTCGCGACGGCGACATGAAGAGCTTAACCACAGACGATACGTATGCCGTGGATGCACTAGTTGCAGGAAATCCGGCATACACTGCTCCGTCGCCTGCGCCAATCGTAAAATACCTTGAACAGCCGATTTGGTATTTCCGCGACAGCACATGGTCGCCAGATTTTGGTGCGGGCGCAAAGGACGCCATTGCGTTGCTCCGTCAAGAAATTGCAGCATCTGGTCAGCCTGCGCCTCAAGTACACGGCGCGTTTGGTATGACGACAACATTCTTGAGCGATCTCCTCGAATTTGTTGGGCCGCTCACGGTTGATGGGCAAACGTATACGTCGGAAAATGCTGCGGATCTTTTAGAGTTTCAGGTGGAGATTGCGTTTGAGCAGCAAGGTATTTTGCGCGCAGATCGTAAGGATATTGTAGGGAAGCTGACGAACGCATTGCTCGATAAGCTTCTTGAGGTGCCGTCGTCGCGATTCGAAGAAGTATTTGCGTTGTTGGCTGAAGGATTTGCAAAAAAAGAAGTCGCGTTGTACAGCGCCGACAGCGGAACACAAGCGGTGTTGGATGACGCAGGGTGGTCGGGTAAAGTTTCTCAAGGAACAGCAGCGGATGTGCTGATGGTTGTTGATGCAAACATGGCGTCGTTAAAATCTGATCCTGTTGTGAAGCGTACGGTCAACTACGCCATCGCTCCGCACAACGGTGGATTTCAAGCAACAGCAGCGATCACCTATAAACATGAGGGATCGTTTGATTGGAAGACGTCGCGCTACCGAACGTATACACGAATTTACGTTCCAGTGGGATCTGAGTTTATCTCGGTTACCGGCTCGCTTGCGAACGATGCTATTCGGAATCCCCAGGGCACGGCCGGCGCTGTCACCACAGAATCCGAATTCGGATTAACGAGTTTTGGCACGTTTACCTCTGTTGAGCCTGGCCAGTCGCGAACGCTCACGTTTACGTATCAACTTCCGGCGAGCGTGACGACCGCTGTTGCTGCTGGGTCGTACACATTAAGGATGCTCAAACAAATCGGCGCCGATCCTCGCGATGTTGTCCTCCGTCTGGATTTTAATCATGCGTTGCGTTCCGCGGTGCCAGCAGAAGGATTCTCTCTGTGGGGCGACGATATTTACGACGCGACGGATACGTTGGATACAAACAAAGAATATCGGGTGAATTTCTAGAAAATCGAGCCGGTGAATATGGGGATAGTTCGGTCGTCATCTGGGGGTCGATGGGGTAGTCTTTGGAAGGAATTTGGGATTTTTTTGGTTTTAGGGCTTTCTCATTTGCGGCGAGTTTGGGTGCGCGGCGAGCAAATCTCGCGAGGCGTACTTCTCGGTACGTTGAGCGAGTTTGCGATGACGCAAGCCCAAAATCGACCAAATGAGGAAGCCCTATGATGTTCAATAAGAAAATTGGGATCGACTTGGGGACGACAACCGTCCTTGTTTACGTTCCAAAACGAGGAATTATCATCAACGAGCCGTCGGTGGTCGCCGTCTCCAAAATCGACAAAACCGTGCTTGCGGTTGGAAAAGAGGCGAAGGATATGCTTGGTCGTACACCGGATTCGATTATTGCGCGGCGCCCACTTAAAGATGGCGTTATCGCGGATTACAAAACAACAGAAGCGATGTTGCGATACTTCATGAACAAGGCACTTGGCGGCATGCGTATTTTTCGTCCAGAAGTCATGATCGCAGTTCCTGGTGGAATCACATCCACTGAACGTCGCGCTGTTGTTGATGCGGCAATCTCTGCTGGCGCAAAAAGCGCGTATATTATTAAGCAGCCGATTGTTGCCGCTATTGGCGCAAACATTCCAATCGGTTCGCCAAACGGCCACATGATCGTGGAAATTGGCGGCGGCACAAGTGAGATGGCCGTTATTTCTCTTGGTGGAATCGTCGCATCAACATCGGTCCGTATCGGCGGTGTAAAGATGGACCAGGCCATCATGGAACATATTCGTCGCACATACGGTTTGGCGATCGGCGAACGCACCGCGGAAGACATTAAGATTCGTTGCGGATCCGCAATGTACCTTACGGACAAGCTTCGCATGGAAGTAAAGGGTCGCGATATGATCACTGGTTTGCCAAAGATCATCGAAGTCTCGTCCGACGACGTCACCGAAGCAATTCAGCCGTTGCTTGAGGGAATTCTTTCCACACTCAAAGAAGTGCTTACCGTTACTCCTCCAGAACTTTCTGCCGACGTCATGGATAAGGGCATTGTTATCTCCGGCGGATCTGCACAGCTCCGCAACCTCGATCGCCTCATTGCCGAGGCAACCGGCGTACCAACCTATCTTGCCGAAGATCCTCAGCTTTGTGTTGCGAAAGGCACCGGGCTCGCGCTCGAAAACTTGGAATCCTACAAGCGAAGTTTGTTTACGGCATAATAGGGCTATATGAAAACATACGGTATCGATGCAAGTGCGTTGACGAAGTCTAATCCCACCGGCGTTGAGCGTTACGTGCATTTTCTTTTGAGCGCCATGATGAAGGCTCCGCTCGAGATCGACGAGCGCGTTGAGCTGTATGTTCGATCGATTCCGGCTGGGATCGGCCTTCCACGGGGCTGGTCTTGGAAGGTTCTTTCTTTTTTTCTCTCAAAGGGATGGACGCACGGTCGATTGAGTCTTGAGATGCTATTTTCCCCGCCGACGATGTTATTTGTTCCTGGTCATGAAGTTCCGATCCTGACACGAAAAAGTCTCTCTGTAGTGACGACGCTTCACGATGTTGCATTTCGAACTCACCGCGATGTGTACGACCCAGTTGCGTTGCATCGCCAAGACTTGGCGGTACAGAGAGCAATCAGCAGAGCGCGAATTTTGCTGACGCCTTCGGAAGCAACAAAAAGCGATCTTCAACTCTATTATCGTGTTGCAGCAGAACGTATCGTTGTCACTCCACTTGCGCCGACTCTTTCGGTCATCCTCCAGCCTTCAGAACTTTTGCGAAAACTTCAGATCGGTGCGCGCCAATACGTACTCTCGATCAGCCGATTAGAAAAAAAGAAAAACACCGCGTTGCTTGTTCGGGCGTTTGCACAACTCAAGCGAAAACTTGGTGCGGGAAATCCGTTAACGCTCGTTCTTACGGGTTCATTTGGTTACGGCGAACAAGAAATTCGACGCGTGATTGAAGAAGAGAAGATTACGGATTTTGTGCGATTAACAGGATATGTTTCTGACGAGGATGCGTCGATCTTGCTATCGAATGCGATGTGCTTTGCGTTTCCATCGGTGGCTGAAGGGTTCGGCATTCCTGTGCTCGAGGCGATGGAGCACGGCACGCCGGTAATCGCATCCAATATTGCGGTGATGCGCGAGGTGTGTGGCGATGCGGCGGTTCTGGTATCGCCGAATGATGTTTTAGCGTTATCGTCCGCTATTGAATCGATGATGAACGCGGCAACTCGCGATGACTATCGGATCCGTGGTCTTGCGCAAATCCAGAAGTTTTCGTGGGAAACGACTGCGGCGGAAACATGGAAGGCGTTGCGAGGCGCTGTGAGTATTCGCTAGCTGCCGAACTCGTATTTCCGTTCATGCACAAGAGCCTCATCGGCTCTTTTTGCATACTGGTCGCATATGTTGATTCAACTTGTTGATGAACTGACGACACTCGGATTTTCTGAGCGCATCGCTCAAGCCTACGTTCTTCTTGCACAAAGGGGTGAAATGACGGCGCGCGACATTGGTGAGCGGTTTTCACTTGCACGGCCAACGGCACACGATGTGATGATGTCGCTCGTCCATCATGGCCTTGCGCGAGTAAAGAGCAATGGCAAAGAAAAGACGTTTGTTCTAGGGTCGCCGATGGTAATTCGGGAGAGATTGGAAGAGCAGCGTCGAATCTGTGCATCGAAATTGGAACGATTTGAATCGCTTCTTCCAAACTTGCAAGCGCTAGCATCGCTCGGCGGTGGACTGTGTTCGGCGGTTCGGTACATTGAGGGCACTACACCGGTTACCGATGCGCGTAATGCATTTGCGTTGCTTCCTGGAGATTCTCTCGCGGTGTTTGCTCGGGGCGATCAACGATCGGCAAATATCACGCACGGGTGTCCGTCAGATATGTTCATTCAGCGATGCAAAGAGATTCGTGTGATTCCACGAGCAGTGCTGTCGGTATCCGGCGAAATGCGTGTGTGCGCCGACAGAGTGTTGTTGCTGTCGTCGGGAGGCGATCCTACTGCGATAGAAATCCGTTCTATCACCATCGCCGACGTTTGCCGTGTTACACTCGAACTCGCCTGGCACACCGCGGGGAAGATTGAGGAGTGGATGAAATGAATAACACAAAACCCCCGAAGCATGTCGGGGGTTTTGTTGTTCTCTACACAATACTGGAGGGGATCGGGCGAAGTGATCAGCCGAAGTTGATGTACGCCATGACCCACCTCTGTGGAACGAGAGAGTCGAAACCCTGTCGTCCGCTGGCGTGTCGGCTAGATTGCACAAAATTACTTGTGGAAAATAGCCATCTCTCCGCCTCCAGATATCTACAGACAACATTCCCGATCTCGGCAGATTCGATTCGAATCCATCGAAATCGGAAACGTTGTCGTGTAGAGTGATTCTTGTACTGTGAATCTGCGATGTACTGTCGCACTGAGAGCACGAATCGCTTCATGCACTCGGGGCGACGGAGCTTCTCTCGAAACTCCGTGCGTGGCGTGGGTTGATGTTGGACGATTCCTCAATCTGCGGAGAGCGAGCGGAACTCGTCGAGTTCATCGGGAGTCCAGTCTTCCTCGGCGGCTGCGCGATCGCGGAGCCTCCGAGCCTGATTCTGGCGCCGCTTCCTTTCCCGCTGCGAGGTGGCGATGGCTTCTTGCGCCGCAGTGATGGCTTCCTGTCCCGCGCGACGCAGCGCTTCGGCATGCGCATCGAGAACGTCATCGACGGATTCGCCGTGTTTGATGGCTTTGGCTGCCTTGCCCCGTCCGGAGACAGGGTTGGGGAGATCGGCCAGGGCACGGTTGAATTCCAGGCAGTCCATGAGGTCCATCTCGGTGAGTCGACGTTCTTCGTGACGGAGCCATTGTTGTAACGCGATGTTGTACACGGGAAAATCCTGGAGTGAAGGTGGTCGTTGCATCGTTGCAAATCCTGAAGGTTTCCCATCAGAACGCGAACCGGGTAGAATAGCAGAAAATCGCAGAAAAGTCAAACATATGATGGACAACTTTTCGCATATTTCCGGCCATAAACAGCAGATTTCGGCACTTTTGGGCATGCTGGAGCGTGGCACCGTTCCGCACGGTTTAGTGCTTGCTGGGGCAGAACATTCGGGAAAATTCAAGATTGCTCGAGCGCTTGCTGCTGGGCTGCTGGGCGTGCCAAACGACGAGCTTTCTCGGCACCCAGACTTCATTGCCATGGCGCCGATTGTGCGTGATTCTGGTTCAAGAGCCTACGACTTGGACGATATTCGCGACGCGCTGAATCTCCTCGGCCAATCCGCAATCCACGGCCAAACCGTCGCAATCTTCGACGACGCGAACATCCTTTCGGTGGCAGCACAGAACGCATTGCTGAAAACCCTCGAAGAACCAGCCGGGAAAACCGTCGTCATTCTTGTCGTCCACGAGCTGGCGGCGATGTTACCCACAGTTCTTTCGCGGATCGTTACGATCCCGTTTGCTCCGAATCTCGATCGCGCAGTCTCCCCAGAATGTCGAGAAGACGTCAAAAACCTCACATCGTCGTCCCTCGTCGATCGGCTAAAAGTTGCGCAAAGTCTTGGAAAACGCGAGATTCTCGATATCGACGAACTCCTGGGCGCTTTGGTCGCTGAACTGGAGCGATCGGAAAGAGCTACGTCGAAAGCGCTCAACGCTGTGCTCAAAACGCGGGAGCGAATCGCGGCAAATGGGAACTCCACAATCGCCTTCGAGCAACTTGCGCTACAATTGGGGAAGTATGAATAAACTTTTTCGCTTTGGTGCTGCATTTGCGGCACTCACACTCACTGGTGCGGGGTGCTTTGGTGGCGGCAGCACAGCCGTAACCTCGGGTGGCATTTGGCAATCCGTCGATGCAACAAAGTCGTGGGAACAGTCGGCGGTCGTGCCAACCGCAACGGGAACAAGCTCGTTGGCAAACGTTGATGTGACCGCGTTCGCGATTGATCCACAGGACAGTTCGGTAATTTACGCGGGCACCGTGGCAAACGGCATGTTCTATTCGCTCGATGATGGCGCGTCGTGGCAGCGGCCAGAAGAAGCACTGGCAAACGCAGGTGCGATTGTGGCCATTGCCGTGAGCTCGAAGGATGTATGCACGTATTTCGTCGCAAAAGAGGATCGCGTCATGAAGACGGACGATTGCGGACGAACGTTTGATACCGGCGTGTATGTGGAGAGCCAGGCAAAGACGACTGTTTCCGCAATGGCGCTTGATTGGTACGATCCGAAGATTATCTGGATCGGTAATAGTGCAGGTGATGTGATTCGCTCGGTAGACGGTGGCGGAAGTTGGAGCACCATTACTCGAACAGATTCTTCAGTGACGGCGCTCGCAATTAGCGGCGCAGATAGTCGAATTGTTTTCGTTGGAACGAAGACGACCGGATTGCAACGCACCGAAGACAGCGGCGCAACATGGGTGAGTCTTGAAAAGACGTTGAAAGACTACAAATCGTCAGACCGTGTGTACGGGTTTGCGCAGAACAAGGACGGATCAACCATCGTCATGAACACACAGTACGGATTGCTCGTGTCGAAAGATACAGGTGCAACATGGTCCGGCGTATCGCTTATTTCGGCAAGCGGTGAGGTGCGCATCTATTCCGTGGCTGTTGCGCCAGACAACGGCGACGTCATTTACTACGGCACCGATTCCACCGTGAATCGCTCAACCTCCGGCGGAAGCGCATGGACGACAAGCGAGCTTCCTTCAACGCGCGCGGCAACAGCGTTGCTCGTCGATCCGGCCGATAACACTCACGTGTACCTCGGCAGCGCGACGATCGCAAAGAAATAGGAGTAAATCCACACAAAACTTCGCAGAAGTTCGCAAAATATCACCACGTACCGCGTTGACGGTGCGTGGTGTTTGGTTTAGAATAGTCAGTGAACATTCCAATATTATGAGCATTATCGACGATACAAAACCGCAGTTTGCCAAGGTGCTTGAACATCTTTTAACTGAACTGGGTGCGATCCGTACTGGCCGTGCGTCGGCCGCGATTCTTGAGCCGGTGCAGGTTGAGGCGTATGGCGCAATGCAGCCAATCAAGGCGCTCGCAACCATCACCACGCCAGATGCAAAAACCATCCTCATCGAACCATGGGACGCGAGTGTGGTGAAGCTTATCGAGGCAGCAATTACAAAGAGTGATGTTGGCATTCATCCCGTCGTCGATGGAAAATCCCTTCGCTTAAACATGCCAATGATGACGGAAGAGACGCGATTCAAAATGGTAAAGCTCGCAAAAGAAAAATTGGAAGACGCTCGTGTCCAAATTCGTCGCGTTCGTGAGGAGACACGAAAGGCCATGGGAAAAGTTGAAGGCGGGGAAGACGAGAAGCGCCGGTTAGAAGAGCTTCTCGAAAAGACCGTGAAGGAATACACCGCGAAGATTGAAGAAATGGGGGACAAGAAAGAGAAGGAAATCACAACAATCTAAAAGTATGTCCTTTACGCAATCGAATCTCAAAAATGGTGCCAAGGTTGTGCTCGCGCCATTTTCTGGAACAGACGCTGCGGCGATTCTTGTTGCGTTTCAGGTTGGATCACGTAACGAAACCGATGCGGTCTGGGGCGGTTCTCATTTCGTTGAACATTTGATGTTCAAAGGAACTACTCGTCGTCCACAAACCGTGGATATCTCAAAAGAGCTCGATCGGTACGGTGCGCAATATAATGCGTACACCGGAAAAGATCTTACGGGGTATTGGGTGAAGATTGCTGGCGAGCAGCTTCCTGTTGCCGTCGATTTGTTGAACGACATGATATTTCACTCGGTATTTAATGCCGAAGAAATGGAGCGCGAAAAGAATGTCATCGTGGAAGAGATCAAAATGTATGAAGAGAACCCGATCATGCATATCGAGGATTTGCTCGAAGAAGCAATGTTCGATGGACACATTCTTGGAAAGAACATCGCGGGCACTGCAGAGTCGGTAAAGACGATGAAGCGCGACGATGTGATCGCCTACCATGGATCGCATTACCGACCGGAAAATATGGTGATCGTCGCATCGGGAAAGCTCCCGAGCGACATTCTCGATCAGCTCGAGAAAACATTCGGCACAGTTGCGCCATCAGGATCGGCTCGATCAACCTTCGGCGTCATCGGCGACCAAACGAGTGTCGGCCGTATTCGATATCAGCACAAAGACCTTGAACAAATTCAGCTTTCTCTCGGATTCCCAACGGTTGGTCGCGGACATGCGGACGAAGCTCCGTTAAAATTACTCTCTGCGATTCTTGGTGGAACGATGAGTTCACGATTGTTTGTGGAAGTTCGTGAGCGTCGTGGTTTGTGCTACACCGTGCGAACAGGAGTTGAAGGATATCAAGACATCGGCATGTTTACGGTTCGTGCCGGACTTGATGCCATGCGTTTGCAGGAAGCGATGAAGGTTATTAGCGATGAACTTCGTAAAGCAGCGGTCGATGGCGTGACTGCTGACGAACTCGCGATGGTGAAAGAGAATGTGCGCGGAGGTTTATCGTTAAGCCTTGAAGATTCTGCAGATCGTGCAGAATTCTACGGACGACAAGCATTGTTCCTTGAAACAATCGAAGAACCAGCACAGCGCTTGAAGAAGTTTGACGCAGTCACGCTCGAAGACATTGCTCGCGTCGCAAAACAGTATTTGCGCTTCGATCGAATGTCGCTTGCGGCAATTGGTCCGTTTAAGAGTGAAGACGAGCTGAAGGCATTGCTCCCAACGTCATAATCGATTCTATGAAAACCATTATCGGCAACTGGAAAATGCATCTTGGCATTCGAGAATCCATCGCGCACGCGCGTGGGGTGTTGCGGTCCGTAATGGGGCACGAGGTTTTGCCGGAGATTGTGATCTGCCCTTCGTTCACGGCATTGTCTGAAGTTCGCAAGGTGCTTGTCCGCACGCGCGTTTTCCTTGGTGCGCAAACCATGGGAACAGAACGATTCGGCGCGTTCACCGGCGACGTTTCCGTTGCGCAACTCGATGACGCTGGATGCGGATTCGTTATTATCGGTCACTCGGAGCGCAGGGCGATGAACGGGGAATCGGATGCCGTGGTGAATGCAAAGATGAAGTTGATTGCGCAGACGTCGCTCGTTCCGATTCTGTGTGTGGGTGAATCAAAAGAAACACGAGCCGCAGGAAAGGCAGAAGAATTCGTTGCACAACAGCTCAGCGCTGCGCTACGTGGTGTGACGATGACAAAGACGTCGCGATTGATTGTGGCGTACGAACCAATTTGGGCGATTGGTACTGGAGTGAGCGCTACTCCGGCTGATGCGATTGTAATGCACAATGTGATTCGTGAGGCGCTAAAGAAGATCGGCGTTGGCGCAACTGTGCAGGTGCTGTACGGTGGATCAGTGGACGGCACGAATGCGTACAGTTTCTTGCGCGAGCCGGAAATCGATGGCGTGTTGGTTGGGGGAGCGAGTGTGAAGAGTCATGAATTTGAGGCGATTATCACCGCCGGTCGCCAAGTGATGATTGCACAAAACGTATGACGATCATCGACGGATTACTTTGGATTGTATTCCTTGGTTCGCTTGGAACTGTTGTTGTCATCGCGAAGCAGAAAGCTCCGCAGCTTTCGATTGTGGACCCGATGTCGTCAAAGGAAACACGAACGAGAGAAACAAAAAACGCGTTGCTCGAAGAGCGCATGATGCGACAAGTGGAAGAGAAAGGGAGAAATTTTTGGAAGACGTCAATCTCACCAATAATAAAATCGATTCAAGAATGGTTTCGTCGCCTAGCCGGAAAGCTTACTGCACTTGAACGGCGTTATGTCGCTGGCCAACGTATTGGAAAAACAGATGCGAAAGAATTGCGATGCATGATTGACGAAGCAAAGATATCGATTACGGCTGGCAAGTACGACGTTGCAGAAAAAGAGCTCATCGCCGTCGTTACACACGATCCAAAGAATATTGAGGCGTACGAAACGCTCGGCCGAATGTATCTTTCGCAAGGTCAGCACGCAGAAGCAAAGGAAGCGCTTGAATTCCTTGTAAAACTCGCGCCAAAAGATGCGAGCGTTCTTGCGGCGCTTGGTGAGGTGTTCGAGGCCGAAGGCGATATGAAGGCTGCGTACGGTTTTTACGAAAAAGCAAAAATCATCAGCCCAAACAATCCCAAGTATCTCGACTTCTTCATTAGCTCCGCGATCGAGGTCGGTGAGCGTTACGCGGCTCAGCAAGCAATCGACCACCTCCGTGAAGTGAATCCCGATAATCAAAAGATTGTAGAGTTTGAAGAAATGATTGCGGAAAAAAAATAGACAAAACGCGTTGCGCCCCGGACTCTCTCGAGTTCCGGGGCGCTTCGTTCGTCGTGCCGATCCCTACACGGGATCAGTGTACGGGATGCCGTGCTGGCCGCAGAAATCCCGAAGCTTCCGTTCCTTGGATTCGTTGTGCCAGTGCCACGCCATGTCTCGGATCATGTTGCCAGGCCTCTCCACCATGTTTGGTGCGGAGTTCCTGTACATCACGCCCCGCCAACCTTCGTGTTCGCCCCAGTCGAGCGCCTTCTCTGCAACGGTCGGTGGGCGCTGGTAGCGCTCCCACAGCTTCCCGAGCGGAACGGCTTCCTTCATGAGGTTGATCGTCGGCTTCTTCGGCTTCTTGGTCTTGAATCCGGTCCGGTTCTGGCCGAACCGCATGGTCTTTTCCCAGTCGTTGTTCCGCCAGTCCCGCGGATCGTCGGTGAGGTCGGTCAGCAGGCCTTTGTCTCGGTGTGCTTGCCACACACGCTCCACCCACTTCTCGAACAGCGGCGGACGCCAACGTTCGATGATGGTTGCGGAGTCCACGAGTCCGTCGAACGCACGCTTCGGATCACCGGCTTCGATGAACCGCTGGATGCGGCCCGCGGAGTAGGCGATGACGATGGGCTGTGCGAGTGTACCCTTCGCAAGGTTCTCGATGGTTTCGCGGCCGAGATGGACGATGAGCTCGTCGAAGACTCCGGCGGTGATGGCGTCCTCAAAGCGTAGAAGCTGAAGATCGTTCTCGTTGGTGCCGTAGTCCACGAAGGCTTGAAGCAGCTCGCGCCGCCGAAGCTCGTTGTTCGCCGCGCGGATGATGCGCCGGAACCACTCGGCATTCGTTGCCTTGCCGATGCCGTTGGCCATCCGCAGGAGGTGCATCCAGTTGGTGCCCTTGGGGACGTCCGCCAGGAGCGCTTCCAGGAGAAGCTCCGTGCGTGCCCTGTTGAGCATCGCGATGGTGGTGTCCGGGTCTTCGGTGAATGTATCGAGGATTGCCTCGATGCTTGCCGTGCGTTGTTTCATGACTCGCTCCCAATCGTTCGTTCATGAACGATCATTTGGAGGTTGTTTGCCTTGGGCAGGATCGCCGTCTAGCATTGCGAACCTTAGCCAATTTCTTGGCTTTTGTCAACGAAAAAAAGAACGAAGCAGCTTTCGCTACTTCGTTTCTTTGTGCATTTGGTGCTTTTTGCACTTTTCGCAGAACTTCTTCAGTTCCAGGCGATCCTTGAGAATTTTCTTGTTCTTGGAAGAACGGTAGTTCAAGGACTTACAGACGGTGCACTCCAATTTGATGAGGTTGTCTTGGGACATACGGCAATAAAAATGTT
>CALRHV010000003.1 GCA_943359525.1 Candidatus Uhrbacteria bacterium
TCGCGACGGAGCCGTCGGAAGTATTCACGGGGAATGCCCGTCCGTCGCTCGAGGTCGACGGCCGTGAGGCCACTTTTTTTCAGAGTATCTGTCGCGAAATTCATTGCACCCTCCCGCGAGGATCCTATGGGATTTTCTTAAAAAAGACAAGGTCTTTGGGTTAGATATATCGCTAATATTAGCCACTATACTTGACAAAAGTCACTTTTTGTGGCATAGTAGACATATGGACAGTCGTACCTCAAAAAGGTTCGACGCCTCAGCTCTCGTCTTTTGGCGGGAGTTTTGGTTTTATGGCACTTCCTTATTTGGTCGATTTTCGGCTTGCGCCATCGCAAACTCGCTCAACGTACCGAGAAGTACGTTTCGCGAGATTTGCTCGCCGCGCACCGAAACTCGCCGCAAATGAGAAAGTCCCAAATACTTGCTATACTTTCCTCATGTCCCTTGATCCGCTTACCAGTATTATCATTTCCCCCCGCAATGACGTCGAATCGATGACGATCGTGGCGTTGGCGGAGGCGTTGCATATTCCGTGCATTGTTTCAGCACAGCCGCATGGGGCGACGCTTGATGTGGAGCCGGATCTTGTTGGCCGTATTCGCGAGACGAATCCTGTTGCGCATGACATTGTTATTGTGGAAATGCCGAATGTTTCTACGGAAGACAAGCTGCGTGAACTCGGGTTCGACGTGCACATCGTCGATCATCATCGGTACGAATCGCTCGACCGAATGCGCAAAGAGAGCTCGCTTGAACAGATTCGTGCGTTGTTCGATATGGACGACACTACGCTCCGCATTGCTGGGTTCGATCCTGTGTTGATTCGCGGTGTCGGCCTCATCGACCGTGGTTTTGTGTGGGAAATCGCAAAGGAGAACGTTCCCGAAGCCGATCGAAAGAGGATGATCGCGTATTACCGTGAACAAAATGCGATACTTGATCCAAATCGCATTCAAGAAGAGAAGGCAGCGAAGAGCGCGTGGAAGAATCGGAAAACAGTCGAAGGCGTTATTGTGGTTACATCTGAAGACGCACATTTGAGTATTCGTGATGCGATTTCATTCTTGGTTGCGGAGGAATTTGAAACGCCGCCGGTGGTTATTATTTCTCAGCCCGGAAGAATCGTGTACGTTCAAGACACCCCAACCGCTCTTGCGCTTCAACAGACATTTGGCGGTTTCACGTTTGGACAGAATTTGTGTTGGGGCAAGCCGATTGATGCCAATGGGAATTTGCCGACGGTTAATGAAGTGATTTCTGCGCATCACCTTGCACTCCTGACGAAGTAGTATGGATTTTCTTGCAAAACCCGAGCACCGACTCACGCGGTCGGCTCATGCTCTTGTTGAAGAAATGCTTTCAGAATCTCGATTGATTGCTGCTCGAGACCAGTTCGCCGCCATCGCGCAGGGTATTCCTTCCATCTCGGCGTTATCGACCACGCCGCAAACCGCACCTCGTCATTGCGAAGGGCCGTTTGTTGCCGATCACATTGTTCGTGCTTTTGTCGCGATCGATGCGATTGTAGAGGGAGGGTCAATGCGGAACTGCGAAGACATCGCCACGGATCCGGTGCTCTCGCTCGCATTACTCGATGCCGAAGATGCGATTCGTGACTATCCTGATGCATTTCGCGCCTTCGTCGTCATGCACAATATCGCGAAGCCTGATCGATTATTGTTGGTCGCGAATGCTGGATCGGCGGGGGAGAAAGAGGGGTTTGTGCGGTCGAATCGACGATCCGATGAATATTCAACATCGTCCGAGCTTCATCGATACGACAAAATGCGACGTGCACACAATGGTGATAACACATCGTGGTTCGCGGAGTCCGGAATCGTTGCAATATACGACGATGCCGATCGTGCGGTGATCGCGCCGCAGTACGCCGAAATTCGTGCGGCAATCATTCGCTGTTTCGATCTCGAATATGCGTATGAAAAGTTCATTGCGGAGCTGTGTTGGAGTCACGATGACGTCGAGGAGTTCTTTGCGACGCCCGGAAACGAATCGGAGTTCGGCGTGTTTGCGGCTCGCGCAGGCAAAGCTGGGCTGAACGTGGAGAAATTTTTGGATGCGCTGCTCGCAATCGCACTCATCGATCACGGTGTTGGTCGTTTGAACCTCGTCAACGATCGCGCGCAGACCGATCTCGGCATCTTTCATCGATTCGTGAGTGCCGAACATGCAGCAATGCCGGAGCGGTTTGCTGCTCGAGAAGCTCGGCAGGCTCACGCTCGCAAGCTCAGAATCAAGGCGATCCTTGGCGACTCTGGCCTTGCGCCTGAAGCAATCTTCGCATTATTGAAGACGCCAATCGGTCCAGAACGCGGCGTGGTCATGGAGCACGTGTATCAGGTGATTCGTGGCGAATCGAAGGGAGAAGTCTTCGCCGACCATACTGAGCATCTTCGAGAATGCGCCCACCGTGCACAGAAGCTCCTCGCGGCTGAAGGGCTTTCAGTATAAGATTTGTACGGATCCGATGAAGCCCTCCGTCATTCTGAGCGGAGCGAAGAATCTCTCGTAGGATATTCAGGATAACCTGCGAGAGATGTTTCGCTTCGCTCAACATGACTGACTGCAGAGTCGTTTAGGTATTTTATGATCGCATACTTGGACGGAACAATTACTGGTTTGGAATCCGACGGCGTGCTCTTGGAAGTGAGCGGCGTTGGGTATCGTGTTTTTGTTGCACGACAGAAATCTGAGATTGGAGAAAGGACCAAATACTGGATCAGTGAGATTATCCGTGAGGACAAACATGACTTGTACGGATTCTCTGACCGGTCCGACCAGGCCCTTTTTGAAGAATTCATGGGCGTGTCCGGCGTTGGGCCGAAGCTCGCGCAGAAAATACTTGCTTCAGGATCGGCGGAAGAGATCATCCGTCACATTCACACTGACGACGTTGCATTCTTTAATGCGATCTCGGGAGTAGGGAAAAAGACGGCGCAGAAGATTATTCTCGATTTGAAGGGTGTACTTGTTCTCGAGGAGAAGACCGAAGCAGGGTCGGTGCAATCCGATGTTTCCGACGCACTTGAAAGCCTCGGTTACTCAAAGGCGGATATTTCGGGAATTGCAAAAGATATTACTGGCGAAACTACTGAATCTCGCGTAAAGTCGGCATTAAAGTTGTTATCTCGCCACGTATGACGACCGAATATTCGCAACAAGAATGGGACGCGCAGGTTGCACGCTTCGCTCCGGCAAGTGGTGCATTCTTGCAGTCGTTTGCGTGGGGGGAGTTTCAGAAGAGTCAGGGAAGGGAAGTAAAACGAATCATCGGAACCAACGGCGACAAAACGATGGTCGCGCAGGCGGTGAAGCTTTCGGCACCGCTCGGAATCTCGTACTGGCTGGTGCCGAAGGGCCCGCTTGGTGATGCGTCGCCAACATTCATGCGAAAGACATTGGTCGCCGAACTCGGAATCGGTGTTGATTACATTCGCACGGAATCAATAGAGCAGTTGCCGAAAACGATCTCGGCGAAGGAAATGCATCCGCAAACCACGCGACTTCTTGATCTGACGAGGGGATACGAAGTTGTGTTCAATGATTTCAATCCAAAAACGCGTTACAACACACGGCTCGGTCGGAAAAAAGGTGTTGAGGTTGCATTCGTTGGACTCGACCGCTTCGAGGATTTCGTGACATTGATGGCACAGACGGCGGAGCGTGATGAATTCCACATTCATGAGAACGAATACTACCGCGCCATGCTCGAAGCGCTCGGCAACGAGCCGTCGTGTCTCGCAAGGCTCGCGCTTGCATCGAAGGACGGAGTTCCTTTGGCTGTCGCACTATCGATCGACGCCTTCGGTACGCGAACATACCTCCACGGAGCATCGGGAAACCAAATGCGCGAACTCAAATCACCCCAAGTGCTTCAAGATTTCGTTATTCAAGATGCGTGCGAAAAAGGATTATCTCATTACGACTTCTGGGGAATCGCTCCTCCTGGCGCAACCGAAAAACATTCTTGGTGGGGAATCACCCGTTTCAAAGAAGGCTTCGGTGGCTACGTGTACGCCACCGCCGGCACATTTGATATTCCGGTGAATGTGGGAAAGTACGGGCTGTATCGGGCTGCGAGATTTATAAGGGGTGTAATCGGGAAATAGTTTCTCTAAAAACGAGAACGCCCCGGCTTTCGTGGCCGGGGGTTCGTGGGGTGCGTGTTGTTCACGGCTTCGGTGTGAAGTGCGCGAAGCAGCGAGCCTCGTATTCGTCGTCTCCGATGACGATGTTGCCGCCGTCGGTGGGGAGTTGTGCGAGGAGCTGCGACCAATGGGCGCGATCTCCGCACTGTGTGCACCAGGCGTGGCGTCGATGAACGTCCTGCGTAGTGTTCGCGATCTCGGCGACGACGGGGAACGGCAGGCCGTAGAAGTCGTAGTCGAGTCCAGCGACGATGACGTCCTGACCCCGATCGCGCAGAGCGACGATGAGCCGAACGATCTCTCGGGGCGCGAACTGCACCTCATCGAAGGCGATGACGTTCGCTTCGGGATCGATGAGATCGTGAAGCTCCGCGATGGTCTCGAAGCTAACGGAGGGCTCCTCGAGACCTTTGCGGCTCTGACAGACGCCCCGATCCCGAGTGTTCGTTCGGGGGTTGAAGAGTTGGAACCGCTGACGGCCATGGTCGCGGCGGAGCCTGAGATCGCTCAGGAGCGCCTCGGACTTTCCGCTGAACATCGGTCCACAATACACCGTGATGACGCCAACCTTCGGAAGCGCGCGCAATGTCATGAACTGTCTCCTGGGTGAACGGATACATTCTAAGCGATCGGAGAGATTCGAAAACTTTGTCCCGTGGATAAGTATGTGTTGTGCACAGCTTGTCCTTTGAGTTGAACACATTTTGTCCACACGGCGTGATAAAATGGGGATATGAGAATCGGAATTGACGCAAGATTCTACGGTCCACGCGTTGGAGGCGGCGGTCTCGGCCGTTACACCGCAGAATTAGTGACGGCATTGCAGGCGGTAGACAAGGAAAATGAGTACGTGCTTTTTTTGCGCAAGGAAAACTTTCACGAGTGTGCCATTACCAACGGAAACTTTACCAAACGCATGGTGGATGTTCCGTGGTATTCGTTTGCAGAACAACGAGAAATGCCCCGCGAAATTGCGTTGGCCAAAGTGAACCTCATGCACTATCCGCATTGGAATGTGCCGATTTTCTCCCGTGTGCCGTTTGTGGTGACGATTCACGATCTGATCCTCCTCGAGGACCCTGCGTCGTCGCGCGCCACAACACGGAATGCGTTTCTGTACGGCATCAAGAGCATCGGTTACCGCATTACGCTCGAAGTTGCGATTCATCGCAGTAAGCATATCGTGGCCATTTCGCAATACACCAAGCGATCAATCCTTGAGCACTTCCGAGTGCCCGGCGGAAAAATTTCCGTGGTGTACAACGGCGTTCGTCCGCCAGTGGGTGCTGAAAAAGTATCGCTTGCAGAGCTTGGTGTGCAGCAGCCGTACATCCTGTCCGTCGGCAACGCGTATCCGCATAAAAATCTTGAGACGACACTTCTCAGCTTCCGCAAACTCTGTTCTTCCGACGAGCGAACCATGCTTGTGCTCGCCGGAAAGCGCGATATGTTTGTGGAAAAACTTGAGGCATTCGCGCTCGAGATTGGCATTCCGTCATCACGAATCCGTTTCGTGAATACCCCAACAGATGCGGTGCTCGCGCGGCTCTATCACGACGCAGCGCTCCTGGTCATCGCTTCTCGCATTGAAGGCTTCGGCATTCCGCCGTTGGAGGCGTTGGCACTCGGTATTCCTGTGGCAGCGAGCCATGCATCGTCATTACCAGAGGTGCTTGGTGACGCGGTTCGGTACTTTACTCCCGATGATGAAGACACGCTCGCCCGACTTATGCTCAACGCCGTGTATCAGCCCAGTGCGTGGCATAGCCTTCAGGCGTCAGGCATTTGCCAGGCCGAGAAGTTTTCTTGGAAGAAAACAGCGCTTGCGATGCGCGACATTTACCGAAATTTTGCAGACCGACGATTGTGAAGGCAAACCGCGACAATCTGAATCAATACGATGACGCTCTGCCAGAGCGATTTTCTGATTTTCATCGAAATGACAACGCGAAGAAGTTGCATATCCATCAGGGCGTGGGGGAGCCTTCGCCGTACATCGTAAAACTTTCTCGTGCGGAATCGGTTGTGCAGCCCGTTATGAGCGTTGCCGAGGAAATTGAGGCACTCGCAAAGAGCCTCATTATTGATGGCGACGATGAGCAGCTTTCGCTTGAATCGAATCAGGAACACGAGGATCTTGGAATCGATTTTGCAGATATTTCAGCTCAACTTCGCGAGGCTGATACTGTTATGCCGCGATCAGCTGCACCGAGGGCAAAGCGTATTGCCGCGAAATCGAACGTGCCGAGTATGTCGCTCGACGACGCGCTTGCGGCATTTATAGAGTCCCCAGTGTCGCTCGAAGCATTGGTGCCGATGACAGCAGTTGTTGAAGAACGGTCGCTGGAATCAATTACGCAGGAACAATTCACATCGGATGCACCGTCGTCACCGTGGGTTATTGCAGACCCTCTTCGAGGGGCTCCTTCTTCTATATTTCGGAAGGTTATTCGCTTCGAATGGGGTTTTTTACAACATGCACCAGTTCGCGCGCTCGTAGCATTCATGATGCTTTCTTTCGTTGTCGTGTTGCCATTGCATGCCATGCAAACACTTTCGGGCACTGCGCATCAAGTTGGGGCGGTGAAGGATATCGGTATCGCGGCGTTGGACGATGTATCTCGAGCGACGTCGGCACTCAGTGCTCGTGATTTTGGTGCAGCGCAAACAAACTTTTCTGCTGCGGCAGCAAAGTTTGCGAACGCACAGGACTCGTTGAATGATCTCCATGACGGCGTTGTTGCGTTGGTGAACGTTATTCCACAAACCGATCGAACGTATGAATCGGTACGTGGATTGGTGACGGCCGGTCAGGAGTTGTCGCAGACGGCGTCGATCATGACCCAGGCGGGAAGTGGAATCTCTTCACAGTCCTCTACAGATATTGTCACAAAGCTGAATTTACTCGGCGCGTATATTGAGAATGCGCTTCCGCACGCGTTAGCAGCACAGGCAGCGCTCGCAAAAGTGAATTCCGATGTCGTCCCAGCACAATACACAGAAAAGATAGCAAAGCTTCAATCGGAAACTCCGGCAATCGCAGCATCAATGCAGGAGTTCTTAAAGTTTGTACACACACTAACGTTCTTGTTGGGCGGGGAGAGTAAAATGCGATACCTTACATTATTCCAGAACAACACGGAACTTCGTCCAACTGGTGGATTCGTTGGAAGCTTCGCGGAGGTAGATATGGACAATGGTGCCATTGCCAACATGCGCCTGCCTGGTGGGGGAACGTACGACGTCCAAGGACAGCTCGATACATTCGTAGAAGCGCCAAAACCACTGTCGTTAATTAATCCTCGCTGGGAATTCCAGGACGGAAATTGGTTCCCAGATTTTCCAACGTCTGCAAAAAAGATGCAGTGGTTTTATGAACACGCCGGCGGGCCAACAACTGATGGCGTGATTGCGGTGAACGCGACGTTCGTTGAAAAACTGCTCGACGTGGTTGGTCCAATTGAAATGCCGGAATACGGTTTAATAATCAATGCTGAGAATTTCCTCTTCGCTACAGAAAAGGCCGTTGAAATAGACGCAGACAAAACAAAAAACACACCAAAAGCGATTCTTGGCGACATGGCACCAAAACTTATTGACAAGGTGAAGGCTGCTGATGCAAAGATGTTGGTGAAGATTGTGATGCTCATTGAACAAGGATTATTGGAACGCGATATCCAAGTGTATTTCCGCGATAACGACGCGCAAAAGGCAATGCAAGAGTTGGGCTTTGCCGGTGAGATCGAGCAAACCGCTGGTGATTATCTTATGGTCGTTGATACGAATATTGGCGGAGGAAAAACGGACGCGGTGATTGACCAGACGATCGATCTTGAAGTGAATATTTCGGAAACGGGAACAATTGTGGACGATCTTACGTTCACTAAAACGCATCACGGCATGGCGAATGCGTTGTTCAGCGGAAAAAATAACGTCGATTACGTTCGGTTTTATGTTCCCGAGGGAAGCGTGTTGCTCTCGGCAGATGGATTCGAGCCACCGTCGCAGAATCTTTTTGAGCCGTCGGACATTCCGCTGAGCTTGGACGACGATCTTTCCATTGTGATGAGCGGCCAAACACGCGATGCAATTTCGGGCATGGATATTTGGAATGAATTTGGAAAGACGGTGTTTGGCGGTTGGATGCAGACGGCGCCTGGGGAGACGCAGGTTGTTCATATGTCGTATCGCATCCCGCAGGTGCTCTTCTCTGCGGATTCTGATACATCGTTCCTTGCTCGCGCTCGTCGTCAGCTTGGATTTGATAGTCATGACGGGTATTCAATGCTCGCACAAAAACAGTCCGGTGTGGTGTCGCGAACAACGACGGTACATCTGAACTATCCATCGGCATTCACAACGTACTGGACGAACATTGCCACAGACGATACGGATATTTCGACGTTCAATAACACTCGCGACGCGTTCTCTGGGTGGATTTTGAATCGGTAACATATGCTTACCAAACGGAGGTACGCGCACCATGAAGAGGTTGATATCGATGCGAGCCTTTCGGCGATTTATGGCGACGAGCGTGATGACCTAAAGATTGTGACAAGAGGTGGATCGCGATTGACACGGTTTTTGATTCGAACCATCGGTATCCTGTTGGTAGTCTGCCTACTCTCGCTTGGTGGTTTTGCGGTGTATTCCAGATACTTTGGACCGGAACAGCAGGGTAAACCGTTAACCATGGCGTTCACTGCGTCCGATGAGCTGCAGAGCGGCGCTCCGGTGACGATTGAATTTGACTACGCTAATCAAACATCGTACCCGCTAACAAATGTTGAAATCGATATCAATCTTCCAGCAGGATTCGTGATGAAGTCGTCCACGCCATCGATGACAAGTGTGAACGATATGGTGTTTAACCTCGGAACGATTTCCGGAAAGAGCGACGGAAAAATTCTCATCGACGGCATTTGGAATTCCGACGTGCCAAGTTCAACAGGAATTCAGGCATTGGCATCCTACCAGCCGGCGAATTTCAATGCGCAGTTTCATGACATTGCCACGAAAACGATTGTTACAAACATGAGTACAACCATTGTGGTGGTCGATGCGCCGGTCACGGTAAATGTAGGGGAAGTAGTAACCTATACCATTCACGTTAAGAATGCGGGAACGGAAACGATTGTGGCGCCGCAGGTGGAGCTGACGCTTCCAACAGGATTCTTTGTACAGACAAGTGTTCCATTGTCGGCTCCCGGCGGTGCGCTGACGTATACGTTGCCTGACATTCTTCCTGTAGTACCCGCGGTCGATCCGATTGTTGCCGATACAACAGCCACCGGGGTCGTCGTTCCTGCAGCGTTGACTGTTTCAGAATCAACAATTGTGGTGACGGGGACATTTGCATCAGATGCATCCGGAATGCAGACACTCACGGCGGTGAGTGGAATTTCTGGCGCTCGATTTTCTCCACAAACGACAGCGACGGCGATTACCGATGTGAAGGGAAGCGCATTGTCGCTTCTGATGGTTGGTAATGGATCGCAAGGAACGGTGGTCGCGGATCCAGGATCGTTATTCCGTGTTGCACTCCGCATTGAAAACACAAGCGATGTTGCGGTGAGTGATGTAATCGCGCTTCTGGATTTCGCCGCCGAGGACAACCTTCCGATCGATTGGGGAACTGCAGTGCTTGCTGGTGGAAAGGTGACAGCAAGTGGCATTACATTCGATGCGAAAACGATTGGCACTATTGCGGCAGGGAGCCACAAAACGCTCGACCTGGCGTTCCCAATGAAGCTCGATCTTACCGCAGTGAGCAGCACATTCACTGTGGCGTTCAGTGCAACGCGCGGCACAATAACCGTCCAGGCTTCGCCACTCACGGTACAGCTGAACTCCGATGCGGCGGTCTTTAGTATGTTGCGATACTTCGACGACGATGGCGCGCCACTTGGAAGCGGTCCGTTGCCGCCAGTGGTTGGAAGCACCACGCATTATCGTGCGCTTTGGACGATTGCAAGCGGCTTGCATGGCTTGAATACCATTACGGTTTCCGCAACGCTTCCCGAAGGTGTAACATGGGACGACTTTTCTACTGCAACAAGCGGATCAATATCCTACGACGCCGGAACGCGAACGGTTCGCTGGACTACATCGAGCATTCCGGCAGGATCCGCAGCTGTTACTGCGCGATTCAGCGTATCCATCACCCCAACAGTCGCCGACGTCGGCCTTGCAAAAACATTGGTTGGAAAAACAGTTTTGAACGCCAAAGACGACATGACCGGAGCAGTGCTCGAACGATCAGCCGATGCGGTGACGACGGAATGTGAAGGCGATGTGTTGGCAACGGGGAAGGGAACGGTGAAGGCGGGAATGTAAATTTATGATCTTTTTGTGATCTCTCTCAGTGTTTCAAGCACGATCGCTCCAGTTTTCTCCCACGAGAACTGTTGCGCGCGTTCGATGCCTCGTGCTCGGAGAACGCTTTGAAGCTTTGGGCCGTGCGGTTCGTTGAGAAGTTGGTGGAGCGCCTGGACGATGTCGGTAATATTGAGTGGATCAACGTAAAGTGCGGCATTGCCGGCAACGTCGGGGAGTGAAGAAGAGATGCTGGTGATGACCGGCGTTCCGCACGCCATGGCTTCAAGGACAGGAAGGCCGAATCCTTCGTAGAACGATGGGAAAAGAAGCGCCTTTGCGCCGCGAATCACCGCGGCTTTGTGTTTTTCTGGGACGTACGCCACTTCACGAATATCGTCTCGATACGGTGACGCGGCAAGCGCAGCGTCGATATGGCGTGTTTTCCAACCCTTTGCACCAGCGAGCACCAGAGGAATTGCCTGTCCGCCCTGCTGTCGGAATATGGTGTATGCCGTAACAACGCTATCGATGTTCTTTCGCGGTTCACGTGTGGCAAGCGCAAGAAGATACGGTCGATTCAGATCGTATGCTGCCCGGTACGATCGATCGGATGACTGCTCACGTGGACAATACACATCATGGTCCACTCCAAGACTCGCGACCGTGATTCGGTCTGAGGGAATGGTGTAGTATTCGGTCGCATCGAGCTTGCTATGTTCGGAGACGGCGATGACGCGCTTTGCCTCTTTAAAGACTTGCTCTTCATTCGTGACCCGAGCTCGCAGATGATCTTTGAGCGTGAAAAAGTTTGGAACAGTGCGGAGCGCAGCATCGTGAAAGATGACGGCGTAGGGAAGCTTCGTCTTTAAAAGATGCGCGTTCGGAAAGAGCCAGACATCTGGTTTCTCAGGGAGGAATCGCTCCATCGTCGGCCCAAATGGCAATGCCCAGAGCATGCTCGCAATCTTATTTGGAATCGTGACCGGCGAAAGAACAATATTGTGTTCACGAAATGCTGGAAGATTCATTACTGTGTCTTCCGTGCCTGTTGCGAAGAGATAGAACGTATCATTTGGTGCCTGCGCCGCCATTGTTCGGACAAGTGATTCGGTCACAATGCCTACTCCAGTTTTATGGGGCGCGGTGAGTGATCGGATATCAATCGCGATCTTCATGTCCGTTTATACGTTCTTTAATTCCCACGCTTTCGTCACGACGTCGTGCATTGCTTTTCGAAAATTCGCAAGCGAAAACTGCTCTGCGTATGCCTTGGTCGCGTCAGGATTGAAGATTTTCTCATCAAAATGGAGAATCGTATCCGCAAGCGCCTCCCATGTCTGTTCTTCAAAGAACGTTCCGGTGACACCATCAACAACTGTTTCCGTCGCTCCGCCTTTTTTGAAAGCGATAACCGGTCGGCCAGCAGCCATCGATTCAACTGCGGTTATGCCGAAATCTTCTTCGTGGGGATGAATAAATGCGATGGCGTTTGCGAAGAGCCTCGCACGTTCGTCGTCCGTAACTCGTCCAACAAAGCTAATGTTGTTGTTCGCCATGGCGCGGAGATTCGCCTCTTCTGGGCCGCTACCGAAGACAATAAGCGGAATGCCAAGACGATTAAACGCTTCAACAACAAGATCGTATCGCTTGTAGGACACAAGACGACCGCCAATGAGGAATGCGGTTTTTGGCGCTGAACTGATCGAGAAATCCTCGGTACTGACCGGCGGGTGGATGACGACGCTGTCTTTGCCGTAATACTTCTTAATACGCTGGCGAACAGTTTCAGAGTTCGCAACGAAGATATCCACGCGATCTGCAGCAAGCCTGTCCCAGCTGCGCAAGATACTTTGGAGAATCGGCAGAAGAGCCTTCACGAATCCCGGGGCACGAAGTTCGTCCACATAGCTCGTTGCATCGCTCCACAAATATCGTGTTGGGGTGTGGCAGTAACAGATATGAATGGCGTTTGCGTTCGTGACGATCCCTTTCGCAAAACTACTCGCGCTTGAAATGACAACGTCGTAGTCCTGGAGTGGGTAATGTTCCGTGGCAACGGGCATGAGGGGAAGGAGCCATCGCATGCGACGAATGGCACCAGGGATTTTTTGGAGGAATGACGTGCGAATGTCTTTGTGACCAAACACGGGATCCATCGCGGATGCGTCGTAGAGCAGCGTGTATGTTGGCGCAAGCGGCCAAAGACTTTGGAGAACTTCAAGCACTCGCTCTGCTCCACCAAGTTGCGTCAGATGATCGTGGACAAGAGCAACCCGCATAATCTCGTTGAACAAGTGTTAATAGGCTCCACTCCTGAAAAGCACGGCTAAAGGCGTTTTGACCACAATGACGAGGTCCAGCCAAGGGCTCCAGTTCTCAATATAGTACATATCTAGTCGGACTTCGTCGTCGAAGTCAAGCGATGCCCGGCCACTGACTTGAGCCATGCCGGTAATGCCTGGTTTGATGGTGAGGACTTTTCTTTGGTGCGGCTTGTATAATGCGACTTCTTCTGGAAGGTGTGGACGTGGCCCCACAAGACTCATGCTGCCTATAAGAACGGAATAAAACTGCGGAATTTCGTCTAAACTCCAGTTTCGGATGAACTTTCCAACGCGGGTGACTCTTGGATCATGTTGCAGTTTAAAAAGTGGCGTTCCTTCGCGTTCGTTGCCGTAGGTTTTCAAAAATTTAGGATCCGATCGGAGCGCATGGGCACCCTGAACCATCGATCGGAACTTCAGGAACGAGAATTCTTTGCCGCCTTGGCCAACGCGAGGACGGGAGAAGAAGACCGATCCTGGATTCTCAATAACGATGGCAAGCGCAATGATGACTTGCAGGGGGAGGGTGATGATGATGAGTGCGCTTGATGCAACGATATCGAAAATGCGCTTATAGATTGCGCCCCAACCGTCGAGTGGCGTTTTTGGCACTTCAATCACTGGCTGCTCGGCAAATGTGTGCATGATTGGCCGTAGCGTGCTGCCGGCAAACAAATCGGCGCTGTACAAAAACGTGCAGTGTTCGATATCGGTAAACACTTTAATTGCCGTGACGTCAACGCGAGACGCGTCGGGGTCCGCGAGCACGATGGCATCGAGTTCATCGTTTTTTTTGAGATCGAGAAGTCGGTCGCGACTCTCTGGGGTGAATTGGGCAATATGAGCAACGACGCGGTAGCCGACGCTTGGATGCGTTTCAAAGAAGCGCTTCAGTTCGTTCCCGCTTTTTGTTTTCCCAATAATCACAACGGAATGGACGCCGATGTCGAATCTTCGAAGGGATCGTTGGAATATCCGGAGGAGTACGCGAATGGTGAGGACGAATACAATTGCAAGGATCCATGTAGCCAGCACGATGAATCGGGATTCAAAGAGCGCACGGGAAAAGAAGGCGACTGCGAGGATGAGTGCGATGCTTGTAGATACGCCGGTGATCACTCGAGTCATTTCAGATGCTATTCGACGAGGATGGATGACATACAAGCCAGACACCGCGAAAATCGCCATGGTCACAAGCGCCATTGGGAGAATGACGCTGATGTATTGCTCAAACGACAGCGCGAACAGAACCGGTTTTATAGAGGTGAAGATCGAGGTAAAGCGGAGTGAGTATGCCGCCATTGCCGCAGAAACGAGTGCAAGATAGTCGAGCGGAATGAGGAGTGACGCAAATGCTAAATCTGCTCGCTTCATATGGAAGTAGTTTACACCAGAAACGAAAATCACGACCGTCAGGCCGTGATGTTCGATATAGCTTTCCGTTGGGGAGTACTGGTAAGCCGAATTTTGTCATAGCGCACATTTCCCACCATGGGAATGTTTGCCGGGACGATCATCTCTCTGTGCGAGCGACCAATCTTGCTCTTGCACCAGCGTGGGTTTGCCACGTCTCCATGTTGCCATGGGACGAACGATGAAGCATGCGTTTTGCAACGACACACACCACCGCACTTTTCACTTTTGGTCAGACCGAAGTCTGATTTGTATGGTCTCTGTGGTACTTTCCCTCGGTTTAAGCATCGTATTTCAGGGCGATGGTGCGCCGATTCTGAATCGTTATGCCGTATGCCGGGTTGCCGTTAGCAACACACTTGGGCAGAACTTCCTCATTTTGCCCATTTTCGACTCAAGTCATCAGAAACTTCTTCAACGTACGTTCGAGTACGTCTCAGAAGTTTCTTCGACTTTCATCGAAACTGGACGAAAATGAGAAAGTTCTGCAGACACATCACATTGCTGTGACATGGGTGTTCGGACTTTCCTCTCTGCGCAGCCCCAGTGGAGCCATGCCGAGCGACCGCCTTATATCCCCAGCGGAAGGCAAGAATAGCAGAAAAATGGGGAGAAGTAAAGAAAAGAGTTGCTATAAAATTCGAATCCCCCCGATCTGCGCGTGGAGATCGAGGGGCGTGGGTGCGGCGGCTGGCTGTTGCCGCCGCACCGGGTGGCTAGTTGTAAAGCCCCGTCTCGTTGTTCTCGAGGCCATCTTGGAAGGCTTCCGCGATCAGATCGCGGCCACGGAAGGCGGGGAGCGTCGCCACCTCTTCGGTTTCGTCGGCGCAGTCCACATGCTGGTTCTGGAAGCGATCCTTTCCCTCGGCGGTCCGGCGTTTGCCCTTACGAGCGATGCGGCGTCCATCGTCGAGCTTGGACGCGTTGGCGTAGATGTCTCGCGCCGTGGACATGGTGCTGTCGATGATCCACCGGGTTTCGGTATCGACCTTCTCGGGGCGTTCGCTGAGGAGCAGCAGCACCTCAAGGAGGCGCAGACGAGTGGTTTCGAGGGCCTGCCGAGCGTCCTTACTGCGTACTCGTTCTTTCATCTTGCGAATGCGGCGGTGATTGGCCGCTGCGATGCGTTCGAGGCGCGAAACGGTGTCTTTGCCGTTCGTTCCACGAGAGACGCGATGAGCATAGCAGTGGAATCCGGTACCGTGACCGGTGTTGACGTTACTCTGCGGAGAAATCAAGTGCGCTCCTGTTTCTTGTGCTTCTGACGCCATTCCCGGCTGGGAACGGTCGCAAAATAGTGCCACACTTTTTCGTTTTCGTCAAAGAATATACGAAATTCAAAACCCCCAGGATCATCGAGAAATCGATAATCCTGGGGGTTGGTCGAGGCACTGCGTAGCGCCTCGACCCGTGGTCACCATGTCGGAACGTTGCCGAACCTAGTGGTGCCCGCCGCCTCCGCCGCCAGCCGGCTTGGGTGCAGCGTGACTGCTGCCTCCTTTTCCGCCGGAGAAGGATACGACGAGGAAGATGAAGGTTGCACTTGCTAGGCCCCAGACAAGCTCCGGGGTCATGACGTGGCTGCTGATCCAGTACACCAGCGTGTCTAGGATGCACCAGGAGTAGAGCATGACCACGGAACCAATCATGAATCCGACGAGATGCTTGTCCGGTGGACAGCCGTCCACAACTTCTGTGGGATCAGGAGAACGTTGGCACCGAAGTGCAATACGGTCTCGATGATGCCCCAGAAGAAGTTGGCGAAGCCCACTAGGATGTATCGGACGGGGCCGATGCCGTGGAGACCGAGGTCGTTCGAGGGGTTGTGGAAGAAGACGCTAGCAATCATCGCGAGGATGATTACGATTGCGGCCTTTTTGTGCTTCCAGCCGAGCTCGATGACTCGGAAGGGCAAAAGCGTCCACCACTTCGCCCAGAAGTACGGAAAGAGGAAGAAGTTGATCATTGCGAACTCGGGAATGGATGTTGAGAAGGATCTAGGTTGTCACTGCTTCAGAACCCGCGACCAAACGCTGGGCTCCTTGGCCGCAGAAGCGCGACGGTTCATCCACGGCGTCACGATCACTTTCTTGATCCACCGACACATGGGCCGGTAGATCAGACGGTGGAGCGCAAAGTCGTAGAGGATGATTCCGAGCACTGCTGAGAGCACGAACGCTGCGGCAGCGGTCGGTTCCGTTAGTGCGAGGAGCCGATAGTCCGGGTGGCTGAACGCCGCCACGGTGTACGGAATCAACCCGAGGGCCGATCCGATGACGACAGCGACGAACGCCGGGAGGAAATCGGAGAATACGCGAGTGAAAGACGGACGGGACATGAGAGCCTGCTTGGTTGAAGGGAGAACTGGAGCACACCGAACACAAAAGTATAGCAGAAAAACGCCATTTTGTCAATCCAAAAAGGCGCTTTCTACGGCTAATACTAGCCAATACTTTTGATTACAACACTAGGCCCATGTGTGCTTTTGCGAGCTGGATTTTCACGTTTGCCTGTTTTGCTGCTTTTTCTGATCCTTTGGCTAAAATCGCAATTAACGCGAGCTCGTCAACGAGGAGTTCTGTCATTTTCTGTTGAATTGGAGACAGAAAATCAATGAGCACAGTTGCGGTCGCATCTTTGAATGCCTTGTTCCCTTGGCTATCGAATTCTGCAGCGATATCGGCAATGGATCGATCAGTCGAAAGCGAATGAATCGTGAGTAAGTTCTTCAGTCCAGGTCGCGAATCGTCAGCCGTAATGCCGGGAAGGGAATCGGTGACGGCAGCGCAGATCTTCTTCGCAATTGTATCAGCGTCGTCGGTAAGCGAAATGTAGTTCTTCGCACTCGCCGCACTTTTACTCATCTTCTTCTCTGGATTATCGAGCCCGAGAATGCGTGCGCCTTCGGATCGAATAATCGGCTTCGGCACCACAAACGTCTCACCAAAATCACGATTGAATCGCTCGGCGAGGTCGCGAGTAAGCTCCACGTGTTGCTTTTGATCTTCACCGACCGGAACGGCGTCGATGTCGTGAAGAAGGATGTCAGCAGCCATCAAGATCGGATACGTGAAAAGGCCGACAGAGACGTTTTCCTTCTTTACCAGTGCCTTGTCCTTGTATTGCGTCATTCGTTCAAGCTCGCTCATGCGACCGACCGTCTGCAGGAGCCATCCGAGTTCGGCGTGTGCCGGGACTTGGGATTGCTGGAAGAGGACAGTTTTTTTAGGATCGATTCCTGCGGCGATGTAGGCGGCTGCAAGAAAGAGAATGTTCGATCGGAGCTTCGCTGGATCTTGCGGCACAGTAATCGCGTGCAAATCCACGATCATCATCGTTAGATCGTACGTTTTTTGCATTTCTACTGCTGGCATGAGTGCACCAAAAAGGTTTCCAATGTGCAGGGCGTTGGTTGGCTGAATTCCGGTGAGTGCTCGCATATGAGTGAAGTATACGGGGCAAAATAGGCAGTGGGCAACGCAGGCGTGGGGATGGCGGTTGATAATTTGGCGAAGATATGCTAAAATTACGACCTATGTATCAACGCCTTCTCTCGGTATTCCTTTTGACTTCGCTCTGCGTTCCGTTTTTTCCGCAACACGCATCTGCTTCTTCTGCTTGGCCGGCAGGCGCAGGAATAGATATCGGTTTGGTTTCGCTTGCGGTAACGGTGTCGGCGTTTGACGCTTCCGGTTTGGTGTACGACTCCATACTCGGCCAGCTCATTGGGATTGGCGACGACGGCGATATTGTTACGATGAACACCGATGGGTCTGGTGTGAGCGCATTTTCCGTGTCAGGTGATCCGGAAGACGTAACGGTCGCTGTTGAAGGTTCCAATATCATTTATCTTTCTGATGAAAACGCGGGAACAGTTTCCGCATTTGATCTTTCATCCGGAGCGTTGACTGGAGCGTCTTGGAGCGTCTCTGCGTATATCAGTACCGCAGCAAAATTGGGGATCGAGGCAATGACCTTCGTGCCGAACGGATACCATCCGTATGCTGACGGCACGTCGGGCGGACTTTTTTACGTTGGTTCCCAATATAATGGCGACATCGCAGTTTTAGATATTGATACATCAACAAGCGGATCAGTAGCGCTTATTGATACCATTTCGACCGGCCGATCGGATCTTTCTGGGTTGAACTGGAATAGCGACACGCAAATCTTGTACGCCGAATACGATGGATATGATTTGTTAGCGGAATTGGAATCCGATGGAACGGTTGTGAATGAATATGCAATGACTTCTGGCCTTAATCAGGAAGGGATTACTGTTGTGCCAGACTGCGCTCTTGGCGTCGCTGATGTGTATGTCGCAGACGATGGTGCTCCGAACGTGTGGAAATATACGGGATATCCGATTGATACAGATACGGTGTATGCCGATGGTGATGGCGACGGACTTGGAGACTTTACGTTCACGGCGCTGGTTTGCGTCGGGGGATCATCCGCCGGATACGTTTCGAATAGTGACGATACGAACGATGCTATTCCAAATGCTGGCGTAGAAATTGGTGGCGACGGAAAAGACAATGATGGTGATGGCGATATTGACGAATACAACACCATCGCATCGAATGGCGCTCATCCATATTATTCCACGTTAAGCGCATCGGACACGTCGGCATACGGAACGGTAATAACGTCCCTGAAGGTTGTGCGAAAAACCGGAATGCTTCTCGTGACGTTTAGCGATGCTTCTGTGTATGCGTATTCCGTGTGGAGTGGCGGATGGATGAGTAAGCCGATGATAATATCGGCATCGAGCGTGAAGGGCTCCGCGTATGTCCTGGTGTCCTACGACGGCTTCTCATGGCGGATTTATAATGGATATACTGGAGTACTTGTGTCGAGCAAAACGAGATTCATGCTAAAAACTGCAGCGCAGACCTGGGCGATTGGCGTTCTTGGTCTTTAGGAAGAAATCCTGTACGATTCGGCGTGTTCGTCCTGCGGATGTGGCGGAATTGGTATACGCGTAGGTCTCAGAAGCCTATGCCCTTACAGGCTTGAGGGTTCGAGTCCCTCCATCCGCACCATCAAAAAGAAGTCCCGAAAGGACTTCTTTTTGATGGTTAAAAACTCACCCTTGTCTTTCTGTACCAGTCTTCTACGTTGGCGAAGCGATCGGAGGGGGTTGTAACGTTTGCGACGGTGGTTCCGTAGAGCTTTGGACTGAGTGCGTAGAGATATTGTGGCTGATAGAGCATGAGCGCGGGTAATTCCTCTGCAAACGCGGCCATAAGGAGCCGACCAGCCTCTACGGCTTTTTCTGGATTGGCGCTTATTCGGGCAGCCTCGATGGCGGCGTCGACTTTTCGGTTCACAAACCCACCAAGGTTTAGTCCAGGATACGTGCTCTGCGATGAATGCCAGAACGGATACAAATCAGGATACGCACCATAGCGTTCGCCGGCGAGGAGTACATCAAAACTGTGGTTCTTAATGACGTCGTTTTGTAGTGCTGTCTGATCAACAACGGAGACGCGGACATTCGCGCCAATAGCAGTCCATTGTCGCTGTAATTCGTTTGCAGCAGCGATAAGATCTGGCGAATCCAGTGTTGTTATGGTGAATGTGAGCTCGGTTCCAGATTTTGCACGCGTTGTTGCGCCGTCTGCCGTCGACCACCCATTGCTCTCAAGAAGTCCTTTTGCGCCTTCAACGTCGGCACCAGGAATTATCCCCGCAGCATCATATCCTGGCATGTCCGGAAGAACAGGGGAGACGACTGGCGTCGCGTATGCTCCTGTTGAAGCTTGGGCGACGACAGTACGGTCAACGGCAAGAACAAGTGCTTGTCGTACGTTGCCGTCGGCAAGAACGGCAGACTGTTTTTGGTTGAAGAACGCTGCGGTGAATTGCGAAAGTCGAGGAGAGCCGAGGGCAATGACGCCGTCGTGCGCAAGACTTTGTGCATCTTGTGCGGCAAGAACGGACGCACCTTCAACGTTTTTGTTTCGTACGGCATCGGTGAGTTCCCGAAGAGTGTTGTAAAACTTGAGCGTGATGTCGTTTAGGTAGACGGTATCGCGATAAAAATGATCGTTTCGTTCAACGGTATAGCTGCGAAGCGCTCCTTTATTGTCTTTGACGAGTTTGGAGAACATGAATGGTCCGCTTCCAACTGGCTTGATGTTGAGTTGTGCGAGCGGTGCGTTCTGTGGGGCAACCTCTTCCCAAAGATGTGCAGGAAGAATGCCCACGGTGAGCGCAGCAAGAAACGGCGCGAACGGCTCGTTGAGGGTGAAGATTATTGTATGATCGTCTGGAGCCTCGGCTGTCGAACCATTGAAGCTGACGGTGAGCGGACTGTGGTATTCCGGATTTTGAATCGCGTCGATAGTGAAGAGTACGTCGTTGCTTGTGACGGGCTCTCCGTCGTGCCAGAGTGCAGTATTTCGAAGGGTAAAGGTATAGATTTTCTGATCGTCGGAAACGGAAAAACTCTCTGCGAGGTCTGTGGTGAGGCTGTGATTTCCGTCGAATCGCATTAAACCAGAAAACATGAGACGGGTAAGGTCGCTATCGACGTCGCTTTTAATAGCGTAGAGCGGATTGATGTACTGCGGCGAACCGAGAGCGCCCTCGGTATACGAACCACCGATTGCTGGAAGAAGTGTTTCATTTGAGAGCCAAAAACGAACGCCCAGCATTCCGCCGGAAAGAATGCACAGCACAAGCGCGATGCCAAAGGTGCGTCGTTCTTTGAAGGAAAGGAATCGAGGGAGCTCTTTCCACTGCTTCCATGTAGGGAACTGACCTCCGCGGAGGTTGACGAGCTGGCGTACAGCTACAGAACTTGCCGATGTTGGCTTGCGCTTTTGCACAAAAGAGCGGATCGATGCGATCCAGCGAGAGCACTGAGTGCGAAGAGAGGAAAAAGTAAAAGAGATATGGAATTGAGAGCTACACGGTGAAGAGACTGTTCGCAAGCGCAACGCCAAAGAAAAGAACCGCGAGAACAACCGTAGCGATGTGCAACTTTTTCTCAATGCCACGACGTGTGCGGTAGAAGCTTCCGTCTCCACCAAAGGCAAGGCCAACGTTTGAGCCACGCGCCTGGAGAAGAATTGCTACGGTAAGAAGAATTGCGAGAATAACCTGGAGAATATCGAGAATCATAGTGCAAAAAGTATACCAAATTGGGGATGAGTCGTAAAGATCGGTGCATGAAATCATGGTATAATTCAAGCAGATATGGAGGAGATTGAGGAAATCAACATGCTTCCTACGCAGCCTTTGCTGCCAGTGAAACGCCGCTGGTCTCCGGCCCGTGTGTTGGGGCTTTTTGGTTTTGTAGTGGCACTTTTGCTTGTTCTGGGATTTTCTTGGAGGATTTTTGGTTTTTATCGTGGCATTCGAAACGGATCGATTAACCCGGCATTGGCGTATACAACGACGAACTTCACTCGTGCGGTGACGGCGTTTGCCGCAAAGGCTGCGGCAAATACAGATTCAGCATCGCTGCTTGGAACGAGCGATCCATCGCTCGGCAATAAGAACGCAAAGATTACCGTTGTTGAGTTTGCCGATTTTGGTTGTCCGTATTCGCAGGAAGTCGCACCAATCGTTCGGGCCATTGCGCAACAGTATTCTGCGGATGTTCGTGTGGTCTTCCGAAATTTTCCAATCGAAGAATTGCATCCGGGATCGACGATTGCGTCACAGGCTGGGGGCTGTGCGGGGGAACAGGGAAAATTTTGGGAGTATCATGATGCAGTGTTCGCAAGTACAGAGGCGCTTGGCGTTGGTATGCTCAGCGGCGTTGCGGAGAATCTCGGCCTCGATAGCGTCCAGTTCGCTCGTTGCCTGGAATCAGACTATTACGCGAACGACGTTGCAGCCGACACTGCCGACGGTGCTGGTGCTGGAGTAACCGGTACTCCAACATTTTTCTTTAACGGACAGAAAGTAGAGGGATCCATTCCTTTTACGATCTTTACCCAAATTCTCGATGCCATGCGTCAAACGTAGTCTTCTCGCCCTCGCCGCTGTGGCGCTTCTCACCTTTTTTCCAAAGGCCACGTTTGCGTCTACCTCGACTACTTGCGAATGTTTTTGTGGGGAAGAAGGATTTGGTACGATTGGGGCATCGATTTCATCTCCGAAGGCGTGTCAGGAATCTTGTGCAGATCTAGAAACGCCACAACGATATGTCGGGTGCTTCACTGATCAGGCCGACTATCCAGACCAGAGCGATAAATGTTGGACCGAAAAGGAATGTTCTGACTGGTCTAGTGAGATTCGGGGCGAGCGAGTCACTGCTGACTGGGGCACGAGTATGCCGTATGATTGCGCGTATTCAAAAGATGGAGATCAGATGAGGTATTGCTATGGGCAGGACCCAAAATATCAGCTCAATATTGCCATTGGTTCGGTGCCGGAAATAGAAAATCTTCCTGAGTACATTAATGCGATTTACACATGGCTGCTTCCAGCCGCGTCGCTCATTGCGGTGGTGATGATGATGATCGGTGGACTGCAGTACGCCCTTTCCCGCGGAAAGAGCAAGTATATTGATAAAGCAAAAACGCGAATCACGAATGCAATCACTGGATTGGTTATTTTGTTGAGCGTTTTCGTTATTCTCAATCTCATTGATCCACGACTTACCGTATTGAATGCGCTAAAGATTCCTTTAATTAAGACATCCGTTATTCTCGATGCTGGTTCGTCATGTGAAAGTTTAGACGCTGCAGGATATGGGATTACTCCTACCCCAGACCCGCGAATCACTTTCTGTGGTACGAGTGGGACTGTAACAGATGTTTCAGACCTTAATGACAACGCTGTAGGAAGTTGGGAAAATGGGAACGTGTGCAGCTTTCAGTATTGTGCAAGCGGGAAGACATGCATAAAAGAATCAGAAACAAATGTGTGCCGATCATGCGCGGAAATTACGAATCCCGGGACTTCAACGTGTGGATCTATCCAAAAGGTTTCCGGTGCGATGGATGGGGATCGGCTCGTTTATTGTATATATGATAAGGTTTTGAATAGCTGTACAACTGCGGGATTCGACTTTACAACATCAGAGGATAGTGTTCAGGGATTTACGTGTAGAAAGCTTGAACGATCGTTTGCGAACACTATGGTTTCCGGCGGAACGCATGAAGAATCTGAAAAAACTGGCGAGGGGACATTGAGTGGATGCAGCGCATACGAAAAATTGAAATTCGGATATCTTGACGACGATACGGCTACTGGTCGGGATCTTACTATTACCACTATCAATACAAAGGAAGGGTCTACATTATTAAAGAAGCTCTGTAATGAAGATCCGTGTAGTATTGGAGCATTTCTAGAAGAGTCTTATAAGACCGATGTGAATATACGATGTGAGTATAAAAAATTTAAGGTTAGTGAGTCAGAAATTCAGTACCTTTGCAAAGAAGCGCTGTGAGCATGTCATACACAAAACCCCGGCTCGTGAGAGCCGGGGTTTTGAAAATTATTTCTTGACGACGAGTTCGCGGAGTTTACGGCCGAAGTCTTTCATGAAGTTCAGTTTGCGCTTTCGAACCTTATAGCGCTTCACCACTTCGATTTTCACGATGACTGGTGAAGATGTTGGGAAGATCTTTTCTACGCCGAATCCGTTGCTTTCCTTGCGGACCACGAATGACTTTGAGGCGCCGGCACCACGGGTAGCGGTGACCAAACCTTCGAAGATCTGGATACGTTCACGTGGCTCGCCTTTCGCGTTCACGTCTTGAATCTTTTCGTGAAGACGGATCACCATGCCTGTTTCAACAACAGTAGGCGCAACTGCCGCTACTGGAGCGTCTTGGATTTTAGTGGTTTCGATAGCGTCGGTCATAGATCTGGTAGGTTCCTAAAGATTGCGAAAGGATAGCGGAATTATGGCTGAGGGTCAAGATTTTTGGGGATGGCGGCGAGGATGACGCTAATGATCTCGGCTGGGGTACGCTTGGTAGTGTCCACGACGAGGTCGTACTTTCCGTCGTTTTTCAGTGAAAAACCGTACCATTTTTGATACCGAACCTCACTTTGGGCCACGCGATCGGTTAAGATTCGCTCCGTTTCTTCTATCGACGAAAAGTCTGGTTCGTCGTCCCTTCCTGGCTCATTCTTCTTTGCATTGTAGATTCGTGTTGCCGCAACCGTTGGGTCGACCGTGAGCTGCACCTTGAAGGCGTGGGGGATGAAGTACCAGGAGAGCCAGCCGTCGATGATGAAGTTGTCCTCGGTTTGTCCAAGCGTTGTTTGAAATTCGTCCACCTCACGATCGGTCGACGCATCGGTCATTCCTTGGGCATTGAGCTCGTCGATCGTTACGCCACGCTCCATCGCCATCTTCCCTCGAAGGTCACCCATCGAATACGACCGCAGAGTAAGTTGTTTTGCGAGGAGATTTTTGATGGTAGTTTTTCCGGTGCCAGACAAGCCGGAGAGCGCGATGATCATAGGGGAGATGATTTATCGAGACACGCGTTGGAGATGAGGTTCTGCCAGTTTTGTGAGTGCAAGTTCGAGTTCCGGAGGAAGTGGAGCTTCGAACGTTTTACGCTCGCCATTTGGAAGGTCGATGGTCAGTGCGCGGGCATGAAGGAAGAGACGCCCAAGCGGAATCTGCTTAATCCCTCGAATATTGTAGAGCTCGTCGCCTGCAACAGGATGGCCGAGGGCAAAGAAGTGCACGCGGATTTGGTGTGTGCGGCCGGTTTCAATATGAACATCGAGCAATGTTGCGCTGGCGTAGCGATGAAGAACGTCGAAATGTGTGATTGCATCTTTTCCTTCCTGTGAGCTTGGTCGTGCTGCCATTCGCGCGTTCGATTGCGATCGAGCAATAGGGAAGGTGATGGTTCCGGAATCATCGGTTACATTACCCATGACGAGTGCGGTGTAGCGTTTATCGGTGAGGCGTTGGGCAAATTGTGCTTTGAGGTGGGTGAACGCTTCTGGGGTTTTTGCCGCAATAAGCACACCGGACGCGAGTTTATCCAGGCGATGCACAATGCCGGCGCGAGCTGTATCGTCGCCAACTGCGTCGAGACCAGGAATGTGGGCGCGAAGAAGATCGAGGAGTGTCGGCTCCGTGCTTGCCGTTGTTGGATGGACGAGGAGCCCGGCTGGCTTGTTTACGACAAGAACGTCAGCATCTTCGTAGAGAATATTCAGCGGCGCTGGGGGCTTTGCGTTCGGATCGATAACGGGAGCCGCAGGATCAGCAATTTCCACTTTTGATGCCGAAGACACCAGTTCGTGGGCGTTTGTTTCCTTACCATCCACCAGCACGCGGCCGTCGGAAATGATCTTTTGTGCCTTTGAACGGCTCAATTCAAGAACTTCCGCGAGAGCAATATCGAGGCGTTTTGGAACAATGCTCAGGATTTCGATAGTTTTCATGGGCGGAGTATGGCACAGAACGCCCTGTATTGAAAGCGTTATACTTGAGGAAGGTCGCGAAGACGGGTATGCTATCTGCGTCCCTCGTGATCGAATAAGGGCCTGTAGCTCAGTTGGTTAGAGCGCCGAGCTTATACCTCGGTGGTCCCTGGTTCAAGTCCAGGCAGGCCTACCAGCCTATGTATTTCATTCCTCCTCTTCTTTTCTTTCTCGGCGTTATTTTTGGTATAATGGGTCGCCAGCACCATAATCACGAATTCGTTGGGCTGAGTTATATCTTCTTCCTCGCGGCTTTCGCTGCGGGAACCGTGTTGTTTCTTGCGCTCTCCGCGCTCTAGTTTCTATGATCGCGAATTCAAGCACCGCACTTCTGGTTCTTTCCATCTTGTGGTTTGTTATCTACTGGATTCTGGGAGGCGTCGTCTTCTCGTTGATTGCCGCAGCACGATCGATGCACATGAAAAAGGCTCGGTTTAGCTGTTTGTTTACTTTGGGTGCCGCCGCAACAGCGTTCGGAGCGGCATACGCTGGTATGATTCTTTCTCGTCCACACGGCCTCCGATGCCCAGATGAACTTGTCGCTCGAGGCACATTGCAGGGTGCCGAAAACTTCAACATTCAATCCATCCTCGTCTGCGACTTCAACGCCGTCCTCATCGCCGGCACCATGTTCTTCGCCCTTCTCCTCGCCGCTGGAATGGTGGCAATGCTCCTCTCCCGAACCGAAAAGCAGCGATAGAACGCGGATGAGGATGAATGAGAAGTGAGCTGAAATACAAAGCACCGTCATTTGTGACCAGTTTCGATGAACGATGAGGAAATTTTGCGAGGCGTACTTCCTGGTACGGTGAGCAGAATTTCCGAAATCGTGAGTCGAAAATGGGCCAAATGCCGGTGCTTTGTGGTGCGCGCATGTGGACTCGAACCACAGACCTTCACAATGTCAATGTGACGCTCTAACCAACTGAGCTATGCGCGCTGATAGTAGAACTGCCTAATTTTGTCCATTTTCGACTCACTCGTCAGAAATCTCCTCAACGTACATTTGAGTACGCCTCGTCGATTTCTTTCTCCTTCATCGAAACTGGCCGAAAATTAGACAGTTCTACAAACTCGTTCGATGAAAAGAATACGTTTCGGATCGAAAAGTGTCAACGGAAGGAGCGATATTCCCAGAAAAAGGTATACTGGGTTTTGTATGAACGAAGATATCGTGGAAGAATGTCATCGTCTGAGTGCTCAAGAAGTGAATTATCTTCATCATTACATGGATGAGTTTTATGGTTCATTAACGGAGGAGAACAAAGAAATTGGCACATTTCTTCACGAATCTGATCACGCAGGACGACTATTGGATGTTGCATGCGGTCCAAGCGCATTATATTGGGCTATGTTTCATCCGAATGTGACACATTTCTGCGGTATTGATGCGCGAGAGGATTCCATTACGCATTTACAATCCCTGCTTGCTGAAGCAGCGAATGGAAAGGTTGAAGCAGATGTTGAGGTTTCAATGACAAATAACGGACTGGCGTGCGTGAGTGGAAATATTCCTCGTTCAAACATTAAGTGGGTTCTTGCTGATGTTGAATACACACACGGTACAAATACTGCGTTGACGGCGAATGCGGTTGATACAAATATTTATATTGGATACGGAACGAACGGAACACCAACGCCAACGAAAACTCTCTTTTGGAATCTTATGATTCCTCCGGATGGTGTTGGAGGGTATTGCTCGAGTGCGGTGAACGTTTCCACTATCATTCACTAGAAGGACGACGTTGCAAGAATATATCTCGCAAAGTCGAGAGCGGCGGCGCGGGAGGAGAGATGGCCATCAAGTTGGGCACTGCGAATTTTATCTAAGGTTCCTCGGAGATGTGCGCCTGGGGAGAAGTTGAGAGCGAGCAAGTCGCGGCCGCGGACAAGCTCATCGGGGGCTGGATTATTCAGCCATTTATCACGTTCATTGCGAAGATCAACAAGATTCTCGCGAGCAATCCCGTGTTCGTGTTTTGCGCTCACGGTGGCATCGAGAAGCGCGAGGAGCTCTGCACCGCGTTGGCCACGGACGAGGCGTTCGCGTTCAGCGGGGGAGAGATCGGTAGCATGGCCTTGGGTGAGGGTAACGGTTTTGTTCAGCATCCAGCCAGCGTCGGTGTGATCGAAATGCAGACGATGATCGTCGACAACGTGAAGATGAAGTCGAGTAACGATGTTGCGGAGGGCTCCCATCGCGCGATCATCAAGAAGGGCGAGAAGGCCAGAAAGATAAAGGGTTGCACTCTTTTTTGCGGTGCCGTATGCGCGAGTAATATCGTGATGTTCAAGAATATCCAGGAGGCGATTCGTCTTCTGCCAGCCTGTTTCACCGTCGTCGTGAATTGTGGCACCATGCTGGAGCAATTCTGGCGCGAGCGATTCTAGCGCGCCACTGTCTTTCAAAAGCGTTAATGCGTACTTTGGATTCTGCGCAAGTGCCATTAACACGTCGTGACCAAGCCGAACGCGGGGAATGACGTATTGATTGTTCCCGTCTTCATCGTGGTCGGTGCGATGCACGGAAGAATGATGACGTGGAATCGCGTTCCACAGCGCTTGATCGAAGGTAAGTTCGTACTGACTCGCCAAACGCATTGCACGCGAAACAAGCGCCGGTTCTTGGGAAAGATGGAGTTCTGGATGATGAAGCGTGCGAATGGTTTTTTTGTTGATGAGGTCGTGTAACCCGCCATGAGGATCATGAAGAATCCCGTCCTTCAACGAATACGCCATTGAATTGATGGAGAAGTCGCGAGCCGCCAAGTCGTCATGAAGCGATCGTTCGTGTGCTGGAACTCGCGTTGCGGTACCGGAATGGTTGAGGGATCGAATGTGCGGAACCGACACAGAAATTGTTTCGTGTGTGCCGCGAGGAGTCACGTGCCAGTGGCCGTTGGTGTGCTGTGTGACGGCGCCGTTGGCGTTGAGGAATTTGTGTAAAAGTGGAGGCGCAACGTCGCGAACAAGAACGTGGGCGCGGTGTGGCACAACGCCAAGAACAGCATCGCGAACCGTTCCACCAACAAGATAGGGATCGGCTGCAGGAATATCGCGTACAAGCTTAAACAACAGCCCGAGCGGGGCGGTATCAGCAATATACGCGCCAACTCTGCGATGAGCTGGCATTGCACGAGTGGAATACCAAAGAGAATCCATGACGGAATTGTAACACGGAGTGCTTCTTCTTTCTCTGTTATTTCTTTACGGAGCTTTGAATATGTTCCACTACTGCGCGTTCTGCGGAAACGATATCGGTTTGAGTAAGTGAAAGATGTGCGGCTTCGCGAGTACCGGTGGCGCGGAATGGGGCGCCAAGGAGAAGGGCGTCAAATGGGCGTTGGGCAAAGAGTTGGCCGGCGATGCCGTCGGCATGGGTTTCAAAAAGGATGAGGGCGATTTTTGCGGAAGGAGACGTCATCAAGAGTTCATCGGCGATGTCGCGAAGGGCCTCCGCGTTGGCACCAGCGGTGACGAAGTCTTGTTTGGTGATGAGTGTCCACACAAGCCCAATTGCTTCGTCGGCCTTGAGTCGGGCAAGCGCACGGCCCCACAATCGGAGAGTTTCAACGGAGCGTGTGCGGTAAAGATGCTCGACGATCTTCTCGCGATCCGCTTTCTTCTCCATCAGTTTCTGCGCAATCTCGAGCGTTTTCGGTGAAACGTTCGGCGCGCGGAAGCTCTTCGTCTTGCTCATCATGCCAGTAAGAAGTGCAGTAGCGATGTCGGCGGTAACGATCGTGTTGTCGAGATGCATGAAGAGGTTGAAGCAGACCTCGGAGACGCTCGTCGCCGTAAGATCAACGATGTTGATAGTGCCGAAATGTTCGTTCTCCGGGCCGTGGTCAATAACGACGGTTGGGGTTTTCAAAAAGAAATCCGCGTAGGTTGAAAACAGCGCACCAAGGCTTGCACGATCTGGGGCGCCAAGAACGATAATGAGGTCGTGGCGATAATCGTTCGCAGTGATCTTCACGTCACTTGGCTGCCACGTGCCAGTCTTTGGCGTGATGGTGACGACGAGATCGTTGCCATCTACCGCGTACGTCAGTCCATCAACTTTCGCACGATTGAGATCGACACGAAGCGTGAGGGCGTTGATGTTGCCAAGGTCTCCGGCAACGTCTTGAAACACGGAAAGGAATTTGAGTGCGTCTGGCGCCCGTCCACCGCTTGTGACGATAGGGCACGGAATGCCGAGGGCTTTGCACAGCGCAACAATGCTGAACGCGGCCGAAAAATCATCGACAGTTGGAGAAGCCTGAAGCACAACCACTGGCCGCTTTGCTCGTTTGAGCGCCTCATGAAATTGTTGAAATAGCGCCAACGACATGCAAGAGATGAAGGAAGTGTGAGGAACTAGCCTATCGGCTGTGGAGGTTATGGTCAAGGATTTTTGTGCATGACGTATGGGTATTCGCCCAACGTTGGCCAAAAACGATTCACGGCCCAGCTCCGAAGAGCCGAGCCGTGAGCGTGTAGCGCGTAGTGCGTGATGCCGAGCTAGTCGCGAACGACGGTCCAGATGTTCGAGTTCGGATTGAGCGTGACGGTCATCGGCCTGTCGAGGACGAAGGATTCGCCGTGGCCTTCCACGAGAATGTCGCCTTTTCGAACGAAGACCTTCCAGGCGCACCTGGCGTTGTTCAGTCGGTCGTCCGACAGGAGGATCTCTCGTCGCGCCGCCGGCGACACGTTGCCAGCGGGGAAGATGGTTCCGTTCCACGCAAGAGACGACGCGCGGTCGAACGCCTCGTGGATTTCCCTGATCCCATCGCTTCGATCGGGGTTGCCGAGCCGCCACTCCGCGAGCCACTGTAGCGCCTCGAACAGCGCGATGATCCCGTGGTCCGTGACGGTGTTCAGCTGAGCGAACGGGATGGTGTGGTAGGGAACAGCTTCGATGGTGCCGATACCGATGCTTCGGCGCAGAGCCTCGAGCTGTCCGAACGCGGCGACACGAAGTTCATGATTCGGCCGATGGCTGTGTTCTCGGACGAACCGGCGCGTACGGTGGAAAGCCTCGTCGATGGATGTGAGAAGCGGGTCTCGCAAGCGGTTCATGAGTGCCTCGGGGGAGTGTGTAGCGAAGAGATGATAGAAATTCCTTAATCAACCGTCAATAAACGAATCACGGCCCAGCCCCAGAGGAGCCGAGCCGTGCGCGTGTGGCACGTAATGTGTAGTGCCGGGCTAGTCGCGAACGACGTCCCAGATCTGGTTCTCCTCATCGAACTGGACGTTCGGCGGGATGGGTGTGACTGCGACGTTGCCGTAGCCAGTCACCATGAATGTGGGGCTAATCGGGTCGTTGTCGAATCCTTCCGCGATCCACTTACCGCGACCTTCCGGGTTCCGGAAGATCGGCAACTTGTGAATCTCCCGTTGTGCAGCAGGAGAGGCGGTCCCGTCCGGGAAGATCAGGCTGTCGCCAAAGCCTTCGTCGCCGATCTCATTGAATGCGATCACCACGCTGCGGTGTGTCACGAGGGTATTCTCCGCAAACCGCCACTCGGCGAGGAGCTGCGCGGCGTGGAAAAGCCGGTGTACTTCACGACCTGCCTCGAAGGCGTACATCCGCGATTTCACGACACGGTACGGAATCTCCGCCATGCCGTCCCATGTCATGTTGATGTTGAACAGGGCCTGAACCCAGTCGTCGATGTGATCGCCGGGGCCTGAACGATCGATCATCCGATGGATACGTTGGACGGCGTCGAGGTATGCCTTGCACATCGCGCGCGTTGGTAGTTTCACGATGGAAATCTCCGGGTTGAATGAGTGGATCCCGCAAAATACTAGCAGAATTCGCTATTTCTTTCAATACTTTTCCAAAAACGAATCACGGCCCAGCCCCAGAGGAGCCGAGCCGTGAGCGTACTGCACGTGGTGTGTGACACCGAACTAGTCGCGAACGATGTCCCAGACGTTCGTCTTCCGGTCGCAGCGGAAGACCGCCGGATCCAGTTCGATGATTGCCGAGTTGCCTTCTCCGGTCACGTGGGCGGTGTAGCTCGTCGGATCCATGCCCTCCACGATCCAGTGCGCCGGGCTCCGAACACTGCCGAAGATCGGCATCTTGCGGATTTCCCGCTGTGCCGCCGGGGAGACGTTGCCGTCCAGGAAGACCACGCTGTCCGCTGGGTCTTCATCGCCGACGTCATTGTATGCTGCGATCACATCGTGTTCCGTCACATCGGTTCCGGGCTGGCGCATGTACTCCGCCTGGAGTTGTGTTGCTTGGAAGAGACGCCAGATTTCGCGGCCAATGCCGAAGGGGAGCACTCGAGAATCCACGAGTCGGTATGGTATGACTGCCGGATTCTCGTACGCGAGGACAATCGTGCTCATCGCCGCGAGCGAGAACGAGGCATTCTCGCTGCGATCTCCGTCGGGGAACTTCCGCTGAAGGCGTTCTACGGCATTCAAGAAGGAGAGGAGGATCGTGGGTGTCAGCATGCGTGCCATTGAAAGGTTCTGGAGAACGACGACTGTCCGGCCGTCTGCGGTGCGTTGGGGAAGATCCCCGCGGACGGAGCAATCTACCCCAAAACCTGCTTTTCGTCTACACTTCGTCCTATCTATGGCGAACGAAATGGCAAAAGCGTATGAGGCGAGGCTCGTGGAGGACGGAATTTACAATTCTTGGCTAACATCAGGTTATTTCACGCCGGAGAATCTGCCGAATGTTACGGATTCTACCGAGGCTTTTACCGTCGTCATGCCACCGCCAAACGTGACGGGGGTGTTGCACCTTGGCCATGCGCTCGAGAATTCCCTCATGGATGCGATGGCCCGGTATCAGCGTTTGCTGGGAAAGAAGGTGTTGCTGATTCCGGGAACTGATCATGCGGCGATCGCCACGCAAGCAAAAGTGGAGAAGAAGTTGATGAGCGAAGGCGTGAAAAATCCTCGTCAGGAACTTGGGCGCGATGCACTCGTGGAAAAGATTCGTGAATTTGCTGAAGGTTCAAAGGCGACGATTTTGAAGCAGGTGAAAAAATTAGGAACCAGCGCCGACTGGAGTCGTTTGGCATACACGTTCGATGACAAACGCAACGTAGCGGTGAATGAGCTCTTTACTCGCATGTACAGCGACGGCCTTATTTACCGTGGTTATCGCGTGGTGAACTGGTCGGTGAAGGGTCAGTCTACGTGTTCCGACGACGAGATCGAAACGATCGAGCGCGAATCCGTGCTCTACACATTCAAATACGGAAAAGATTTTCCGATTGCCATCTCAACAACACGTCCAGAAACGAAAGTCGGCGATACGGCTGTTGCAGTGCATCCAACAGATGATCGATACAAGGCGTTTATCGGAAAAACCTTTGATGTTGAATTTGCGGGAGCGAAGCTTTCGATCAAGATCATCGCGAGCGAAGACGTTGATCCATCATTCGGAACCGGAGCACTCGGCGTTACTCCAGCACATAGCGCGATCGACTTTGGCATGTACGAAGTGCAGAAGGCAAAGCAGGATCCTATTGAAATTACGCAAGTCATCGGTGCGGACGGAAAGATGACCGCAGATGCAGGGTCGGTTGCGGGAATCGGTTTCGAAGCTGCACGAGAATCGATCGTTGCGTGGTTGAAGGAACAGAGCCTTCTCGAAAAAGAGGAAAAGGTTGTGCAGAACGTCGGCACGTCTGATCGGTACGGCGACGTCATTGAGGCAATTCCAATGACGCAGTGGTGGTTGAACGTGAATAAGATGATTCCGAATCGCGGCAAGACGCTGCGCGATTTGATGCGTGAAGCGGTAACGACCGGACTCGATGGCAAATCGGATCAGAAAGTGTCGATTACGCCAGATCGGTTTACAAAACTCTACCTGGATCGTGTTGAGAATCTCCGCGATTGGTGTCTTTCTCGTCAGCTGTGGTGGGGCCACAGAATTCCTGCGTGGTATCGCGGAGAAGAGATTGTTGTTGGGCCAAAACCAGAAGGCGATGGTTGGATTCAAGACGAGGACACGCTCGACACTTGGTTCAGTTCCGGCTCGTGGACGTTCTCGACGCTCGGTTGGCCTGAACAAACAACCGATCTCAAAAACTATCATCCAACACACTGGATTCAGATGGGATATGAAATTTTGTATCTCTGGTTGATGCGCATGATTTTGATGAGCACATACGCGTTGAATCAGATTCCGTTCAAGGACGCCTATATTCACGGCATCTTACGAGATAAGGACGGAAAGAAGTTTTCGAAATCATCGGGAAACGGAATCGATCCGATTGAGGTGATCGAGGAGTACGGTTGCGATGCGCTTCGCATCTCGGTGCTTTCCGGCAACACGCCGGGAAATGATTCGCGGTATTACACAGAAAAAGTGGAAGCTGCGCGCAACCTTGTGAACAAGCTGTGGAACATTTCGCGATTCATCTTTACGAATGCTGACGGTGCGCGTCACATCGAATCCGTAACTCCAAAAACGCTTGCCGACAAATGGATTCTTGCGCGCTTCAGCGAGACGACGAAGAAGGTAAGTTCACTCATCGATCGTTACGATTTCTCCCTTGCGATCGAAGTATTGCGCGACTTTACATGGAATGATTTTGCTGACTGGTACCTCGAGATTGCGAAGATTGAAAAAGAAAAAGACGACGTTCTTCTCTACATTCTCGAGCGTTTGCTCATCCTTTGGCATCCATTCGCGCCATTCGTTACGGAGGAAATCTACAAGAATTTCGACTCTGGAATGATCATCGTCGCCAAGTGGCCAGCCGTCGAGTATGAATTGTCGTCAGAGGATCAATCGGCCTTTGAGCAGGTGTGTTCGACGGTGATCGCCGTTCGAAACTATCTGTCCGAGCACAAAACATTACCGAAGGACGTTGAATCGATTACGATGGTGAATGCTGGTGCTTTGGCTGAAATGGAATCGATTATTGGTGGATTGACTAAGGTGAGGTCGATCCGTTCGAGTAACGAGCGCCCAGAATCGATCACGCCGATCGTGGTCGGTGCCGCGCAAATCTTTGTGCAATTGCCGTCTGTTGATGCTGCATCGGAAAAAGTGCGCATTGAATCGGGAATCGCCGAAGCAACGAAGTTCATCGCAGCCCAAGAATCAAAGCTCGCGAATGCGGATTTTGTGGCTCGTGCGCCAGAAAAGGTGATTGCGGGGGAGCGGCAGAAGTTAGCAGATTTGCAAGAGAAACTTGCTGCGTTGCAAAAGGAGCACGCAGCGCTTCTGTAATGCTGTTGTTTCTGATAGAATTCTAATAATAGTCACTAAAGATTCATATGGCTTCTCTCTTGGCAAAGGTTCGAAAAGGGTCAGCAGCGTCGCAAACAATCTCGCTTGAGATGAATGCTCGATCGTTCGAGCGTCTTGCGGCGAGCTTTGGTTTTTTTAGTGATTCGTTTTTAAAAAGCATTCAACGGGCAGAGCGCGATATCAAGGCCGGACGAGTCCGTACGATTACTTCGCTTGCCGACCTAGAATAGCGTATGCTGACCGTCCAAGTTGCGGACGAATTTACTGAGCGTTACCTTGCCCTTCCTCTATCTCTTCGAAAGAAAGTGCGGAAGCAAGAAATTCTCTTCCGAGAAAATCCATTTCATCCTTCATTGAATACTGAAAAGCTTGAACCGAAAGGAAAACAGATGTGGAGTTTTCGGGTGGACCATCGGTATCGTGTCTTGTTCCGCTTTGAAGATCGAAATCTTGTTACGCTACTAACGGTCGGACCACATGATTGGATCTATAAGATTGCACTGTAGATATGAAATTTTCTCTCGGCGCGCATCTCATCTTTGTCTCAAGCGTAGAAGCATCGAAAGCTTTCTATCGTGACATTCTTGGATTTGAGCTCGTCGAGGAGAATCCGCACTTCACTGAATATACATTGCCCGGCGGGCGGTTGTACGTTGAGGAAAAGAATCCCAGCCGGGCAAAGGGTTTTGACAGCGTTCATATTGGTGGGCCAACAGGAGTCGTTTTGGCGGTTGAAAATATTCGTGCAATAGTTGAAGAATTGCGATCGAAGGGTGTACAGGTGATCATTGAGCCGGTCGAGCAGGTCTGGGGTGGTTGGAATGCGGTCATCGCAGATTCTGACGGGAACGAATTTATTCTGGATGAAGATCACGCGTAACTCTATGAATGTTATTACCGATGAACAAAAGATTGATCGCCTTCTTACCCGTGGTGTTGCCGCCGTGTATCCAACTGCAGAAAAACTGCGAGAGCTGTTGATGAGTGGGAAGCGATTGCGGTTGTACAACGGCATTGATCCAACGGCGCCGTTCATGCATATCGGCCACGCGATGCAGCTTCGAAAACTTCGTGAGTTCCAAGATCTTGGTCACGAAGTAATCATGCTTATCGGCTCGTTTACCGCGATGATCGGGGATCCTACCGATAAACTCGCAACACGAAAGCAACTCACAAAAGCTGAGGTGCTCGCGAATGCTGCAACGTATAAAAAACAAGCGTCGAAGATTTTGAAGTTCTCTGGATCGAATTCGGCAAAACTAATGTTCAACGACAAGTGGTTGGCAAAGATGAGCTTTGCCGACGTCGTCGATCTCTCGAGTCACTTTACCGTTCAGCAGATGATGGAGCGCGATATGTTTCAGAAGCGATCGGCGGAACAGAAGCCGATTTACCTTCACGAATTCTTTTATCCATTGATGCAGGGTTACGATTCGGTAGCGATGGATGTGGATCTTGAGGTCGGAGGAAATGACCAGACGTTCAACATGCTTGCTGGTCGAACGCTCATGCGGGAGATGAAGCAGAAAGAAAAGTATGTGCTTACAATCTCGTTGCTCACGAACAGCGACGGAAAGAAGATGAGCAAGAGCGAAGGCGGAATCATTGCGCTGAACGATGCGCCGGAGGATATGTTCGGAAAGATTATGGCGATGGACGACAGCATGATCGTTCCATACTTCGAGCTCACAACTGATCTTGAAGACGATGAAATCACCGCGGTCGAATCCGCGATTGCAGGTGGTATGAATCCACGCGATGCAAAGATGCGCTTAGCCGAGACTGTTGTAGCGATGTATCACAGCGCCAAAGCGGCCAAAGAGGCAAAGAAGCACTTTACACAAGTGTTTAGCAACAAAGAAATGCCGGATGTCATTCCAGAACTTTCAATGGGCGGTCGGAACATGACGATCGTTGATGCGCTGGTTGAAGCTGGATTCGCGTCGTCGAATGGTGATGCAAAACGATTGATTCAAGAGGGTGCGGTAAAGATTGATGCTACAGTTATTTCCGATCCGATGACGCAAGTTGCGCCGCAGGTCGGCGGATCAATTCTGCAAAAAGGCAAACGATTCTTCGTGAAACTTCTTCCATAATATGACCGCACGAAGCGTTGCAAGAAAAGAGGTGTATACCGCGCTCAAAAAGGCGTTAGGGAAAACGTACACGCTTACGGCCGACATGATTGCGTCGCCGCCAAAGCCGGGGTTTGGCGATTTAAGTTTCCCGTGCTTTACGTTGGCGAAGGGTATGGGTCGGAATCCGACAGAGATTGCTACCGAGCTTGCAGCAAAGATTGGCCCGTCGAAGATGATCAAAAAAATCACATCGGCCGGACCATACGTAAACTTCACGTTTGACGATGAAGCGTTCGGTGCCCATGTTCTTGATGATGTTTTGAAATTGAAGAAGCGTTACGGACGAAGCACAACAGGGAAAGGAAAGCGTGTTCTTGTGGAATACGCACAGCCTAACACGCATAAAGAATTTCACGTCGGCCATCTTCGGAATGCTATTTACGGTCAGTCAATTGTGAATCTTGTGACTGCGAACGGGTACGACACGATTGCCGCGGCATATATCGGCGACATTGGCGCTCACGTTGCGAAGGCCATTTGGGGATTTAAAAAGTTCTACGGTGATGAAACGATCGCGAAGGAAGATCGCGCTAAAGTACTTGGCGATGCATACACGAGGGCTACGCAATCTGCCGACGAACATCCTGAGGCGAAGGAGGAAATTTCCGATATTCAACGAAAGCTCGAAGCTGAGGAGCAGCCGTGGCTTGGGCTGTGGAAAGAGACACGCGAATGGAGCCTCGATGAATTCCGAAAAGTTTTTGCTGAGCTCGGTGTGAAGCCTGGCGTGTGGTATTACGAAAGCGAGGTAGAGAAGCCGGGGAAGGAGCTTGTGCGAAAGATGCTCACCGATGGAATAGCGAAGAAAAGTGAGGGCGCAACGATTGTTGATCTTGCCGATGAAAATCTTGGTGCGTTCCTTGTTCTGAAAACGGATGGATCATCGCTATACGCCACGAAAGACCTTGCGCTTGCACTGCAGAAAGATCGCGACTACGCGCCGGACCGTCAGATTTTCGTTATCGACGTTCGCCAGTCGCTCTACATGAAACAGCTGTTCGCTACATTGAAGCGCCTCGATTTTCATAAGGAGCTCGTGCATGTTGGATATGAGATGGTCACGCTTCCAGACGGTGCGATGTCGTCGCGTAAGGGAAATATTGTCCGTTATGACGAACTTCGCGATGCGATGTTCCAAGCGTTGGTCGATTCAACAAAACTTCGTCATCCAGAATGGAAGGAGAAGGTGGTGAATGCGAACGCGCTCATCATCGCGCTCGCAGCAATGAAGTTCATGATGTTGCGCCAGGATCCGGGAAAGATTCTGGTGTTCGATATGGAAGAGGCAATGGCGACGGACGGGTTTACTGGCCCGTATATTTTGTACACGATTGCTCGCATCAACAGCTTGCACGCAAAGACGAAAGTGTCGGCGTTCCCGTTGGCGTCGGCGCTCGTCGATCCTCAAGAAGTTCAGTTGTTACGTAAAGTGTCGGAGTATCCCGATGTTGTTGCGCAGGCTGGAACAGAAATGCGGCCGTCGTTGGTGTGTTTGTTCGCATTTGAGCTTGCGCAGATGTTTTCTCGGTACTATGCCGAGGTACATATGATCGACGAAGAACAGCCGTCGCTTACCGCGGCAAGACTTGGACTCGCCGATGTGGTGAGTTCGACACTCACGAACGCTATGGAGATTCTTGGAATTCCAGTTGTGAAAGCAATGTAATTGTGATACTGAAGAACTAAATAATTTCTATCTTTATGGCAAAAGGCACTGGTCCAGAAACAATCATCGCGCATGGAGTGCGGTTGGAGGGTGATCTTGTTGCGGAAGGTGACATTGTTATCGAAGGCGAGGTGCACGGCACTGTGAAAACCAAAGGCGATCTTCGCATTGGCGACCAGGCTTTGGTTGAAGCGAACATTGAAGCGACGAATGCGGTGGTAAGCGGTGAGATTCGTGGGAATATTGTTGTTCATGGAAAGCTCGAATTGTTCCCGTCGTCAAAAATGACCGGCGATGTCATGACGGAGGTTCTCGCGATTGGTCCTGGCGCACAAGTGAATGGAAATGTGAGCATGGGAGCAGAGGCGCCAAAAGGAAAGAAGCGCGCAGAAACCGTTGATGTCGAATAACTGTGTATTGCTACGTGTACGACGAGGCGCTGCAAGACCGACGGTTTGAGCGCGAGCTCGCCCAGATCGAAACGCGCTTAACGGACCTGGGTATTGCGGGCAAAATTGCACGCTTGGCTTTGTTTCGGGAGCCGATCGATCTTATTCGGGACGAAATTCGCGGGGGAGTCACCACGGTGGTTGCCGTGGGGAACGATATGACCCTTCGTCGCGTGATTGACGCGGTTCAAGATCGCAAAACCGTTGTCGCATTACTCCCCGTTGGTCCACAAGGTGGCATGGCGGAACTCCTCGGAATGCCAACGGGCGTTGCGGCGTGTGACGTTCTGAGCGCACGAAACGTGGAGGAACTCGATGTCGGCGAAGTGAACGGCAAGCGATTCGTCCAATCGGTACACATCGATGGAACCGATTTCTCGATTCACCACGGCAAGCAATACGTCATCACTCCACTGCGCAAAGCCTCCATCGAAGTGCGAAATTTTGCCGCGCCAGACGACGCCGGCATGATCAGTCCCGTCGACGGCCGTCTCTCGCTCATCATCCGTCTCCCAAAGTTTTCCTTATTCAAAGGCAAAACCGACGTCGGCGTCATTCCTTTCCAAGAAATGTTCATCGCCTGCGAGAAATCCATCACCGCCACCGTGGATGGCGATCAACTTCAAGGAAAAGATTTCTCATTCCGTGTTATTCCGAAAGCGCTGAGATTGGTTACTGGGAAATCGAGGAAGTTTTAATATTCTTCAAATGCTCCTTTGAAAAGTACACAATCGATGCAATGAACATCGTTGTGGAGGTGATTGCGGAGAGCATGCAGTATTGGCAGATGGCGAGGATGACGAAAAGTTGGAGATAGACGAACCAGGCGGAGAAGAGGAATCCGAAGGTTGTGGCGATGGCGATGAAGCGGAGGCATTCCGTTTTTTTCGTTTCGATCATGATGTACACGGCGAGGAAGATTGCGAGATAGTAGATGGCTCCGAGGAGCGCGACGGGAACGCCCATGATCGAGGAGTATTCGCTTTTTGTAACGAGATCGCAGCCGTGGGTGATGGTGCAGGGAAGAGTGAATTGGGTGTAGTGCTGGATTGTTAAATACGCAGCATCGAAGAAGCCGATGATGCTCACGCCAAGAATGGTGAACGGATACCAGCGGGAAGCGGTCATAGACTATTGTGTCGGATTCAGTGCAGCATCGATAAGCGTCTTGAATGGATCGAGACCTTGTGGATTCTTTTCGATTTGTACACCGTTCAAGAAGAACGTTGGTGTGGAGTTCACGTTTGATTTGTCTCCGCTTCGAATATCGTCTTTCACGGAGCTGAGCGTTTCGTCGCTTGTAAGGTCGGTTTTGAACTTTTCGACATCAAGCCCAAGTGATGTCGCGTAGCCGATGAACGTATTGGTTGGATCGGTTTCTGCGCTCCACGTTTGTTGGTTGCCAAAAAGTAAGTCATGCATCACAAAAAACTTTCCTTGGATACCAGCAGCTTCCGAGGCCTGTGCTGCGAGTTGGGCATTGGGGTGAATAGATGCGAGAGGGTAGTTTCGATACACGATCTTAAGCGTGTCACCGTATGCCTCCTTGAGGCCCTTCATAACGGGAAAGTACGCACCACAGGCTGGGCACTGGAAGTCGCTGTATTCCACGAGAACAACTGAGGCATCCTTTCCGCCCTCGAACCAATCGCTATCGTTGACAGCTACCTCGAGTTTCTGCGGGGCATTCGCACTGTCTTGCGCGTTGCCGATCCATGCCATTCCCGCCACGATTATGACGATGCCTGCGAGGATGGTGGTGATCCGTCCAATAATCCCAAATTTCATATTTGCCATAGTGCGATAAGGGTATCAAAAAACCAGAAAACGAAAAAGAAGCCCGTTCAGGACTTCTTCATCGATGGTGGACCGTATCGGGATCGAACCGATGACCTTCTGACTGCCAGCCAGACGCTCTACCAGCTGAGCTAACGGCCCTAAGGATGTCCTGGTGGACGCCGGGGGATTCGAACCCTCGACCCTCTCGGTGTAAACGAGATGCTCTAACCAGCTGAGCTAGGCGTCCAAAATATTGCTTGGAAATAATAGCACATCAAGAATAAAGCGCAAACGCTATTCTCATATTTTGGTAGGCACTTATTGTTTGATATACTTTACAAATGGCAAAATCCACAATCTCTACACGATGGTCAAAAAAACTTGCATACGCAATTGGTCTTATTGTATCGGACGGAAATATGTCACCGGACGGCCGTCATGTGACTTTCACATCAAAAGATCTTGATCTTATTGAACAATTCCTTCGTGCGTTGAATATCGAAGGCTATCATGTCGGAAGAAAATCTCGCGGCCATGAACTCGAAAAGAAGTATTTTGTCGTACAGATTGGAGACGTTCGATTTTATCGTTTTTTATTGGGGATCGGCATCATGCAAAGAAAATCAAAAATCCTTCAAGAAATACAGATGCCAAAAAATCTTCTTCCCCATTTTGTTCGAGGCGTGTTTGATGGGGATGGAACATGCTACTCGTATTATGATCCACGCTGGAAATCCAGCTTCATGGTATACACCGCTTTTGTATCTGCGAGTCCAATATTTCTTACGTGGCTACAAAAATACCTTGATGCTACTTATGGTATTCAGGGCACAATCAGTGCCATGGTCAAACACGTCCAACAGCTCCGGTATGCGAAAAAGGCTTCGCGGAAACTTTTTTCTATAATGTATCGAAATGCCGATAATTTGTACCTTAAAAGAAAATACTTGAAATTATCAGAGGCGTTGGCTATACTCCCCTCGGTTCAAGAAAAGAATGCGCGAGTGGAGAAATTGGTAAACTCGCCAGCTTGAGGGGCTGGTGCTAGCAATAGCTTGGAGGTTCGAGTCCTCTCTCGCGCACCATCGAAAAAGAAGCCTGACCGGGCTTCTTTTTCGTTTGTGGACGAGAAAGGCCGCTGTCCTGGGTGGGACGGCGGCCTTGAGGCGATGTTGCGATGCACTTAGTGCCACCGTCCGTTGTGACGGAAACACAGCGCCATGCGAATATTCGCGTGGAGGACCCACAGAATGCTCGCGATGAAAACGAAGCGTCCGATGGTTGGCGGAATCGGGACTGCACAACAGGTGAGCGCAACGAAGAGAATCCATGAGATCGCGGCCCATTTCATGAGTCGGATCGCCTCTTTCTGGTTAGCCTCCGTTTGCAGGAATGCCTCCTTACGCTCTTTGCTGAGCACCTTGAGCCTCACGCCGTTTTTTTCACCAATTTGCCAGCCCCTGGCGACTTCTTGCGGCGTAAGAAAATCACCATCTTCCGATGTCTGGTCGCGAAGAGCGAGTCCGCTGTTGTTCGATGCTTCGGTTTCGTGGGTCGTCATGGTGTATTCTCCGTGTGTAAGGGTACAGGACAAGGTTGTTCAAGTCGATATTGACTTTCGCTGCCAAGAGACTAGGATAAACCGTTCTTTCCCAATTGAATCACTTCACAACGTTCTGAGGTTATCATGCCATTCAAGGGTGCAGAAATCGGTTTAATGAGTTTCATTCCGGAAGTCGGACGGGCCGGGTCATTCCAGCCGAGTCCCGAAGTTCTTGAAATGCGGGAGATCAAGGCCGCCGTACGCGACATCGCTGGTGACGTTCATGAGTTCTCATCCGGCCAGTACGAAATTGCGTCATACAATAGTGAACGCGTGGGCGCGCAATTCGAGGCGATGCAAACGTCGAATCAGGCGCTCCTCGACGCACAGTCACTTGCCGCGGACAACGCCCAGCTCGCTCATCGGGAACGGCTGCAGGCACTTGAGAGCCAACAGAGCACGCTCGAGGACATTCTGCGCGTGCAGGGAATGCATATCGCCATCGCCAGCCTTCTCCTGCGCTCGGCACAAAACGCCGAGGCAAATCTCGACTGCATGTGCGACATGCTTGATAAAATTGACGATGGTCTCGCAAGGAATGATCGACTTGCTGCTCTTCGGCACGTCGAACTTCTTGATGCGATTCGTCGTCCGGCTCAAATCAAGGCGGACGAAAAGTACGCGCATGGCTTGGCGCAGTTTGACGCGGGGCACTTGGCGCTCGCGGCTAAGGATCTTCGTGCGGCGCTCGGTCACGTTTCGGTGCACGTTCCGTCGTTGCTTCTTCTTGGCCGGGTGTGCGTTGAGCGCGGTTTGGCGGGGGAGGCGAAAGCACTTTTCCGTCGTACCGCAAAGCACGCTGCCCAACAGAACAATCTCGATGCGTACGCCTCTGCGATGATTCGTCTCTCGCACGTCGAGCGTATCGTTGGCAACCTCGAATCGGCGTACAAGATCATGGTCGAGGCGCTGACGTTCTTGCGCAAGCAGGAAAAGGACGGCGACGATCAAGACGAGGACGATTGGGAGGACGATGCGGAGGCCGAGCGGAGCTTTAATCGTCGTATTCTCGTCGCCTACGAGACGCTGAAGGCGCGGTGGGCAGTCCCCGCGAATCAGAACAAAGAGGTTGTTCGGGAGGTCGGCTGGGAACTCCGGCATTTGTACACTATGAACGAAGGGCTTCGTGAGGAAGTGGCCGAGTTGCCGCTCTTTGCGAGCCTTCGGGAATACTGTCCGTGGCTCGGAGATCGTTTGGAAGAGGTCGACTACTCTTCTCAGTACGAGGACATCGGTCTTCTCCTTTCCCTGACCACTTCGGATAAATATCCCAAAACGTACGACGCCGAAAACTTCATGGGTGTTCTCATGTTTATGAATAGTGTCGTTGAGGATGTGCGTTCGGGCTACGTGCCTCGCGACGCAGTCACCGACGAGCTTTTGGCTGACCTCACGCCAATGGTCATGTGCATGATGATCAATATCGAGAACGGCCGGGGGAATTGCGATGATCTTGTTGCGTTACTCGAAACTGAGCTTGAAAAACGGCGTGACGACGTTTCGTTTCTCTCGTCGAAGGTGTCGCTGTACGATTTCATTGTGAGCGATGAAGCGTATCGCAAGAAGCTTCGGTGGCAGGACGCTGAACCGATCGAGGACGAGCTCAGTCGACTCTGCATTACGATCGAACCGACGTCGGCACTCTTCGCTCCGTACCATGCGGCGCTTGCGGCTCACGCCGAGGAGGAGCGTGTTAAGGCGGCAAAAGCGGCTGAAACAAAGCGTCAGGCTGAGTACGAAGCGAAGTGGGGTTTTGGCGAGGCTGGACGGCTGGCTGAGCGTGCACATCTCAATCGACTTGAGCGCGAAAAAAAAGCCCGGGAAGCGGCGGTTCGTCAGAGGGCGCAGGAGACTGCTCATCACGCGGATAACGCGAAGGAGGCGCGTCGCCGTCTGGAGGACGAGCGCAGCGTTGAGTCCAAGAGGAGCTCAGATCGAATGTGGATGTTCCTTATGGGTCTGCCAGTCGTTGTCATCGTGAGTATCGTGCTTCTGACGGTTCTGCTCGCGGTGGTTCTCTGGATCGTCGCCTAAAACGCGACAGAGCTCCTCAGGTAATTCGTTCGACGCACGCGCGCTTGAGGCAAAACCTCGAGCGCGCGTTTTCGTTTGTGATAAAATACTCTATATGCTCCAGCGAATTCTTATTGGCCTGTTCATCACCGCGATGGGATGGATGATGGTGTGGAAAACGCGGTGGTTTGAAGACATGCTCGGGCCAGTGGCGTGGGCAGAACAGCATTTGGGTACAACAGCATTCTTCTACAAGCTTCTTGGAACCGCGGTGATGATCCTTGGTTTCATCGTCACATTGAACTTGTTCGATATTATCATTGGCAGTTTTATTCGTTCGATTTTCTAAATACATGGCTGGTAGCGCCTTACTTGATGCGAACGTGATCCTCGGGATTGCGAACCTCCGCCCCGGTTACCGTGTGGCGGATTTTGGCGCTGGAGGGTCGGGGCATTTGGTATTGCCAGCGGCTCGATTCCTTGCCGACGACGGCGTCGTATTTGCGGTGGACATTCATCCCGAAGCACTGTCGATGCTCCGTGGCCATCGATCGCTCCATTCGCTGTTGAATCTTTATCCCGTTCGAGGAGATATCGAGCGATTTGGTGGCATCGCCGATATCGAACAGGGTTCGCTCGATCGGATTTTCCTCATCAACACCCTGTGGTCAGCGCGTCGTCGTGCATCGATTGTTTCGGAAGCGCGTCGTCTTCTCGCTCCAGATGGACAGATTATTGTTGTGGATTGGGAGCCGCAAACTCGCCATGCCGTGGCGCCGAATAGTGTTGATCGCGTTGCGCCGTATGCAATTGATCGTGTGTTTTCCGAGGGGGGGTGCCGGGAATGCGGACAGTTCAGGGCGAGCCGTGATCATTGGGGGAGAATTTACAGTCACTAGGTTTTCGGCTATCATCTTGCCCATATGAATTTTCTTTCTCCACTCTGGGATTTGAGCTTCTGGTTCGATCTCACGCCAATCCGCATGGCCGCGGCGTTCGAAGCCAGTTTCTTTGGCTTCTTTGCGCTCGTGATTGTTGCAGGATCGGTGATCCGCATGATGATCCGCAACGGAAAATACGATCGCTATCAAACGATCGTTCTCAAGAAAATCGCGACGCTGTGTTCTTTCTCTGGTGTGGTCGGTTTGGTTTGGTTTTTTCTTACCTTTGAGGAAATTCAATTTTTCGGCTCCCGTTTCTGGTTCTTAATCTGGATTATCGGTGTTATCGCTGGCGTCGTTTCGATCGTTCGTTACGTCAAAAAAGAAGTTCCAGCATTGCAGCACCGCGAACAGTCTCGTGCTGATGTGAATAAATACTTGCCGAAACGATCTCGGTAATCGTTATGGTGGATAAGAGGAGGATTTTTGGGAACGCAGCGGAGGCCGATGCCGCTGCGTTTTTGAAATCAAAGAAGATGAAAATCATCGACGTGCAATATCGAAACCGATTCGGCGAGATCGATATCATCGCGAAGGATGGAGATGAATACGTGATGGTGGAGGTGAAGGCACGCAAGAATCACGAGTTCGGCTACCCCGAAGAATCCGTCACCAAATCCAAACTCCGCAAAATCGCTATCGTCGCCGAACACTTTATGAGCGATCATTCAGGGATCGATTGGCGCATCGACGTGATTGCGATTGAATACGATCACACACCGCCGAAAATTACGCACATTATCGGCGTGGGGTAAAATGAGGGATATGCCAAAGGAACTGATTCCAACGCAAGAAAAACCCGAAGTTCGTGTCGCAACCATTGCCGATGCGGCGGATATTGCAAGGATTCAGCATGATTCGTGGATTGCGACGTATGTGAACGATAATGCGGGAATTCGAAGGGAGGATATTGCTGATCACCTCGGAGATCTTACGTCTCGTTCGGATCGCTGGAAGGATAGGATATTGCGAAAGCCAGGGACGATCGAGATTCTTGTGTTGCGCGAAGAAGATCGCGTGATCGGATTTTGTCAAGTTGAGCGTATTCGAGACATCGGCCATGTGAATGCCCTGTATCTTGATCCTGAGTTTGCGCATCGTGGTCTCGGTTCACAACTATTGCAGAAAGGTATCAACTGGCTCGGCGTCGATCGCCCACTCGAGCTCGAGGTGGCATCGTACAATGATTCGGCGATACGCTTTTATCAGCGACATGGTTTTCGAGAGCAAGGACCAGCGAAGTCTCTTCAATTGCGAAACGGAAAACTTCTTCCATTGACGTTAATGGTTCGCGATGTTGTGGAGAAGTAAATTGATCAGCGGAGATATTGCTGATAGAATAGAAACAATCCCCACGAATTTTATTCTTCATTTTTTGTTTGTATGTTGAACAAAGAAGATGTACGAGTTCTTCGTGGCGTGTTTGGTGAAATGCTAGAAGAAAATAACCATTCTCTGAAACGTGAAATTAGCGACGAGATGCATTCGGTGGTGAACGCTGCGGTATTCGCCTCGGAGGAGAGAATCGTTGCCACACTCCGAGCTGAAATTCATATACTACGCGACGACATCCTCGATCTCGTCAATGATGAAATCCTTCCCCAAATCGACGAATGTCAGCGCGATATCGTCCAATTGAAAATCGCGGTGAATATTGCGTAGTCGATTAGGCTGTGCTACCATATTTTCATGTTGAAACCTGGCCGCAATGCCAGGTTTCACTGTTAAACAATTAAAGAACAATCTATTATGGCAAGTGCAATCGAGTTAGCAATCCGCCAGATTTGTGACGAGAAGGGTCTTTCATATGAGAGCGTAATGACGACGATTGAATCGGCGTTGGCGGCTGCATATCGTAAGGATTTTGGTGATAAATATCACAACCTTGAGGCACAGTTCGATACCGAAACTGGTTTGGCGCGCATTTTCGATGTGAAAACGGTGGTTGCGGATATTACTCCAGAAGAAATGGAAGAGGTGAAGAAGATTGAGGCTGAAGAATCGGCTCGTCGCGAGGCAATGCGCGCGCTTGGTGACTTTATGCCGCCAACGGAAACTCCGGTGGACGAAATTGCTCCAAAGTTTAATCCAAAGACCGACATCATGATTTCCGACGCGCAGCTCATGAAAATGGGTGCAAAGGTTGGTGATGTGTTACGCACAGAGCTTCCACAGGCTGTGGAGTTCGGCAGAATGGCAGCAATGACTGCAAAGCAAGTTATTACACAAAAGCTTCGCGAGGCAGAGCGTGAAATCATTTTTAACGAGTTCAAAGGTGTTGAAGGCGATGTGATCGTTGGAACCGTCCAGCGTCGCGAGGGTCGCATCATTCTCGTCGACATTGGTCGTACAGCGGGAATCATCAAGCCAGAAGACGCGATGCCAACAGAACGCTATCGTTCTGGTGATCGGTTGAAATTCTACGTTCGCGAAGTGTCCCTCGGTTCGCGCGGTGCGCAGATTTTGCTCTCCAGAACCAGCGAAGAGTTGGTAAAGAAATTGTTCATGGTAGAAATTCCAGAAGTCGCTGAGGGAACGGTCGTTATTAAAGCAATCGCTCGCGAGGCTGGTGCTCGAACCAAGATCGCTGTTGCCTCTACCGATGCGGGAATTGATCCGATTGGTGCGTGTATCGGTCAGCGCGGAAGCCGTATTCAGACGATTACGGGCGAACTTTCCGGAGAAAAAATCGACATCGTGCAGTGGAGCGAAAATCCACGTGAGCTCATCACACATTCGTTGTCGCCAGCAAAGGTGCTCGAAGTGAATCTTGATGAAGTAGAGCATGCGGCAATCGTCGTCGTTCCAAGTGATCAGCTTTCACTTGCAATTGGGCGCGGTGGTCAGAACGTTCGTTTGGCTGCAAAACTTACGGGTTGGAAAGTGAATATTCAAGAGCGTCAGGCTGACGGTGTTGTTGCTCCGGTCGAAAATGTTGAGGCTGTCGCCGAATAATATGGCTTCTTTCTTCTTCACCATTCTCTACCAGCCGCTCTACAATCTTCTCGTCTTCATTTACACCGTTGCGCCATGGGGAGGACTTGGGCTCGCCATCATCGTGATGACCATCATTGTGAAGAGTCTTGTGTTGCCACTCACGTACAAGTCGATGAAGGCACAGAAGGAGCTGCAAGAAATTCAACCAAAGATTGCGGAGATTAAGGAAAAGTATAAGGAGGATAAAGAAACGATGGCAAAGGAGCTTATGAGTGTATACAAAGTGCACAACGTGAATCCGTTTGCGTCGTGTTTGCCAACCATCGTGCAGCTCTTTGTATTCATTGCGTTGTATAAGGCGCTTGAGGCGGGTATTCACACGGTAGACCCTTCTATTCTGTACGATTTCGTTTCCAGTCCCGGAACGATGTCGCCATTCTTTTTAGGAATGGATCTTGGAAAGATATCAATTCCTCTCGCAGTGTTGTCTGCGGTGTGTCAGTACTTCCAGGCAAAGCAGATGATTACTCGTCGTCCGCCAGCAGTGGCTCGCGGCACTGGCCCTGCGATGGATGAAGACATGACGGCCATAATGAACAAGATGATGGTGTACATGTTGCCGATCATGATGCTGGTTATTGGTGTGACGACATTAGTCGGGGGCGTTACGCTGTATATTTTTGTGAGCACCGCGTTTACCTACGCGATGTACGCATTGTTCTTGAGTCCAAAGAAGAGCTAGTTGGTTCGTGTACAATTGTTCCATTATGGCCCATCGCTTTTCGTGGCACATTTTTGGTGTCGTCGTGAGTGGACTCCTTGGCGTTGGACTTCTTTACGCGCTTCTTGCACAAGAGGGCTGGGAAAGTGTTCTGCAAAATATGAGCGCGTTTGGTATATGGCCGTTCATTGGCCTCGTGGGCATCTCGATGCTGAACTTCGTACTGTATAGCTTGCGTTGGACGATTATCCTGCACCGGCAGGTTACAGAGAAGAAACACAAGCTTTCGGTGTGGCGGATGTACTGGCACCGCATGACTGGTTATGCAGTTGGTTACCTTACGCCATTGAACCAGGCGGGTGGCGAACCGGTTCGCGTCGCGTTACTCATGGCCGACGGTGTACCCGGAAAGAGCGCCGTGGCATCGGCAACGCTCGATATTGCATTTGAGCTCTGCTCCTACGTTGTGTTCATTACGCTTGGTGTGATTTTTGCGCTTGTTGGACACCAGGGCGGATCGGGGACGTTAATCATTATGGGTATTGGGCTGGCAATTGCATTCTTTGCGCTTCTTGCATTTTTCACAGCGCTCGGCCGAGGCAAGCCAATCGCGAAGCCGCTATTCCGTCGTTTACGGCTCGATCGCGTGAAGCGGTTTCGCGGCGTTGAGCGCTGGCTGGAGGAGACGGAGGAGCTGATGCACGGATTTTTTGCTGGTGGCGGTTGGGTGGTGTTCGGAATTTCCGCACTTTCGATGGCAATGGTTGCGTTCCGCGTGGTGGAGACGTTGTATATCGCGTGGGGCTTTGGAGTAACGTTGAATTTTGCTCAAGCATTTTTGGCGAGTTCATTGCCGGGACTGGCGCTATTACTTCCAATTCCTGGCGGGCTCGGAATTTTCGAAGGAGGCTTTACTGCAGTATTCGCGGCGCTGAACGTTCCAATGGATCCTTTAGCATTCGCGTTAATGATTCGTTTGCGTGATGCCGTGTTTATCGTGCTTGGGGTGTTCCATATGATCCGAACCGGATCGGGCTGGGTGCTCAAAAAAGTGAAGGCATAAGTATGCCAACCACACTCGAGCAATCGTTGTTTCGCCAGCTCGCGTACTTTGCCTATTTTCAGTTTCCACTCACGGCGCTTGAGCTTTGGAAATGGTCTGATGCACCGAACATCACAGTACTCGAGGTCGAGGAAGTATTGCTGAATTCATCTTGGCTCCGGCTACAGGGATGCTCTTCGGATCAGGGTTTTTTCGCACTCGGCGACGCCGCCAAATGGAGATCTGAGCGTCTGTTTCGTGTGACCGACGCTCTTCGGAAGTCTCGTCAGACATCGCGTTTCGCAAAACTTGCGTCACGGCTGCCGTGGGTAAAGATGATTGCGGTGTGTAATTCGTTGGCATTTTCATTTACAAATCATGAAAGTGATATCGATCTCTTTGTTGTTACCGAGCGGGGAAAGATTTGGTCTACACGGCTGATTCTTGCCGGCGCACTTGCGTTGATGCGGGCACGGCCAGGCGAGCGAACGAAGGATCCGGTGTGTTTGAGTTTCTTCGTTGCTGATGATCGGCTCGACCTTTCCTCGGTGAAGATTGGATCGGAGGATCCGTATCTCATGTATTGGATTGCAACGCTTTCGCCACTGGTAGATCGAAGTGATGTTTTTGCAAGGCTCCGTGCCGCAAACGGCTGGATGCGACCGGACATTCCTCGAGCGCAGGGCGTTTGTCGTGCCCAGGCTTACACGAATTGCACCGTTCGAACTCTTCCGAATATTTTTGGATTCGAGCGAGTTGCAGAACGAGTACAACGTGCGCGATTCCCCCTGATGCTTCGGAGAATGATGAACGCTGATACTCGCGTCGTTGTGACTGACAGCATGTTAAAATTTCATCATAATGATCGTCGCCAAGATATCCTTGAGTCGTATGAAGCGCTTCTTTCCAAACTGGACGACGTTCTTCCTGTCCATCACGATCTTCCTCCTGCCGTGGCAAACGCGATGGATGTATAGCGAGGTTTCAATTGCCGGGGCACACACAGAGTTTGGTGTAATGAGTCTGTATGTCGTTGAATTGCTGCTCGCGGCCGCACTCATTGGTGGAATCATTTTTGATCGAAAATGGTTGACGGTTGAAAGAAAGCGTCAATTACCGATTCGTTTTGGCGCGATTGTGCTCGTCGTTGCGATGCTCGGCACGGCATTTGCAGATCGCTCGCTTTTTTCGCTTTCCATGGCGACGCATCTCGCTTTTTCCTATGCGCTGTTTGTTGCGATTCTTATTGATCGTGTGAGCGCAAAGCATCTTCTCTTCGCATTCGTCGCATCGCTCATCGCGCCGCTGATACTTGGCATCATTCAGGTTTTCGGGGGAACTTCACCAGCAATCACCTGGCTTGGTGTTGCATTCCGAGACGCGGCACAGCTTGGTGACGCGGTGTTTACCGTTGGCGGTGAGCGTATGCTTCGCGCCTACGGAAGCTTCCCGCATCCAAACGTGTTTGGTGGATTCCTTGGCGTTGGATTGTTCGCGTGGTGGGGGACGATGGCGAGTGTTCGGCGAGAGTGGGGGAATCGAAGACAGAGTATCGTCACAGGCGTCGGAACGATTATTCTCATCATCGGCATGCTTCTGACGGGTTCTCGATCCGCGTTTCTCGGGTTGTTCGTTGGGCTTGCGATTGTGTTTGTGGTGAAGTCAATCCCTTCGATGAAGATTGCTCGACCCACTGCAGCTGCGCTCGGCATTGTCGCGGTTCTCGGCTCGTTGTTCGCATCGTTTTATCTTACCGACCTTGCCTCGAGTATTCGTGGTGGAGGAGTGAATGAAGAGCGATCGTTGGTTGAGCGCGTTGCGCTTTACGAAGACTTTGTGCCGTTTATGGCAGCAACGAATCCCGTTGTCGGTCACGGACTGGGTTCATATGTTTTGTCGTTTTCTGATTTTGAACCAGGAAAAAATGCCTTCGATTATCAGCCAATTCATAACGTGCCGCTGCTTATTTTTGCTGAGCTTGGTCTATTAGGGGTTCTCGCAATACTGTGTTGGGCTGCGAGCATTGATCGGATGAACTTTTCTCGATTCCCACATCGCGACGCGCTCTACGCCTTTGGCATGGGGAATGTGATTTTGATGATCTTTTTCTTTGATCATTATCTCTGGTCGTCTTGGTCCGGGCTTTCACTCATCGCGTTTGTGATGGGGATGACGGTGCGGTTGGGGGAGGAGAAGGAGGCGAGGGGACCGAACTGAATCTTTGAATGGGTTGGGTTGAGCTATAAAACCCTCCCCCTGCCAAGGCGCTCGACGAACCTGAGTTGGGTGAGGAGAGTGAGTAGGAGGGGGTCTGAGCCTTTGATGGGATTGGGACGAGACGAATCCGGAGAGTCCGAGGTACTGTGACAGAAAACGATACCCTCTTTTTTGAGGGTTTTAAAACGTGGCAACAAAATCCATTGAGAAATTGAAATCGATGAAAAGTGAAATCGATCTCAGAAATGCATCCTCATCGATCGTGGGCAGCATTATCGCCGGCCTCGGAGATTGTCAGAATCGACCGGTGTTTTCTTGCTGCGAATCATTCGCATTACCAAAACACCCTATTTAAAATCGAATACCTCGAGCTCGCCGATGAGGCCCAAAAGTCAGACCCCCTCCACCCACTCTCCTCGTCCGGCTCGGGACTCGTCGAGCGCCTTGGTAGGGGGAGGGCCTTTTCCGCCTCATCACAACCCCCTCAAAGATCAGGCATTTTTCCTTCGGGAAAGCAAGATTTATTGTTATTTCTCTAGAAATCTCGTAAGCTTACGCACGTTAAGATTTCACATTTTTCTCTATGCAACTTCGCCCACTCGGAGGTCATATCATTGTTGAGCCACAGGAAAGAGAAACAAAAACAGCGTCGGGAATTTATCTTCCGGATGCGGGTGAAAAGCGTCAGGGTCAGGGAGTTGTCATTGCTATCGGTCCAGGAAAGATCGAGAAAGGCGAGCGACAGCCAGTGGAGGTAAAGGTTGGTGATGTCGTCGTGTTCAAGCAATACGCGCCAGACGAAGTCAAGCTCGAGAGCAAAACATTTCTGATTGTTTCCGTAGATGACGTCACTGCAGTTATCGAATAATTCTATGGCAAAGACTATTGTTTTTAGCGATGACGCACGGAAGAAAATGAAGGACGGTGTTGATCAGCTTGCGAGCGCAGTGAAAGTGACCATGGGCCCGCGTGGACGAACGGTGATTATCGATCGCGGTTTTGGTTCGCCAATGGTGACGAAGGATGGTGTGTCGGTGGCGAAGGAAATCGAACTTGCCGATAAACTCGAAAATCTCGGCGCAACGCTCGTGAAGGAAGCAGCGAGCAAAACAAATGATGTTGCCGGCGACGGAACAACAACGGCCGTTGTTCTTGCGCAGTCGATCGTTTCCGAGGGATTGCGTGTGGTTTCGGCTGGCGTAAACTCGCAAGCGCTTCGCCGGGGAATCGAAAAAGGTGTTGAGGCGATTGTAAAAAAGATTGCAGAGATCTCAACGCCAGTTCACGGGAACGCTATCGAACAGGTTGCATCGATTTCAGCGAACGATCCAGAAATCGGCAAGATGATTGCAGAGGCGATGAAGAAGGTGAGCGAGAACGGCGTCATCACCGTCGAAGAGGGTCAGTCATTCGGAATCGAAGTTGATGTGGTCGAGGGCATGCAATTCGACAAGGGCTACGTTTCGCCATACATGGTAACGAATTCCGAGCGCATGGAGGCGGTGTATAACGATGTTCCGGTGCTCGTGACAAGCGAAAAAATCAGCAGCATGCAATTGCTGATGCCGATTTTGGAAAAGCTTCTTGCAACAGGCCGAAAGGATCTCGTCATCATCGCGGAAGACGTTGAAGGCGAAGCAATGACTGCGCTTGTGCTCAATAAGCTCCGTGGTGCGTTGAACGTGTTGGCAATCAAAGCACCAGCATACGGCGATCGTCGGAAGGCGATGCTTGAAGATATCGCGATCGTCACTGGCGCAAAGTTCATCTCGCCAGAGACGGGAATGAAATTTGAAACGCTCGAGCTTGCCGATCTTGGTCATGCACGTCGCGTGATTTCCACGAAAGACACCACGACGATCGTGGAAGGCGCTGGTGATAAGGCTGCAATCGCGGATCGTGTCGTCAATATTAAGGCACAGCTTGAGAACTCGGATTCGGATTTTGACAAAGAAAAGTTCCGCGAACGCATGGCAAAGATTTCCGGTGGAGTTGCTGTCATCAAGGTCGGCGCAGCGAGCGAGGTGGAGATGAAAGAGAAGAAACATCGTATCGAGGATGCCGTTGCTGCAACAAAAGCAGCCATCGAAGAGGGAATCGTTGCTGGTGGTGGTGTGGCGTTGATTCGTGCGAAGGCTGTGCTTGCCGATCTCGTTGTGAGTGCTGATGAAAAGATTGGTATCGACATTTTGAGCCGCGCGGTTGAGTCGCCGCTTCGTCAGATTGCGGAGAATGCTGGTCACGAAGGCGGTGTTATCGTTGAACGCGTAAAGACGATGACGGGAAACAACGGATGGGATGCTGCTCTGGATAAAGACGTGGATATGGTGGAAGTCGGCATCATTGACCCGGCGAAAGTGACGCGCTCTGCGCTTCAGAACGCGGCGTCGGTTGCGGTGATGATCCTCACGACTGAAGCAGCGATCACCGAGGTTCCGAAATCGGAGAAAGAGAGTTCGGCGGGAGCTGGGGGAGGAATGGGAGACATGTACTAGAATCGATTGCGAAAGAAAACAAATTTGTGTTATCCTCGATGCGTACGGTGTGCGAGGGGAAAGGATCGTCGCAGAGTTCGGGGAATGGAAAGGGGAGCGGGTTCGGAAGAAAAACAGAGACGATCGAGAGGTCTTACAGGGAGCAATCCTTGACGCGGTTTCGGCTGCGCTCCGGTTTGGGTAATCGCGGGGAGGTGGAAAGTCTCCGTGAAAATGGTGGTAGCTGAAAAGCGCATCAGTCGTGAGTCCTGAATTTCCTCACAGGCACGGCCCTTTGATCGGGTGAAAAGACCAGACCAACAGCTAAGGCGACCTTATGGTCACAAATCGGACGAGCTGATGAAGTTCGTCTTCCGCAAGGACGGTTGGGGAGCCGGATGCCGAAGCTTTGGGCGTGTTCTTTGGCCAAAAGCTGGAGGACTACAACGCGGTACTTTCGCACACCACCCTTACGAGAAGCACTTTCGGCCACACGCGGCTGGAAGTGCTTCTTCATTTTACAGTCGTATAAAACGCGATGAGCCCGACTTCTCGCGAAGCCGGGCTCTCGTGGGGTTCTGACCGGCGCCGTCGCGCGGGTCATTTCTCGTTGGTTGCCATTTGCGGCACCGGGACATTCACGATCTGTCCGATCTTCAGCTTGTCGACCGCGACGATGTCGTGGTTGGCCTCGATCATCTCCATGCGGCTTACTCCATAGAGCTTACCGATGCTCGCCAGGTGCTCACCGTTCTTCACGGTGTGTTTCCGCGGGGCGTTGCTCGGAGCCTCGGTCGCGGTCGCGGGCTGCTGCGGCGCGATCTGGGTCGCCGTCGTGCCGTGCCCGCCGAAAGCGATGAAACTCACGGTCAGGAGCGCCAGGACCAGGACTGCGATGCCGACGTTGCGCTTGTCGGAGAGGACCAAACGTCCTTTCCGCTTGGCCCAGCCGTAGGCTGCGCTGGCGCCAGCGCTGAGGTCTCGCATCATCTCGATGAGGCCTCGGGCGTCTGGGTGCACCCCCATGTTGAGGAGTTCTTCGTCCGACAGGCGGGGAGGAGAGACAGGAGGATCAGTGTTCATTGGGAGACTCCAACGCGATTCTACCGCATTTTGGCCGAAAAGTCCACCTTCGTGGCTATTCTCGGGCCAGTTTGGTATTGTATAGGTATTCTTGACCCCTATTTTATGCAGAATTCAAACGATCGTTTGATGGCGGCACTTGGGTACGTTGGAGCGCTGTGTCTTATTCCACTCATTTTTGCTCGGCATTCCGCATTCGCTCAGGTGCATGCTAAGCAAGGACTCGTCCTTTCGCTCATCGCTATTGTGGTAAAAGTGCTTGCATCTGGTTTGTGGCGCGTCCCGTTTGGCGGCCTATTAGTTACGGTTGTGTTGTTAGCAATCCTTATTGCCGCGATTATGGGAATAGTGAAGGCGCTGCAGGGCGAGCATTTCGAAATTCCATACGTAAGCGATTGGGCACGTAAGATTCACTTCTAAGATCGGCGCATGTCGCTTTTGGACGACAAACTCAAAAACCTCGATGAGCGCCACGGCCTTGCGGTTGTGGCGCTTGGGCTTGAGGCATCTCGTGCTCGAGCCATTGAGCTTGAAGGCGACATGAGTGATCCTGGATTTTGGAACGACCAAGAAAGCGCGCGAAAGGTTGCGCAAGAGGCAGCTGATCTGAAGAAGGAAGTTGAAGCGTGGGATGCGATTGGAAAGCAGATCGTCGAGAATCGCGATATTGTGGCGATGGCGGAATCGGAAGGAAGTACCGAGGATAAACACGAAGCGGATCGTCTCGTCACCGATCTTGAGCAGCGTTTTACGGCCATGGAATTTCAGATGCTGTTTTCTGGTGAATACGACACGCGCAATGCAGTCCTTTCTATTCATGCTGGCGCCGGTGGAACCGACGCGAATGACTGGGTAGCGATGTTGCTCCGTATGTTCATGCGATTTGCAGAGCGAAAAGGCTTTGTGGTCGACATTCTTGATGAGTCACGTGGCGAAGAGGCGGGGTACAAGAGTGTGACGATCGCGGTTCGTGGGCGCTATGGATACGGATTTCTCCGATCCGAAGCTGGCGTGCATCGCCTCGTTCGTATTTCTCCGTTCGATGGTGAGAAGATGCGTCATACCACATTCGCACTCGTTGAAGTCCTTCCAGAATTTGCCGCCATGGATGCCGCAACGGTTGAGCTCGACATGGACGACGTGCGTATTGATACGTTTCTGTCGTCGGGTAAAGGTGGTCAGTCCGTGAACACCACGTATAGTGCAGTTCGTGTCACGCATCTTCCAACAGGAATTTCCGTGAGCTGTCAGAATGAGCGATCGCAGTTGCAGAACAAAGAAACGGCACTGAATGTGCTGAAAGCGAAGCTTTTCCAGCTCATGGTGACGGCGCGTGCGGAAAAGCTTTCCGATATTAAGGGCGAACATAAAACTGCGGCGTGGGGGAATCAGATTCGCAGCTATGTGCTGCATCCGTATAAAATGGTGAAAGACCATCGAACGGATATCGAAACATCGGACACGGATTCGGTACTCGATGGAGAGATACTGCCATACATCGAAGCGTTCCTTCGATCTGATGCGGAGAAGCGAAATCAATAACATTATGAAAAAATCACTTGTCACTGGCGGCTCTGGTTTTATCGGTTCCCATCTTGTGGATACCTTGGTCGATCGCGGCGACATTGTTACCGTCGTCGATCTCGTTGAGCCAGCGCCAGATCGGCGAAATGCGAAGGCCACCTACATTCTTTGCGATATTCGCGATCGGAAGCTTGAACAGATCGTGGTCGATGTCGCACCCGAAATCGTTTTCCATCTTGCAGCACACATCGACGACCGCGCATCCGTTCTTGATCCAATGATGAACGCCGAACACAACGAACTTGGGTCAATTAACGTATTTGAATCCGCAAAACGCGCCGGTGCTTCATCTATTATTTTTGCATCAAGCTGTGCGGCGTACGGATTGCCAGAGGCGATTCCCGTAAAAGAATCCGCAGCAGTCCACCCGCAAACTCCATACGGTATTTCGAAGTTCGCTGCGGAGGCGTACCTCAATTCTTATGCGATCCGATACGGGATTCACGCCGTGTCACTTCGATTCGCGAATGTGTACGGCCCGCGACAATACGGCAATAAAGAAGCAGGTGCGATTGCGATTTTTACGGAAAAGTTGTTGCACGGTGAATCCCCATTTTTGAATGGGGATGGAACAACAACGCGAGATTACGTCTTCGTGCACGATATTGTTGCGGCATTGATTGCGGCGTCGGCTAGTACGGAATCCGGTGTGTACAATGTAGGAACTGGACGGGAAGTGTCCACGAACGCATTGTTTAAAATGATCGCTGGAGAGCTTGGCACGGATATTCTGTCAACGCCTCGCCCCGAAGTGAAAGATGCGGTGACGCGAATGAGCCTGGATACAGCAACGATTCGAAAAGCGATGTTTTGGCAGTCGACGGTAGAGCTTGAAGAGGGAATTCGTGAAACTATTGCCTGGTATCGGGAGTTTCTGAAGATGTGAAAAAGTCTTACGGCCAACATTTCCTCCACGACAAGAACATCATTGCAAAGATTGTTGGTGCGGTTTCGGTTGAGCCTGGTGAGCTTTTAATCGAGGTTGGCCCTGGCGCCGGGGCGTTGACTGAAGGCCTCGCCGATCTTGCCGTGGGAGCGATGACGCTCATCGAAGCCGATCGAGACCTCATTCCTTCCCTCCGCGATCGGTTTCCTCACGCAGAAATCGTTCAAGCCGATGCGGCATTGGTTGATTACGATGCTCTCACTCACGATCGACCATGGGTTTTCGTTAGTAATCTTCCGTACAACGCCGGAAATGCGATTCTTGAGAAAGTCTTTACCTCGAAGAATCCGCCACGCCAGCTCGTGGTAATGGTTCAGAAGGAAGTAGGGGAGCGCATGATGGCAAAAGCCGGGGAAATGAGCGTGCTCTCTGTTGCAACGCAGCTGTATTGCGACGTTGAGCGTTTGTTTATCGTCAAACCCGGTGCATTTATTCCTCCGCCAAAGGTGGACTCGATTGTGCTTCGGATGACTACAAAAGTCGGAGGCTCCGATCGCGAACCCATCATCGCACTCGCGAAAATCGGTTTTGCCCATCGCCGTAAACAGCTCAGGCAAACCCTCGCGCAGGCAAACGTCGCCGATCTTGTAGCGATCGATTCCGCAATCGAATTCATCGGATTTCCAAAAACCGTCCGTCCACAGGAGTTGCGAACAGAAGATTGGATGAAGTTATATTCCGTCTTTGCGAGCATAGCGAAGCAATCTAGGTGAACTTGATTGCCGCGTCGGGATTACCCTCCTCGCAATGACGGAGGCTCTGAACACATCCGTGTTCCTGTGTATACACGGGAAGTGTTCACCCCCTATCGATGATATACTTTACGAAGCGACAAGGGCTTTCTCATTTGAGACTATTTTCGATGAACAAGGAACAAAGTTCGCGAGACGTACTTCTCGGTACGACGAGCGAATTTGCGACGCAGTGAGTCGAAAAGAGGCCAAATGAGGAAGACCGCGATATTGCGTATGGCGGAGGGAGAAAGAATCATCATCACGCGAAAAAAAGCCGTCCTGAACCGCGAACAAAAAACGGGGTTGGGTATGGTGGTCGGCTTTGGGTCGCTTGCACTCGTTTTTGGAGTGTTTTTCCTGTGGAAGCACATTGCTTCCCCATTTGTGATTTCGTACGTTGGTCCGAAGTTTCTCACTGGCGACGAAAAGGAACAGCAAGAAATGGAAACGCTCAAGAAGCAGGATACAGATGCCGATGGTCTCGATGACTACAGCGAGCTGTACATTTACAAGACGAGCCCGTACCTCAAGGATTCCGATAGCGACGGCGCGGAGGACAAAACGGAGATTTCTCAAGGTGAAGATCCAAATTGTGCACCAAACATGCCTTGCGCAACAGCCGCAGCAGATACGGTGAACCCGGAAACACTTAAAGGTACTTTCGCGGAACAGATTGCAGCAGAGGCTGGAGCAACGCCAGCTCCTGAGGCGCCAGCAACATCGGTGGATATTCAGGCTACGCTCGCAGCAATGACGACAGACCAAATCCGAACATTGCTCATTCAGGCCGGTGGCGACACAGCGGTGATCAATGCACTTTCCGACGACGATCTTCGTGCGGCATTAGCACAGGCCATTACACAGATGCAGGTTGAGGATGCGGCAACTGCTGACGCTTCGGCTTCTGCTGGGTCTGCACCATCGGACACCGCAGATACAACGGAAGATTCCACTCAAACCACACAGGAATAGCGTATGAAGGATCGCTTTCGAAAATTTGGTGCCACGGCGTTGCTCATGCTCGCGACGTTTACGTTTTCGTCTGCAGCCTTGTTTACGCCAAAAACAGCATACGCAGTGCCAACAGAAATTGTTGGCGATGCTCCGCGTATTACGGAATGGATTTTGAGCGCACTGAAGTATCTTGGCCAAACCGCATTGATCGCTTCTGTTTCTACTGCGATGATTAATACCGTGACGTACGCCACGGACCGTTTAGCATACGACGCCGCGGTATACATTGCCGCGGGTGGCAATGGAGAGGATCCGTTGTTTGATAATCGCACTGCGGGTGATTATTTCGCCGACTACGGCGCATCCGTCGCCGGAGAAGCACTCGGCGCCATTGACGACACGGGAATCCTTGGAAACTTTAGTTTGTGTGAACCAAGCGCTTCTGGTGTAACGCTCGCATTCAAATTTGGTATTCAGAGCGCGTTTAGTCGGCCGGAGCCAGAGTGTAAATGGAACGAAGTCTCAGAAAACTGGGGAGGCTTTCTCAGTAGTGTTGCATCCATGGCGGAGGATCCTTTTGGAAAGAACTCTCTCATCACTGCAAAGCTTGCGGACATGTATAACCCAAAGTCCAGCGATCTTTCGGTTGGTATTCAGTTGTATAGCGATGTACTGAACAAGGCACGTACTGATGCGGCAAATAATACGTTGCGCGAAATGTTCAGTGGATTCTTTAAATCGAAGACGAATTTCATTACGGGAAAAGTTGAAACACCGGCGGAACTTATCCAGAAACGATTGGACGCAACAATGATGGCTTCCGACAGTATCCGGAATCAGATTGCCGTACAGGCACTCGGCGACAAGGAAGTGTTGCTGCAAATCGCGAAACACGCCGGATCTGTTTTTACAAACACGCTGCTCTCAAAGGTGACGGAAAAGTTGTATGACGGTTTGTTTGGCGGGCTTGATCAGACGGCTATCGACCCGTTCAATATTGACGGTGTTGGAACGAGCAATTCGGAAGACGCACGTCAGTCGTTCCGAAGTTTCTTAACCGCCGTACCGCTGTCTGTAGAAAATTACAGTCAGCTCCAGGAATTTAGCGCGTGTCCGTCGCAGGGGAAGAGTTTGTATAACTGTGTTGCGGATTCGTCTTTGGTTTCTGCGGTGAGCCGTGCGGATTCCGGTATTCCCATGACTGTTGCTGAGGCCATTGAGGAGGGATTGTTGAATGGTTCGTGGCCGCTCATTTCATCAGCGGACAGCGCCAGGGATCAGGATCAATTCTGCTACACGTACGGATATTGTCATGGAAACCTGGTGAAACTCAGGAAGGCTCGTATCATTTCTACAGGATGGGAACTGGCAGCAGAATCGAATGCGAATAGCGAGAACAGTCCGGTTACACTTGGTGAAGTGGTAAGCGCATTTAATGACTGTAACGATCAGGGCGAACTGGACGACAATCATCCGTGGTGTCACTTGATTGATCCAAACTGGGTGCTGAAGTATCCGGAAACACAATGCAAGGCGTTGGTGTACGGCGAACAGCTTGTTGCGTCGGTGACCGATGAGCGCCAGGATATTTGTGTAGACATGCCGAGCTGTATTGATGAGGACGGCGACGGAAACTGTACTGGTGGATACGGCTACTGTGTTCGCGAGGAAAACGTGTGGCGTTTCCGCGGAGAAGAATGTCCGGACTATTACGCATCGTGTACCACATACGAAGATCCAAATGGGGAAAACTTCGATTTCCTTTCGAACACCACAAATTCCGACAACTGTACCGCGGATTCCGTGGGGTGTTTGTGGTATGCAACGCAGAAGGAAGATGATGATTTTGTGGCTGTCGCAGACACAGCAGACGACATCTATAAAAATCGCATCTACTTCACGTCGGAAGTCGCGGACTGTGAATCGGACGACGCCGGATGTAAGGAGTTGGTTTCTCGCACAGACGGTGTGACGCTCAACATGATTGGTAATCCATCATTTGAGGACGATACAGACGATGACGGTGTTCCAGATGGATGGGTTGTTACAGGAACAAGCGGGGAATACAGCACCGACTCGTCGGTGATGCTCGACGGATCCGATGCGGTGAATCCTGGAAGCGGAAACAGTTATTCCCAGCAGGGCATTGTGTTGTCGCAGGGTGCGGAGTACACGTTGTCATTTTATGCGGCGCAATCCTCAAGCGGCGCAACAACTGGTGCATGGATCGCTCTTAATACAAATGTTGCTGAAACAGTTGATTTCGGTGGCTTCGCCATTGACGGCGACTGCGCGATGTACTCCAACACCAACGAGCTCGGATTCCTCACAAGCGCGCCAACAGGCACCGACTATGAGCGCTATTCCTGTACGTTTACTGTTCCGGTGCTTTCCGATACTGGTGCAGAAATCACTGCAACCGTTTTGGTGACGGCCTCCGATCTTTGGTACGACGAGATGCAGCTTGAACAAGAATCGTCTGCGTCGGAATATCACGAAGGCTACAGTAGTACCACGCTCGACTTGGCATATGTGAAGGTTGCGCCGGCGTACCTTGGTTGTACTGGCGACAGTACAACCGACGCCGCGAACTGTGCGGACTACGCCACGATGTGTTCGGAAACCGACGTTGGATGCTCGCTCTACACACCAACAAACGGGGATCCTTCTGTTGCCGGAATTACCGACAGCCTTGATGTATGTCCAGAGTCGTGTGTGGGATACGACACGTTTAAGCAGGAGGCAACGCTCTACGAACCGGACGGTGATTTCCCAATCTATTTCATTCCAGATACCGCCGAAGCATGTTCGGCACAGGCGGTTGGTTGCGACGAATTTACTGACATCACAACGGAAGCCGCGTCGTACTTTACGAATCTCCGTGCATGTTTGACGGGCGATCAAGCCGACCTTAATGCCGCAGGAGAAGATCAGGCTGCCGTATTTTATACATGGGAAGGGTCGGACACCGATGGATATCAGCTCAAAACTTGGAATTTGGTGGAGTCGGACATAAGTTCAGTTTATGCTCCGTTGGCGTATTCGGGTAGCGGAGAGGACGACGACGCGCCACAGTCTGCGCCATGTACACGTTGGTCGGCGACGGCAACGGGAATTACGTGTAACGACGACTCGGTGACTGCTGGAAAGCTTGATTCTGATAGCGAGTATTGCGACGAGCACGACGACACCATTACCAATCCGGACTGCCGCGAATTCTACGACGCAAGCGGAATTATTCACTACCGATCGTGGTCGAAAACGATTACGGTGAGCAATTCGTGTGTGACGTATCGAAAAACAAGTATTGTTGGAGCCGATGCCACAACGCAAGAAGCGAACTGCACTGGATCTGGTGGATATTACGATTCAAGCACCGCAGAATGTCGCTACTACGGATTTACCAATGAAAGCACGACGTGTTCGGAAAGCGAATCTGGATGTCGCGAATACACCGGAGGACGAAGCCGTAACAGCCGCCAAGCGCTCACGGAATACTTCGAGGATGGCGATCTCACAAACTGGGACGCGGCGAGCGCAACAGACGTCACGCTTTCAAATGAGTCGATTGCAACAGACGGACACTCGTTGTCTTCGGTTGGTGAATCGGTCTGGACGTATGTTGGAGCGCAAGCAGCAACAGCAGTATGTGCGGAATCGGTTACCGATGCAGGATGTGCGAGCGTTGACGGATCACTTGGCGGAAGCTGCACTATCAGTAATGGTGAATATTATTGCGGTACGTTGAACGAGGAGCTCTTTGCCGATAAAACATATACGATCTCGTTCTGGGCAAAGGGAACGGGAGCACTCATGGTTGGATTCGATACGGCGGTTGAAATCAATGCTGTCGGGAATGGCACTGGCGCTGTCGACGCATCATTCTTTGCAACAGCCATCGAACTCGATACGGACTGGAACGAATACTCGTACGGACCGCTGGACATGAATAGCACAACGTATCCAAGCTTCGGCGGCGGATCGTCCGCACTCGTCTTTACGCCTGGATCGTCGAGTGACACTTTCTTTATCGACAATGTGGTGCTTCGCGAGGGTGAAGACAATATCGATGTCATTAAAGATTCTTGGGTAACGCCAGCGGCATGCGACGAAACTGCGGAGGGCACGTCGTCGCCGCAATACATGCTTGGTTGTCAGGAATACACAGATCAGAATGGCGACGTGTCCAATCTGAAGAGCTTCAGTTCGCTATGTGAGGAATCCCAAGTTGGGTGTTCCGCGTACTTCCTTACGCAAGAATCCGACGCAACAACTGCGGCGGTGTACGGCGGATACTGCAGCACGATTGACGGCGCAGTAGCGACGTCGGCAACGGCGTGTTACTACGCGCTCGATAGTGCTGAAACCGCATACGACACCACAAGCCAGCTTTTGTGTACCATTGGCGTTGGCACTACACACTGTGAATTTAATCTGGACTGGTACATTCCTGCTGCAAGCCTTCCTGAGCATCTTTCGTACGCCGCATCCACCGTGATTTCGCCAGCGGACAAGGACGTATTCCTTGTGGTGAACGACGATGTTGAGTGTACGTCCAGCGTTGCGGGCTGTATGGAAGTCGGTTTGCCGGTATTCAGCCAAGACCATACCGCTGTAGACAGCTGGACAACAACGTATCTCATGAACACGCCAGCAGATTACGCCACAACGTTGTGTTCAGGAGAGGAATTGTTCTGTGAAGCGTGGGTGGATAGCGAAAGCACTACGCATTACTTTAGAACTCCACAGAACCAAACGTGTGAATACCGCACAGACGTTACGCTGAACAACGTGAAGTACAGCGGGTGGTTTAAAACAGATGTGGATGAACTGTGTGCAACGGAAGCCGACGGCAATCCAGAATACGTGATTGGTGGCGATACATCGGGAATTTGGAAGAACGGCGACGACGAATACAATAATTGGGTGGGAACATGTCTTACAAAATACGATAGCTGTACGGAATTCCAGGACCTTACGGATCTGACGTCGGAAGATGTATATGGCACGTCCGACGGCACAAGTTACTTCTACATGGATAACGACTCGTTGCAGGACAACAGTTTGCCCGACAGCCAGAAATGCGATGGTCAGATCAGTCAAAAGAACGGCTGTGGATTGTTCAACGATTCTTCTCAGCCGTCGAAAACGTACAACATGAGTGCATCGTACGTGGCAAGCAAGCATGCCGACGCGTTGTTTGGCGGCGAGCCAAACGGCATGGCTGATCCGATTGATTGTGATTCAGACTCCGCCATTACCACCCCAGCAGACGAAAGTGTGGACTTGTGTGCAAATCGTTGTACGTATGACGCCGCGTTGGTGTACGACATTTCCGGTTCAACAGCAACAGATGTTTCAGACGGTTCGTGCTACGTTGATGCAGATTGCAGGCCGCTCACCAGCGAATCTGGCGAAACGGTTGATGGATTGTGTGTGATTACCACATCCGATGAGTTGCGCCTGTCCAATGACGCGAACACGGTCCTTAAGGTGAACCGCGACCGTGAATGTAGTGAATGGCTCACCTGTTCCGACGCACAAACCACATGGGACGAGCGTACGAATAGCTACAAAACGATTTGTGGCGACATTGGATTGTGTACCGAGTATTCCACCACAGGCAATGCGTCGTTCTGCTCGGCATGGAAGAGTGATGCTCCTGCAACGGTGTTGGACAATGATCTGTATTCTGAACGCGACGTGTCCTGGTACGGCGACGATTATTCTGGCTACGCTATTCCTGGATCGCTTCCAGTGGATCAGCTCACACAAAAAGACGTTTCCGATCCTGCGGACACCGCCGCAGACAACGACTACCGCTTGGCGTACATTGCAGGAAGTTGTGAAGGCGACTACGGCGACGAATGTTCGGTTGGATATTGTGCAGACACCGGAACGCCGTGTTCCACCACCGACGACTGCGGTACAGACGGCGGATCATGTGTCATTGGTACGTTCTACACTGTGTCGTCCGACGTATGCGCCTCGGATTCGGACTGTGATTCCACGGAATCGTGCTTAGGCGGATTTTGTGCAGTGGACGAAGGCGATGCTCTCATTGAGGATTGTATTGATTCGTACTGTCTGGGCTTAACCGGTTTTACCTTCTCGCCATCAGTAAATTACAACGTGGGAACCTGTTTGCGCGACGAGTGCGTACTTACTCCATCCGGAAGCACCTTCGACATCGCCGAAGCAGAAACCAAGAGCTGCCGTGCATATCCAGAAATCAACAGTCCGTTTACGAACGACGTGGTAACGGAGTGGATTAGTGCAACGACTCGTGCAGTTGGGAGTGAAAATCCTGGCGCAATTCCTTCCGCATATCGATCCAACTTTGAAAATGCACAAACATGCGCTGGAGGAGAGGATTGCGAGTGTTCGTACAAAAAAGTAACATTCGGAACAACGGTTCGATACTTCGGTATTGATGAAACATACGCTACCGACTATCCAAGTATCGGTATTTGCGAAGGTGGCTCAAACGACGGTCAACTCTGTTCGCCGAATGTGACCGGCACCGCGGGTGATGGATACGTTCATAGCGCTGTGGATTCCTGCGAAGCATCCGGTGGTACGTGTACTCCGCGCTCAAAAATCGACGACGTACTTGGCATGGACGGCTACTGTTTGGAACGCGACACCTCCACAAACATCCTCGGCGACCGCGATTTGAATGCGTGTCTCACATGGTTGCCGGTGGACCAGCTTGCCGGCAGCACCGATCTCTACGGTAAATACACGAGCGCAGGGTATTTCGAAGAGACGGAGTATTGTTCGAGCATTCAGGCGTATGCTGATCTTTATCCAACAACGGCCGCTATCGTTAATGATGGGCTTATTTCAGATGGCACAAGAATTTTATGTGCTGAAGCTGCCAATGACGCAGATATATATTGTGAGGATTCCGTTTCGTGCCCACCTGGATATTTTTCAGTACAAGGACTAAAGCTTACCGGTAGTGATGTATTGGATGATTATAAGGGTAAATTCTCATATTCTTGTGCGATGGCAGGTATTGGAGATTACGACTGTCCGTACGTTTGTGTGCCAGTTGGAGCAGAGGACGAAGAGGGTGACTGTGACGGAGGGAACTCGCCTACTGTAGATTCGGATTATTTGGGCTTAAGCTCCACAACTGTTGATACATCTAATAGTAGAGCAGGCGTTTATAGCCCCGGCGACACTGAAACTTATCCATATCAGTTTAAAAAGTATTACGCTCTTGATAGTTTCACAGAATATGCGGAAAGCGTTCAGAATTGTGTTGTTCATGGCCGTCAATTGGGAGATGGAGCAGATAGTGTTATAAGTTCTGGGACCTGGATTGCTTATGGACTTTCCGGGACAGATCACGTTTCGTATGGCAGTTTAAGTAATAATTCAAACATCTTTGTCGGATGTGAAGAGACCGCTGTTGTTCTTACGGATGAAGAAGATTATAGCAATGATGCTGCGCCATACACGGATCGTTTGTTGAATACCACAAACTATCAAGCATCTTCTGGTCCGTTCGTTGCAGAAGTCGCTGCTGGTTTTGAACAGTTTGCGTACACTCCGGAATC
>CALRHV010000004.1 GCA_943359525.1 Candidatus Uhrbacteria bacterium
GGTGCTTTTGCCTTCACCCTTTCCGTTCCTCTTATTTTGATTGGCAACGGCATCGGTGCGCTTGTGGTGCGCCAACTCACCGTAAGCAACATCGAAACGATTAAAAAGTACATCTACCTCAAAAACGGCGCGATGTACTCACTTCTCATCCTCGGCCTCATGATGATGTGCGAGGCGTTCGGGATCCATCTTCCACAGTGGGGAGCGCCGTTAGCAACGATCCTGATTCTGGTGGCTGCCGTGATGAAGAGTAGGGTGCATATGCGGAATGGTGTGCGAATAGCGAAATAGGGTAAGAGCAGGTTGGCGAAAGTTTATTTCAACTGATCCAGCGCCACAATCGCGCTAAACACACCAAAGAAGAGGAAGATGATTGCAAGGACGGCTTTGCGCCAGAGGGACGCCTGGAAGGGTTTAGGGAGCGTGCGGTGGTTAAGATGGGAGACGAAGCCGATGTGGGCGAACATAGCGAAAGCGTTGATGCAGGCGCCAAGGATGATGAGAGATTTTGGTTCGGAAATGCCGATAGCAAAGAGGGATATTCCAAACGCGATCTGTGCCCAAAGGAAAATGAAGTAGATCTTTGAGAGATGAACGGATTTCTTTCCATTCCATTTCATCTGCATGATGGCGGCGTTTTCTGCCATGATGCGCGACGTGGAGTCGAGAACGCCAAGCTGCGTTTGGAAGAGCATGATCGACACAATAAGGAGGAAGAACCAGCCAACAAATGGGCCAAGGATTCTGCCGATCACTTGGCCTTCGGTGATGACGAAGTTGATTCCTTGAATGTTGCCGTCCATGCCGAATGTTGTCGTGAACGAAAGGAGCGCGAGAAGGGCAATCGATAGCGCGCCAATGAACCAGAAGACAATTCCGTGTTCAATGGAAATGCGTCGCCACCACACGGCGAAGTTTTTCTTTGCTGTGGTATTCATGACGAACGTCTCGCCTTCGAGTTTAATGTCTTGCTGTACGCCATTCGATTTGAAGAGCCCGGCAATCTTTTGGGAAAATTTTCCCATGCCGTAGCCTTTTTCTCTGACGTAAATGGATTGTGTAAGATTCAAGTTTCCACCAGCGCCAGCATAGGCAAATGCGGCAAGGAAGGTGGCGAGCGCGATGCCTTCCGGAAGGAGTGTGTATCCGTCGCCACGGCCAATGAATCCTTGAAAGAGCGCGGTCCAATCCGCTTGCGTGCTGAGAAGTACGGCAAGCACAAAGATGATCGGCACGCAGCACAGAATGACGGTTCTCGTGAGTTTCTCCATCAGCCCGTACACGGTTTTTCCAGAGCTGAGAATAAGGCCGATCACAATGAGGAAGACAGCGGCGACCCAGCGGAAATCGGGAATGCCGGTGATGGACGCGAAGACTTTTGCAGACGCGGCGATAATTCCCGGCAGACCGAACCCGGCAAACGTGGAGACGATAAACCAGATTGGTGCGCTTTTCCACAGTTTTGCGATGCCCACAAAAACGCTTTCGCCTTTGACAAGCGCGTATCGTTCAATCTCCATGTTGATGAAATATTGGAACGTAATGCCAAGAATTGCGCCCCAAATAATTCCTAGTCCGTAGTTGGACGCAAGATACGGCCAGAGAATAATTTCCCCGGAGCCAAGCCCGAGTGCGAGAATAACAAAGCTTGGACCGATAAGTTTCCGCAGAGGAATTGGTGCAGGGAACTGGTGAACGGCTCCGCTCTTTTTTGTCATAGAATTTCCTGTAGTATAGCAGTTGAAAGATTGTCGCCATTTATGGATTCTGTTGAAAAACCAATCGCATACACCCTTCGACGAAAGCGCTTCTCTCGAGTGTTGCGTTTTGCGATTCATCAGGACGGAAGGCTGGTGGTGACGGCACCAGTGTTGATCGGAAAGCGGATGATCGAGAAGATGATTCACGAAAAACGGGAATGGATTTTAGAAAAGCTGACGGTTGCGCGGAAGAATGCAAAGCCGGTGGCGCCGAAAAGAACACGAAAGGAAATTGCCGATGATAAGGATCGGGCGCTGGAGTTGATCCAATCTCGCATCGAACATTTCAATCTTGTCTATCGATTATCCTGGAAGCGAATTGCCATTCGGAACCAGAAGACGCGATGGGGGAGCTGTTCGGGGAAGGGGAATTTAAACTTTAATTACAAGGTCGCGTTGCTGCCTCCGCATCTTGCAGACTACATTATTGTGCACGAACTCTGTCACCTGGCGCAGATGAATCATTCGAAGAAATTTTGGGATCTCGTCGCGCAAACCATTCCGGATTGGCGAGATCGGCGCAAAGAGATTCGTGAACACGAGATTCGATTGCGATAATATGCCAACGTGGTCCGTGTACATGGTTCGTTGCGGCGACGGGAGTCTCTATACGGGGATTGCGATTGATGTTGAAAAGAGAATTGCGCTGCACAACGACGGAAAAGGAGCGAAGTACACACGGGCAAGGTTGCCGGTACTGTTGGTGTGGTCGGTAATGATGAAGACGGCGACAGACGCACGAAAGGCAGAAGTTGATTTGAAACGACTGACAAAAAGCGAAAAAGAGGAGCTGATCGTCAATGCGTAAATGGTGTGCTACGATCGTTTTACACAATACGGGAGGCACATGGATTCTCGAGTTCAACCTGTGACGGTGAGAGACGTGGAGCGCCGGTTCCTGGCCGACAAGAAGTGGTGGTCGACGCGGCTGATCCTCGCTGGTGTTGGTGGCGCAGGTGGGTTCATTTTGGCGGTATTGTTGGAGGACATTTTGTCTTCAGCCGTCGTCGCCGTGTTCGTGAGCGCACTGACGCTGATTCTCATCTTTCGGGAAGACCATCTCTTCTTCGGTCACACGTACAAAATTGGCGCCAAGTCCACCCTGGAAATGAGGAACCGGATCTGGGTGGAGCAGCCCGGGGAATTCTCCGCTCACGAAGGTTCAGTGATCGTCATCGTTCGTGTGGCAGGAATCTTCCGTCCTCGGCGTTCGATCACCGTATCCGATGGTGGCGAGACGGATAACCCGTTCGGTCGAACCATGAAGATCATCGACGATGGAACGTTTCTTATAGATCGCCTGATCGCTGGGACGGCGAACGGAAAGCACATCGAAGACGTGATTTTCCTGCTGCTCGAAGATCAACGAGCTGCGCGGCATACAGGCACGTCGTCGTAAGTGGGGACTGCAGACGAGGGCGCCGGGGAACGAAATTCCCGGCGCCTTTGCGATATGTGGAAGGAATTTCGTGGGGAAACGGAATCTCCGCTACACTTCCTTCGCTATGAAGGATTTCTTTCTCTCGGACCAACAGCCTTCACCAAGTCTCCACATAGACTATCAGACGGAATTAAACGACGAGCAATATCGGGTGGTTTCTGGTGGTGGCGGGCCAATGTTGGTGCTTGCTGGGGCAGGAAGTGGCAAAACGAGAACTATTACGTATCGCGTGGCCTGGTTGCTCGAACACGGTACGCCAGTGGAAAACATGTTGTTGCTCACATTTACCAACAAAGCCGCAAAAGAAATGATGACGCGCGTTGAGGGATTGCTGCGGGCGTATCCAACGGGACTGTGGAGCGGAACCTTTCATTCCATCGCGAACCGCATGTTGCGGATGTACGGCGCGTACACTGGATTTGGAAGCGACTTCTCTATTTTGGATGAGGAGGACGCGAATGATTTGATGAAGATGTGTATTAAAGAATTGAAGATCGATACGAAAGGCAGGCGATTTCCGAGCGTTGGCGTGTTGCGAGGTTTGCTTTCGTATTCAAACAACGCGCGACGAACATTGCAATCGGTGCTCAACGATCGTGCAGAGCATTTTGCAGGAATCATTCACGAGGTGACGGCGGTTGCGGAACGATACGCGTCGGCGAAGCGGACGGCGAAGGCGATGGATTTCGACGATTTGCTCCTCGAGCTTTTAAAACTTCTTCGCGAAAATGACACTGTTCGCTCACAACTCGCACATCGATTTCAATTCGTACTCGTCGACGAGTTTCAAGATACGAACATCATTCAGTCCGACATCGTTGATCTTCTTTCTTCAGGTCATCGCAATCTCCTTGTGGTTGGTGACGATGCGCAGAGTATTTACTCATTCCGCGCTGCAGAGATTCGGAATATTCTCGATTTTCAAAAGCGATATCCTGAAGCGCAATCGTATCGATTGGTGATGAACTATCGCTCCACGCCGGAGATTCTTGCCGTTGCCAACGCGGTGATTTCCAACAACAGCGAACAGTTCGCAAAAGAACTTGTTTCTGCACAAAAGCCTGGTGAAAAGCCGAATATTGTTCCAGCGAACGATGCACGAGAAGAAGCACAGTATGTTGTTGAACAGATTTTGAAGTTGATCGACGAAGGCATTAAACTTCAAGGGATTGCGGTATTATTTCGTGCGGCGTATCACTCGCAAGCTCTCGAATTTGAGCTGATGAAACGAGGAATTGTGTACGAATATCGCGGTGGCATGAAGTTTTTTGAACGTGCGCATATCAAGGACGCCGTCGCGCATCTTCGACTTCTTCGAAACGGTCACGATCTTGTGGCATGGTCGCGGGCGTTGCAAATTCAACCGGGTCTTGGCATGACAACAAGTCAGAAGATTGCCGAAACCATGAGTCAGTACGACTCTGCTCGTGATGCGATCGATGCGCCGATGAAGCTGTCTCCTCGCGCGCAGTCGGGCTTTGCGGGAACGCGATCGATTCTCCGTTTGATGCTTGCGGCACCACTTCCGTCGGAGGCTGTTCGTGCATTCGCAAACCATGAATCGTATCGATTGTATCTCGAGGCCGAATATCCGAATGCTCGAGAGCGTGTTGAGGATTTGGATCAGCTTGCGGTTTTCGCCGAGCAGTACCGCGATCTCGGCGCGTTCTTGGATGCGATGACGCTTGCTGGGGATTTTGCGGGGCGGATTGATGACGCTGAATCCGGGCAACGCGAAGAAGGTGATCGGAATACACTTGTGTTGTCCACCATCCATCAAGCGAAAGGATTAGAGTGGGACGCGGTGTTCGTGTTGCATTGTGCGCAAGGAATGTTTCCGAGCGACAGAAGCATGGGGCAGTCCCGAGAAATTGAGGAAGAACGTCGATTATTTTACGTTGCGGCAACGCGAGCACGATCGAGGTTATACTTTACGTACCCAATGACCACCGGATATGAATCGGTCGAGCTCCGTCAGCAGTCCATGTTCCTTGATGAAATTCCGTTTGGCATGGCGGAGACGGTACGATTACGTCGTGCGATGCCAGCATGGAGCATGCCGTCGTCGTATTCCACGCCATCCGCGTCTCGTCATCGGGGACATGATGGCTTCGAAGAGCCCACAATCGTTCTCGACGACATGGGGGAGAAAATGGTAAAAAAGAGTGCACCAGGTTCGTTTCTTGGGGATCACTAATCTCTTCGGTCATCCCGTACCTTCAGTCATTCCCTTATTTTTTCAGTCATCCCCGCGCAGGCGGGGATCCAGCGACTTCACTTCACTCACTCATCAACGGGTCCTGTCGCCTCGGACCCCGTTACGGTGCTCATTTCGCACGTGACGTTTGTGGTAATCGTCATTGGTATCTGTGCTCGTTGCGCTCCGTACGGGGACCTCCCTCGGCGCCACCCGTTGATTCGTTCGCTTCGCTCATCTCCCTCTTCCTATGCCAAATCACGACTACGCACAGCGTTCGATGGATGCGCATAAGCTTCATGCAGGAAAGTGGGCTATCACGAGCGTGATGCCGCTCGAAACGGCGGACGATTTGAGCATTGCGTACACTCCTGGCGTTGCTGCGCCGTGTTTGGCGATTGCCGCAGATCCGTTGGCTGCATACGATTTAACAATGAAGGGGCGTGCCGTTGCTGTTGTTTCTGACGGATCGTCCGTGCTCGGTCTTGGCAATATTGGCCCGATGGCTGGGTTGCCGGTGATGGAAGGAAAAGCGGTGTTATATAAAAAATACGCGAACATTGACGCGGTGCCAATTGTGCTTGCAAGTCAGAACGCAGATGAAATTGTGGAAGCGGTGCGCATGATTGCGCCAACATTTGGCGGAATTCATTTGGAAGATATTGCTGCGCCTGCATGTTTTGAAATTGAACGACGGTTAAGTGAGATGCTCGACATTCCCGTAATGCACGACGATCAGCACGCAACCGCAATCGTCGCCCTCGCAGGGCTCATGAATGCGTCGAAGGTTATGGATCGATCGTTGGATTCGATGACTGTTGTGGTAAACGGTGCTGGTGCGGCGGGAATCGCAATTACCCGATTGCTCATTGACGCTGGTGTTGCGAATGTCATCCTTGTCGACTCAAAAGGTGTCATTGGTCATCATCGATCAGATCTTGCTGGCGAAAAGTCTGTTCTCGTTTCGCTCACGAACAAGAATAGCGTTCAAGGTGGGCTGGCAGAGGCGATGCACGGAACGGATGTATTCATCGGTGTGAGCAAGCCGAATCTTGTGTCGCAAGACATGGTGAAATCGATGGCGCCGAATCCGATTATTTTTGCACTAGCAAATCCAGTACCAGAAATTGCATACGACGACGCGAAAGCGGCTGGCGCTGCGGTGATCGCCACCGGACGAAGCGACTATCCAAATCAAATCAACAATGTCCTTGTGTATCCGGGCTTGTTCCGTGGGTTGTTGAATCGTCGAGCAAGTAAATTGACGAATACGATGAAGATCGCGGCAGCAATCGCTCTCGCGGGCATGGTTGCTGAGCCAACGGCAGAGAATATTATTCCGAGAATCATCGAAATGAATCCTGCTGAAGTGATCGCGAAAGCTATTGAAAGCGTATGAGGCAACAAAGCTTCAGACACCGCGGAGGGACACGTTCCGGCCTTGGCGGAGGAATTTTATTTATTATCGCTGTGCTCGCTGGGGCGTTCTTGGTGTATCAACTTATTCTTTGGTTCCGTTCGAGCAATGCAAAAACCATTGCGGATGACGTGATTGCGGTATCGACCGTTGATGTCGCCGAAGCACAAGCCACGTCAACCGCTCAGCTGAATAGCACAGCCGTGTTTACAATGCTCGACGGTTCGTCTGTTGGAACGGTTGTTCGTTCAGGCACGCCCGAAGTACCGTCGTACAGCCTAGTAGCGAATCTTCCCGCCATCGCGCCGGACGTTTCGTACGAAGTGTGGTTGGTGAAAGATGGACTTGCTGATGTGAAGAGTGTTGGCATATTGAGCCCTCGTGCCGATGGAAGCTGGACAGCGATGTTTACCATGAAAGATCCACTGGAATATCCAACCGTCGTGATCATGCTCGAACCAAACGACGGCAACGCCGAGCCTTCAGGGAACCGTGTCGCAGAGGGACGATTTGAATAATATGACCATCGGCGTCCTTGGTGCGGGATACGTTGGACTTGCGACAGCGGCGAGTTTCGCTGCTCGGGGATTCGCTGTTGTTTGCGCCGACATTGACGAGAAGAAAATTGCGAAATTGCAGATTGGTGAGCTTCCATTTTTCGAGGAGGGAATGGTTGAGGTGTTTGCAGCGTCATCGATTCCGGTGGTATTTACTACCGATCTTGCGAAAGCATGTACGTGTGACATCGTGTTCTGTTGTGTTGGTACGCCGAGCGCGGCCGATGGTTCCGCGGATCTCTTTTTTGTGCGGTCGGCGGCGAAGGCGTGTGCTGACGTTGCGCTAAATGCGATTTTTGTTTTGAAATCGACAGTTCCGCCAGGAACTTCGCTGTCGATTTCAAAATTCGTCGAAGGAAAGCTGCGCGTTGCAGCGAATCCAGAATTCTTGCGTGAAGGACATGTGATTCAGGATGCGTTGAATCCGTCGAGGATCGTGATTGGTGCAGACGACGAATCGGTCCTATCGGTCTTATTAGACCTATATTCCGAAACCGAAGCACCGATTGTTTCCACGAACACGGTTACCGCCGAAATGATTAAGTACGCGTCGAATAGTTTTCTTGCGACCAAGATTAGTTTCATTAATGACATTGCGAATCTTTGCGACGTGATTGGCGCCGACGTGCGGTCGGTTGCGACGGGGATGGGACTTGATGATCGTATCGGTGCCAAATTTCTTCAGCCTGGCCCGGGATACGGCGGAAGCTGTTTTCCAAAGGATGTTCGCGCACTGATCCATCTTGGACGATCCGTGAATGTGCCACTGCGAATCCTCGAGGCAACAACAGCGATTAATGCGGATCGTCAACTATTGCCGTATCGCCAGCTCGTCGAATCTCTAAGAAACCTAAAAGGAAAACGTATCGCAGTGTGGGGCTTGGCGTTTAAACCTGGAACGGGAGACATCCGCGACGCACCGGCGCTCGAATTGTTGCGCCGATGTATTGCCGACCACGCCGATCTCGTTGCTTTCGACCCGCGTGTTCGATCGTTGCCTGCAGAATGTGGTGAGGTGAAGATCGCGGCCGCCGCTATTGATGCACTGCATAACGCCGACGCACTCGTGATTATGACAGACTGGTCCGAGTTCGCTGAGTTCGATCGTGCAGAGATTCTCAAGAGCATGCGCGGGAACTGCATTATTGATCCGCGATACGTGTTGCGAGGATGATATACTGTTCGTGTCTATGCCGATGTTTCGTAAGACTCCTCCGAATGTACCTTTGGAGAAGTGTCGATTTCCGTTAAATGACCAGGAGCGTGCGCTTTGTGAACAACAGGGTCTGTTTCCGCATTCCTCGGAAATTACGTGGCGTGTGTTTCGGATTATGGCAGAAATTGTGGAAGGTTTTCACTTGCTCACGAAAACGAAGCACGAGATATCCGTCTTTGGATCGGCGCGCTGTGCACCAACCAGCCATTGGTATAAGGAATCGTACGCGTTAGGAAAATTGCTCGGCAAAAATGGATTTACCGTGGTTACCGGTGGTGGTCCAGGCATTATGGAGGCAGCGAATAAGGGTGCTTTCGAGGAAGGCGCGCAGTCGGTTGGTTTGAATATTGAGTTGCCACACGAACAGCGGTTAAACCCGTACGTCACCCTTTCGCATGGGTTTCACTACTTTTTTACTCGGAAGGTTATGTTGGCTGCCGCGGCGCAGGCCTACGTCTTTTTTCCGGGTGGCTTTGGCACGATGGACGAGCTTTTTGAGCTGTTAACATTGGTGCAAACAGGGAAGTCGAGCAAAATGCCTATTGTGCTCGTCGGGAAGGATCATTGGGCGCCGCTGATTGCCTGGCTGGAAAACAGCGTGTACGGTACGCAGGACGCGATTGATCCCGGCGACTTGCGAATCTTTACCGTGGTAGACTCCGCAAAGGAGGCATTCGATATTGTGTCGAAGTCACCAGAGCGCCACCTATTCTAGACGATTATGTACGAACGATTAGCGAAACTCGCAGCTGGTATGAAACATCGTGAAAGCGTTGTTTCGGCAACGGACGGTGAAGAAACTATTGAGGTGAGTGTTCCGGCATCTACCGCCGCATCCATTTACGAAAAAGTTCGGAATACACTCGACTACCAAGAAGAACATCTGCTTCGTCGCAACGCTATTGAGCGTATTCTTCGCCGTTACCGTGGCGGGGGAGAATCGCCGGAGCGCATGGCGAGTGAATTACTGAAGGAGTTGGTGTGGGCGAAGTATTTGCCAAACAAAACAATCCCTCTGTCATTAGGAAATACGATTGCAATTATTTTGGGAAAGTACGAGCCGTTGTTTGCAGCGGTTATGTCCGTGAAGACGAATCGCGAAAGGCTTAATACTTGGCTTCTTGATGTTGTTGCAACAGAAGTGGAGTACACACTTGCGCCGCCAATGATCGACGAAGCAATGGCAAGTTTCATGTATGAGGAGATGCGTTCGCGCGTTGATTGGGATCCAAAGTTTGGGCTGAGCGACGAAACAAAAGACTTGCGCTTGTACACAGCGATTCATCGCACGCTCTTAAAGAGTAACGTCGCAACGCTGCGGTTCCGTTTGCTGACGCTCTATTACCCAACATGGGCAGGCGTTCAGGCAACGTCGGCATTGAGCGACGAGCTTGCGGCAAACATTGTTCGCGTGATTGAAACCATCGAAACGGAGATTTTCCATCCACTTACTGATCGGTTGTCTCGCGTGCTTCGCCGTAAGGCAGGCATTTTTCGCGTGTTGCGCGATGCATTCGTTCACGCAAAGGATTCGTCGGCGTTGTTGAACGATGCTGGTGCACTCGATGCGGCCGTGAAGGAATCGTTGCATCATCGTACGGACGACTTCCGTATTCGATTGCGACGAACTGTTGTGCGCACGGTACTTTTTCTCTTCATTACCAAGATGTTGCTCGCGTTGGTTCTTGAGGTTCCGTACGATTTGTTCATCGTGCAGGACGCGTCGTGGTATCCGTTGCTGGTGAATATTACGTTCCATCCGTTGTTCCTTGCGTTGATTGGTTTGACGGTAACTATCCCGGAGAAGAAAAACATCGAAGATTATCAGGCTGCCGTTCGCGCAATCGCCGTTGGCGCACAACACCAGCTTCTTACGGTTCGCGTGAAACGTGAAACGCGTGGAGCCTGGTTTAATGTGTTCTTGGTATTGTACGCGGTACTCTTTGTTGTGGTATTCGGCGTCATTGCTTCCATTCTTCGCGGTTTTGGTTTTCATGCGCTCTCGATTGGATTATTCGTATTCTTCCTGTCGCTTGTGACGTTCTTTGGTATTCGTATCCGATCGTCCACGAAGGATGTTGTGGCATCTGATGCACGAAACGGATTCATTGGAACCGCATTTGATATTCTTCTTCTGCCGATTGTTCGTGCCGGCGCATGGCTCTCTATTCGTGTGGCAAAGATTAACGTGTTCATTTATTTCTTCGATTTTATCGTAGAAGCTCCGCTCAAGGTTGCGATTGAATTTGTGGAAAGTTGGCTCACGTTTGTACGAGAAAAAAAGGAAGAAATATAATAGAACTTTTTCATTTTAGGCTAGTTTCGATGCGCTAGGAGCAAAGTTCGCGAAACGTACTTCTCGGTACGTTGAGCGAATTTGCGACGCGGCAAGTCGAAAATAGACAAAATGAGGAAGTTCTCTATAAGTGGTAAAATACAGTCATGAACGAATGGAAGCATCGCGTGCGGGGGTTGCGCGAGGCTGTGGCATTTGCTGCGGTGTGTTTGATGACGCTTGCGGCCGTAGCGTGTATTGGTGCGGTACTTTTGCTTCGCCCTGGCGCGGACAAGCTCGGTGTTACGTTTTCGAGTGCGTACTCTGAAGACTTACATCTGAATCCGGAGGACGTGCTCACTGCCATAGTATCGGATCTTGGTGTGAAGCGTGTGCGTATTCCGGTGTATTGGAGTGATCAAGAAACTGCGCCAGGGGTGTATAACTTTTCTGCGCTGGATTCGTTGATGGCTATCGCCGAAGCACACGATACTGAAGTGACGCTCGTCATTGGTATGAAAGTCCCGCGTTGGCCGGAATGTTTTTTGCCAACGTTTGTGAATGGTCTGAATGAAGACGAGCTGAACGCTGCGGTGTATCGGTATGAACAGGCGCTTATTGGTCACGCGAAGTTTTATCCGGCTCTTGTGCAATGGCAAGTGGAGAATGAGCCCTTGTTTCCGTATGGGAATTGTCCTGCACCGTCGCTTGAACGGTTGAAACATGAAGTTCAGCTTGTCCGCGGACTTGATACGGCTCATCCTATTATGCTCACGGTGAGCGGGGAGCAGGAGCCATGGCTCGATCTTTCGAGCATTGCGGATACGATTGGTGTGAGCATGTATCGGTTCGCGTATAACGATATGCTCGGTCCGATTGTGTTTCCGTACGAACCAATCTACTACCGTGCTCACGCAATGATCACAAAGCTTTTCGTAAACGATGTTGTCATTTCTGAGTTGCAAATGGAACCGTGGTTTACGGGTAATCCGCAGGAATCAGAGTCTATAGCGATTCCGTTCACTGCGAAAGATTTTGTTGATCACATGGATTTTGTGAAGCGAACGGGAATCCACGAGGTGTTGCTTTGGGGCGCAGAGTGGTGGTATTACCAGAAGGTTCATGGTGATCCTTCGCTGTGGAATATTGCCAAACAGACGTTCTCTGAATCGAAGTAGTCCTCAGTCATCCCCGCGACCTGTCCCCCGGAGGGGGAAGGCGGGGATCCAGTGACTGACCGCTCGCTAGTGGCTCGGATACATTCTTCTGCACTCCGCGCGAATCCCCTACGCTGCGACGTCTCACTTCGTTCGACTGCAGCTGAGGGGCGCGTGCTCGTTGGAAGAATACATCCTCGCCACTCACGCTCGCGATGTCCTCGGTGCCACCCTTGATTCGTTCGTTCGCACAATTCATCTCCCCATTTCTATGCTCACTTTTGTTCAAGAAAAATTATTACAGCAGCTCACCACCAAGCGAGGGAGACGTGAGACAGAGATGTTTGTGATTGAGGGCGAAAAATTTGTTCGCGATGCTGGGGGATTGGTGGAGTTTACGTTTACACCTGCCGACACAGCCCGATTTGCAGAATACGTTTCCACGGAGACACCTCAGGGGTTCGCCGCAGTTGCGCGTATTCCAAAGGTGACCATGAAGCGTTTTGCGGAGTCGGCAACAATCGTTGTTCTCGATGGCGTTCAAGATCCGGGGAATGTTGGGACGATTCTTCGTGCAGCGCTTGGCTTTGGCGCGAGCGTTCTCCTGGTCGAATCTGCAGAAGTCACAAACCCGAAGGTTGTTCGTGCATCGGCGAGCGCGATTTTGAGAACACCGTGGATGATGGTTGCTCGAGAAGATGCTGGAGCGATCATTGCGTCGTTTTGTAGACCGGTGTATCGGCTCGAGCTTCGTGATGGCGCGCTGCTCCCGAACGATATCCGCCCAGAGCCTTGTGTGGTTATTGCGGGAAGCGAAGGGGGCGGCATCACATTACCTGTTGCGGGAACGTCGATTGCGATTCCGCACAACCCAGCACTTGAATCGTTAAATGTTGGCGTTGCAACATCAATTATTTTGTATGAACGAAGTCGACAGCTCGCCGTTTAGCATTATTGCGGAGCACGGTGCTGCGCGACGGGGAACGTTGCGCACAATGCACGGCGCTGTGGAGACGCCGGTGTTTATGCCAATCGCTACAGCCGGCGCGCTTAAAACGCTGCTGCCGAGCGAGGTAGCGAATCTTGGCGCGTCGATTATTTTGGGAAACACGTATCATCTTTTGCTCCGCCCCGGCGAGGAAGAGCTGAAAAAATTTGGAGGCGTTCGTCCGTTTATGCATTGGGACGGGCCGTTGCTCACCGACAGTGGGGGGTATCAAGTGTTTAGTTTATCGAAGCTAAACAAGACGGATGACGACGGCGTCACGTTTCAGTCGCACATCGATGGCAGCATGCATCGGCTCACTGCGGAACGATCAATGGAAATTCAAGACGCAATTGGTTCGTCAATCCGCATGCAGTTCGACGACGTCGCCGCAGGGAACTCGTCTCGCGATCGATACACTGAGGCGATGGAGCGTTCGCTCCGTTGGGCTGTGCGGTCGAAAAAACGATTTGATGAGCTCGTCACTGATCCGACCAACCGACCACTCCTTTTCGGCATCGTCCAAGGCGGAACGCATCACGATCTTCGAATGCGATCTCTTCAAGGACTCGTCGATATTGGATTCGATGGTTACGCGATCGGCGGACTATCGGTCGGAGAGTCTCGTGAAGATACGTTTCGTATTGTGCGATCGTTAGTAAAGGAGATGCCGGCGAATCGTCCACGATATTTTATGGGCGGAGGAATGCCAGAGGAAATTGTGGCGTACGTTTCGTTCGGCGTCGATATGTTTGATTGCGTGTTGCCAACGCGCAATGCTCGACATGGTTCGCTGTTTGTTTGGAAGGGGGATCCGAAGGAGGCGGTGCGTGAAGCGTTTGCGCGAGCAATGGATGGTGCTGCTGATTTTCGTATCGCAGAAGCACTGTACGAAAAGATTCAAATTACCAATGAGCGGTTTACTGCAGATGAATCTCCGATCGATTCTTGGAACGATGCTGAAACATCGAAAACGTTTTCTCGGGCGTATCTTCGCCACCTGTTTAAAACTGGTGAAACGCTCGGACTTCGGTTGGCGACCCTGCAAAACCTGGGTTTTTACTTGAGAATGATGCAGGAATTACGTTTGATCACAGCGAATCCCTTGTGAAAACTCTCAATTTTGCCTAGAATGCTCGCACTATGAATCGTACTGCGATTGGTGCGTTTTTCCTTGTCGTGTTCGCTGTAGGCGCCGGTATCCTTTCCTTTCCGAAAGAATGGAACGGTGCAATGGTTGCAATGAAGGACAAGGTGGGTTTCCATCTTCCGTATGTTCCGGAAAATGACTTTACGCTTGGGCTCGACCTCAAGGGCGGCGCGCACTTGGTGTACGAGGCCGACATGACGTCGATTGACGAGGCGGAGCGCGAAACGGCGCTTGGTGGAATTCGCGATGTAGTGGAGCGTCGTGTGAATGCATTCGGTATTTCTGAACCTATCGTGCAAACCAACATTGCCGACGGTCACTACCGTGTGCTCGTAGACCTTCCTGGTGTTACTGACGTGAAGGACGCTATTGCACAGATTGGCGAAACGCCAGTGTTAACATTCCGTGTTCCCGTTACCGATGTCAGCACAACCCCAACGGCTGAACAGCAAGCACAAATCGATGCCGCGCAAAAAACAGAACGTGTCGACGCGCTCGCGGTGATGGATCGCGCGCTTGCCGGCGAAGATTTCACTACGCTCGCAAAGCAATATTCAATCGATTCCACCACGAAAGACGATGGCGGTTACGTTGGATTTATTGCTGCTGCCGACGCAGAGTACGACGGACTCGTGACGCAGCTTGAGAAGGGCCGTACAAAGTTTGGTGTGGTGAACGGCTTGTACGAGGGCACGAGCAAAATGCACATCGTGAAGTACATCAGCAAGAAAACAGAATCCGAACCACGTATTTCCCACATTCTTATCTGTTACGCTGGCGCGCCGAGCTGTACGCAGTCTCGAACAAAGGAGGAGGCTCTTGCGCTCGCAACACAGCTTCACACAGAAGCAACCACAAAAAACTTTGCCGACCTCGCGAAAACAAATTCCGACGATGGTGGGAGTAAAGACGCTGGTGGAGACGTCGACTACGTTCCTCGCGGAAAAATGGTGAAGCCGTTTGAAGACGCGGCATACGCGCTTCGCGACACCAAGATTTCTGAGGTTGTGGAATCAGAGTTCGGGTACCATATTTTGTATCGTGTCGGTTCTCGTCCATCGCGCAGCTATGAAATTGCGCAGATTGAAATGCCATGGACAACCGCGTCGGATATTCTCGTTGTTGACCCGTGGAAGAATACGGAGCTTTCTGGAAAAGACGTAAAACACGCATCGGTCGCGTTCGATCAGACCACTGGTGCGCCGTACATTGTGCTCGACTTTAACGAGAACGGAACGCAGCTTTTTGGCGATCTTACAAAAGAAAACGTTGGAAAGGTTATTGGTATTTTCTTGGACGGTCAGCCAATTACTACTCCAGTAGTTCAGGAGCCAATTTACGGTGGTCAGGCTTCCATTACCGGAAGCTTCACTATCGCAGAAGCGAAGTTGCTCGCGCAACGATTGAATGCCGGTGCATTGCCAGTGCCAATTTCCGTTGTGAGCCAGCAAACGATCGGTCCAGCGCTTGGAACCGCGTCGCTTGATCTGAGCGTGAAGGCGGGATTAATCGGATTCTTGCTCGTGGCGCTGTTCGTGGTTGGTTACTATCGACTTCCTGGTGTGGTTGCCGTTGGTGCACTTGGCGTGTATGCCATTATCAACTTGGCGCTCTTCAAAATTCTCGGTGTGACCATTACGCTTTCCGGTATTGCGGGATTCATCTTCTCACTCGGAATTGCGGTTGACGCGAACGTGCTGATCTTTGAGCGATTGAAAGAAGAACTTCGCAGTGGTCGCGATCTCCCAACGGCAATGGAGGAGGCCTTCCGCCGTGCGTGGCCTTCTATTCGTGACGGAAATGCCACCACACTTATTGCGACGGCGATTTTGTACACGATGACGTCTGGATCGGTTCGTGGATTCGCTCTGACGTTGGCGCTCGGTGTGTTCGTTTCGTTGTTCTGCGCCTTCGTGGTGGGTCGCTTTGTGCTTCGCAGACTTGCCCGTATGCCAAAGCTCCGCAAGCCATTCTTCTTCCTTGGTCTCTAAATCCTATGAAATTCTCCTTAAACGTTATTGGCCACTCAAAACTGTGGTTGGCGATCTCTGGCGGTATCATTGTGGTTGCGTTCATTGCGTTGTTTACCTACGGATTGAACTTCGGTATCGACTTTACCGGCGGAAGCTTGCTCCAAGTGAACGCACCTGCAACGTCCGTTGAGGCATTGCGCAATGGCGTTGCCACCGCGGGATTCGAATCTGTGGTTCAGCAAGGCGAGGGTGACGCCTATTTCGTTCGTCTTGCGCCGGTGACTGAAGAAGAGCATCAAGCCATCTTCACTGCGGTAAAAACCGTTTCTCCCGATGCGGCAGAGATTCGTTTTGACACTGTCGGCCCGGTGATCGGCGGTGAACTCGAGAGTGCATCCGTGAAGGCAACGGCGCTGATGCTCCTGCTCATCACGCTGTACGTGGCGTGGGCATTCCGAAAGGTCACTCGTCCTGTTGCGTCGTGGAAATACGGCGTGGTGACGATGATCGCAGCGTTCCACGACGTCATTATTCCGCTTGGCGTGTTCGCTGTTCTTGGTCATTACTTTGGGTACCAAGTAGACATGGCGTTCGTTGCGGCAGTGCTGACGATTCTTGGATACTCCATTAACGACACTATCGTGGTGCTTGATCGAACGCGTGAGAATCTCATTCGTCATCGTCACGGTGATGCGTCGTTCGGGGCTATTGTGAATAAAAGCGTTGTAGAGACGTTTGCTCGTTCAATCAACACCACGTTTGCAACGATGCTTCCACTTCTCGCCGTTTTTATTGTTGGTGGTGCAACCACTCGTCCATTCGTCCTTGCCCTCATTATTGGTATGCTCTCCGGAGCATATTCATCCATCTTCGTCGCAAGTCCTTTGCTTGTAGAATGGGAAAAATGGAGAGCTCACCGAACATAGAAACTTACTCAATTACCTCAAATCGAGCTCGAAAGAGCTCGTTTTGGTTTGGAGGAATCGCGAAGCGCCAGTGGCGAGGATGTGTGATTCAAACGAGCACCCCGCCTCTCGCGAGAGGCGGGGTCGCAGCGTAGGGGATTTGCGCGGAGTGCAGAATTACACATCCGAGCCACTAGCGTAGCGATAGCTGATGGATCCCCGCCTTCCCCATCCGGGGACAGGTCGCGAGGATGACTGAAGAGATTTCTGCCGTGCTATAATCAGGAGGACTTTATCGCCTATGATTGGCATCGCAATTCACCTTCCAACCGTTGTCGTGCACTACCTTAAGGTGACGCCTCTTCCGCTCATGATGACGCAGGCTCTGCTGCTCATTGGTTGGATTCCAATCCTTGGCGTTATTATTTGGGGTTTAACGCACATTTGGCAAGACTATAAACAGGGCTTGTACGCAAAAACTCTTAAATGGCAGATTCTCTCAGTGAATGTTCCGCAGGACGCGATCAACACGCCAAAGGGCATGGAGAACTTTTTTGTGAATCTTTCCGGCGTGAAGTCGGGAATTACCTGGAGAGAAAAGTGGCTTGTTGGAAAAGAACAGGCGTCGTTTAGCTTTGAAATCGTGAGCAACGAAGGAAAGATTCAGTTCATTATTCGTACGATCGACAAATATCGTGATTTGGTTGAGGCGGCGTTGTATGCGCAGTATCCAGAAGCGCAGATTACCGAAATTCAAGATTACGCCATGGCTATTCCACGGGAGTATCCCAACAACGAATACGATGTGTTCGGTGGTGAATTAGCGTTGTCGAATAAAGCATTCTTTCCAATTCGAACATTCGAAGACTTTGAACATCAGGGCGAGAAAGACTTCCGTTTTAAGGATCCATTGCTGCCAATTATTGAAATGATGGGAAAAATGCGCGAGAAAGAACACTATTGGATTCAGTTCATTATTCGTCCCCCAGACGATCAGAGCTGGACGAAGGAAGGCATCGCGTATCTTAATAAAATGATGGGCAAGGAAGAGAAGCATGCGCCGGGCTTTATGGACGCTATTACGGAAAGCGCGCTATGGCTTCCGAAGGGAGTTGCGGCGCAGTTAATAGGATTTGGTGCCCCAGCAGATGGCCACAAGGAGGAAAAGAAGGACGACTTCCGCATGTTCCGCATGACTCCTCAGGAGAAAGTGATGCTTGATAGTGTTGCGGATAAAATTTCGAAGGTTGGGTGGAAAACGAAGATTCGGTTCTTGTACGCTGGTCCAAAAACGGACTTCCGCAAGGGATTGATGGCAAGTTCCATGAAAGGCATGTGGGCGGTATTTACGAATCAAAATTTGAACAGCTTAAGTTTGCATGGTCCGGCAATTCCGAAGGACGACTACTTCTGGCAGAAATGGAAAATGCCGGAGAAGCAACGGAATCTTGTTGAGCGATATCAGGGTCGTAAGGGTGGGGCTGGTGGAAGCTGGCAAATGTTGAACACCACAGAGCTCGCGACGTTATTTCACTTTCCAGCAGCAGATGCTCGTACCCCTGTTCTTTCTACAACTGGAGCGCGCCGTGCGGAGGCTCCAAATACTTTGGAGTTTGCAATACATAATGAGCCGCAGCTTCAAAACTGGAAACTGCAAAATGCCGACGCGAAGGAGGAAGAGCGTGTACAGAGCCTTCCTATTGCACCACTGCGTGTACCAACCCCAATGTCTCCAACAGAAGACGCGCCACCAAACCTTCCGATGTAATTTGCTATGCGCTACGAACACGACCACGAAAAAGACATTGTCTATTTTGGCCAAACAAATTTCCGCAATCAAATGCGGAGGTTTGGCATTAAAACAGACGACCGTCGTCGCCACATGTATATTGTGGGAAAGACGGGTATGGGAAAGACGGTGCTTTTAGAAAACATGATTCTTGCGGATATTTACGCGGGGCATGGTTGTGCATACATCGATCCGCACGGAGACACCATCACAAAAATTCTTGATTACATTCCTTCGTGGCGTATTAATGACGTAGTGTATTTTAATCCGGCAGATGCAGATTTTCCTGTTGCGTTTAACATGCTGGAGAAAACGGAAGGCTGGGAAAACGTAAAAGATTACAATGCGAAAGTGATGTATAGTCTTCTTTCGATTTTTAAGAAAGTGTGGGAGAACGTGTGGAGTGCCCGCATGGAATACATTCTGCAGTACACGATTCTTGCACTCTTGGACACCCCGGGAACAACGCTCCTTGGTATTAACCGCATGTTGTCGGACAAGGAGTATCGCACGGAAATCGTGCAGAACGTAAAGGATCCAATGGTTCAGGCATTCTGGCTCAAGGAATTTGCGCAATACGACGTAAAATTTGCTGCAGAGGCTTCTGCGCCAATTCAAAATAAAGTTGGACAGTTCTTGGCGTCAACGATGATGCGAAACATCGTTGCGCAATCAAAATCGTCCTTTAATTTCCGTGAAGTGATGGACGGTCAGAAGATCCTTCTTATCAACCTTTCGAAGGGTCAAATAGGTGAAGATGCGATGCGTATTCTTGGCGGAATGTTGATTACGAAAATCTACATGTCGGCCATGGAGCGTGTGAACATTCGCGACGAAAATGAACGACAAGATTTTTATTTGTACGTGGATGAATTTCAGAACTTTGCGACGGAATCGTTTGCGGATATTTTGTCTGAAGCCCGAAAGTACCGACTGAATCTGATCATCGCACATCAGTACATCGCGCAGCTCGACAGCATGACGTCTACCGCGGTTCGCGACGCCGTGTTTGGTAACGTTGGGAGTTTGATTACATTCCGTATTGGAGCGAAAGATGCGGAATTCTTGGAAAGTGAATTCATGCCAAGATTTTTGCCGGAAGACTTGATCAACCTCGCAAAATACAACATTTATTTGAAACTCATGATTGATGGCGTGAGCAGCCAGCCATTCTCGGCAATGACGCTTCCGCCAATTGGTCAGCGCACAGGAAGCGAGGATAAGGTCGTTGAACAGTCGCGTGAGCGATTCGGCGGAAACCGCAAGATGATTGAAGACCATGTGATGACGTGGAGTGGGTTTGATCCAAATATTAATGTTGGTGAGGCGTTAGCGAAGGTTGCCGCAGAAAAGAAGGAAGCAAAAAAGGCACGATTCGCTCATGAGTACACCTGTGCTCGTTGTGAAAAATTATTTACGTTGCCAGTAGAGCTCGATAAGAGCAGACCAATTTATTGCGACGATTGCCATGCGCTCATCGTTGAGGAACGGAAGAAGAAGGGGTCATCAAAACCGCCACAGGGAAAACAGTACGCTCCTGAACCGCCAAAGATTTCAACGAGCGAAATGATTGTGAAACCAACGCCAGGGGAGGCCTCACTTGAGGAGCTTCAGCCACGTCCAGCGACGCCAGCTCCAGCAGCTCCGATTGTGCCGATTCCTAGGCCTATTCCTCCTGTGTTGTCGGCTCCGATTGTGCCAACCACAGAAGGCCAGCCGGCAAAGAAAAAGCGTCGTCGGAAGAAGAAACCATCAGGTCTTGGTTCATCGATGACGCCAATCCCAAACCCAGCGCCTCGACCAGTTAAAGATTCTGTTGCCGCGGCAATGTCTGCCGGCCCTGTTCCAACTCCCGTTGCTCCCGGTGAGCGGATTAGTTTCGACGCGTAAAAACAACGTATGGAGATGATTTTTGCGCTGATTCTTGGGCTTGTTGAAGGAATCACCGAGTTCTTGCCTGTATCATCAACAGGTCACCTCATTCTCTTTAATGAGTGGTTTGCGTTCGCGCCAGATTTCACAAAGATGTTTGACATCGTGATTCAACTTGGAGCAATTCTCGCAGTACTTGTGGTGTTTTCAAAGCGCATTCTTCCGCGAACGCCTTCGAATAAGAAACTCTGGAAACGATTTGTTGTTTCGGTTATTCCAGCATTACTCATTGGCGCGTTGTTCGGATCAGCAATTCAGAAGGCGCTGTTTAATCCAACCGTTGTCGCGGTCGCGTTGATTATCGGTGGCGTTCTGTTGTTGGTTGCCGAGCATGCGCGGCCAAAACAGACGCTCACCGATCTCGGACAGATGAGTTATGGAAAGGCGTTCGCGATTGGATGTATTCAGTGCTTTGCCTTCATTCCAGGGACATCTCGATCTGCCGCGACCATTATCGGCGCAATGTTTCTTGGTGCATCAAGAACCGCAGCGACTGAGTATTCCTTTTTCCTTGCGGTGCCGACGATTGCGGCTGCATCGGTCTATTCGATGTTGAAGAATCCGATTTCCCTGGGCGGAAACGATTTGATGATACTCACGATCGGATTTGTGACGGCATTCCTCTCTGCGCTCGTCATCATTCGCCTGTTCCTGCAATACATTCGCAATAAAACGTTCGCACCGTTCGCGTATTATCGGATTGTGCTTGGTGTCATCGTATTGCTTTTCTTTGCTCGATAAGCGTTTTTCCAGTACCGTAGCGAAATATGTCTACCCCCGTTGTTCGCGAATCTGCAGTGTGGAGCGAAATTGCGCTTCTGGATTCTGGCAATTTCGAAAAGTGTGAACGATACGGCGACATCGTTATGGTTCGTCCAGAACCGCAGGCGCTGTGGGACATCGGCGGCACATCGATCTGGCAGTCTGCGCATTTGGCGTATAAACGACAGGGCCGTGAGGGGGAATGGACCATTCACAAATCCGTTCCAGAATCGTGGAATGTGTCGTGGGAAAATCTTACATTCCGTATTCGTCCAACGTCATTTAAGCACACAGGGCTTTTTCCTGAACAGGCGAGCAATTGGAAATGGATTCGGGAGAATGTGAAGCCGGGAATGACTGTGCTGAACCTTTTTGGCTACACTGGTGGCGCAACATTGGCCGCGGCGAGCGTTGGAGCCGACGTAACACATTGCGACGCGAGCAAGCCGGTGGTGACGTGGGGCAAGGAAAACGCGGAACTCTCTGGCCTCGGCGCCGCTCCGATTCGGTGGATTGTGGACGACGTGCAGAAGTTCGTTGCTCGTGAAATTCGTCGCGGAAATTTCTATGACGTTATTATGCTCGATCCGCCGGCATTTGGTCGCGGACCAGAAGGTGAGTTGTGGCAATTTGAGGAACATCTTCCGGCGTTGCTTGCGGATTGTGCGAAGTTGTTGAAGCCAGAAGCGGGAATGCTCTTGTTGAATGCGTATTCCTTGGGATTCCCAGCGCTGGCTCTCGAGAACCTCGTTCGAACCACGATGCCGTTCGTGAAAAATATCGCCGCGGTTGAACTCACATTGAAAGAAGAATCGCCTCGGGCATTTGAGTTGCCGACAGGAATTGTTATTCGTGCAACGTGGTAATTGTTCGTGTTGATAATCGGTGGCTCGGAACTGATTCCTTTGATACGATGAAAGAACTATGACCAATGTCGAACAAGGGCAAATGAAAGAGATTGCAGATACTGTCCAAAATGTGGAACATGCGTTCGTGGTTGTACAGCAAAATATGCTCGGCATGCAGAAAAGTATGTTTGGTTTACAGAAAACGATGCTCGAGATGCAGAAAAACATTGCCACGAAGGATGATATTGCCGCGGTCCGATCCGAAATGGCCACGAAGGATGATATTGCTGCAATTCAAGAAGATATCGAGTTCCTTAAAGAAAACATAGCCACAAAGGAAGACCTCGCTGAGTTCAAATCGGAGGTTGTTAAGCATATTGACGGTTTTGCTCAGCAGAATCAGAAGTTCGATATTGAATTGGTCGCTGCACAATCAAAGTTCAGCCGAGTCGAGGCGCGGGTAGAGGTTTTAGAACTGAAGGTGGGAATTGGGGCGTAATATGAATGATATTGTTTTAGATATTGAAACGCAGAATACATTTGAAGAGGTTGGCGGCTACTTCACGGACAAGCTGAAAGTTTCGCTGGTGGTGGCCTATTACTACGCCACCGATACGTATGAATCGTACCTCGAGAACGAGCTTCCGATCATGTTTAAGAAACTCGAGACCGGCGGACGAATTATTGGCTACAACTCGATCGGCTTCGACATGCCCGTGCTGAATAACTATTACGCAGGGGACCTTTTGAAATTGCCACAGCTCGATATTTTGAAGGAGATCGAAAAGTCTCTTGGCTATCGTATTAAACTCGATGACGTCGCCGCGGCCACAATCGGAACTCGGAAATCGAGTCATGGTCTTCAGGCGGTGGCATGGTGGAAAGAGGGGAAAATCGAGGAAATTCGTGAGTATTGTCAGCAAGATGTGAAGGTGACGAAAGAAGTATACGAATTTGGTTTGAAAAATGGGTATGTATTGTTCGATGATCGATCAGGGGAGCGGCGATTGATTCCGGTGAACTTTACTCCAGTGCCAGAGAAAACCATCGTGAATCTGACGATGGGTTTCTAGGGACTTATCCCCGTGGATATGTTCCCTTGACCGCGCCTCGGAACACTCCGGAGCGCGTTTTTTCTTGATTTTTTTCGGGTGGAAAATAGGCAACAGCGTTATCCACTTTTTCGATGCAGCGTTCGCCTGCGTACCACTAGATGTAGTGCTATACTCGCCAATGCACCACAAGCGATTGTGTTGCGTCGTCGATAGGAAGAGTCCACCCAGATTCTTCTTCTGGGATTTTTTTATCCCAAATTCGCGAACAATCGTGTTTCATTTATTTAGTTCAAACGCCGAAGACTTCTATGTCCGCATCTATTGTGAAGGAGGGGGCCGTTAAAACACGTGAAGCTGACGTTACGTCTGCCGTATACGGCTACATGACGTCGGTGAAGGAGGTTATTAAACGTGATGGCACGCATGCGGCGTTCTCTTCGGAGAAGCTTGAACGATCGGTGATCCGGTCGCTTCTTGCTGCAGGGTTTAAGGAAAAAGATCTTGTCCGATACGTGAGCCGTATCACCGGGAATATCCTTTCTCGCATTCAACGTCGATTTGATGGGCACAGCACACCAACATCAAGCATTGTCCGTGAGATGGTCGCTGTCGCGTTTATCGACAACAACCTTGTTCACGTTGCTCGTGTCTATTTGTCGTATCGGAAGTCCGATGTTGTGATTGCTGGCGAACAATACGGTAAGGGCATTTCCATGGATCGATATTTCACCAAGGAAGGCGTCCATCCGTACGATTTGCTCACCTGGGAGAAGCGAACGGCAATTATTACCAATGAAAAAGGTGCAACGGTGTTTGAACAGCGTGATATTGAGGTGCCAAGCACCTGGAGCCAAACATCGGTGAATATTGTTGCGCAGAAGTATTTCCGCGGAAAAGTCGGCACACCAGAACGCGAGACGTCCATGAAACAACTCATGAGCCGTGTCGCCGTCACGATGGCGAACTGGGGCCGAAAGGATGGCTATTTCACCACCGCAAAGGATGCACAGGTGTTCGAGGACGAATTGACGTGGATCCTTGTGAACCAAATGGCCGCATTCAACTCGCCGGTGTGGTTCAACGTTGGTATCAATCCGCATCCACAATGTTCGGCGTGTTTTATTAACAGCGTTGAGGACGACATGCGTTCGATTCTTCACCTTACGGCAACGGAGAGCATGTTGTTCAAGCAAGGTTCGGGAACGGGTTCCAACCTTTCAAATCTTCGATCGTCTCAGGAATATCTTGGCGGAAGCAACGGCCGATCGTCTGGTCCGGTCAGTTTCATGAAAGGTCTCGATTCATTTGCTGGTATTGTGAAGTCCGGTGGAAAGACGCGTCGTGCAGCAAAAATGGTCATTTTAAACGTTGGTCATCCAGACATCATGACCTTTATTGAGTGTAAGGCAAAGGAAGAGCGCAAGGCGTGGACGTTGGTGGATGCTGGCTACGATAGTGGCATGGATGGCGAAGCATACGGATCCATTTACTTCCAAAACGCAAACAACTCGGTACGTGTGACGGACGATTTTATGCGCGCTGTTGAGGCTGACGCTGAATGGGTTACTCACGAGGTGACGACGGGGAAGCCGTCACTGACCTACAAGGCGCGAGAAGTGATGCGGAGCATGGCGGAGTGTGCGTGGCAGTGTGGTGATCCTGGCGTGCAGTACGATACGACCTCAAACCGTTGGCACACGTCAAAGAACACGGGTCGCATTAACGCGAGTAACCCATGTTCCGAATATATGTTCTTGGACGACACCGCGTGTAACTTGTCGTCGCTCAACTTGATGAAGTTCCGCAAAGAAGTGAATGGCGTCATGGAATTTGACGTTCCATCATTTATTCGCGCAGCAAAGGTGATGATCACGGCGATGGAGATCACCGTCGGCAATTCCAGCTACCCAACGCCGTCCATCGAGCAGAACAGCCACGACTTCCGTCCACTGGGCATCGGATTTGCAAACCTTGGAGCGCTCCTCATGAGTCGTGGTGTTGCATACGATTCTGACGAAGGACGAAACATCGCTGGAGGAATCATGTCGTTGCTTTCCGGATGTACGTACGAACAAAGCGCACACATCGCAGAGAAGATCGGAGCCTTCGCCGGTTTCGAACTCAACAAAGAGCCATGTATGGAGGTGATGCGTATGCATCGTGACGCAACGTATGCCATGAACCTCGAGGCGCTTCCAGCCGACATTGCTGCTGCTGCGCGAACTGCTTGGGACAACGTGGTAACGGAAGGTGACAAACATGGTTTGCGCAACGCGCAGATTTCCGTACTTGCTCCAACGGGAACCATCGCGTTCTTAATGGATTGCGACACCACAGGAATTGAACCAGACATCGCTATCGTCAAATACAAATGGTTGGTGGGCGGCGGAATGCTCAAGATGGTGAATCAGACGGTTCCGGAAGCGTTGACACGTTTGAGATACACGTCCGATGAGCGTAAGGCGATCCTTGAGTTCATCGATACGCAAGACACCATTGAAGGCGCACCATTCGTGAAGCCGGAACATCTTTCCGTATTTGATTGTGCGTTCAAGGCAAAGAATGGCGTGCGTTCGATTCACTATATGGGCCACCTTCGCATGATGTCTGCAGTCCAGCCGTTTATTTCCGGCGCAATCAGCAAAACGGTGAACATGCCAAACGAAGCAACCGTCGAAGAGATCGAGAAGGTGTACATGGAGGGCTGGAAGATGGGCTTGAAGGCGATTGCTATTTATCGCGATGGCAGCAAGCGTCAGCAGGCGCTCACCACAAGTAAAGAGAAGGACTCTGGAAAGGCACATGAATCCGTACCAACCGTGAAGGTCGCGCCAATCTCGGAGAGCACGAACGCGCCACGTCGCCGCCGGTTGCCAGATGAGCGTCGCGCAATCAACCACAAGTTCTTAGTTGGTGGACACAAAGGATTCATCACCGTTGGTTTGTACGACGACGGAACACCTGGAGAAATGTTCATCACCATGGCGAAGGAAGGATCCGTGATCAGCGGCTTGATGGACGCATTCGCAACGTCGGTTTCCATTGGCTTGCAGTACGGTGTGCCAATCCAGGTGCTCGTAAACAAGTTCGTGCACATGCGCTTCGAGCCATCCGGCTTCACGAACAATCCAAACATTCGCATTGCAAAATCCATCGTTGACTACATCTTCCGTTGGATGGCGCTCAAGTTCCTTTCGCCACAAGAGCAAATTGCAGTCGGAATTAATATCGTTCCTGCGATTAGTGATTCGGTCGCTGGTGATCGTTCAGCCGATCCTACGGATTCTTCTGTGCCATCGGCGGAGCTTCAACCAACAATCTTTGCAACAGCGACTGATGCGAATCCAACAATGACTCCAGGCACAGCGCCACAGAAAACAGCGCTTACCTCCACCTTCAACAACACCGCCGACGCCCCAGCCTGCGACACCTGCGGCAACATCATGGTGCGCAACGCGGCCTGCTACAAATGCTTGAACTGTGGGAGTACGAGTGGATGCTCCTGATCGGTGATTGATTCTTAATCGATAAGCGGGGCCTACCGTGCCTCGCTTATCTGTTTCTATGACCGATTCCTCAAAACCCATTCTCGACGAACGAATCAAGGGCCGACAAGGTTACGGGCTGATTCAACTCATTCATGGTCATGGGAAGGGAAAGACCACGGCGGCCCTTGGGCAGGCGGTGAGGTGTGTTGGTGCGGGGAAGAAGGTGATGATTGTGTATTTTGATAAGGGAGGCACGTCGCACTACAGCGAACGTTGCATCATTGATCAGATTGATGGCATCGATTATGTTGCAACAGGGCGCGATCGGATTGACCCGGTGACGAATCGATTTGATTTTTCGATTAACGATACTGATCGGAGTGAAGCAGAACGGGGAATCGATCTTGCGAAAAAAGCGATGATGTCGGGGGAATATGATCTTGTGATTCTTGACGAGATCAACTCTACGCAGAACTTGGGAATGCTTTCCGCCGATTCCGTGCTCGATGCAATACAGTCCAAAAGCGAGAATGTTGAGGTGATTTTGACTGGACGTAATCCGGCGCAAGAATTTCTTGATGCTGCACATCTTGTCACAGAAATGCAATTACAAAGGCATTATTTCTATTCTGGTGTTCAGGCGAGAGCTGGACTTGATTTTTAATCGGATTCTGTGGATACTCGTGACTTCCGCTCCCTTGGAGCCGGGTATACTGACTCCGATCATCGTCGTCCTTCATCAAATTTTTTATGACCATTGCCGAGATTGTTGCCGCACTTCAGGAGGGAAACAGCGTTATTGTTCGTGACAAAACCTTCCATCCACGTTCTGTTGATACTGTTATTCTCGATACCGGCGAGAACGTGTTCTGGGCATATGGCGATGCCGGCATGTGGCTTTCGGTGGATCCAGGTGGAGAAGAAATTATGCAGTTCGAGGACATTGATGAGGAACTGGAGCCGGAAGACGATGTCGTGGTGTATAGCGGAAACGACTTCGAATTTTCATACGAAGGTTCTGCAACATTGAAAGACGACGAAACAGCCGCGACATATACCTTCCGTGAATTTGAGAACGCTGACGGCCATAGAATTCGTATAACTTCAGATGAGGGAAACGGCGACACAACCGTTTCGTCTGGAACGGTGGTGACAGAGGAGGAGATTCAGGAGGCATAAACAGAATTTGGACGCTTCGGCGTCCTTTTTTGTTATACTTGGTTCATGGTCTCTCTCCGTGAACGTGACAACGGAACAAATGGGAAACGCCTCCGAATGTTGCGTGGGGTTCTTTTTGCGGTGTTTGGCGTGATTTGGGTTCGATTGTTTGTGCTGCAGGTGGTCTCCGCACAGTTTTATCAAGACGCTGCAAACGGAAAATCTTCCTTGTACGAAGTGTTGGTTCCGGAGCGCGGCAAGATTACGGTTCACGACTTTGATGACGACACGCCATACGATGTCGCGACGAATGAGCCGCGCGCTGTCGTTATCGCGAATCCGAGTAAGATTACGGATGCGGCAGATTCTGGAAAACGTATTGCTCAGGCGTTGGGATGGGAAGGCGTCGATGCGTATGATCGCTACGCCCTCATTGCGAGTCTAGAATCTCAAGGAAAACAGGACGAAGCTGATTCGCTCCGATCATTAACAGCGTGTGCTCCTGTTCCCGAGCCTTCAGTCGATATCTCTCCCCCTTCACAAGGGGGAGTCGGAGGGGGTGTTGCCGAGATCGCGCCGGTCGCCGAGTCTGCTGAGTGTGCTCAAGAATCCACAGCCGTCAAAAAAATTACTGATTTTATTACTCGCCTTGGAAAGCACGACGACCCTTGGGAGCCGGTGGCACAGGGTGTTGATGCAGAGTCGCTCGATCGATTATTGGCGTTGAAGATTGAGGGGATTTCGTATGTGCTCAAGGATTCTCGGTCGTATCCGGAAAAAGGTTTTGGTGGCCATGTTTTGGGGTTCGTAGGCAGAAACGATGCGGACAGTGCGGTTGGACAATACGGCCTTGAAGGATATTTCGATGACTTCTTGGCAGGAAAGCCTGGTGAAATCTTTTCTCAGCTCGGAAGCAGGGCCTACACCCCGGCGATCGACGGAGGGTCGTTGGTGTTAACTATTGATCGCACCGTCCAATACACTGCGTGTAAAATGCTTCGTGAAGCTGTTGCAAAGTACAGCGCCGATAGCGGTACGCTCGTTATTGTTGAGCCATCAACGGGCCGTGTGCTTGCAATGTGCGGTGCGCCAGATTTTGATCCTGGCGTGTATTCGGAAGTCGATAGTATTGCCACGTACAACAACCAAGCGATCTTTACGCCGTACGAGCCTGGTTCTATTTTTAAACCATTTACACTTGCTGCCGGAATTGACGCTGGCGCGATTACGCCAAATACCACGTTTAATGATCCTGGATTCGTGAAAGTTGATGACCGAACGATTCGCAACGCGTCGGATAAGACGCACGGATTGATTACTATGACTTTTGGCTTGGAGGAGTCTGTGAACACCGCAATGGTCTATGCAATGCAGCGCACCGGTCGGGATACATTTACGCAGTATGTAAAGAACTTTGGATTCGGAACGCTGACGGGCATTACGCTGAATTCCGAGGTTGCTGGCACCATCGCCTCCCTCGACGAACCGGGAATTGTGTATGCAGCAACGGCGAGTTTCGGACAAGGAATTACCGTAACTCCACTCCAGGTGGCTATGGCATATGCCGCAATCGCGAATGGCGGGGCGCTGATGGTTCCGCAGATTGTTGATGAAATGCAATATTCCGACGGCACCGTTGATACAATTCTGCCAGAAAAAATTCGGCACGTTATTGACGCAAAAACTGCAGTGACTGTTGGCGGCATGTTGGTGTCGGTGGTGGAGAATGGACACGGAAAGCGCGCAAAGGTTCCGGGGTATTGGATTGCGGGGAAGACGGGAACCGCGCAGATTGCTCAAAGCGGAGGATATTCGGAAACAGCGTTTAACGGATCGTTTGCCGGATTCGGGCCGGTTGAAGATCCAAAATTCGCGATGGTGGTGAAAATCGAAAATCCAAAGTCCGACACTATTCTTTTTGCTGAAAGCACAGCCGCCCCTCTCTTTGGCCAGATTGCGAAATTCCTCCTTGAGTATTATCGGATTGCACCGACGAGGTGATGGACCTGAACTGATTTTTTGAATGGTATATCAGTCATCCCCGCGCAGGCGGGGATCCAGACTGTTCGATCCTGTGTGTTATGGATCCCCGCCTGCGCGGGGATGACTGAGGGTGAACATAGATGCATGTCTTCCGATTTCGCCTTTTTTCACATACACTTCCCACATATGAAGCCTCTCATTATCCGCGTGCTCCGATACCTCGCCAAGCGCCAAATTGCCACGTTTCATCCAATGGTTATTGCAGTTACTGGGTCTGTCGGAAAAACGAGCACGAAAAATGCCATCGCGATTGCGTTGGGTTCTGAACATGACGTGCGATCGGCAAACAAGAATTACAACAACGAGTTTGGGGTGCCGTTGGCGATTATGGGGGAGATGAGTCCGGGGAAAAATGTTTGGGAGTGGTTGAAGCTTTTTGTGCGCCAGTACAGCGTAAAGACATTCCCAACGCATCTTGTTCTTGAATACGGCGCCGATCGTCCTGGAGATATTCAAGCGTCGTGCGACATTGTAAAACCAAATGTTGCGGTGCTCACAGCAATCTCTCCAGTTCACGTATCGAATTACACCAACTTTGGTGCACTCGCCGATGAAAAAGCAACAATCGGTGATAATGTTGCAGAAGATGGTCTGGTCATTTTGAACGCCGACGATCAAACGGTGAATCTCATGCGTGATCGTTTCGCGGCAACAACAGCGACGTACGGAAAGTCTGGACGCCAAGCGAACATTAAAGATATTTATGTAAAGACCGCGCTCGACGACCACTACGCGCCAAACGATGTTGCGGTGCTCACAAAAGCCGCGATTGAGATCGACGGCGAAACGGTCGATCTCAAACTTCCAAATTGTTTAGGCGATACTCCGGTGTTTGCGTGTGCTGCGGCGTTGCTTGTTGCGAAGCATTGTGACGTTCCGTTGAAAAAGGCGGCGAAAGCATTGAGCGAGTCGTTTGCTCCGGCGCCAGGACGACTCCGACCACTCGCGGGGATTAAGGGATCGCTCATCCTCGACGACACGTACAACGCTGCGCCAGCATCAACGATCGCCGCGCTCGATGCTCTCGCATTATTCACTGCAGATCGACCGGGTAGTCGTCGCATCGCAGCCCTTGGAAAAATGGCAGAGCTTGGTCAATACTCGGAAGCGGAACACGCAGCGGTCGGTCGCCGAGTCTCCGAGGTCACCGATATCTTTGTTGCGACCGGTAGCGAGATGCAGGGTGCCGCCGATGAAGCCGAACGGATGGGAATGAAATCAACCACGGTGATTCGTGTGCACGACGCGGTGGAGGCCGGCCGATGGCTTGATGCGAACATCAAAGAAGGCGATATCGTTCTCGTCAAAGGTTCACAATCTGCACGAATGGAAAAAGCGGCAAAAGACATCATCGCCGAGCCCCTCCGCGCATCGGAACTTCTTGTTCGTCAGGAAGAATACTGGATGAAGAATTAAAATATTCATGAATTTGGATATGTTGTCGTACGATGTTGCAATTATTGGTGCTGGAATGGCAGGGCTTGCTTGTGCGAGAACTCTCGAAGAAAGAGGGGTTAATTTTGTACTGATCGCACCAAATATTGGTGGAGATGTGCGGGCAGATCATGGGGCAAATATGGGGGCATATCTTCTTACCCCGTCTGCGCAAAAACTCATCCCAAGCATGAAGGCAGAAAAGCGAGTCTGGCTAGGAAACACCATCTTTTGGGGAGATACAGTTCAACCAATTTATAAACGAGCACTCTCGCCTCATCTGTTGTCCTTGTATAAAAAACTTCGTCATTTTCGAAAGCAATTTCTTCAATTCCAACAGGACGAGGCACAGATCGGTTTGATTTCTGCACTATCTCGGTCTCCAGACCTTCAAGGTCTTCAGCGTGTTGCATTCGTTGACTATGCAGGAGATGCGTTCTCCGTGGCAGAACGTTTGCTTCTTTCGGTTGCAGTAGATCCTGTGGTGCGAATGTGTACACTTGCCGAACCAGCGGAACTTTCTGCTTTTGAATATTTGCATGTAGCGATGCATATCGATATTCCTGTACACACATTTATTTTCGATGCTGATACTTTTATTCAGCCTTTTGCTGAACGGTACATTAAAGAGAGTGTAACGGCCGTGGAGCATACTTCTTGCGGATGGCGAATTACTACACAACATGGAGAATGCGTTACTGCGAATTCCCTTGTTGCCGCGAATGGAGCGCATCATTCCCCTCATCTTTTTGCCGAGCTTCCTGTTTCGGATACACGGTTTGCGTCATGCATACTCTTTCATGTTCGTGGAACGATTCGTTCTCAGTTTTCTGGCCAGTTACATGTGTTTCCGGTGGGACATCCCGTATATTTTTTACAGGATCAAGGAGACGGAACGGTGATTATTGCCTTGAAGGACGATGGGGATTCATATGAAAATTTTGTTCGTGTTGAGGAGGTATTGAGTAAGGCTACATGGAAAAAAGCTTTTCCAATTGGTCCTAGGGAATGGACTAATCCAAAGATTTCTGAAAATCTTTACATATTAAATGATCGAAATATTGTCGGCATAGAAGATTCCTATCGTTCTGGCTTGTGGGTGGGAAGAGCGCTCGTAGACTCACGATAAATATGCGCATTACAACGAACCTCGATGCTGCGATTGCGTGTTTGAAATCTGGTGGCATTGTCGTCTATCCCACAGAAACATCGTATGGAATTGGGTGTGATGCTACGAATGCTGCTGCGGTCGCCAAAGTATTTTCAATCAAGAATCGCCCTTTGGATAAGGGTGTGACGGTGCTTTTGTCTGCGAATGATCCTTTCGGTGATGTGCATGTGCTTTGGCGATCGGAGCTTCACGATCTTGCAGCTAAACATTGGCCGGGTCCGTTGAATATTGTCTGTTCGATTACGGCAACCTCATCGATTGCGCCACAGTGTCTCACTAATGGAACGATCGCCACACGCCGATCAAGCCATCTCATCGCAAACGCTCTCGTCGACGCGCTTGGCGTTCCCCTTGTTTCTACGAGTGCGAATATTTCTGGAGAATCCGAACTTTACAGCGCCCAAGGAATCTACGATCGATTGAGTAGTGAGTCGATTCAGCCAGATGTGATTTTCGATGTAGGTGAATTACCAAAACGCGCACCGTCCACACTCGTTACGTGGGACGATGCGCGGGGTGAGGTAAAGGTGTTGTGGCAAGGGGAGATTGTTCTTGCGAATTGTTAGGAGTTCCCGACGTTGCCCCTCGTTTCAACCAGGTCTCCGAACTGGTTTAACGTTGATATCCTGGAAAGTATTTCTTGAATTTTCTCGCCGTAAGGTTCGGTTGATTGATAAACGCTGCGGATTTTTTCGGACAATGCGTCCCACTGCTCAGCGAGTTTCTTTTTAGATTCTGAATCCACGTCAGTATTTTGGAGTGCGACGGTTACAGCATTCTGAGCGGCGGATAGCTCATTCAAATTCAGATGTAGTTCGAGTGCATCCCTTTCATTTCGTATCGTGTCAATCAATGTAAAGAGTCGTTCTACCTCCTTTGTTGTTTTTTTAAGGTGCGTTGTCGCATTATTTATCCGTTCGGTTGTCGCTTGAACCATTGCGAGCTTTTCTTGATCGATCGGCTTCATATAAAAATAGTTTAGTCCACTGTCACAGCCTTCGCAAGATTGCGGGGACGGTCGGGGTTGATATCTTTGAGCACGGCAAGTTCGTAAGCAAGGATTTGAAGGGGGATGTTGGTACAACAGAAGAGGCATTGATTAGCCCGATAAAAACATCATCGGCGCCCCCCGCGTTATGCGAAGGGCGCCGTTGTCGTACGTGACGGGCGGTTCTACTGTGTTTCCCGCCAGGTGAGGAAGTCGAGGATGATCTCGACGAGCTGGCCGGTGGTCACCCGACTCTCCATTCCTCTCAGCTTGATGTCCTCGAGGAACCGCTGCAGCCTTGGGTTCAGCGGCCGCTCCATCCCGTCGCCGTCGGAACACTCCCAGGTTCCTGAGGTGTCCTTTGGCCGCAAGAAGAAATCGTGCCCGTTGAGCGTTACGGTCAGGAGAACCGGATGCGTGTTCATCCAGAATCCGCCGTAGAGATCCGGCGTCTGGTAGTTGATGCCCACCATGACGCAGAACGCTCCATTAAACCTCAATTCCGGGCGGTCGATTTCGCGAGGCTCGGTCCAGCAGACTTCAGAATGTTGTTCTCCGATTCCTTCGTGTTCGATCGCCTGCTCGCTCTGCTCTCGGTTGTAGCCCATTCGGGCTTCGACGATGCCGATGATCATGCGGGCGGTGCTCACGAGGTAGTTCAGTTCGACCAGCGTGGGGAGGATGGTGTCGTCGGTATTAGAATCGGTGTCGTTGTTCACGGGAACTCCAGTCATGGTGTGGGTTGGCGATGCATCGATGACGAATCGATGACCAGAGATTATCGCATAGATTAGCGAAAAAGTCAATCTTAATCCACGGTTACAGCCTTCGCAAGATTGCGGGGACGGTCTGGGTTGATATCTTTGAGCACGGCAAGTTCGTAGGCGAGGAGTTGGAGGGGGATGTTCGCCACAAGGCCGGTGAGGACACCGTTTTTTGGAACGATGATGGTTTCTGAGGCAACGCGTTCTGCGAGCTTTGGATTGTCGGTGATAATGATGGTTCGTGCGCCACGAGCTCGTACTTCTTCGGCGGCGGTTCGCATGAGCTGACCATGTTGATCATCGAAGATACAGAGAATCACCGGCGTGTTTTCCACGATGAGTGCGAATGGCCCGTGCTTCAGCGCGCCGCCAGCATACCCTTCGGCATGGAGATAGGTAATCTCTTTAATCTTTAGCGCACCTTCTCGAGCAATTGATTCGCATGGCCCTTTTCCGAGCACGAAGCAATGCTCGGCATCCACGAGGGTTTTTGCGATCTCCTTACACGTTTCGCGAGTGTTGAGCGCGATTTTCACGAGCGTTGGCAAGCGACGAAGTTCGTCGATGAGATGACGGCGACGCTCAGCTTCGGTACCGCGATGCATGCTGAACCACGCGGCAATCATTTCGAGTGCGACGACTTGCGTGCTAAATGCTTTCGTCGATGCTACTGCATGTTCGCGACCAGCGTTGAGGTACACGCCACATTTTGTGCTTCGCGCAATGAGCGATCCAACCGCGTTTATCACCGAGAATGTTGGCACACCGCGATCTTGGGCAATGACGAGCGCGCGATGGGTGTCCTTTGTTTCGCCGGATTGTGAAATCACGAGTAGGCCGGCGCCGTGTGGAGCGAAGTGATGTTCGGTGATTTCGGATGCGTCGACTACTTGCACGGTGTCGAAGGCCTTCAACGCTCGCATACCAAGTGCACCGTACATGCCGGCGTGAAGCGATGTTCCGCACGCGGCGATGACCAGGTGTTTTATGCCGAGGAGTGTTTCTTTGTTGCGTTCCAGTCCGCCGAGCTTCATCTCGAGATCCGTTGGAATACGTGCGCCGTGGTTGAGTGTTCGTGCAAGCGCGTCGGGTTGCTCCATGATTTCCTTGATGGTCCAGTGTGGAAAAGGAGCGGGGGAGAGCTCGATGACTTCTTCTGGCGCAAGCTCGACTCGTGAAGTATCGAGTGTGGTGCCTTCCGGAGTGATCAGCGCGAACTCGCCGTTTTGTAATGCGATGAACTCGCGGGTGTGATTGTTGAATGCCGACGGTTCGCTCGCAACGTACATGGTTCCTTTTCCAACGCCAACCACCAGAGGACTGCCGTTTCGAGCTGCCAGAATCGTATTTGGCATCAGCGGAGAGACGACTGCGACGCCCCACGTGCCTTCAAGTTTCGCAAGGGCGTGCTTCGTCGCCACGTCCAATCCCTCGCCGTCGTCGAGGTATTTTCCGATGAGTTGGGCGATGATTTCTGTATCAGTTTGAGATTTGAAAACAATTCCCAAGGCTTCGAGATCGGCCTTGAGCATGTGCGCGTTCTCGATAATGCCGTTGTGGACGAGGGCAAGACGATTCTTCATGTCCGAGTGGGGATGGGCGTTGGCATCCGTTTTTCCACCATGTGTTGCCCAACGGGTATGGCCAATGCCAGATCGATTCCCGACGTGGTCGGCGATATGTTCTCGAAGTTTCACGATGGCATCGGGAGCAACGCCGCTCGCGAACTTTGTCGTGACAATCGTTCCAGCGTCCGAAACCGTCGCCACGCCAGCAGAATCGTATCCACGGCTTTCCAAAATCGAAAGCCCGTCAATAATTATGCTGACACTATTTGTATCCCCAACAACCCCGATGATTCCACACATATTCTTCTATTTAATAGAGAACAACCATATGACAATATCTCTCTCGAAACTACCAAGCAAGTTTGTCTGAGGATAAGTTGACGAAATATTGTTGTATCGTGTATCTGGCGTGGACGTGGATAAGGCCCCATTTCTCTTTGAGAAGTCTGGTAAGCTATTCGTATTCAGTCACGGTGTAGCGTAATAATGTAGCAAAATATGTCCCACGACATGCCGTTACCATCTGAGGCTCCTATCACATTACGTGAAATGGTCATGCTCACAAATAAAAAAAATGAAGAAATGTTTATGGACCTTGTGTTCGAGGGAAAATCTGGAAATCATTTCATTTCTCTTGTTCCAGTGGGTGTAGAGCCAAATATGAGAATAGCGATTCAGGGATCAAGGGCAAGGGTGATGAAAATTTTTGAGGACGCGAAGGAGATGAAGGGAAAAACATACAACGAAATCGACGAGTTTCTTCAAAAAAGTTCAAGAGAATCAAAAGTATAATTTTGACGCAACCTCGTATTTACGCAAAAAGGCCACCAAAGGGTGGTCTTTTTGATGGTGACTCCACGGAGAATCGAACTCCGATTAAAGGCTTGAGAAGCCTCTGTCCTAACCGTTAGACGATGGAGCCGTATTGAACGGGAGGAGCGTATCAAAAATCGTCACTAGGGTCAAAGTCTCCCCAAAACAACGCGATGTGATACGATCATCGTATTCAATCTATTCTTCACAAGAAACGCGTATGTCATTGTACAACGAAACAGAAGATCGATTTTCAGCCCCAGATCGCGCAGAAAGAAGTTCTTCAGCATCGTCACCTAGTGAAATCGAAGAGCGTGGTGGGGGTATCGGAAAGAGCGCCGCGGGATTCCTGCCATCTGAAACGCGTGCTGCGGATGTTCCAGAATCACAGATTGCACCATTGTCTGGCGAAACGGTGATTCATCTTGGTGAGGCAGAAGCCGATGACGACGATATGCTTGAGGCATTACCGGATGAAGACGAAGTGGCCTTGGGCGAACCTATTTCTACGGAAGGAGGAGGCGTTGGTGAAATTATTGACGACGAAGATGACGAAATCGATGGGGATCAATCGGCGGCGTAACTCCATCCGGTTCGTTCTTCACGAGGAAGTCGCTCGATAGAATACGAAATTGGTTCGTCTGGATTGACGGTTTGGGTGATCCACGGCGTCTTTGTCGCTTCCTTGATAAAGTCGGTGATTGATCCGTCTTTGGTGTACGGCGGTTTTGTATTTGGGATTGCGAACTCTTCGAATGTATCAATACCGCCGGAGGCAATACATCCATCGGTCAGCGTTACAGCGAAGCTCATCGTAAGTTCGGTCGCGCTTTCCGGCACCGCAACGATCGGTCCGAATGGATGAACGTAGCCGTGTGCGTTTGGTGGAATGGTAAATGTGGATCCTGGCGCAAGGTCGTGAAGATACGATCCCCAGTCTGCGGTGTCCGTTCCATCGGTAAGAAACTGCACGCCGTTTACGTCGGACGTAAGAATTGTGCGCGTGGTACTCGTGCGGTCTTCGGATTCCGATCGGTAGCTCAGTTCGAGGCGTGTAATCGTCGCGCTACAGGTTTCGTTGCCGGCATTCGCAATCGCCAACCACGCTGCAGCAGCAGGATTCGTTTCGGAATAGCCCGTCCATTGTTGTGTGCCGCATTCGTCTGGAGCGTGTGCCGGTTTTGCCTTGCCGCAGTCTGGCGCTACCACTTTAGCAATTTCCGATGATAAAGATTGTGATTCGATCTGTTTTACATTGACGGGAAGATCCGGGCTTCCGGAAACAACAATCTCGGCGGGTGTTTCGTTCGCTATCTGTACCGTGTTCGAAAACATCTTTTCTACAGAAAACCCAAAGCCAGCAAACGCCAAACTCGCCGCAGCAATATGCAGATGGTAGCGTTTTTTGATCTTTTTCTTCGGCTTCATTCCCGCACTCTAACATCTCACCGAAAAAGGTGGATAATTTTTGTCCCCAGCGCGTTTGCACCAACGGCGATAGTGGATGCAATGCCGGTGAGAACGAAAGGAACAATGGGCCTGTGAATGTTTGGTCTTAATCTGCTATACTTCCTTCATATGTTTGGATTTTTTCAGCCGGTGTTTCGATATGATTCTACGCTTCGGCGTGAACAACAGAGTCCTACTGCGACTTGGCGACGGGAGGGGAAGACGGTTGTGTTTGGGCCGGAGTATGCCGCGAACGTGCTTAACCAAGAACAGGGATCGATTAAACACGGAACGTCGTCGGAGCACGCGCAGCATGAAGAATGGGTGATGGGTGTTTCTGCATCTCGGCTCCGAGAAGAATTTCCACAAGCGGTCGTTGACGCTCAGCAATTATGATCAATTCCTTGTTCCTCGAAATTGCGGCGGTCATGATGACTGCGGGGTTGTTTTCGCTCATTGCGTATAGACTTCGTCAGCCGTTGATCATCGCATACATCGCCACGGGAATTGTGGTGGGGCCGGGGCTGTTTAATCTTGCGCAGTCGGTGGACGTGTTTGAAACGATGTCGAGTATTGGTATTGCATTCCTGCTGTTCATTGTTGGGCTGAACTTGAACTGGCGGAATGTGAAGGACGTTGGCCGCGTCGCGCTTGTTGCGGGTTCTGCGCAGGTGATCGTTACATCGATCATCGGAACCGGCATCGCGCTTGCACTTGGCGTGCCATTGCCGACGGCGATTTTTCTTGGCGTTGCGTTCTCGTTTTCGTCCACGATTATCATCGTGAAGCTCCTCACGGATAAAGAGGACCTTGATCGCTTGTACGGCCGCATTGCCGTGGGAATGCTTATCGTTCAAGACATCATTGCGATGCTCATTCTCCTCGTGCTCTCTGCAATGCAAAGCGGACAAGACTTGCGCGCGATTCTCACATTCTCGCTCGGTAAAGGTTTGGTGACGGTGTTCGTGTTGTGGTTGCTTGCAAAGCTCGTCGTGCCAAAAGTATTTTCGTATGCCGCACGAAGTCAGGAGCTTTTGTTCCTCATTGCGCTGGGTTGGTGTTTTGCGGTGGCGAGTGCGCTGCAGTATTTTGGATTCGGAATCGAAAGCGGTGCGTTGCTCGCTGGCGTGTCCCTCGCCGGTACAGGATTCCAGCATGAAATTGAAGCAAAGATTCGTTCGTTGCGTGATTTCTTCTTGATTATCTTTTTCATCGTGCTCGGAACGAACCTCACCATCAGTTCATTCGACCAGGTCCTCATTCCAGCGATCGTACTCAGCGTGTACGTGCTTATTGGCAATCCACTTATTGCGCAAGTGATTATGCGATTTATGGGGTATCACTCACGCACCGCTTTTCTTGCGGGAACAACGGTTGCACAAATTAGCGAATTTTCTTTCATTATGCTTGCTGCGGGGATTGCCGGAGGCTTTGTGTTACCCGAAGCCATGACGCTTGCAACTATCGTCGGCCTTGTCACCATTGCCGGTTCCTCGTATCTCGTTGCGTACAATGAGAGAATTTACGAAAAACTTTCGCGGTTCTTTCCGTCAAAAAAACATGAACATGACGACGTGAAGCATGTGGGGAGCGATGTCGTCTTGTTTGGATTCGATCGCATGGGTGTTGAAATTCTGCCAAAGATCGAGGAGATGACTAACGAGTATCGTATTATTGATTTTAATCCGGCGGTTGTTGAGCGGCTTCTTGTGGAAGGAAAGCCGGTGATGTACGGCGATGTGGGGAATGAGGATGTGCTTATGTTGGCGCATGTGGATAAGGCGAAGCTAGTGATTTCCACGATTCCCGACATGAGCGTGAACGATGCGATTCTGGATTTCTTCCGTCATCGGCACAGCAAGGCGTCGATTGTGGTTACCGTGAAGTCGTCGGACGATGCAAAGCGGTGCTATGATTTAGGTGCGACGTTCGTGATTGTGCCAAGTATTTTGTCTGGCGAACGATTTGGAGAGTTTTTGACGAAGCGAAAGGAAAAAAAGACAGCGTGGAGTGCGTTGGCAAAGACGTACATGCATTGGACGGCTGATCGAAGATAATATCTTTTTTATGGTGATGGGATTTGAAGCTCCAAAAACATCCGGCGTGCATTACGACATTGCGCCGCCGCCAATGATTAAACGCACCCCGGAACAGGTTGCGGCGTCGCGTGCAAAAATGGCTGCGGCGATGGAGACGTCAGGAAGAAATGCAGCGGCAGAGAATGTTGTGGAGGCGCCTGAAGCGGCTGTTGAAGTACCAAAGTCGGCGGAAGAAACAGAAGCCGCAGAACGATTGGAATACCAGAAGCTTTATGCGAAGGCGATGAGATTAAAGAAGGAGCGCGCTGAGGCAGAGGCAATTCGGATGCGACTTGGTGGTGTTGGAGAGATGCCAAAATATAGAGATTTTGCTCCGCTCAGAGAAGAGCAGGCGAATACAGCACCTGTAGAGCAGGCTGAACCGACAGAACGAAGCCCACAGTGGGCAAATCGATATCGTCCCGCGGCGTAGGAACCGTTACAAAACACACGAACGGCGTTGACCGTTCGTGTGTTTTTGTGTATAGTCGGGTTCCATTTCAGGAGGCAGCATGACCGCTGCAAACTCTCGTGTTCCCGTTTCTCTCGAGTCTACGCCGGTAGAATATCCGGAAGACTGTGCTATCTGGGTGTCGGACGGCTTGAGCGGTTCGTTTCGATTCAACATGAGTGCACCAAAGGAAACTCGTGGCGATCGTTGCTGCTGGAGGTTCGTCCTTCAGCCTGGCAATGGCCAGCGTCCGCAGCAAGAGCGGTTGAAGTCCGCAGGTCACGATCATGTGGCAATGTTCTTCTTCTTTGACGGAGAGGTGTTTCGCTTCACCATGATGAGTGCCGCTGGTCCGCGCCTGCGCTTCCGTGATTACGGTCCGTGTGCAGTGCTTACGCTCTACAACGACGACAGCGTCGTGAAAATGACGAAGATGGCCAAAAACCTCTTTACCCGTGATATTCCACGTTTGAACGGCACGGTCGTCGTTGCCACCTGGAACCGGCTTCGTTCGTCCGAACGTTGCCGACACGTGGCTATCGTTCCCGCGCTCACTATTAACTGGTCGGCCCGCAAATGAAGCGGTGCTACCGCAACGCACACCTCGAGCTCTGACGCAGAGCCCGGGGTGTTGCCGTTTCTGGGGACAAAAAGAAACTGACCTTGGAATGGGTTGTGACGGAACGGCTGGGATTTGCATCTTCGGCGACTTGGCATGTTCGATTTTGAATATTGCGAGTGTAAAGACCTCTTTACACTTTTCTGATGGAAAACCTCAATAAAAGTGTAGATTGATATGTAAAGAGGTCTTTACACTCACGGATTGGGAAATCGAGTACCCCAAGCTCACAAGTCCCTTCTTTTTTCAAAGAATCAGTTTCAGATCCATTTCTTTGGGGACAACTCAGTTTTGACATCACCGAGTTAGCACTCTATACTTGAGACTGCTAATTATGAATGTCCGCCAAAGTCACATTCTCCAGCTTGTGGTGGACGAATACGTCCGTACGGCTGAGCCAGTCAGTTCCCAGGCCTTGTGTGCTGGGTTCGACTTGGATTGTTCCCCGGCCACGGTTCGAAACGACATGGTTTCGTTGGAAGAGGAGGGATTCCTCCATCAGCCGCACACCTCGGCTGGTCGAGTTCCTACAGAAGAAGGTTATCGGTACTACCTCGCAAACGTTGTACAGGCCAAGCAGCCGAAAGTCGCAACCGAACTCCGAAGCGCCATGGAAGAGATTCGATCGCTCGAATCCAAAATCCAGTTCCTTGGTCGCCGACTCGCCGATCTTTCTGGCGACGCCGTTATCGTCACCAACGAACACCAAACCTCGGCGCTGGGCGTGGCGAACCTTCTGAGAAAGCCAGACTTTCAAGAAGAGAACATGCTCCTTGCGCTTGCCGAAGACATCGAACGCCTTGAGCGTGATGCCACAAGTGTGATGAGCGTTGCGCCAAGCGAAGTACGAATCTTGCTTGGCGAAGAAAGCCCTATGGGCAAACGCCTCGCCACCGTCATCGTTCGCCACCAACTTCCCAACGGCGAAATTGGCGTTCTCTCCATCGTCGGCCCACTCCGCATGAACTACGCCCGAAACGTTGCATTACTTTCTGAAGCGAAGAGAATTTTAGAAGAAAACGATTTGTAAATTATGACGCAAGACGAATCACAGAATCCAGGATCGAATTTGGTCGGGGACAAGGAAGCGAATGTCAGTCATCCTGAGCATAGCGAAGGATCTCCCGCAGATTCCGGTCATCCCCGCGCAGGCGGGGATCCATCATCAGATCTCGAAGCCCTTCAAACCAAATGCGCCGAATACCTCTCCGGCTGGAAGCGTGCTCTCGCAGACTACGAAAACCTTCAAAAGCAAAACTCCAGCGCCCGCGATGATGATCGCCGACGCGTTCGATCGAATCTCGCAGAAGACTTGCTCCCCGTCGTCGACAACTTCGGCTACGTCACGAAGCACGTTCCCGACATCAGCGAGTGTCCTGAAGAGTTCAAGAAAAAGTTCGACACCTGGTTCCAAGGCATCGGCCATATTGAACGCCAATTCGCGGAAGCGATGAAAGGACTCGGCGTTGAGCCGATTGAAAGCATCGGCACGATCTTCGACCCGAACCTTCACGAAAGCGGCGGCTCGCGATCGGAACCTGGAAAGAAAGAACACGAGATCGTGGAAGAACTCATCAAGGGCTGGAAGATCGGTGACGTTGTTCTGCGACCTGCAAAAGTAATCGTTAATGAATAATTCTATGTCAAAGATCCTCGGTATCGATTTAGGGACAACAAACTCATGTGTAGCAATCATGGAAGGCGGACAGCCGAAGGTGTTGGAGAATAAGGAGGGAATGCGAACCACGCCATCCATCATCGCGGTTGCGAAGAATGGTGAGCGACTTGTGGGGCAACCTGCAAAGCGACAGGCGGTGACGAATCCAAAAAACACTCTTTATTCGATTAAGCGATTGATCGGACGACGGTTTAAGGATGAGGAAGTACAGCGCGATATCAAACTGATGCCGTTTGCGATTGTGGCGCGGGGTGAGGGAATTGCGATCAAGATGGGAGAGAAGGATTTTTCTCCGCAGGAAATCGCGGCAATGGTGCTTGGAAAGATTAAGGCGGATGCGGAGGAGAAGACGGGGGAGAAGATTACTGAAGCCGTCATCACCGTTCCTGCATATTTCGATGATGCGCAGCGTCAGGCAACGAAAGATGCTGGTGAGATCGCAGGTTTGAAAGTCTTGCGTATTATCAACGAACCAACCGCTGCTGCATTGGCGTATGGTTTTGATAAGAAGGTTGGTCAAAAAATCGTTGTGTACGATCTTGGTGGAGGAACGTTCGATGTGTCGGTGCTCGATGTTTCCGAGGGAACTGTCGAAGTTCTCGCAACAAACGGTGACACGCATCTTGGTGGCGACGACTTCGATCTGACCATCATGAAGTGGATTCTTGATGAGTTTAAGAAGCTTGAAGGAATCGACCTTTCTGGTGATGCATTGGCGATGCAGCGTATTAAGGACGCGGCAGAACGTGCGAAGATTGAATTATCTACCGCGCAAACAACGGAAATCAACCAACCATTCATCACGTCCGGAGCTGAAGGGCCAAAGCATTTGGTGATGTCGCTTTCACGATCGAAACTCGAGGAACTTGTTGGCGGACTCGTCGATAAAACGATGGAGCCAGTGAAGAAAGCGCTTGCGGATGCGAAGATGGATGCGAAGGCAATCGGCGAGATCGTGATGGTGGGAGGTATGACCCGTATGCCACTCGTGCTTTCGAAAGTTGAAGCGTTCTTTGGAAAGAAACCAAACGTGACGGTGAACCCAGATGAGGTCGTCGCTGTTGGCGCTGCGGTGCAGGCTGGTGTGATGCAGGGCGATGTGAAGGATGTGCTGTTGCTCGATGTTGCCCCACTGAGCCTTGGAATCGAAACCATGGGAAGCGTGTTCACAAAGTTGATCGATCGCAACACCACGATTCCAACCAGCAAGTCGCAGGTGTTCTCGACTGCTTCCGACAACCAGCCAGCCGTAACGATTCGCGTCGGCCAGGGCGAGCGCCCAATGTTTAATGACAACAAAATTCTTGGTCAGTTCGATCTCTCTGGAATCCCGCCAGCACCTCGCGGTGTTCCGCAGATTGAGGTGAAGTTCGATATCGATGCGAACGGAATCTTGCACGTATCAGCAACAGACAAGGCGACGAATAAAGCACAGACGATTACGATCACGTCATCGTCAGGCTTGAGCAAGGAAGAAATTGAGAAGATGAAGGCCGATGCAGAATCGCACGCCACCGAAGACAAGGCAAAGCAAGAACTCATCGAAGCGCGCAATATTGCGGATACCATGATGTACACCGTGGAGAAAATGCTTGTCGATAATAAGGACAAGGTTTCTGAAGAGGACAAAAAGATTCTCGAGGAGAAGATGGAGGCAGTAAAGAAAGTGAAGGATACTGATGATCTGGAAGCAATCAAAGCTGCTGGCGATGATCTTTCAAAAGAGGCTCAGCGTGTTGGTGGCGCGATGTATTCCAAGGACGACGCTGCAAAGAATGCTGACGCGAGTCATCCTGAGGGCACCGAAGGATCTCCGTTGGAATCAGAGGCGAAAGATGCAGAGTTCACGGAGAAGAAGGACGATGGTGCTTCGCAGAGTTAATTTTTAAATATAGGCGGGGCCACCGTGCCCCGCTTATGCCATACTATGACCACCAATAAAGAATACGCATTACTTTGCGAGTTTGCGACGCAGTCCACGAATGGATTGAATAGCTTCATGCACGTGTTCGATCGCACCATGTTCCCAGCCGGCGAGCAGCCAGTTCTCCGTGGATTCCTTGCGATGCGCTTAACGCATCTTCCAGAAGCACCGAACGTTGAGGTGTATGTTACCGATGGATCGAATACGCTCGTCGAAAAAGGAACAATGTTCAAGCAGCAGATCAAAGGACCAAACGCCAACTTGCTCGTCCGCATTGGCGGCATGACGGTGCCAAAGGCGGGGGAGTATCGCATTTGGTCACGCGTTGACGGATCGGAGCCGCTTGAGCTCTGTACTTGGTACGCGGAAGAGAAACCAAAGCAAGCTTAGATTTTTACTCATCTTCATATGAAAATCCTCGATCGCATCAAGCTCATGTTTGTGAAAGGTGGTTCGCCAGACGAAAAGCGTCCGGACGACATGACATCGAAAAAAGAATCTGGGTGTTGCCAAATGCCATCGGTGGAATCGAGATCATGTTGCGGCGGGGATTGTGATTGCAAATAATATGGGAGGACAATTACGAAAACTTCTATCGGGAACATTGAAGACGATACTCGCAGGTTTTTTGTACGTTCTCGCTCTTCCTGCGGTACGGAACTGGTTGATGAATTTGCTTCTTGGTAAGCGCAAGGTGAATCAGAAAGTGGTTGATGTTGAGGCCAAGAAAGAATAAGTCGATTATGGCCGGTAAAGATTTCTACAAAATTCTCGGAGTCCCCAAGTCTGCATCGCAGGACGATGTTAAGCGTGCGTTCAGAAAGCTGGCGCACGAGCACCATCCGGATAAGGGTGGAAAGGAAGAGAAGTTTAAAGAGATTAATGAGGCGTACCAGGCACTTGGCGACGAGCAGAAGCGCGCGCAGTACGACCAGTTTGGTTCTGCGGCGTTTGATGGAAGCGGCGGAGGAAATCCGTTCGCTGGTGGGAATCCATTCGGCGGTGGAGGTGGATTCGATTTTAGTGGCGCGGGGTTTGAAGATCTTGGCGACATTCTCGGCGGAATGTTCGGCGGAGGCGCTCGTCAGCAACGCGAGCCAAAGGGTGAAGACCTTGAGGTTGGTATTCGCTTGAAGTTCTCGGAAGCAGTGTTTGGTGTTGAAAAAGAAATTCCACTGACGAAGCATTCAAAATGTGCGCGATGCGCAGGAACAGCGGCAGACCCTGGAACAAAAATGAAAACGTGTACTATGTGCGATGGAAAGGGATTCCGTGTGGTGATGCAGCGCACGATGCTTGGCGCGATGCAGATGAAGACGGCGTGTACGGAATGTCATGGACGCGGTGAGAAGCCAGAGAAGGATTGCACGGAGTGTCATGGTAAAGGCGCGGTGCACGGCCGAACCACGGTTCGCGTTGATATTCCAGCAGGAGTTGATGACGGTATGAGCGTTCGCGTTCGCGGAGAAGGCGAAAGCATTGGCGCACAAGGCGAGCCGGGGGATTTGTATCTTCGATTGCGCGTTGAGCCAGACCCACGATTCAAGCGCGATGGATTTACGATTTACGTCACAAAGAATATCGGTTTCACTCAAGCTGCACTCGGCGATACCGTCGATGTCGATACGGTTGATGGGAAAGTCGAACTCAAGATTCCGCAAGGCACACAAAGTGGCGATGAGCTGAGGCTCCGAGGAAAAGGTGTACCGTCGAACCGTGGTCGTGGGGATCAGATTGTGATTGTGAAAGTGATTACACCGACGAAGATGGATAAGAAAACGCAGGAGTTGTTGAAAGAGATGAATTTGCGGGAGAAGTAGATCGAATACTGATGAGATATACTGTTCCTTGTATGTCTTTTGATTTCTCTCAGTTGTTCGTCTTTGACGCGATGATTGCTGCGGGCGTTATTGCGGCATCATTTCTTTTTGTGTACACCATCGGTCGCTTCTCACTCGTGCCGATGATTGCGGCTCTTGGTATGGGTGCGACGTTCGCGGCATTAGCGCCGTATGCTGGGAAAATTCCCGGCATCAATATCTGGCCAGCGTATCAGCAACACATTTTCGTTTTTATCGTCATTGCACTTGCGGCATTCTTTATTTTCCGACGACACTCGTACTTTGAGCCAAGTGTCGCGCCACGAAAGATCGAACTCGCAGTTTGTGCAATGCTTATCGCTGGATTTATCTTAGCGGTTCTTGGATCATTTCTTCCCACCGATGTCATCACGATCCTTTCAACACACACGAAAGTTTTATTCGTCGACGACCTTCCTCGGACCCTGTGGCTGATCGCTCCGGTGGCTGTGTTTGCGGCAATGAAAGGCAGATAAAAACCATCCTCAGGCCAGCTCGCCGATTCTGGAATTCCGGGCTACAATCTGGGAACTATGGCCGAAACGCTTTATCGAAAATATCGTCCACAACGCTTTGCTGATGTTGCGGAACAGGAGCATGTTTTGCGGACGATCCAGCAACAGTTGGCAAAGAATACGGTTGCGCACGCATACCTCTTTTCTGGTCCACGGGGAACAGGAAAGACGACGATTGCGCGATTGCTAGCCAAAGCGTTGAACTGTGAGAACCGAAAGTCTGGGGAATCCGAACCATGCAACACGTGTTCGGCGTGTACCGATTTTGCATCTGGTCGATTCATGTCATGCATCGAGATTGATGCCGCGTCACAAACCGGTGTCGATAATGTTCGTGACAACATTATTGAGAACGCACGCTTTGCTCCAAGTAGAGGATCATTCAAAGTGTTTATTCTCGACGAGGTGCACATGCTCTCCGGTTCATCATTTAATGCGCTCTTGAAAACGCTCGAAGAGCCACCGGCACATGCAATTTTTATCCTCGCGACAACCGAACTTCACAAAATTCCTGCCACGATCGCGTCGCGTTGTCAGCGTTTCGAGTTCCATCGTGTACCACCAGTCGTGATGATGCCACGGCTCAAGAAGATCTCGGAAGCGGAAGGATTTGCTATCGACGACGACGTTCTTGCGCAGATTTCTCGCTTGAGCGAAGGGTGTTTGCGTGATGCGGAAAGCTTGCTCGGACAAGTGCTCGCACTCGGCGAAAAGAATGTCACGCTCGCCGTTGCATCGCTCGTGTTGCCAATGACGAATATCGCCGTCGTTACCGATGTCGTCGATGCTGTTGCGGCGAACGACGCACAGAAAGCGTTGAAGATTGTTGGAACATTTGTTGCTGACGGGGGATCGGTGAAACATCTCGTGGAAGAACTCCTCGAATACGTCCGTACGGTCATGTTCGCGGCATTCGGCGACACGACGATGGACGCATACGATGCAAAGACGATTGAGCGACTGAAAGCAGCAGGATCCATCTTCGGCGTTGCACGATCGCAAATGTTCCTCGATGCGTTGCTTTCCGCGCGAACACGATCGAGTTTACCGGCAATTCCGCAGATTCCACTCGAGATCGCAATTTTGGATGCGTGTAGCGTGAAATCGATTACGGCACTGGAGCCACCGGCATCATCGATCCCGCATCCGATTCCAATAACCCCGGCGCCAGTTCAGCGATCGGTTGAACCCGCTCCAGTTCCTCGAGCGATTCCTGTGCTTCCTCCATCACGCGTGATCGAAGAGCCTGCGAATCCCGACGCTCCAATCCGTTACGATTTCTCGCCGATTCAGCAGATCGAATCGGTAATTGCCGATCAGCCGTCCGTATCATCGGAGACGCCAATCTTTGCGCTCGAGGAAATCGTAAATAAATGGGAACGATGTATCGCGATCATCGCGGAAGACAACGTGGCGTTGCCGCTCGTGCTTCGCGGAGCAGTGCCGGTGAAGGTTGAAGGATCAGTGGTAACAATTTCTTGTGCGTATGCGTTTCATGCTGATGCGCTGAAAGAGTCAAAAGCAAGAACGTTGGTTGAAGATGCGATTGAAAAAGTATTGCAGAAACGTGTAACGATCACATCGGTTCACGTTCCGTTGAAGGAAACAAGCGATGCGGTGACGGATTTTGTGAGCCAGCTCGGAGGAAGCTTGGCGTAATATCTTGGTTCGTCATCCCCGCGTAGGCGGGGATCCATCACTCCGAACAATCTGGATCCCCGCCTACGCGGGGATGACCGGAGTTCAGTTACGCGAAATGTTTTTGCGATGCGAAGTACACGCGCGCGCGATTCACGTCGTTCGCAACTTTTTTGCGCATGGCTTCTTCGCCGGTCCATGGAACAAGTTCCGAAAGTTTCGATCGAACATCAACACTGAGCCGTGTGCCGTAGAGGTCGCCGGTGAAATCGAAAAGATGCACTTCGAATTTGCCATGACGGTCCGCGTCGAAACAAATAAGGCATTCAAATTGTGTGTCGCCCCACATGGCATAGCCGGCATACACGCCCGGCGCCAAATCGGGCCGTTCAAGTAGCGAAATATTCGCCGTTGGAACGCCGTAGCCTTCCGCAGCAAATCCATCGCCATGAATCACGTTTCCAGTAAGCATCGCCATAGTCAAATCACTGTAGCACAAATTATTTAGAATAGCCGATTCACGAGATCGTTCGCGTGTTCGGAGGCGAGGCCGACGGTGCTGAAGTTGAGGGATTCGCCGATATAATACGTGTGCTTTGAGCCTTGGATCGATTCGATGCGATCAAAGAGCCCGCCTTTCATCGCTTCCGATGACACGTGGGGGAAATACTTCCAGTGCGTGATGCTGTGGACGGTGCTTACAGTGCCGCCCATCTTTTTCACCAGATCGGTCATATGATCGGTGAGATCGGCGTCGGTCTGCCCTGTATCGGCCAACGCATAAAACGTGTACACCTTTGCATCGGCATGACGATGATGCCAGAACACCGGATGCCCAGCGCGACGCGGAGTGAAATTGCTCGGAACATATCCGTCGCCGTCGAGAATTCCATTTATCGTGCAGGCGATGGTGACGTAATCGACGTATTGAATTTTCGAAAAGAGACTTTGTTCATCTTCGGTTGCATCGAGGTAGCGCAGAGCTTCATCGAGCGCCGATGCAATGATGAGCGTATCGAATTCTTCTGTTCCTCGTTCGGTCGTAACAGAAACCGATGTTGCCGATCGTTCAATGCGCGAGATTGTTGTATTCAATCGAACGATATGCGCCGCGGCAACTGCTGTCCACAAATGCTGAATGCCGTTGGGTAGCCGATACACCTTTCGTTGCATAAACGCTAAAAGCGTTGACCATCGATAATATTTCAGAACGTACGCTGCCGGAATGCGTTCGAAGTAGTCGTAACCGAAACCAGTAAAGAACAGCGCGAATTCTCGTGCGAGATGTTCAATGTGATGCGTTTTTGCGAATTCGGAGAATGGAATAGTGAGTGCAGCATCGGTATTCATGAGTCCCGGTTTTCCCGTGGCACGGAATTTCCAGGTGAGCGCTCGATACTTCAGTACTTCGCACATGAGCGTGATTGTTTCTCTTTCGGTACGCTTCGCTAATGCCTTTCCAGTTTCACCATTTACGTTTACGCTCCGTCCAAAGGGCAATCGCGTGAGTGGAACATCGAATTCCTTCGCCAGTTTGAGCACAACGGAATTGTCTTCGGCGACGATGCCCGCTCCAAGCTCGTAGTCCCTCCCATCGATCTCCACAGTGCAGCATTTTCCGCCAACGCGATGTGCACGCTCGAAGATGGTGATATTGATATATCCCTTTGTCTTGAGCGCATGAGCTGCCGAAAGTCCGGCTGCACCTGCGCCAACGACGGCGATGCGCTTGCCTAGCCTTTGATCGTTTTTTGAATGGTCCATATCACGTTCTTTTTGAGGATAGCAGATGCGCACAGAACGCCGCCCATCACGCCGCCAGAAATACTTGCGATCATTGCGTCCTGGCCGGTGAGGAAAAGATTTTTTACTGGTGTGTATGGTTTTAAGAACGTCTGGCGGAAGCGTTTTGGTGTGTGCGACGTGCCGTAGATTTCGCCAGACGGATGGCCAACATAATGCTTTGCCGAGATTGGAGATGAAACTTCGTAATACTCCACCTTGCCACGAAGTTGTGGTGCAGCACGGAACAAGATGTCGAACATTTTTTCTGCAACGCGCGCTTTCATTGCTTCATAATCCTCGCCGCGTTTGTGTTTTTCTGTTCCTTGCCACTTTTTGAACCAATCAAACGGTGTGAGAATGATCACTTCGGCAGTTGTGCGGCCTGGGTGCGTGGTTTGTGACAGTGGATCTTTTGCCGATGGGAACGATGCGAATGCCACAGGAAGCGGTGCGTCGAGCGACGCTGCAGCGTGCTGATTCGCAACGTGATCGTACACGTCGGGGAAGATCCAGTAGTTGCATTTTGGAAGCTCGAATGTTTCTTTGAATCCAACATACAATCCCATGTGCGCCAATGACGGCGTGAGGTTCTTGAGCATGTCGTCCAGCTTGTGTTTGCGAATGATGTCTTGCGGCAACAATGATGAGAAAGTATTCACTACGCCGGCATCGGAAATAATCCGTTTTCCGCGAAGTACCGTTCCGTCTGCCATGCGCACGCCGACCGCAGTGTTTCCTTCAACGACGATCTCGTTCACGCGCGCAGAGAAAACGACTGCTCCTCCAGCTTGTTCGATCACTGGCACGGTCGTCTCCGCGAACCGCGGTGCGCCGCCAACCGGATATCCTGCGCCTTCCATGTAGTGGTTCGCTAACACGGCGTGCATGTAGAAGCTGCTTTCCGACGGTTGTAATCCGTAGTCGCCGTACTGCGCCGTCAACACGCCGATGAGTTTCTCGTTCTTCGTGATCGCTTTGAGCGCTTCAAGCGTGGTCTGATCAGAATATTTCAACGTGCCTTCGCGCATCAGTCCGCCGAAGAATTTTGCAAGGAATGGCGGAAGAACTTTTTCGGCATAGTACATGGTGCCGAGCGCATCGACATCGGAGAGAAGCTTGAAATATGCATCGATCGATGCGCGGTCTTCTGTGGTAGGGAAGTATTCTTTGAGCGCGCTCATTAAGTTCTTTCGACCGCGAGGAAACACGTATTCCTTATCCCCGAAGATTGCTCTATCATAAATATCATCGAGCGGTGCCCATTCCAGTTGTTCCTTTGTGAGGTATCGAAAGACTTTGTTGAGCAATGTGCCTTTGATGTGCACTTGGCCAACGTAGTGCAATCCCACGTCCCATATATAGCCCTTTCGCTGAAACGCATGAGTGTAGCCGCCGATGACGAAGTGTTGCTCGAGGACGAGGACGCGTTGCCCAGCTTGCGACAAAATCGACGCCACGCTCAGCCCACCCGTTCCAGACCCAATAACAATGGCGTCATATACGCCTTTACTCGCTTCCTGCTTCCGAAACGTGAGATAGGAAAGCCCAGGCATGAAAGGGGGTTAAGGAATGATTTGGGAGAAGTCTAGCATATTTGGGGGAAAAAGTGGGCTTTCTGAGATGTATGGCGATTCGCGTGTGGCGAGCGAGCTCGCCGCGCGAACCGCATCCATGTCTCGTGCGCCGCGATGCGGCTGGCCAGCTTGCGCTGGCGAACCACAAAAAGACAACCCAGGTGGGTTGTCTTTTTGTGGTTCCGAGACATGGATTCGAACCATGATTAAGAGATTCAGAGTCTCTCGTCCTGCCGTTAGACGATCTCGGATTAATTGTTGCAACGCCGGGAATATACCTATTTTGGGACGCTTCGTCAATTGGTTGCGCGCTACTTCTTTTTGGCTTTTTTCAGTTTTTTGTATATGCATCACAATCCACCGCATCAAACACCGTTCCGGCAAGAAGGCTTCCTTCTGGCCACGTCAATTTTTCGTCGTCAAAGGCAAGTGTTGTGCCGTCTACCAGTACAACAGCATTCTTTTCCAACGTTCCGGGGCCAGTTGATGGTGGTACGATGTCTTTTCCGTTTTGTTGTTCAAGAATGGTGATAGACGCATTCGGCGATCCATCCTCGATAACGACATATGTGCGTACATCTCCCTCTTCTAAAACAAAGCAGAGTTTCGTTTGAAACGCATCACGAGGCCATTGGAAGGCGATGAGGAAGAAGATGATGAACATTCCGATTGCACTGAGTATTCCGTAGAGAACGCGATGTGATTGCATATTAAACATTTTACTCCTTCATTGCCTTCTTCTTCAATCCAACACCGCGGTTTCCATGGCGCTCCACGCGACGCTCCAAGAAATCCACCACTTTGCCGGCAACGTTGATGCCGGTTGCTTTGCTGATGCCTTCCAGCCCTGGGTTGCTGTTGACTTCGATAATTTTTGGTCCAGATTTCGTACGCAAGATATCAACGCCGGCAATATCGAGGCCAAGGATGAGGGTGGCCTTGATCGCGAGCCTCTTTTCCTCATCGGAGAGATCAACTGGCCCAACACTTCCGCCTTTATGAAAGTTTGCACGGAACTCGCCAGCCTTCGCCGAACGCTCCATTGACGCTAACACTCGCTTGCCGGCCACGAACACGCGAATATCTTTTCCTTGCGCCTCTTCAATATACTCCTGCAACTTTACCGGACCGTGTTCTTTCTTGGTGAGGTAATCGACGATTGGAGAGAGCGATCGCATCGACTCGGCGATGAACACACCGGTGCCGTGCGTGCCGTAAATCGTTTTGACAATAACTGGAAAGGTGAATTCTTCAGCCGCGACTTTCAAAAGCGACGCATCGCCTACCACGTGGGTTCGTGGAACGGGAAGACCGAAGTGGTTGAGCATTTGCAACGTACGAATTTTATTCTTTGCGCGAAACACGCCAATGTACGTGTTGATGACGTAAAAGTTCGCCAACTGGAATTGTTTAATGATGGACGCGTTCACGCTAGGATCCGCGGTGAATCCTGGCCGAACCAAGATGACGTCGAAATCCTCGGGATTCAGTACTTCTCCCTTGTATGTGAGCGTCTTGCCGTTGCCGAAGACAAGGCCGACATTATGCGCATACAACATTTTCACGCTGTGCCCGCGGCCCTTTGCTTCGTCGACGATGCTTTTCGTTCCAACAGCGATTTGTTCCTTTCCTGCCACGAAACTGAGAATTCCGATCCTCATATCTATGATGCAACCTGAGTATTAAAGGGTAACCAGTATTTCGTCGAGCACCGCTTCAATCTCCTCGCGTGTTTTCACCGTCATCATCTTTTCGCGGTGCGATTTTACGTGAGGCAAACCTTTGAAATACCAGGACATGTGCTTGCGGAATGTGGTTACCGATTCTGGTCCGTACTGCTCAAGATGTAATGCAAGATGCATTTTTACGACACGAATACGTTCCTTGAGTGTGACTGGTTCGGGTGTTTTCCCTGCAGCAATTTCCTTGAACTGTTTAAAAATCCACGGATTGCCTAGCGCGCCGCGAGCAATGAGTACGCCGTCGCAACTGGAAATATCGATTGCCGTTTGAATGAGTTCTGCTTTGTGTACGTCGCCATTACATAATACCGGAATTGAAACGGCCTGTTTTACTTTACCCACCGCTTCCCAGTCCGCAACACCAGAGTATCCTTGCATTCGCGTTCGGCCGTGAACGGTGAGGAGATCTACTCCTGCGTCCTCGAGCACCTTCGCAAAGGTTATTGCGTCTGTTGGATCAGACCAGCCCAATCGAATCTTTACCGATATCGGCACCGATGTGACCGATCGCATTGCCTTAACAATCGCCGCGGCACGTTCTGGTTCCTTCATGAGCGCGGCGCCATTGAAGTTGCTCACAATCTTGTACACCGGGCAACCCATGTTCACGTCGAAACCTTCGGGATGATGTTCGGCCTCGATGATACGCGTCGCTTCAGCCATCGTTGCGGGATCGCTTCCAAAGAGTTGCTGTACGAGTGGCCGCTCGTCGTCGTGAATCGCGGCCATGCCGAGCGTTTTGTCGTTTCCACGAATCACCGCCTCAGACGACACCATTTCGCGGAACATGATGAGCGGAGTCTCGCCGGTGACCGCCTTCACCACACGGCAAAACGCACTGTCGGTCATGTCCGCCATGGGGGAGAGGGCGACGATAGGTCGCGGAAGGGTTTTCCAATCGAGGATAGCCATAGAAGAACCTCTAGTATGCTACAATCCGGACATATGACGCAAATGATTGAGTTTAATGAAGAAGAGCTTTTCGAGACAATCGTTGAGGAAGGGCATGTACAAGGGATTGCCGACGAAGCAGCGTATTTTGATCTTATCGATGAAACCATCGAAGATTTGCGCAGTGTCGCAGAATTGAACGACGATCAGAATCTTGATAGTCATGCCGAGCACCTGAAGGCGCGGTTCCGGGAATACATGGATCGGCAAGCAGAATAGTGATTATGCGCCTCACCTTTTACGGTGCCGTGGAAAGCGTGACTGGATCATGTTTTTTGCTGGAAACGCCAAAGGGGAAGCTCCTTATTGATTGCGGGATGCATCAGGGTGAGCGCATGTGTTCGAAGGTGAATCTCGAACCGTTCGGATTTCAACCGGAGCATATTGACGCCGTGGTCGTCACACATGCACATTTCGATCATACCGGTCGCTTGCCAGATCTCGTGAAGCAAGGCTACAAGGGAAAGATTTTCATGACGCCGCCGACTAAGGCGTTGATGCAGCTTGTTCTTGAGGACTCCGTGCACATCATGGCGGAGAACGCCAAGAAGTGCGGGGATCCGGTGGTGTATGAGAAGGCGGATCTTCATGCGATGCTCGAGCAGGTTGTGACCGTTCCGTATCATCACATTACATCGCCACTCGAGGGAGTGAGCGTGGAGTTTTTTGACGCCGGACATATTCTTGGATCGTCGTTCATTCGTGTGGTGGTAGACGACACTGGCGAATCAAAAACGCTTATCTTCAGCGGTGACGTGGGAAATGACGACGTACCGATTTTGCCGGATACAGAGATCCGACCTGAAGCGGATTACGTAATCTGTGAATCAACGTACGGCGCGAAAGATCATGAAAAATCTGCAGTGCGTGAACCGATGCTTGCGGATTTTGTAAAAAAGGTTATTGGACGAGGAGGGACGTTGATGATCCCGGCGTTTTCAATTGAGCGTACACAGGAATTGTTGTTCGCGCTCGATCAGCTGCTCCAGCGCGGTGAGATCCCATCGATCCCAATGTACCTTGATAGCCCACTCGCGATTCGTGCCACGGAGCTTTATCGTTTCTTTAGCGAGTATCTTTCCTTCGAGCATCCTGCTGCGCCAGGGAAGGATGGCGACTGGTTCCGATTCCCGTCGCTTACTGAAACACTCACCCCAGATGCTTCGAAAATAATCAACGATGATAAGCGTCCAAAAGTCATCATCGCCGGCAACGGCATGATGACTGGTGGCAGAATATTGCATCACATGGCGCGCTACATCGACGACGCGAAATCCGGCCTGCTCATCATTGGCTATCAAGCCGACCATACACTCGGTCGAAAAATTCAGAACGGTGCAACTGACATCAATATTTACGGAGAAAAACACTCGGTTCGCGCCGAGTTACTCACGATCGACGCTTTCTCGGCACATGGCGACCAAAAGAAACTTACGACGTTTGTTCGTGGAAACGGTGTGCCACCAAAGCGGGTATTCTTGGTGCACGGCGAGGGGCCAATTAAAGATACATTCGCAACGCACCTTCGTGCTTCACTTGGCGTTGAAGTTGAGGTTCCTCATGTGATGCAAACGTATGAGCTTTAAAGCGATCATCGCAAATAAAACTTTTGTTCTCGCCGGGATGGTGATTGTACTTTCGGCGGTGTTGGTTATTGGCAGACACTTTGATGCGAGCTGGGCTGGGGGAGAAGGGTATCGTGCACGATCGGAGATTGTTGTGGTTGAACAGACCGATCCATCATCTGACATCGGATGTGAGGAGGTCGATGCATCGAGGAAAAATATATTGTCGTGTGGATCGATGATGAAGATTGCTTTTGGCTCGTCGATCATTTGGATGGACGCAAAGACATCACTCGTCGTGATCAATGATCGTGAGGGAAAAGAAGAGCTCGCGTTGTATGGTGGTCGAATCGTTGTCGATGGTCCGGTTGTTGTCGATGTTCGAGATCAGCAGTTTTCGGCATCGGAACCGATGAGTATTGTGAATTATGGTTGGTTGTATCGCGTTGATGTGTTATTGATGGAGCAAGATACTGCGAAGAGTTTTGACACGTTGCCGCCGTATGACGAACCAAAAGACATCGAATTCAGCACGCAAAGCGAAAGCGTCAAAGACTTCTACGACTGGGCGCATTGAGGAATTTCATAAGATTGTTTTTGATTGGTTCAGGGTTCATCGGCGCGACCTTCCTTGGCGGAGAACCACCGATCCGTACGCTATTGCACTTTCCGAGATCATGCTCCAGCAAACACAAGTCGATCGCGTTATTCCAAAATGGCGTGCATTTCTTTTGGCGTTTCCCACGTGGAGTGATCTTGCGAGTGCATCCACGGCGGATGTGATCCGATTGTGGCAGGGGCTTGGCTACAACCGTCGTGCCGTTATGCTTCATCGATTAGCGAAGGCCGTGATCGATCTCGGCAGGGAGCTTCCCGATGATATCGATGCAATGAAGAAGCTTCCTGGTATTGGCGACTACACCGCGAACGCAATCGCAGCCTTTGCATTTCGCAATCCCGACGCTGCACCAGTCGATACAAATATTTCGAGAATCTTCCGTCGCGTATTTCCTCGTCATCGATCTGACCCGAAGTCGATGCAGCGACTAGCTCGATCGATCCGTCCAGCCGATGTCTGGACGTGGAATCACGCACTCATGGACATCGGAGCGCTTCACTGCTCGGCGCGAGGTCATGTTTGGGGTTTATGTCCGTTGGCTCCTCTTCATGGATCGAAAGAGCCTAAGATATCTCTCCACCCATTTATGGGGGGAGTCGGAGGGGGGCTTGTACGTGCGAAGAAGGCGATCAAATTCGAATCCACCGATCGCTACTTCCGCGGCCGAATCGTCGATGCCCTCCGCGAATCGCCGATGATGCTGAAGAAACTTCGTCTCCGATCGGAGCTTGCGGGCCTCGAAGAAGCTCGATTTCAGACCTTGATTTCGAAGCTTGTGCATGGCGGTGTCGTCGAACAGTACAAAAGTACGGTATTCTTGGCGGGTGATCGGGACTGAAATGGAGCGGAATCTTGGATGGGGTTGGGAGGGGCGCTGAAGGAAGATTATCGGCGAGGGTGGGGTGCTCGTTTGCCCAATCTCCGAGTGTAAAGAGGACTTTACATATCAACGTGCGCTTTTACTGGGGTTTTCGATCAGAAAAGTGTAAAGAGGTCTTTACACTCTCAAAACGTAAAAACACACGCGGTGCCGAAGCATTCTCTCCGTCCCAACCCATTCAAAGGATCAGTTTCAGTTCAAAGATTATTATTTCTCTTTTATGTCCCTTCTCGAATTCTACGGTGACACGTGCCCACATTGCGTTGAAATGAAGCCGATGGTTGAGAAAGTTGAAAAGGATCTTGGAATTTCGATTGAGAAGCTTGAGGTGTGGAACAACGAGGCAAATGCGAAGCGCATGGAAGAGATCGACAAAGGCTTGTGTGGCGGCGTGCCATTTTTCTATAACACGGAAACAAAAGGATTCATTTGTGGTTCCAGCGACGAAGCAGCGGTGACTGCGTGGGCAAAAGGTAAAAAGGCAAACGGAATTGGTGAGGGAAAATAAACTTCAGTCATTGCGAGGAGGGTAATCCCGACGCGGCAATCTTGGTGAACCTAGATTGCTTCGGCCGATTACAGCCTCGCAAAGACGCAGTCCTTATGAGATTAATTATTCTCATCATGATGCTTGCTCTTGTCGGCGCTGGATGCACCGAGGGCTTTGCGTCGTCGATGCAAAACACCACGAACACTATAAAAACAAAAGCCGCGGAGATTTCCGCGACCTTTGCGAAGGCGAAAGCCGTGTACGATATTTTGTATCCGACTACTCCATCCGTTCCACCCACCGCGGATCAACCGCAACCTGTAACTGTAGAAAATACTTCTTCCCCGTCACCGTCTCCAGTTCCCGACGCGTCGACTGTCCAATCTCCTTAATGCCTCGTCCGCCAGCGCCGATGATCATCGGCTTGTAGCGTTCAGAGTGTGTGTAGATCGTCGCATCAACGAATACGGTGCCGTTGTCTTGAATGTCGATGCTGTTTACCTCAACGTGGGTTGAGTACGGCACTTCCTCGCGCAAACGGAGGAAAAGCTTTTCGCGAATCAATTCCGCGAGCCATTCTTCGTTCCCCATGCTGGTAAGCTGGAATTCTGGATAGAGGAACTCGCCCTCTGGCATTTGCTCCCAAATCCATTTCTCGATGAGATCAGTGTTCTTCGACGTCATAGCCGACACTTCCACGTACGCACTGAACTTTGAACCAAGGTCGCGGTAGTAATCGATGAAATTCTTGGACGATGGATCGTCGATCTTGTTGATGACGAGCAACTTTGGAATCGTGATTTTTTCCACGAGACGGAACGCTTGCTTCTCCTCATCCCCAATCGGGCGCGTAGGATCGACAACGTACATCACAGCATTCACGCCGCGCAACGAATCCTTGGCGTACGCATTGAGCTTATTCGTCAGCGTATCCCGAGCCTTCTGCATGATTCCCGGGGTGTCCACGAAAACAACTTGGCCCTCCTCGCGAGTGATAATTCCTTGAATTGGCCGACGAGTCGTTTGCGGCTTTGGTGTGGTAATTGCAACCTTCGTCCCAACCATCGTGTTAATTAACGTGGATTTTCCTACATTCGAACGTCCCACAATCGCAACCATTCCAGACTTTTTCATAGGTGATCCCTCGCTATCGATCCTTTTTCGTCATTGCGAGGCTGTAATCGGCCGCGCAATCTAGGCCTAGATTGCCGCGTTGGGATTACCCTCCTCGCAATGACGGAAGGAACGAACCGCGAGAACAAATAATTATTCACCAAGATTAGCGGAAAAAGAGGGTTTAGTCAATAATGTTATTATACGTTCATGGCGAAGCGGACGTTGGATATTCCGAGCGTTGGTACTGTCGACGAGACTGCGGCGGAGTTTTTGCGTGCGCAGGAAGTGCGGCGTCCTTTGGACATCGAAGAGCTGCAACAGGCGACGACTTCGGCGAACGACGATATTGAACGTGTGTTGTTTCATCGGGATCGTTGGCGTGGAATGAAGGAGGGAGATGCTGAGGAATCATCTGAACCGGAAGGATTGTATGACGAATGGGTTGATGTGATGCTCGACTTGGAAGACGCGTTCATCGATGAAAACGATGGCGCGCTTGGCAAACGTGTTATTGCGCTTCTCGCGCTCGATCCTGCTGCATTCGCAAAATGCGCCGAAGAGGCGCTATTCATCGTTCAGCAGACAACCCCGATGGCGCTGCGCGTATATCCATTTACGCATCGGCTTGTGGACATCGGCGTCGCTCACGATCGCACCGGTGTCGTGGAACGATTGTCGAGTGGAGATTTAGTGAAACAGGAAAAGGTTCATAACGTCTCGGTGACGCCGCGTCGCAGAACCATCATCGGGCTGCTTCGCGATTTGGACGCTCGATTATCAGCTGAACAACAGACTGATATTTGGTCGCTCGAAGTCGCGCCAGAGCTTCCGGCTACTGCGGTGATTTCTGACCCGTTTCAATCCGGGGATGAAAATCTTTCCGCGTACTGGCGACAGAGAATTTCTGCGGCGCACGAAATGTACGGTGGGGAAGTAACGATTCTTTCGTTGAGTGGTGAGAAAACCACGGCAGCGATGTACGAGCTCGAGAATATCGCCGAAAGCGCTGGGGACGACGTACTTAAAAAGGCTGCACGATCGATCGCGACGTGGCTCGAAGGAAAGCAGATGTATTACACGGATCCCGATCCCCGTGACTTCGAGCTCTACCATCTAGGCATGGAGGATCCGCAGCAGCTCATGGAAATAATGCGATCGCTCGACGTCATTAAGCATCTTGATCCGGAATTATTCTTCGAGTTGATCGGCATCGATCCTTCTCAAGGCGGACGAAGCCTGTATTTTGGATCGTTTTTGCACAAAGCGCTCTACAACACGCAACGTACCATCGACCAGGCTAGCCCAGAGATCGGAACGATGGCGATTCAGACGATGATGAGTCAACTCCTCACGCTCGACGAACGAGTCCAGACCTACTCCGCGGTCGTCTCTCAAGAATCGTTAAAAGCGATGGCGGGGGAGATGAAGAAATCGGTCGATTCATCGGCGACCCCGCAGTCCAAAGCACAAGCACTCATGATGATGGCGGTCCCATTTTCCCGCATGGCCATCGATGCCGAAGTGCGCCGTCAGCATGAAGCAATGCGCGAAGCGAGTCCGGAGAACATCGTAGAGGAACTTCGCCGACGGATTGATGACATCGAACATCCGTTGAAGCTAGCGGACTATTTGAAGGGAATCCCAAAACACGCAACAGACAACGTGGCAGTTCGCCGCGAGCTCCGAAAAATACTTTCTGAAGAGCAGATCGATAGTGGCGCGTTTCGAAGGATCACGAACTTTGAGTATGGCGAATATGGCATAAAGCGATATAAATTCGATTTACCCAGCATTCTTCCAGAACTCTATAATCGCATTCCACTCATCGATGAGACGAGAGACGATCTAGGATTTGCATTGCGCATTCGTGTTGCAATTCGCGACGCGGTTTCGCTCGCGGATTCTATAGATGAGCTTCGAGTTGTATCTCATTCAGAAAAAACACGCGCTCGACAGTTCTTGAAATTCATCATGCCTGATAATTTGTATCGGGAAGACTTTGAGGCAGTAAAGGATCAGTTGAGGTTTTGGGAAATACGAACCGCAGAAAGGTTTAATTATGCGTTGCGGTCTCATGAAGAAAGTGTTAGTGGCGCTGTGATGTCAACAGGATTTTATATAGGATCAGCTTGGAGTAAAGAGGATAAGGCGTTCTTTCTTGGGCAAGCGTTTGTGGGATGGGGAAACAGTGCTCGTGATCGAGGATATGATTATCCTGGTGAACTTTTGGAAAGAGCGAAAGAGTACCGACCCGATCTCGTTTTCCTATCCATCATTGCCCACCCCCAAGGAAAAGAAATCGCATTCAAATATTTCGACAAGTTTTGCGAGATAATCCCGGCGGAGCGGATAGTGGAGATGTTGAAATTGAATGCGGGAAAGGTAAGGGAATTTCTCAGTTTGTTTAACAGGATCCCTTCGGATGCCTCAAGAACGTATTTGGAACACTTGAAAAAAGAACTGGATATTAAGTCTACGGATTCTGATTCGTACGTTCC
>CALRHV010000005.1 GCA_943359525.1 Candidatus Uhrbacteria bacterium
GCCGCATTCATAGACGGCGCGAAACGCGGAGAGGAAATTGGCGTGTGCTTTGATACGCAGCATGCGTTTGCAAGTGGATACGATTTGCGAACCAAAGAAGATGTCGATAAAACATTCAAAGACTTCGATCGCATCATCGGCCTTGATAAACTCGTCGCCTCACACTGTAACGACAGCAAGATTGAATTCGACGGCCACAAAGACAGGCACCAACACCTTGGCCACGGCTTCATCGGCGCTGACGCCTTCAAATACATTGTTCAACATCCAAAACTCCAGCACATCGACCTTATTCTCGAAACACCATTCGACGGGGAAGAAGAAAAGGGAAGCCGCGAAGAAGATATCGCATTACTGAAGAAGTTTCGAAAGGGGATGAAATAAAACAACAGCCGCTCCTCTCGGGGCGGCTGCGCGTTTTTGTGCTGTTGTTCACTTTCCTTGTGCGAGATTGATACCGGCCTTGAATGCCTCGATGAGAAGCCCCTCCATGAGGACCGCGAACCCGTCCTCCTCCCGATTCCCGATGTGACACAAGCTCACCAGTGCATCGCCGGCCGCCGTTTCCGGTACTTTCATCGCGTAAGCGATCCGCATCGGTTCATCCCCAGCCTCCACCTCCCACGCCCGATATTCCTCGAGAGTATTGAATGAGTTGATGTGGACCGTTCCGTTTTCTGCGAAGAGAATCATTATGAACTCCGAATGCTGTTGTGATTCATTCCATTCCGACGATGAACCGGAATGCGTGGTCGATCTCCGACTGGCTATGCTCCGAACTGAATTCTTGATACTCTCCTGCTTCGACACAGATGATCTTTCCGTCTGCGATTTCCCTTTTCCGATATTCTTCTCCGTGGCAAAACCAATCGTTATTGCGAAACCGCTTATCATGGTCTAGGCATGCGGACGCATCATTTCTCCATTCTGTTTCCATCCAACTGGCCTTCCGCATCAGGATCGTGTTGATTTTGAATTTGTGGCAAGTCTCGAACAACAAGTCCCGGAACGGCCTATTCCTTCGACAACACGCGCAGACCACCAGGCACCCCGTCTGATTCGGCGCCCTTCCACGAAACCGCATTACCGCTGCAGTTCCGCAGTACCGAGCCCGCCACATCACAAACGCGACATCCGGAAGTTCCTTCGAGCGGAGGAGTACGGTCTCGTCGTCGAGCTCGATGATCTCAACGTTTTCGGCACCATCGGCAACGGCAACCAATTCGTAGATGTTTTCGGCCACGAGATCCCCCGGGTTTTGAAAGTATTCGTCCGTGTATCGGACTAGGTACTATATCATCATTTTACATATAAATCAATCTATTGTTGACTATTAGATGTTAGTGTATATTTGCTTCATACACATTAAATTTTTATGCCCGCAAAATCAGCCCAAAAACAAAACGAACCGCTATACGCCGCTTTAAAAAGCCTTGGACTTACCGAGGGGGAGGCGACGCTATATATTCTTTCGTTAGAAATTGGGCCTCATCCAATTTCACAAGTCGCGGAAAAGATGGGCATTTCCCGGCCGAACATTTATAAACTTATCAAAGCGCTTGAAGACAGGGGGCTTGCAGCGCTCCCAAAAGGTGGAAAGCTCAAGCGGTTTAGCGTGTTTTCGCCATCGCTTGTTTCTGAGTTATTGAAAAAGAAAGAAAAGGAGCGCGCCGAGATTCAAAGCGGCTTCACTTCAACACTTCCGGATCTCCTCACAAAATATCAGCGCGGCGATCTCCCAAGCAGCGCACGGATTTATCAGGGGCGTGGCCAGTACCTTTCGGCGCTTTTCGCATTGCCGGAAGAAGCGAAAGATTCAATCGATTTCTTCGGATCCGCTGATTACTTTTTGGATCTCATCGATCGCGACGATCAAAAAGAATATATTGCTGAACGCCGAAAACGTGGACTTAAATCCCGAATATTGTCTTTACCAGGGCCAAATGCAAATCGTATGGCAGAAACGGATCAGGAGGAGATGCGAGAAACTCGAATTCTTATCGGGCTCGACCCATTCAAAACATCATTCCATTTCTCGGCCGATAAAATTATCTTTTGGCAACCAGAGAATCTTCTCGCAATTCGTATCGAGGACGATCTCATTGTGTCGATGATGAAAAGTATGTACGAATATCTGTGGGCGAATGCGACGAGACCGGAGACGAGTAATTTGAAATAATTGGAATCGCTTATGAAAATTGCGATCAGTGTAAAACCAAACTCGGGGAAGTCCGAGATCGAAGAACTCGCCGATGGGTCACTTGTTGTGCGACTAAAATCGGCGCCGGTTGATGGGAAAGCGAATGAAGAGCTCGTTCGATTGCTTTCAAAACACTTTCACGTGCCGCAGAAATCGATCGTCATCAAACAGGGAAGTAGTGGAAAGAAAAAGCTGATCGAGATTCTTCAATAACTCTTGTCCACACAGCTCACTTGTGCTCAGATCTCACGCGGCTATACTCAATACAAGAGGCTCCTCTGCTAGTACTCCAGTAGCAGAGGAGCTGACTATTTCCAGGGCTTTTTGCTCTGGATTTTGTTATGGATTATCAATCCCGCCATCGGTCCACGGATGGCACCGAAGAACTCGGAGTGCTCCCTTTGCGATACCAATGGAAACACCGTCTTTCATTATCGACCGTCTACAATATTCCGAACACGAAGGATAGAACGGACAAAAGCCCGAAGGGTACATCGACTTCATCGGGCCATGGTCGAGGGACAACGTGTGCTGATAGAAAACGATCGGCGCCGTGGCGATTCGGCGAAGAGCAGTCTGCGCGGTCATAACAACTTTGCGCGATGAAGCGTGCTGCGAAGTTTAGCTTCTTTTTGGTGATAGTCGAGCGCGAGCGCCGGCTTTGCGGTAAGAAGAATCACATCGAACCCTGGTTTAATTTCCTTCATCATCGACCGCACAATCTCGCGATACTGACGGCGAATTCGATTGCGATCAACAGCCTTTTTGCTCACCTTTGTTCCAACAACAACTGCAAAGCGCGACGCGGCGAGATTATTCTTCACCACCTTCACGCCGCACGCCGTATCAAAAGCCCCCGCCTTGGATTTCAAGGTTCGTGCGATATCTTTTTCATGGCGTAACCGGAAATCTTTCGCGAGCATAGATGAATGATATCAAAAGTCGGCTCTGGAAGCCGACTTTTGTTTCTGCCTACTAACGGGGGCGTGCGGTCACGGTGAGGCGCTTTCGGCCCTTGGCTCGGCGTCGTTTTAAAACGATCTTTCCGTCCTTGGACTTCATGCGCTTCCGAAATCCGTGCACTTTCGCGCGCTGCCGCTTTTTCGGCTGATACGTTCGCTTAGGCATAAGTGGCAAGACTTTACGCCCGCAAGCATACCATGTCAACCATTTTTTGGCTTATCTCCCTCTCCAGCGGGTCCTGTCACCGAGGACCCCATCGGGGTGCTCAGCTCGCACACCACCTTTTTCTTGATCCTCAAGTTGATGCGGCGCTCGTTGCGCTCCCCATGGGGGCCTCCCTCGGCGCCACCCGCTGGCTCGGTCGATCGCTCAAAACGGTCTCCATCCACACGGCGTCGCAAAATCTTTTTTTGAGGATTCCCACGAAAAATGTGCATAACATCGTCACTTGTCCCCACTTTTTAGACACTTATCCCCAAAGTCATCCACTTCTAGCCAAAATCGCGTCCTTTCATCCCTGTGGATAGTTGGCTATCATGCGCTCAAGTTGTTACTCCTCGCAGGGAATTAATCTCTCGAAGCTCAAAGTGCACTACCTATGAATACTCATGAGCTTTGGGAGGCAGTTCTCGGTGAAATGGAGCTCAAGGTCAGTAAGGCCCATTTCACGACGTGGTTTCGAAAAACCTTTGTCAGCGACTACCGAAACGGCGAGGTGGTTATTGGAGTGCCAAACACCATCACCCAGCAGTGGATTAGTAAAAAACACCATCGGGACATCTTAGAAACCATCCAGGGAATCACGAATCAAGCCGTTCGCAGCCTCACGTATCGAATTGCAACACGGACCGAGGCCCCGCAGCCCCTCGTTCTTGAAGAAAAAAAGCCAGCGGCACCAAAGGAAGGAACCGAGGACTACGGATTCGTTGCAACAGGAAGCGCTGAAACCGGCGGAACAGGAACCATCACCGTCAATCCGCAATACACGTTTCAGACATTCGTTGTTGGAAAACAAAACGAACTCGCGCACGCCGCGGCACAGGCTGTCTCCGCACAACCAGGCCAGGCCTATAATCCGCTCTTCATTTACGGCGGCGTCGGACTCGGAAAAACGCACCTTCTTCACGCCATCGCGAATGAAATGCGTCGTCGCAATCCAAATGTCCGCATTCTTTACGTCACGTGTGAACGATTCACCAACGACTTCATTAATGCGATTCGCTCTGGTAAAGGAAAGGAATTCAAGGATCGCTACCGTAACGTCGATCTTCTTTTAATCGACGACATTCAGTTCATCACCGGCAAAGAGGGGACGCAGGAAGAGTTCTTCCACACGTTCAATGCGCTTCATCAGGAGCAACGTCAGATCGTCATCTCGTCCGATCGCCCGCCAAAGTCCATCACCAGCCTCGAAAAGCGCCTTCAGTCTCGGCTTGAGTGGGGAATGCTGGTGGACGTTGGCATGCCGGATCTTGAAACCCGCATCGCGATTCTTCAGCGTAAGTGCATGGAAAAGGCATTTTCACTCGATCGAGAAATTCTCCATTACGTCGCGAGCAACATCTACTCCAACATTCGTGAGCTTGAGGGAGCACTAAACAAAATCATCGCCATTCACCAGTTCCGCAACATCTCCCCAACGCTCGAAACCGTGAAACCGATCATCGCGAGCTTCGAATCGGAAAACGTCCGTAAAACCGTTACGCCACGCCAGCTCATTCTCATTGTCTCCGAATACTTCGATATCACCATTGAGGATATTCTTGGAAAATCACGCGAGAAGAAACTCGCGTTCCCGCGGCAGATCATCATGTATCTCATGCGAGAAGAGATGAAGACGTCGTACCCGGCAATCGGCGACGAACTCGGAGGCCGCGATCACACCACGGCGATGCATGCGTATGGAAAGATCTCGGATCTTGTAAAAACAGACGAGAAGCTCCAAAAGGATCTCGAGCTCATTAAACAGAAGCTATATGCGGGATAACATGGGGATAGAAGGGTACATCCCTGTGAATTGTGGATGAACTGTGTAAAAGCCGGTGGATGGGCAGGTGGAGTTCCCTGGGGAAACGGGTAGGATAACAAGGGGACAAAAATGTCGGACAGACGGCCCTGCCAAGTTATCTCCACACGCATCACCGTCGTCCACACGAAACATCCACCGCAGAAAATGGGGAATCGCCATACTGTCACAGGGTATACGCGATTATCCACTTCATACACACCCCTTACTGTTACTACTGGTTCTTATAGAGATATTAATTTCCTGATTGTGAAGCTCTCTTGCACGCGAGAAAATTTGTATCAAGGTCTGGCAATCACCAGTCACATCTCTGGAAAGAATGCGAACCTTCCTATTTTGAATAATGTCTTGCTTCGAGCAGATGTTGGGGGAATTAAGCTCACCGCAACAAACCTTGAACTGACAATCACGTGCACGATTCGTGGGAAGGTCGACCAACCGGGTGAGTACACGCTCCCATCGAAACTCTTTGCAGACTATGTCGCGCTTCTTCCAAACGAGCGGGTTGATCTTGATCTTCTCGACCATGCGGTCTCGATTGTGTGTGAGAAGACGAAAACAAAGATTAATGGAATTCCGGCAAACGAGTTCCCCTTGATTCCTCCGGTTACCGGCGGTGTGCGATTTCTTGTTCCGGCAGCGGCGCTCGATGCCGCGCTCGGTCAGGTGCTCTTCGCTGTTGCGACGAACGAAGCGCGACAGGCGCTCACTGGAGTGTTCATGCATTTTGATGGACTGAATAAACAGCTTGTTCTCGCCGCAACGGATAGCTATAGGCTCGGAGAAAAGATTATCGCGCTTGGAGAATCTGCGGAAGGGGAGCGAAAGGCAATTGTGCCTTCGCGAACGCTTGGAGAACTTCGACGAATTTTGAGTGTGCTTCGTGACAGCGTGGAAAACCCAGAAAACATTGATGTTGAGCTCACCGAAAGCCAGATTGTGTTCCGGTATGGAACGGTCGAACTTTCATCGCGAACGGTTGAGGGAGTGTATCCAGACTATCGACAGATTATCCCCAAGACGTCGGCAACAGAGATTACGATCGATAAAACTGCATTTTCTCAGGCCATTCGTCGAACGAGCCTTTTCTCGAAGGCTGGTCTGTTCGACGTGCGTCTCGAAGCGAACCCGGCCGAAAAAACTGTCACGCTTTCTGCAGCCGACGTTGGCCGCGGTGAAAATACGGTTACCGTTGAGGGAGAAATGACGGGAAATGTCAATTCAGCTGTTTTAAACTTCCGTTATCTCCTGGACGGCGTGAATGCAATGACTTCCGAAAAGATCGTTCTCAAGTTCATCGACGCCATGCAGCCATGTGTCGTCACTCCGCATAATCTTCCTGACGAGAAATATCTCTACATCGTTATGCCAATTAGGCAGTAGTCGTGAAGGGATGTGAGGTCTCGCCAACCGCCATTGTGGGGGCGCCTGCTCGCGTGAGGCGCGTATTGCTGCCGAAGAGATGAGAAACAGCGTTATCGTATAGAGAGGCGAACACAGCGCAGATTTTTTTAGAGTGTTGGCGTTGTGATGGGCACGGTGATGAGGGTACTGTCGATTGGTGTTCCCGAAGAGGGCGTTGGCGTCGTCACAGTAACGATCACCGGACTCGACTCGAGAGTTCCGCCGGCTGGTGTCGAGGCTCGCGCAACAAGCTGATATCGTGCATCGTCACCAGTGGTCCATGAGATGCTCGTGATGGAGGACGGGTTCGCCGTACTTCCAACCATTGTTGTTTCCCCCGTCCAAAGATTTTCCGCAGTCACTTCGAGATACGTGACTTCGTTCATATCTGGTACTTCGATCACGATGGTATATGCAGCACCGGTGTTCTCGATAGTTTGATTCGAGAATGGGTTGGTTATGTGGAACGTCGCGGTTTCTCCTCCGGATTCGTTGATCGAGATTGTGACGCTGTCGCTCGCGGCATTGTCGACGTCGTCGTAAATCGTTGCGCTGAGTGTGTGATTACCCATGGCAACCCAGCTCGGGAGCACGAACATGTCGCCATTCATGTTGTGCCCGATGCCAACTACCGCGCCGTCGATGGTGTATTCCACACGGGAGAATGATCGACGAACGGACGTATTGAGTGTTGTTGATAGTGTACGTCCAAGGACATCTCCATTGTTTGGTGACGTGATACGAATGCTTGGTTGGTTTTGCAACGTGTGAACATCGTCAGTATCTGTTGGAACGTCTTTGCATGTGGTGATCGCGGCTTCTCCGGGCTTGAGACTTGCGTTGTGTTTGGTAATCCACGCTTGTACCGCATTTTCCCATACCTGATATTGCGGATCCGCGGAAGGATTTTCTGGAATTGGCCCGCGTGGGTCGTTCCTGTTCACGTACAGAAGAATATCGTGATACTCACCACAGGTCTCCGTCTTTTTAAATCGCTCTGGCGTGTATTCGTTCGCAAGTTTTCCGGTGGAAGTGTCGACGGTGTACGTTGTGACGGGAATATTCCCATCAAGCATGGCTTTGCCGGTAGATGCGATGGTCGGCGTTGGGAACGCTTCGATCGATGTACCGTCGAGCGCCTTTTGCATGAACTCTTTCCACATTGGTGCGGCGACGAAAACGGCCTCGGAATTTTTTTTCATTGTTGTGCCGTCGGTGTTTCCTACCCAAACGCCAGCTGCGAGCGACGGGGTGTATCCCATGGTCCATGCATCGTTGAAATCACTCGTCGTTCCTGTTTTTGCAGCAACCGGTCTGCCGCCAAGCTGCAACGCGCTGTTAACGCCAAAAACGTACGACCGAGCATTGTTATCTGAAAGAACGTTACTCACGGTGTGTGCGATGTTCCTGTCTATGACTTGTGTGCCGGGGTGTTCTTCGGCTCTCCATTCTTCAAGGATGGTTCCGCTTGAGTCGGTCACCTTCAAAATTCCGGTTGTTGTCTGTTGTGACCCGCCATTTGCGAGAGTGCCGTATGCGCGAAGGTGATCAATCATCGTTACTTCACCACCACCAAGAACGAGGGAAAGGCCAAAGCGCGATCGATCCTCAAGCGTGGTGTATCCCATGCGCTGAAGGAACGTAAGCGCGCTGTCGACGCCAACGAGATACATCGCCTTTACCGCGGGGATGTTCAGCGAACCCTGGAGTGCTTTTCGCATAGTGACGTATCCATGCTCGCCGTTGTCGTAGTTATGCGGATTGTACGGGCCGGTTTCTGTTGGAATAACGGTATCGACGTCCCAAAGAATCGTGTTCGGTGTGTAGCCCTTTTCCCACGATGCGGCGTAAATGAGCGGCTTCATGCTGCTTCCTGGCTGCAGCGCCTGCTCGGTGACGTTTACTTGGCCATGAATCTCGTCGTTAAAATAATCCGCGCTTCCCACCATTGCGAGAACCTGGCCAGTCTTTGGATCAATTGCAAGGAGGCTTGCGTTGTTGAATCCGTATATTTCACCTTTTGCCGTCACGTTTGCGGTTACCGCGGCTTCTGCCGCCATCTGTTTGCTGTAGTCGAGAGTCGTAATAACATTGAGTCCGCCCGTTTCAACTTCACGCTCAGTGTATACGGTTTCAAGCTGATCTTTTACCCAGAGCACAAAGTGCGGCGCGGTGATATTGCTGAGTTTTGCGACGACCGGTGTTTCCGAGGCGAGTGCTGTGGCCACATCGTCGTGAGATGCATAGCCAAGCTCTTCCATGTTGTTCAAAACCCAATCGCGTCGTGTTTTTAAAAGTTCTGGATCACGAAGATACCGACTCGGTTGTTTTGGCATTGCGGCGAGCGTTGCGGATTCTGCGAGGGTGAGCTCTTTCACATCTTTGCTGAAGTACGCCTGGCTCGCCGACTGCACGCCGTAGTTTGCTCCGCCGTATCCAATCTGATTGAGGTAAAGGCTGAGAATTTCTGCTTTGGTGAACTTGTCCTCGACGGCGTACGCTAAAAGAATCTCTTTCACCTTTCGTATAACGGTTTTATCAAGGGTGAGGATGACGTTGCGCACCATTTGTTGGGTGAGCGTTGACGCGCCTTGTGCCTTGCAGCCACACTTAATGTCCTCGTAAATGGATCGCGCAATGCTGAAATAGTTAATGCCATTGTGATTGTAGAATTGACGATCCTCGGCGGTGATTGTGGCGTCGATGAGTGTTTGGGGGATCTGTTCAATGGGAACAATAGTGCGCTTTTCGTTTTCGGCAATTTCGTACAGGAGGTGCGTGCCGGTTCGGTCGTAGATTTTTGTGGATTGGGCAATATCGCGGTTCAGAATATCCTCGGTTGTTGGAAGTGTTTGCTTAATCCAGAGATAGCCCACAAAAAGCGAGAGGGCGCCTAAAAGAAAGAGGACAATTCCGCCGAGAATGAGATTTTTGACGAACGATCCTTTGGTAAGAGCCTTCATCCGATGCAGGAGCGCAGCGACGAAGCGATTCTTGTGAAGTTCGGATCGATATTTGCCGTATCGCTGCATAAAAATTGGGAAAAATGTGGTGGTGTTTGCATAATACGTTGCCGACGAGAAAAGGGCAAAAAACAGGGTGAACAATATGGCCAACGTTAGCCAATAAGTTGCGAAAAAGCGTTGACAAAATGGCTTCAAAATGCTATACTGTTCATATGAAAAATTCGGCAGCAGTAGCCGATTTTTCTTATTCTATGATCAATCGCCTCAAAACGGTTCTCAAGCGTTCGCCGGTAGAAGTTGCGACTCTTGCTGCTCTTGTACTTCTTGCTGGATATTTCGCTCTCCCTTCCGCGGCTCGTGCCACGGCAACCGTATTTGCGGTGGGTCGGGCGACGGAACTTGAGGTTGCCGCCATGAAGAATGCAACCATGCCATTTGGTCAGCTTCCTGGCGCGGATCTCCGTAATCCAACGTACACCATGCGGGTAACCGCAACGGCATACAACAGCGACCCTGCTCAAACCGACGATACGCCGTTTATTACGGCCAGCGGAACTCATACTCGCATGGGCGTCATTGCGGCAAACTTCTTGCCGATGGGTACGCTCGTAAAGATCCCGGATTACTTTGGTGACCAGATCTTTACCGTGGAAGACCGCATGAACCCCCGTTACGACAAGCGCATCGACATCTGGATGGAAGAAGGCCCACAGGCCCGCCAGTTCGGTGTTCGTACCGTCGCGATTGAGGTCTATCATGCAAAATAAGAAAATCAACACCCCGGGCCGCAAGGCTTGGGGTGTTGTGTGTTTGGCTCAAAATCGCTACACTCGTCCTATATGAAACGCCTTCTTTTCTCCCTTGGTGCGGCGGTGCTTTTGCTCACAGGTGCGGGTTGCGCGTCGAATATTGTCTCTTCGATCAGCGGCGGAGGAAACGCTGAGGGCAAATGGAAGCTCGCGTTCGACCTTCCGTCGGGTTGGGTACAGGTTGAGGGATATGCGCAGCCAAACACGGAGCTTCTAACGCTGTCGCAAGAAGTGAATCACACCATGGGAATGATTACGCTCCAAAGCACCGACAAGCCGATTGCTCGCACAACAACGCCGGATGCATCGATCGCCACTGAGGGCTATGTAACGTCGAATTATACAAAGATTGATGTTGATTGGTTGGATGCGCGCCGATCGGTTCCAAAGGACGCAACCGACCTCGGGAACGGTTTCTGGAAAGCTGCGCCAGTCGCGGACGATTGTGCTCCCGGTTCCTGTACAACAACGTATTATTTCAAGACAGAGGCCGGAGAAAAGTATCTCTTCACCGTGTGGCAGAGCGGCCAAGAACTTTCCGTTGCCGAGAAGGTGATTCTTTCTGCAAAAGTTGTTACGAAGTTCACCGACACCGTTCCTGCCGCAACCGTTGGTGACGTGAAGGCCACGGAATAGCCCTTTGCGAAGAAGGATTTTTCTGCTACGATCCGGACGTTCTTCTCCACGGCCGTGTGGTGAAGTGGTTAACACAGCGGTCTGCAAAACCGCGATTCGCCGGTTCGACTCTGGCCACGGCCTCCACAAAATGCTCCGATCTCGATCGGGGCGTTTTGTTTTCCGCGGTATACTTCCCCTATGTCGGAGGACGAAGAAAAGGATGGAAAAAAGCACCGGCTCACGTGGCGTGAGTTTTGGGCAATGTTGGGGCCGAGCATGAAGAAGTATGTTGGGCGGTATGTTTTTGTTTCCGCGTTTATCGTCATTGCCTCCCTTGCTCAGGTTGCGGAGCCGATAATTTACGGAAAAATTATCGATGTCATTTTTGCTGGCGGTAACGACGTGTTTTCAGCGATCCTTCCCCTTGTTGCCGTCTGGGCTGGGGCGTTTTTGTTGAGTATTGGTCTGTCGCAATCTGCGCAACTTCTTGGGTGGTGGATTGGAAACCATGCTTCTAACGACTTCATGCATCGTGCGCTTCGGAAGGTATTGTTTTGGGATGCTGATCGATTCGGTCGATCTTCAAGTGGGGCTATTGCGAAGCGGCTCGACAAGGCTTGGGAAAAATCGTTCGATGTCAGTGGAAGGATGATGTCGGACGTTCTCCCAAGCATTGTAACGTTCATTTGTGTGCTGATCGCTGGGCTGTTGTTGGATTGGCGAATGACGGTCGCGGCGCTTGTGACGGTTCCTATTGCGGCATTTCTCACGTTTCGCGTGTATTTGAGAACCGAAGATAAACAATCAAAGCTTGGCGAATCTTGGGAGGAATTGAGTTCGAGCATTCACGAGACGTTGACGAACATCCTTCCAATTAAGATTTTTTCTGGAGAACGAAGAATCGAAAAACAACAGGTTGATGCCATTGATACAGTTACGGTTCGTCAAAATACACTGAATTATCTCTGGGCATTTCTCGCGGCAGGCAACGGTGTGGTTCGACTCGGCTCGAGAGTCGTCGTCCTCGTGGTTGGAGTATGGTTTATTGCCGATGGATCGCTTACGGTTGGAAAAATGGTGACGTTCTTGGGTATGTTGAACTATATTCTCGCGCCGTTCGACTACTTGCTCGCTGATGTGATGCGGCGAATGGGGGAGGCACGTGCGGCATTTGCGCGGTTGGCGAAGGACTGGTTTGAGGAGAATACTGTTGTTGAGGTTGCGCGCCCGAAACGTTTGAAGAACGTAAAAGGAACCGTTGCGTTCGACGATGTTCGTTATCGGTATCCAGGAAAGAAAGAAGAGGCCATCAAGAAAACGAGTCTCGTGATTCCTGCGGGGACGAGTTTGGCGCTGGTCGGTCGATCTGGTAGTGGGAAGAGTACGTTTGTGAAATTCTTGAACCGATTCCTCGATCCTGCGTCTGGAAGGGTGATGATCGATGAAATTGATATCAAGTCGGTGAATATGGAGGATCTTCGTCGTGCAGTCGGTATTGTTCAGCAAGACACGGTGTTGTTTAATGACACCATTTTCAACAACATTCGATTCGCGCAGCCGAAAGCAACGAAAGATGAGGTTATCGTAGCGTGTAAAAAAGCGCAGGCGCACGAATTTATTTTGGGCCTTCCAAAGAAATACGACACGATTGTTGGTGAGCGTGGCGTAAAGCTTTCTGGTGGAGAGCGTCAGCGGATCTCTTTGGCTCGCGTGTTCCTATCGAATCCACCGATTCTAGTGCTCGACGAAAGCACCAGTGCACTCGACTCGGAAACAGAGTCAAAGGTACAGGAAGCGTTGCGCGAGGTGATGAAGGGGCGAACGACGATCGTCATCGCGCACCGGCTGTCCACGGTGTATATGGCGGACACCATTGTGGTGCTGGATGGTGGAAAGATTGTGGAAAAAGGTACGCATGAACAGCTGTTACGAAAAGGCGGAATGTACGATAGACTGTGGAAGTTGCAGTCTGGTGGATATCTTCCGGAATGATGGGGTCAGGTCTTGCTTTTAGCGATTTTGAATAGTGTATGACCCAATCCGATGCGCTCGATATTTTAAAGACTGGCGCAAACGTGTTTTTGACGGGGGAGCCGGGCGCGGGAAAGAGTCATACTATTCGGGAGTACATTAGGTTTTTGCAATCACGCGGCGTTGCTCCGGCTATGACGGCAAGTACGGGAATTGCCGCAACGCATATTAGCGGCATGACCATTCACTCGTGGAGCGGGCTTGGAATTCGAAAATTCATCACGCGTCGAGAATGCAAAGAGTTGGCGACGAATAGCACGTACGGCAGGCGAATTCGCAATACTTCCGTGCTGATCATCGACGAAATTTCGATGTTGGACGCCGCGATGCTCGACTCGGTAGATATGGTCTGCCGTGTGGTACGAGATTCCGATCTTCCGTTCGGTGGAATTCAGATCGTGCTGGTTGGCGATTTCTTTCAGCTTCCACCGGTTACTCGCCACGACGAACCGCCGGCACGTTTCGCGTTCGCGGCGCGATCATGGAGCGATGCGAATCTCACCGTGTGCTATCTCTCGGAACAGCACCGCCAAGAAGATCCTGTGTTTCTCGATATCCTCGCAGCATTGCGCCGCGGATCGCTCACCGAAGACCATGTTGAGACACTCCATGGTCGCCGATGTATGTCCGACGATCGCGATATAACCAAACTCTATTCGCACAACGCTGACGTTGATCGCATCAACACCGATCGTTTACGGATGCTTCTCGCAAAAGAAAAAACGTACACCATGACGACAGCGGGAAACCCAAAACTCGTTGAGCAGATGAAGCGCGGGTGTTTATCGCCAGAAAAGTTAATGCTCAAAATCGGTGCTCGTGTGATGTTTACGCGAAATAATCCTGCCGAGGGCTACGTGAACGGGTCGATCGCTGACGTGGTGGACTTCGATCGCGAGTCGAGTTATCCGGTTGTGCAGATGAAGTCCGGCCGTACGGTTTGTGTCGAACCAGGAATGTGGAGTGTGGACGGCGACGGCGGCACGCCACTTGCCACGCTTCGTCAGCTTCCACTTCGATTGGCTTGGGCGATGACGGTACACAAAAGCCAGGGTATGTCGCTCGACGGGGCGTTTATCGATCTTGGCACCGCATTCGCATACGGCCAGGGCTACGTTGCGCTTTCTCGTGTTCGATCGCTGGCTGGGCTGTTCCTTGGCGGACTGAATGCGCGATCACTTGAGGTCGATCCTGTTGTGCTTGAAAGAGACGAAGCGTTCCGTGCGCAATCGCTCGCCGCAGAAACGGTGATTGCAAATCGGAGCGAGGCGGATCGAAAAGCCGACGCCGATGCATTTATTCAGACGTGTGGCGGAAAGAAGGAGCCGATTATTCGCGAAACCATCGATGCGCTCTCCGCATACTTCCCATCAAAACCAGCAAAGAAAGCAAAAGAACCAAAGTGGACGGAAACGCTTGCCCTCGTTATCGGCGGGAAGTCGATTATGGATGTTGCGAAGGAACGATCGCGCACCGTCGGCACCATTGTCGGTCACCTCGAGGAAGTTCGCGCGCTCGATAAATTGCCGGCCGAAGTCTTCGATCGTCTCCGAAGCGACGTTAAAGACATCCACTCCGAGGTCGCGCCGATTATTATCGAGCTGAAGACTCGCGGACGATTCCTTCGCCCCGTGTTCGACCATTTCCAGGGAAAATATTCATACGATGATTTGCGGATCATCCAGTGGCTTGTGGATGCGGAGAAGGGATCGGCGAAATAGTTCGCGTGTATACTGAACGCATAATGACAAACATTTATGCAATCAAACGCCGCGTATCACATTCTCCGCATTGGCCTCGGTATCACGTTTCTCTGGATTGGTGTGCTCATTTTCCGCAGTCCAGAGTTTTGGGGTGGCTTTCTGCAACCGTGGGCGATTGATTTCCTGCCGGTTCCACTTCGTGAGGCCATGATTGGTAGTGCGGTTCTCGATGCTATTATCGGTCTCGCGCTTCTTGTAAATGTTCGTGTATGGATCGCGGCGCTTTTGGGATCAATTCACCTTGCGATTATTCTTGTCACGTGCGGAATCACTGAAATCACCGTCCGCGACATCGGCTTACTCGGTGGCACTATCGCGCTGTTCTGGACGAATCTTCCTGATCGATTCCGGATGATGGTGAAAAAGATGAGCGGCGGGAAGTCTTAGTTCTCCAATAAAATCCGCATCACCGTTTCGAGTTTCATCGCGCAGAGATTTTTTGGGATGACCGTGGCGATTTTGGCCACGGTGGCGGGGTCCATGGCGGTAAGGAGTTGTTCGCGGTTTACTTCGGGAACGCAGAGAATAGCAGCGGTACAGGATCCGGCGAGGAGTTTTTCGATAGATTTTGAAACCTTTTTCGCGAGTGCAATGATTTGTGCGGCCTTTTGGGCTTCGAAATCTGCCATTTCAGAGACTTTGATTTCGAGTTCCTCTATTTCCGTCACCTCTCGACCCTCAACAGAAAGAACCCGAGCTTTCTCGGTGTTGGTAAGGACGACGACGGTTTTCTCCGCAAACGGGGGATAATGTGTGGAGAACTCCATACGACATGATTTTAACACATGTTTGATGACTGCGTGGTAAAATACCGCATATGATAGGAAGCGTGTGGAGGAGTCTGCGAGAAAATGTGCGAGATGTTGTTTTTGGCTTGGAAGATAGCCTTGTTTCAACATTGGGCACGATTACTGGGGTTGCTGTGGGAACGCATAACACGTTTTACGTTGTCCTCACCGGCGTCGTCCTCGTGTTCGTTGAGGCAGTTTCGATGACCGCTGGGAGTTATCTGTCTTCGAAGTCGGCGAAGGATTTGTACGATGAGCGCGCTCGGCAGGATCATTCTCGAGTGCTTCATGAACGCGTTTCCGACCTGGAATCGCTTTCCGAGCTTTTTCAGCGAAAGGGATTTTCGAAAACCGAGGTCGCTGTTGCGGTCGAGGCGATCGGTCGTGAGCGAAAGCTTTGGCTGAAAGAAGTCGCGCGATGCGAGTATCGATACGCCCCGAATACGAGCTCGACACCGGTAATCGCCGCAATGTTCATGGGCGGATTTTATCTTCTGGGCGGTTTCTTTACTCTTGCGCCATATCTCTTCCTTTCTATCGATCTTGCGATTCCGCTCACGATCGCAATGGCGCTTGTCGCGCTCTTCCTCGTCGGCGTGTTGAAAGCGAAGCTCACCGGAACGAATCCGTGGCGCTCGGGCCTTGAGATGTTTATTGTTTCAACGAGCGCCGCAGCGATCGGATATGGACTCGGCGTGCTTGTGCCAATGATCTTCCGTGCTCCGATTCCGATGTAGCTTATGACATTCCGTGGCTTTGGAAAAACTCGTGCACCAGAATTCCCAACGGGCTTGGTCTGGTTGAATTCGGATCCGTTGACGATGAAATCGCTGAAGGGCAGGCCGGTGCTGATCGATTTTTGGACATACTCATGCGTGAATTGTTTGCGAACGCTGCCGTACATAAAAAAAATGTACAAAATGTACAGAAAACTCGGCCTCACGATTATTGGCGTGCATTCGCCAGAATTCGATTTCGAGAAGCAGGAAGAGAATGTTCGGCGCGCGATCGGCGACCTCGGCGTTGAGCATCCTGTTGTTCTCGATCCAGACTTTGCGATTTGGAATCTGTACGCGAATCGCGTCTGGCCGCATGTTTTCCTTGTCGATGCGCTCGGGACGATTGTGTATGATCACCAGGGTGAAGGTGGTGCAGCACAAACGGAAATGGCGATTCAGGAAGCGTTACAAGCGTGTGGAGTGACGAAATTGCCGGCGATTGCACCAGATGTTGTAAGCGGCAAAGGAGCGTGTTATCGCGCCACACCAGAAACATATCTCGGCTATCTTCGTGGCCACGTCGGCAATGCTCACGACAAGCTTCCGGATACTGAAGAAGCGTTCGATGACGATCACGCGGATGACGTCCCGTATCTTCATGGCCATTGGCGAATTGCGCCAGAGTTCATTGAACACACTCGAACGTTGCCGGTCGCCACAGAGTATTTGCGAATGAGCTACTCTGCATTTGAAACGAATCTCGTTATGGGCGCGCTCGATGATCGCGAGGCGGTTGTTGACGTTATCATCGACGGGAAGCCGGTTCCTGCGTCGATGGCTGGTTCCGATGTGGTGATTGACGGTGCGGGGAATACGCATATTCACGTGACAAATCATCGCATGTACAACATTATTCACGCCGATCATTATCACCGTGCAACATTGAGGCTCGGCGTAAAGACCGCCGGGATCAAGATGTACGCGTTTACGTTTGGAGGCTGTAAAACGTAGCCGTGTCTTCAGTCATTCTGAGCGTAGCGAAGAATCTTACGTAGGGTATTCGGATCACCTGCGAGAGATCCTTCACTTCGTTCAGGATGACTGAGTCTGATGTTGAAATATGCAGGATCGAATATATTTAGATCACGCCGCGGCGACGCCGTTGTCGTCGAGCGCATGGATGGCGATGGAGCCAATCATCACCGGAGTGTGGGGGAATCCTTCGAGTTTGCATCAAGAGGGAGTGTGCGCTGCAGACATTCTTCGAAGGGCGCATGAATCGATCGCGAAGTGTATCAACTCCCACGCCGATGAGATCGTTCTCACCTCGGGTGCGACGGAGTCGATTAATCTCGCAGTTCTGGGGTCGCTCGAAGCAGGATCGATGCGCGGGAAACATGTCGTGACTGTCGCGACAGAACACGCCGCTGTTCTTGGTGCAATTCGCGCAGCCGGCGCCGATGTCACGATTGTTCCAGTGAACGACCGTGGACACATTGATGCGGATTCGATCATTGCTGCATTTCGCGATGATACGGTGTTGGTGTCCGTGATGATGGCGAATAATGAGATCGGTGTTATTCACGACATCCATCACATTGGAAAAGCGATTGATGCGTGGCGGAAGAAAAAGGGGTCGGTGTATCCGCTGTTTCATTCCGATGCAAGCCAGGCGCCGAATTATTTGTCGATTGATGCGGGATTGCTCCATGTGGATCTCCTCACACTTTCGAGTCCAAAGGTATACGGGCCAAAAGGCGTTGGAGCACTATTCATTCGACGGAATGCGCCGTGGAGTTCGGTGTTCGGAGGTGGGAAACAGGAAAGTGGTCGGCGACCAGGCACGGAGAATATTGCCGGAGCGGTTGGCTTTGCTGCGGCACTTTTAGAATCGGTTGCGATGCGAGAGCGAGAGTCGGCTCGAGTATATGTGCTCCGTGAACAATTGATGCGCGGACTGTTGGAGATTGATGGGACAAGATTGAACGGGGACCATATTCGCCGATTATCGAATAACGTGAGTGCATCGTTTAAGGATATCGAGGCAGAAGAATTGGTGATTCGGCTCGATGCGTTGGGAATTGCTGTTTCTACAGGATCCGCATGCAAGGGCGGAGCGGAGCCAAGCCATGTACTTCTTGCGTTGGGCGTTGATGCGGATCGTGTTCGGGGCAGTGTTCGATTCACCCTTGGCCGATCAACAACGGCCACGAACATTCATCGAGTCATCTTTACGGTTCGTGAGATTGTTTTAGGCATTCGATTTGGATAATCCTTTGATTTTCGCTATCCTATTCCCATCTATGAAGCTTCGAATCGTTGTGGATCCAGACCTGTGCATTGGTGCGGCAAGCTGTGTGACGATTGCTCCGGATACGTTTGTGATGAATACGGAGAATAAGGCCGAAGTGCTCGACCATGGTGTTGCCGATGCGCCGGCCTACGAGCGCATTGTTGAGGCCACGGAAGATGAAATGCAGAACATTATTCTTGGCGCACAGTCGTGCCCAACGCTTGCAATTACCATTTTCGATATCGACACCGGTGCACAGCTCTACCCAACACTCTAGTATGGAAAACATCGTCATTCTTGGCGGAGGGATCGCCGGAATAACCGCAGCCGATGAAATTCGGAAGAAGAATGCCGGCGTTGCGATTACGATTATTGAGCAAGAACATCACCCACTGTATTCGCGTGTATTGTTGCCGCATTACGTGAAGGGAAAAATTCCACGCGAGAAAGTGTTTTTGAAAACGTGGGAATGGTACGCAAATCACAATATCGAAATTATGGCCGGCGTTCGTGTAGAGGCGATTGATATCCCGAACCGTTTCGTAAGGACGAGTGAAGGGCGTGAGCTTCCATTCGGTGTGCTTATTCTTGCTGGTGGCGGTGAACTGAACGTTATCGGTGGCGAGCCGCGCGGTGTGTCGTACCTTCGTGGCATCGATGACGCCGATGAACTCGTTGGACTCCTTAAGGAAACATTGATGCGCCCAGAAGGTGATCGCCGAGGCGTCGTGTACGGAAGCGGTTTCATTGCCATGGAATACATTAACATTTTTAAACACTTTGGTATTTCGTGCGACGTGGTGATGCGCGGAAAGGGATTCTGGTCGTCGGTATTGTCCGATCACTCACAATCGGTTCTTGCAAAGAAGCTGCTCGACGGCGGGGCTTTGTTGCATACGAACGAGGCCGAGCCAACGATTCTTGGCGAACGCGAAGTGTCGGGCGTGAAACTCTCATCGGGCGCCGAGATTGCATGCTCGATTCTCGGTGTTGGCATCGGCATGCACGCAGACCAGTCGTTCTACCGAGATTGCGGAATCGATATCGATCGTGGAATCATCGTCAGCGAATATCTCGAGACTGCACATCCTTTGGTGTACGCGATTGGTGACGGCGCCCAATTCTTCGACACAAATGTTGCACGTCATGTGGTGTACGGCAATTGGATGAATGCGCAATCGCAAGGCCGCGCCGTCGCGAAAACAATTTGTGGTGAACGCGCGCCGTTCAATCTCGTTTCAAGCTACGCAACGCATCTCTTCGATATGCACATCGTGTTCATCGGGGATGTCGATCGGAAAGCAGCAGATGAGATTACGCAGACAGTTGAAGCAGATTCTGCTTCGGTCGAAGAGTTTTATCGGAACGGAAGGATTGTTGGTGCCGTTCTCATCGGCGATATCTCTGGTCGTGCTACCATAACTGCACGGATTGCTGGACGTGAATAAGTCTCTCGCATTTTGAAGAAATCACTGCAATACTGCTGCTATGAATCTCGACAGTCATAAGACCTACGCAACGCTCGATACTTCGGACATCCGATTTGGCATTGAGCACCTTCCAGAACAGATCCGGATTGGTTGGGAAGAGACGCGTGATCTTGTTCTCCCAGAGTCATTTAAGCGGGCAACATCGGTAGTTATCGTTGGAATGGGTGGTTCGGCACTTGGTCCGCACATGTTGACCTCTGCATTTTTTGATCGACTGAAGGTTCCAGTGACGATCATTAACGGATACTCGCTTCCGGGATACGTGGATAAAAAGACTCTTGTTGTCCTTTCCAGTTTTTCTGGCACGACGGAGGAAGTGCTCGCTGCGAGCGACGAAGCGACAAAGCGTGGCGCAATGATCTTCGTCATCGCAGCTGGTGGCGACCTTGCGAAGCGTGCAGTAAAGCACAAATGGCCAATGTACCAGTTTGATCCAGGCGAGCTCGCAAAACAGCCGCGCCTCGGAACCGGATTCTCGCTCGCCGGATTGCTCGGAATGCTCGAGCGCACAAAGCTTTTAAAAATTTCAGGAGCGGAGATTGATCGCATGCGCATTGCGATGGGCGAGGTGATCGATTCCTGCGCGGTAGACGTTCCATCAAAAGAGAATCCCGCCAAAACGGTTGCAAAATCACTCGCAGATTCCGCGGTGATTATTATCGCCGCCGAGCATCTCGTCGGCACCGCACATCTTCTGGCGAATTCAATTAACGAAACCGCAAAACAATTTGCAACGTATTTCACACTTCCCGAACTCAATCACCATTTACTCGAGGGCCTTACATATCCAAAAACGTTCGCTCCAAAGACTGTGGCATTCATTATTCAGTCTGGTTTGTATAACACTCGAACACAAAGGCGCGTGAATGTGACAGCCGACATGCTCGAAGAACAGGGAATCGCCGTCGTCGACTACGTCACGAGTGGTAACGAATCGCTCGAAGAAGTCGGCGAAGTGCTCCAGTTTGGCAGTTTCGTGAGCTACTACCTGGCGATGAAGAACGGCGTAAAACCAGAAGGCATTCCATTCGTGGATGCGTTTAAGAAAGCAATGGGGAAGTAAAAAAAACATCGCTCCGAAATCGGAGCGATGTTTTTTGTTAAAGTGCTATTTGAACAGTTCCTTCTGCTTCACTTTCGCAACCGCGAAGAGGTAGACGATCTCGAGGATCCCCATGGTGTTGATGAGGAGTATCGCAACGAACCACCACGGTTCTTTTCGCTTCGCCGAGTGCCACAGGGCAAGGCCCTTCCACACAAACGACCACGCAATGAGCGCCACCATCAACAGTGAAAACGTCCCAATACCCGTACTCGTACCAAACACGCCAAATCCATTGATCATATGTGTAGAGTATATCAAAGACCTTTCACGAAAAAACTTTGTTGAAATCTGAGACGCATTTAAGAAGGCGATTGGGAGGGGGGTGTGGTAGATATTTTGGATTGACTACTGTGATGAGTATGATATGATCATATCATATGACTACACTTTCAATCCCAGTTTCTTCAAATACAGTTTCTTTTATTAATAGAATGGTAAAACGCGGCGTGGCCTCAACGAAAGCTGAAGTTGTACGACAGGCGCTGGCTCGATATGCGGAGGATGACGTGATTCAATCGGTTCTTCGAGCTCAACAGGACTTAAAAGATGGGAAAGAAGTTCGTGGCAACCTTCGAGATATTTTGAAACACATGAAATAATTTGTGGAAATTTCGTATTCCCCAGGATTTTTACGGTCGTTACATTCGTGCCCCCCAGCATTACAAGAAGAGGCATTGGGAAAAATAACGCTTCTTGAGGACTCTCGGAATCATCGAACGTTAAAGGTTCATAAATTAAGTGGAAATCTTAAAGGCTGTTATTCATTCTCTGTTAACTATCATATTCGTATTCTTTTTCAATATACAGGGAGACCAAGACGCGCATATTTGTTAGAAATTGACGGACATGATGGGTATTGAAAAGTTTAAACTCAATACAATGACCCTTCATGAAAAAGCCATTGCTGAAATCGGATAAGTTCAAGAAAGCTCGCGGAGGCACGTCGAGGCTTTTGGAGATTTTCTGCGCAGTGTGCAAGGCGAGGGTGTGTTTGTATCAAAAGGACGGCCCGGGATTGCTGAAACGGATGTATGTTGATCGGATTTCCGAGCCAACGTGTTCGATCGGCGACAAGAACCTTCTCTGCGCTTCCTGCGGTGCCCACCTGGGAGTCGCGATGATTTACGAGAAGGAGGATCGCCCAGTATATCGGCTGGCGTTAGGCGCGGTGGGGAAGAGAATTGCCTAAAACCCATTTTTCACCTACGATTCCTCCGCGACAAAATTTGGAGGGGTCGCATAGCGGTCTAGTGCGGTGGTCTTGAAAACCACTGACCCGCAAGGGTCCGAGAGTTCGAATCTCTCCCCCTCCGCCAACAAAACGACGACCATAGCGGTCGTCGTTTTGCTTGGAATCTTTTTCCTTTGAACTAATCCGCATTTGAAAGTCCTTCGAAGACTTCGCCTGCGGGAACTTTTGTTCCATCGATTTTGAGAATGGTGTCGAATCCCTCGACATAGAACCATCCCGCGATTCCTGTTGCACTCTGCACTTTGCACCATGCAACGTTGTCGCAGCCGATGAAAGTGACTGCTTCGCCTTTTTTGAGTGTTGTGACAATCGTTTTTGCGTTTATCGAGGATGCATCGGTGTGGAGTGGAAGGTCCTGGAGCATTGTTAGGCGCGCTTCGGCCGCTGCAGGATCGATGAGATAAACCTCTTGATCAACGTGTGCGAGTTTGTGATCGGCACCGAGGGTAAACATATCGCTATAGAACCATGTTTGCAGAATGCTTGCTCGTGTTTTCGTCGTCAGAGTCCCGTTGCCAGCGAAGACGATGTCTTCATATGCTCCCTGAACGGTACCAACCAGTTGAATCTGCGATCCATCAAATCGGTAAAATCCTGTGGTTGCGTCGCCGCTTGGCCCAAGATCGCTTACAGCAATTTCCTTTTCACCGTCGCCAGTGTTGATGTCCACAATGCCGAAATATCCTTGAGGATTGGTTCCGGGGAATGTTGCGGTTGATGTGTTGATCGTGATTTCCGTTTTGGTTCCTTGGACAGCATTTCCTGGAATAGCGATGGCGATAGATTCCGTTGGTCCGTCGCCGTTGAGGTCTGTATCAAAGGACTGGTATTGGTTTCCAGTGAGCGATCCCGGAGCGACGAGCTGTGCCGGTGTTTTGACGGCAGCGACATCGATTGCGCCGTCGATATCCTCAAGAAGCGCGGCGCGTTGATCGTCGAGCGCACGTTGTCGCTCAATCACGATAAAGGTGAGAATTGCCGTTCCAAGCAGCACGACGACGAGGAGTAGCGAGGCGTGTTTGAACTGCATATGAAGAAAGTTCCAATTAGGGTTCGTTTAACTTCAATGTACAGCATGTGGAGAAAAGAGGAAGGGGAAATACAAAAGCCCCATCATTGCGACGGGGCTTTTTGGTGGCTTTATTTCCCCTTTCCCTTTCCTGCACAGCCCCAAAGTTCTCCCGCAATATACCCAGCGATGTAGCCAATGATTCCGGTCACCACCACAAGCGTCAATGCCGTTGCAAATGAGAATGGAGCAATCGTGACGTTCATGCTCACGAAGTGCAGACCCCAGATCCATTTCAGGAATGCTGGCGCAAACCCAGTAAACACAAAGAGCGACCATACCACGTGCAGAATGGCGACGGTTCCGCCAACCGCCAATCCAACCTTATGCGAGTGTGCATGATTCATAGTGTAGTAAAAAGGTGAATAATATACTCATCATAGCAGGGTTTACAGAACAAAAAGACGCTTCGATATGAAGCGTCTTTTTGTTGGCGGAGACGAGAGGATTCGAACCTCTGATGGGTTGCCCCATGCCGGTTTTCGAAACCGGTGCGTTCGACCACTCTGCCACGTCTCCGAGCTCGCTTGCCCGATGGACTATCGCAACCAACGGGGTTGGTTTGCTGCGTCCATCGGCCGCTCACTTCGCCTTGCTGTGCTCGGCGGAACTGAACGGAAGCGTGATGATGATAGCGAAATACGCGAATGCGAGCAAGCGCCGGTTATGATTTGCTATACTTCCCGTACTATGCGAATTTCCAAGGCGATTATTCCGGTGGCGGGAATGGGGACGCGGTTTTTGCCTGCAACCAAGGCACAGCCAAAGGAGATGCTGCCGGTGGTGGACAAGCCGGTCATTCAATATATCGTCGAGGAGGCCGTTGCCGCGGGGATTGAGGAGATTATTTTCGTGACGGCTATTGGTAAGCGTGCGCTTGAGGATCATTTTGATCGAAACTTTGAGTTGGAATATCGGCTCGAGCAAAAGAAGAAGTTTAAGGAACTTGAATCTATTGAAGCCATCGGCAAGCTTGCAAAATTCGCTTTCGTTCGTCAGCAAAAGCCTTTGGGCGACGGGCATGCGGTTCTTGCTGCTGCACCTTTCGTTGGTGACGACGAATCGGTGGCGATCTTCTTTGGTGACGACATTATTGATAGTTCCACGCCGGCGATTGGTCAGTTGATCGAAACATACAACAACCATGGTGGTCCAGTGATTGCGCTTCAAGAGGTGCCGAAGGAGTCGGTTTCAAGTTACGGGGTTATCGATGGGAAGCAGATTACCGATCGTGAATGGAAAATTTCGAAATTCGTAGAAAAACCGAAACTCGAAGATGCGCCATCCCGTTTGGCTTTTGTGGGACGTGCCATTCTTACTCCTGAGATTTTGAACATTCTCAAAACCCAAGAACCGGGAAAAGACGGTGAGATTCGTCTTGCTGACGCGTTCGGAACGTATCTTGCTCAAGGCGGCGCGCTGTATGGTAATCAATTCATTGGTGATCGGTACGACTGTGGAAACAAATTACAATTCGTCATTGCGCAGATCCAAATGGGACTGAAGCATCCGGAGGTTGAGGAAGGGCTTAAGGCATATTTGAAATCACTTCACGTCTAAATATGCGCATCCAACGTCTTCTCACCGGTTTTCTCCTCTTTTCCACACTCCTCACCACTGGCGCAGGATGTTTTGGTGGAGGCGCAACGGTATCATCGGCAAAGATCACCTTGAAAGTTTGGGGAGTGTTTGATGAAGAAGATTCCTGGAAGACGTTGATTGAGAAATACCACACACAGCATCCAAACGTTACAGTGGAATACACCAAACTTCGATTTGAAGAATATAAGGAAGAGCTTATTCGTGCGATCGCGGAAGGGAAGGGGCCAGACGTGATGGCCGTGCATAACACATGGCTTGGTGGATTTACGGATTTGCTTGCGCCAATGCCAGATGCGGTAAACGTGACGCGTATGGAAACACAGGGAACGCTCCGCAAGGAGTCGGTACTTGTGGCAACGTCGGAAAGCACCATGAGCATGAAAACGCTGAAGGCGAATTTTGTGCCTGCCATTATTGACGACGTGGTGATGCCGTACGCGAAGGATTCGAAAACCGATCCTGTCGATAAGATTTATGCGCTCCCAATGGCAATGGACACGCTGGCGCTTTTTTACAATCAAGACATGTTGAACGCTGCAGGCATTCCACAGCCGCCAGCAACGTGGAAGGATTTTCAGGAAGCGGTGAAGTCGCTTACAAAGATCGATGCCGCGGGGAAAATCACGCAGTCGGCTGTTGGCTTGGGACTGTCCGAGAATGTTGAGCGTGCGCCGGATATTCTCTCTGTCCTCATGATGCAGAACGGTGTGAAAATGGTGGACGAACGCGGTCGCGTCACGCTGAATGAAGTTCCAAAGGGTGCTGCACGAGATGCTCCGCCGGGCGTAGACGCAGTACGGTTCTATACAGACTTCGCAAACCCAACAAAAGAGGTGTACACGTGGAATGAATCGATGCCGTCGTCGCTCGACGCATTCGTGAACGGTCAAACGGCGATGTTCTTGGGGTATAGTTATCACTTGCCGATTATTCGTACGCTTGCGCCAAAGTTGAATGTTGCTATTGCTGCGTTGCCGCAAATTAGCACCGCAGATCTTACGCAACAGGTGAACTACGGAAATTATTGGGCTGAAGGCGTTTCAAAAGACTCGGTAAACCAAGATTACGCGTGGAACTTTATTCTTTTCGCCACAGACGAAGACAACGTGACGAGCTATCTTGCAGACGCAGAGCGGCCAACGGCGCTGCGATCGCTCATTGCGAGTCAGTTGAACGACGAGGATATTGGTGTCTTCGCCGCGCAGCTCTTAACGGCGCAAACGTGGTATCGCGGATTGGATGTTGATGCAGCAGAAGGCGCAATGAACCAACTCATCGACGACTTTTTAGCAAGCACGTACGGTGACGATACGCAGAAGGCTGTCGACAATGCCGCGCGTGTGGTGTCGCAAACATATCTTTAGGGCGCGATTCGGCGCGTGTTATACTTGTTCTATATGTTTCGCGCGCTCAAGTTTGGTCTTCTTGGAATAGTTCTCGCGTCTTCGTTTGGAATTTTTGCGTCAGGAACAGTTGCGCGCGCGGCTGATTTGAAGGCGAATTACGAGGAAATCAACAGCGTGTACAATGACACTACGCAGAAGGGAATTATTTTTGCGGGAATTTGTGATACCGCCGCTCCGAGCGAAACCTCAGCCGATACATGCCCGTGCCGAGCGTCTGGAAACTGCACGCTCGATGACGTGCTCCAGGTCTTTGTGAATCTCTCCACGTTTATTCTTGGTATTAGCGGAACAGCCGTGCTCTTTGTGTTTATTTACGGCGGGTTTAAGTGGACGTTCTCCCGTGGGGACAGTAAGTGGATAACGGCAGGAAAGAACGCCATCACAGCGTCCGTCATTGGGCTGTGCATCATTTTTGGCGCGTATGTTGCAATTAACTTCATTGTGGCTGGTTTGATAGCGAGGGATGGCGCCGTCCCGGAATCAGCCAAACTGGAAGAAACAGTGGATAACGGTTACAGGGATAGCGATAAGCCAGCATCCCCAGCATCTGACGTCTTTACTACCGAATAATTTTTTATGAAGAACGTTTTTTGGTCCGTCTTTGCTCTTGTACTCATCGCTTTGCCACAACGTGTTTCTGCGGTAACCCTTATTAATCCTCTTGGCGAAACCGATGTCCGCGTTATTTTCGGACGAATCATTTCTGCTGCACTTTCCATTGTGGGAACGCTCGCGCTCTTGATGTTTGTGTATGGCGGTGTGCTGTGGATGACGTCCCACGGCGATCCGAAACAGGTTACAAAGGGGAAGGATACAATTACATGGGCAGTCCTTGGTTTGGTCATTATCTTTGCATCGTACACGTTGGTGAATGCGCTGATTTCTGGAATTACGTCTGGAAGTGCATCGTGATATACTATCTTTAACATTTATTCTTCTCCCGTATGATGAAATCTCTTGTGCGTTTCGCAATGAGTGTGGTGCTCGGTTTAGCAATCGCTCTTCCGTTTGTTCATTTTGGTTCTGTTGTGCATGCGGCAAGCGGTCAGCTTGAGGCAGGCGATTTGCTCGGACAAGACTTCGGCGACGCAACTGGCCTTGGTCAGGGCGATCTTACGACCACGATTGGTTCATTGATCCGCGTTGCGCTTGGTTTCCTTGGAGTCGTCGCGGTGGTGATTATTCTCTTGGGTGGATTTAAGTGGATGATCGCCGGGGGAAGCGACGAGAAGGTTGGTGAAGCAAAGAAGCTTATTATTGCCGGTATCATTGGTTTGGCGATTATTCTTTCTGCATACGCCATTGCATCGTTCGTGATTAGTAGCATCGTTGGTGCGGCAGCGGGATAATTCGTATGCGAAAGCTGGTAGCGATTTTTGGTGGAATACTTACGATGACTGCGCCGCGGGCTGTTTTCGCGATCGATGCCACCGACTACGCAGCCGGCACTGGGCTAAAAACCACAGCAGGGGAGGCATTCGGAGAAACGTGGGTTGGTGCGAATGGTTCGCTTTCTACGTTTATTGGAAAAAACATCATTCAGCCAATCTTTGGACTTGTCGGCCTCGGCTTCTTTGTTCTTGCGGTGTACGCCGGCGTGTTGTGGATGACTGCACAGGGTGATCCAAAGAAGGTGGAGAAGGCAAAGGATATTTTGGTCAACGCAACCGTTGGGCTCGTCATCATCGTGTCAGCATACGTGCTCACGAATGCCATTCTGAGCGCAGTCACGTCCGGATCGGTAACCTAGTAGCCGCGTATGACCAGAATTCTCGCCGCCATTGCCGAGCCTTTCAATACGGCACCTCTCGGAAATGCTGCAGCTGGTGCGTACGGTGGTACCGCGCCGTCCACAACACTGTTCTCCGTGATGACGAATATTGTTACTGCGGTGTTTAGCCTGCTTGGACTCATCTTTCTCTTCCTCACGTTGTACGCGGGGTTTTTGTGGATGACGGCAATGGGGGATCCAAAGAAGGTCACGAAGGCAAAGGATATTTTGACGCAGTCGGTGATTGGATTAATCATTGTTCTGCTTTCGTATGCCATCTCGTTCTTTGTTGTCAATCTTGTTGGCACTGCCGGAGGATTCGATGGGATATAACCATCCACAGCCCAGCGATTTCTCAACGTGATACACTATTCACATAATATTTTGTAAATTGTATGTCGAAACTCAAGAACATCCTCATCGGCGCAGCGCTCGTGGCACTGCCATTCGGTGCGGCAATGCGCATTCCGTTTATTCATGCCGCGGACCTCACTTCAAATCTCGACCTTGTGGGTGGCGAGTCCGAACTCGGAAATGAAGAGCTCACCACCACAATTGGTAAGCTTATTTCAGCATTGCTCAGCGTGCTTGGCGTTATTTTCTTGCTTCTCATTGTCTGGGCTGGCTTTACCTGGATGACCGCACAAGGTGATCCAAAGAAGGTGGACAAAGCAAAGGACATTCTCATCACTTCCGTTGTGGGATTGATCATCTTGCTCTCGGCATACGCCATCAGCACGTTCGTTATTGAGCAACTTGCTACAGCAACCGGATAATTTCAAAAGGTTTTCAACAGGCGGGGCTTTCATGCCCCGCTTTTTGTATTGAAAAAACGAAGACCCCGACATCCTTTCGGACATCGGGGTCAGCTCGTTGGTCACGTCACCGTAACCAGTCACTCATTCCCTCAGTTGCAGGGGTACGAGTGGTCGCTCGGGTGAGCCGCGCAGTACGCCGCGTTCGCCCCGGCCTGCTTGACCCTCTTGCTCGTGGCCTTCGGCTGAGGAGCCTCGACCACTTCGGCAACCGGCTCGGCCTTGTAGGTTCCGAGACCCTTCTCGGCTGCGTCGAGCACCTTGGAACCGGCATCACTGACGATGCCGGCCGTGCGCGTCGCGCCGTGGCTCATAGACGTTTCGGTCTGCGAGATCCACTGGACGCCGACGAGGCGTACCACGAGAAACGCCCCGAGAACTGCGAGCGTTACCCCGCGGAGTGCGTTGTACGCGTATCGCAGGTTGAGGACATCGTGGGCCTCGATCTCTGCTGCGAGCTTTCCCATGTAGGAGCTGTACACTTTGAGACCGGCGCCCCGCTTCAGGTAGCCGTAGGCGATCGCGAGAATTGCGATGAACGTGATGCCGCCGATGCGCCAGGCCTGCGGTGTGCTAAGCGCGAACGCCAGGGTGAGTGGAATCCACGCCAGCACGACAGCCGAGCTGATCGTAGCGCTGATGTTCACGAGGGAGCTGGTTTTTGCCAGCTCCTTCGAGAGCGCGTCCACGTGGTCCTTCTCCATTCGGATGATGCCTTTGATGAACGCCGGAATAGCGCCCACCGTCTGCACGCCCTTTTGGAGGAGGTTGATGCTCACGAAGTCGAACGCGACGACCACAAGGAGGCTGACCCAGTAGGCGAACCAGTCCACGGTAGGTGCGAAGATCGCGGTGATCACCCACACAAGGGTAAGTGCTGCCGGAGCCGCGTAGAAGCCGAGGAGAATCCCGACCACTTGCACGATTCCGGAAACCATCCACCCGAATGCCATCATGAGTGCCGAGGTACCCAAGATGCCGAGAGTGGATCCCCACGCGAAGTTCGGGAGCCAGTCCTGGTGCTCCTTTGCGATCCACAGGGCCAGAAGGCCGTAAAGAATGAGCGCGCCGACGATCGCCATCGATCCTTTGCTCGCGAGGGCGAGATTCCGTAGAAAGGTTTGGGCCTTCACGAATGCGCTCGAGGGCTGCAGTCCTGCGAAAAGGTGCAATTTATCGAGCATGTCCATGCCGCTTGCGATGATCTCGGCGCCCTGGTTGCGGTCGGCCTGGCCGATGAGCAAGAACTCGAATGCCGGGATGAGCCGACGAACGAAGTTCTCCGCCGAACGGCGCCATTTTTCGAGATTCGTGCCGCTCTGACACCCGCGGTTCTCGTAGTCCCGCATCTTCTTGCAGAACCCCACGGCGGCATCGAAGTCCGGGCCCGAGAGCCAATGTTTGATGTCGTTCGCGTTGTCCTTGAGGGTGTTGAGGAACCCGTGTTTCGCCACCGCTGCTTCGCCTTCCAGCTCGGCTACGATGTCGGTGCCCGGGGTGGCCTCGATTCGCATGAGGCGAAACATGTAGAGCAGCACGAGCTGCTGGTTGTCGCTGTACCCGCCGCCCTCCGTCGCTCCGGAGAGCGCGCGCTGGACCTTGGAGTACGACGGTGGTGCGACGGCCGCGGGGCTGGGAGTGGTGGCGGTGGATGCGGTTGCAGGTGCGGCCATGGTGGCTCCGATGGAGGGGTTGCGAGAGAAGTTGTGCCAGTGCGCGACGACGTCGGCACGGGCGCTTGCGGTGGTTTTTCCGGTGATGCCGCGCAACATGCGCGAGGTAGCTGGGATGGTTTCGATGAATTCACCGAGGAGTCGCAGCATTCCGCCGCGCGAGTGGAGACGTTGCGCGATGAACAGGAACGCTGGGCTAGCGATGTTGGGGATCGACGCGTACAGGTCGAACAGGATTCCGATGACCCCGTTCACGTTGTCTGCGCCGCGGAGCCGATTTGCGAGAATATCGGGAAGGCGTTGCTCGCCGTCCTCGATACAGGCGTCGAGAATGTCCCTGCTGACGGAGTCGCTCATGGCGAATCCTCCCAATGGTTGAGTGAGTTGAGTAACTGAAGCGAGTTTTGAAAGGCCCGAAAAGAGGGGGTTTCCCCAGGGTTTCCGGACTGGGAAGAATAGCAGAAAAACCAAGAAAAGTAAAGGGAAAGCAGAGCTATCCACTGGACTTTTCTTCATTTTTCTGCTATAGTAGAGGGTCACATACCTTCACAACTCGTGTTTCGTTCTGTAAAACCCGCCGAATCCCCATGGATCGGCTTCTCTCGCTCGAGGTCTCTCATGATCCTGTCTCTCACCCTCGCATCCTCCTTCTTCGTTTCCCCGGCCCGTGCCGAGGGGACGGAACTCCCACTCCCATTCGTCGGCGCCTACGAGGTGGGCGACGAAGATGGCTGCACGATGAACGTCGTCGCCGCTCCGTGGAACAGTGATCGTGCGGGAAACCTCATGATCGACCGTGCGGAGGCCGGCCGCATCTGTTCGGCCGCCAAGGGCAACCTGATGATCGCTGAGGCCAAGGCCAAGGCGATCGTCGCCCGTGCCGACGCCGAAGCCGCACTCATCGCCGCCGCTGCGATTCCGGTCATGACCGGGGGCAGCGTCGACTACGAGAGCACGCCCGGCGGAAAGGTTCGTCTCGTGACGGGCCCCGCCGCGGACTGGCACGCCTACGGCACCGCGATCACCACCGGCAACGGCATGATCGGCGGGATGCCCATGGGCTACGTCGACCCCAGCATGGCGATGCTCTATCGCCTCGGTGCCGGCCAGGCCGCGTTCGGTGCACACCCCGCCATTCCTGGCGTGGTGTTCCCGATGCAGTCTGCCAGCAGCGATACCGCCCTCGGCGAGTGCCACGTGAACCTCGCCGGAAAGACGGCGCTCCTCAAGGAGTGCCAGGGCAGCTAGCGTCGGTTCGGCGAGTGTTGGTTGGTGCGGTCGGTCTTTAAGGAGATCGGTCGCCGTCCGGGCCACGATACGGCCCTTGCTTCTCGCGGTTGATGGAATCCTCCGGGACCACGTCGCCGCACAGTGCTCTTTCCTCTGACATTCAACTTCGTGGAGTTCCCATGTTCCTTCTCTCCCTCATCTCTCTTGCGCTCGCCGGCGCCCCCACGGCTCCGCGCACTGTCGCGAACCCGTACATCAAGAACGTTGAGTTCGCGATGAGCTTACCGGATGATTGCGGCCCCAACACGGGGTGCGTCACGGTGATCAACACCGGTGGCACGTACCTCGAGATCACCAACGACAACGTTCCCGGTCCGACCCGTGTTGTGGACCACGGCGGCTACACCGTCGGTGTCTATCTGGACGGGCTCCCGGTCTTCGTTGCTTTGAGTGTGGATGAAACCACCGGCGAGACCATTCCGATGGTCAGCGGCACGTTCGTCAGCGTGATGGACCCCTGTCTTCGCAGCGGGCACCAGAAGCGGACGTACGTCCAGGTCGGCGCCGCCAATACCGTCAATCTGTCGGCGACGCAGATCATCTTCCACGCCGAACCCGGCGCGGACATGGTGGTGCGAGACGCCAGCACGGGAGCGATCGTGAAGATCCATCCCGGCTGGGGCGAACGCGGCGGAAGCGGAGGCGGCTACGAAAGCAGGCTCCGTTCCGGACCGGGCCAGTCTTCCGCTGGTTACGAGGTTCGCCTCGGCAACGGGAAGTGTCGCGACTGACATCGCGACAACCGTGTGACTCGTTACCGCAATTACGCGTTACACACGACGGCGCCGCCAATCCTCTGGGTTGGCGGCGTTTCGATTTCTGGAATGGTTCGTCTTTGCGAGGAAGGTAATCCCGACGAAGCAATCTAGGTGACACCTGGATTGCCGCGTCGAACGATTACGTTCTCCTCGCAATGACGGAAGTTATTTCGACTCCTTCTTCACCATCATCCCTATCAAACAGAACACCGTCAGTATTGCTAAATCATTTTTGAAAAACGGCACATCTACCAATCCATGAATTGTCATCGTAAGGATCGCTGCGGCAAATGCCAGCACGAGCGCGTCGTCTTTTCGTCGCCATGCGGTTCGTATAATGAGGATCGCTCCGATGATAAGTCCTATGAGTCCAATAAGCCCCAGCTCCGACCACACGTTTAAGAAAATATTATGTGGGTACTGGAAGATTTCGTAGAACGTTGCGTTGTGATATGGCGTGAGTACGACGGGATAGCCATTAAGTCCAGCACCAAGGAACGGACGATCCGCAAGCATCGTAAGAGTTTCACTCCATTGTGCTCGACGAACGAGACCAGAAGAATCGTGAAGCGTAATCTTTTGTACGATCGATGGCACAAAAATCATTACAGCGGACGCCCCAGCAATTGTTGCGGCGATGATGGCGTATTTGATCCGTCCAGCAATCGGCGCGAGAAGTCCGATGATCACGAGCGCAACGGGAACTGCGATGAGTGCCGCTTCTGTTTTTGCGGCAACGATTCCACCGAGCATGAGAAGAATCGCGCCTCCCCCAGCCCCTCCATAAATGGAGGGGAGCCACTCAGTGATTCCTCTCCCCCCATTTATGGAGGGAGTCGGAGGGGGGCTTGTCCGTACGGAGATGATTCGGTTGAAGAACCTCACCACCGCCATCGCCATAATCGGCGCGATGAACAGACCAACGGCGTTTGGATAGTCGTAGAGTGACGTTGCGCGGTTTTCAATCGCCCATGCGTCGGGAATGCCGAAGTGAGTGAGAGCTTGGAGAATAGCAAGGGTGCCGACGACGGTTGCTGATGCAATAAGTGCGGTGATGATGCGTTCAGTATCTGCGCGGTCGGGCATTACCGACTTAATGACGAGCGCAAGCAGAATTGGTTCGATGATGTACGCCTTGAGAATGCCGAGCGCGGAAAGTGTGTCCGGTGCGATGACGGTGGAGACGATTCCGGCGATGACAATGAGTACGATTGGAGCCCGATACCATCCGAACGATTCCCAAACCGTAGAGACGGCTCGCTGCGCCGTCTCCGATCGTAATCGAAGAACGGCGAGCGCAATCGTGATCAACACAAAGCCTTCAAGCAGCGTAGAAGGAATCGGTCCAACATCCAGTCGAATAAGATACGTCGGTAACAATGTGAAGAGAAGAACGATGCCGAGTTTTTGATTTCGCCAAGAGAGAACAGCAAAGGCGGCAAGGAGGATCGTAAGGAGGGCGGGAAAGATCATAGAGGTTTACACAACAAGTCCCGGATCTGCTCGGAATAATCGGAGGAGCGATTTCGGCGACGGCCCACCGAGGGCTGCGAGCGTGGTGATATAGAGGGCGGTGCCGATTGGAATAGAAACGAGTGCGCTGAAATCGCGCACAGCATACAAGCCAAACGCCATGACGAGTGACGCGCCTAAACATTTCATAAAAATCTTCAAATCCGGTTTCCATTGTGTATGTCGCATGACGACGACGGCTGCGATGATGCCAATGAGCGTTTCTGCGAATAACGACATTGCTGCCGCTGCCCACATGCCAAACCGCGGAATGAAGATTGCGTAGCCAATAAGGGTGAGTGTTGCGACGAATGCGTATGCGAATGTCATTGCTCGCTGTTTGCCAATAGCGACGACGGTGTATGAGAAGAGTGATCCAAGAAACACTGCGGTTGCTGTTGGGCCCAGAATAGCGAGAATTTGTCCGGCTGGGGCAAGTGAAGATTTTACGAGAGTCATCACCGCAACGCCACACATCACGCTGCCAAAGGCAAAAGGAACGCCGAGCATAACGAGCATATCGAAGCCGTCTTGCATGCGTTTTGCGAAGAGTGGTCGATTATGTGCCGCCCATGCGGCAACGAGAAGGGGGAGGAGTAGGCCCATGAGTGTTGTCGGCACCGTCGTTACCACGTCGATAACTTTGTACGCGCCGCCGTAGTAGCCAATTTCCGTATCCGATCGTCCAAAAAGCCACATGAACAGCACGTCGCCTTTTAAATAGAGAAGATTAAAGAAAATGGAGATGCCGATGGGCCAGCTTTTTGTGAAGATCGTTTTTGCGATGTCGAGATCAAAGCTGAGTGACATCGGAATGTAGGCTCGCACTCCTCGGAGCATCAGCAGAACGTGGACGACGCCGCCAATAACGAACGCGAACGACGCTGCGCCAAGACCAAGATTCCAATTCCACACAGCAAGCACACCAAGAAATGCAACGCAGCGATTTGCGGTTTCGGCGAGCGTTGCTTGTGTAAGCAGGAGGCGTTTTTGAAAGACGCCAACAAATACTTGTGCGATTGAGCTAAAAAAGAACGAACCAGCGAAAAAGAGAATTGCCAGACGCTCGTCGGGTGTTACAGGAAGAAACATTGCGGATATTGGCGCGATACTTAAAAACACGAATGCACTAACGGCGCGAACGGAGAAAATTGTGCCGAGGATCTTTTTCTCGTTCGCGCCAGGCTCCGAAATCATTTGTGCCGTCGTGAGCGTTAGCCCAAAGTCCACAAGAATCGCGAAAACTGATGCGTACGTTTGTGCTTTTGTGAGTGCGCCATAGCCGGCATCATCGAGCGTGTGAATCAAAAGCCAGAATGTAGCCAGCCCAAGAACGGTGCCGACAATCTTGCCAACCACCTGAATCACGGTGTTTTTTGCGAGTGCGCTGCGTTCGGTGGACATAGTTGATGCAAATTGTACCAAGAATTGTTACAATGCGCTTGCATCTATGCCTTCATTTTTCCGCCGAATTTGTTCTGCATTCGTCGCTGTGGCCGCGGTTCTTTCCCTTTGCCCTGTACCCACCGCGCACGCAGCGGTCTACTCCGCGCTGCAAATCACGAATTCTGGGAGCGGAACAATCGTTATGGCGCCAGGCGAAATAAAGACGATTACCACAACATTTCAAAACACATCCGATTTTACATGGAAGAATGACGGCGCAGGATACGTTTCCCTCTATACATACGGCCCAAAGTATCGCACGAGCGTGTTCGATCCTGGAACATGGCTTTCGCCAAGTCAGGTAAAGCGAATGGCGGAGGCGTCGGTGGTAAAAGGAAAGATCGGAACATTTACGTTTCAGTTGAAGGCGCCAACAGCAATCGGGAAGTATACGGAAACGTTTAAGCTCGCGTCCGAGCTGTACTCCTGGTTCGAAGGCGGGGAATTTACATTGAATATCACGGTGAAGGCTTCGTCGGCCACCACCGCGAAATCGACCACTACATCATCGACAACCGCAACACCATCGACATCAGTGTCGTCCGACCGTGCAACGCTTTCAATGGTGTCGGCGAACAAGGTGAAGTCGGTGGCGGGGAAGTCGGTTACGCTTTCTGCGGGATTTAAAAATACTGGCACGACAACGTGGAAGAATTACGGACTGCGAGCTCCAGACATGAGTATTGCATCTACGGGTTCCTTTAAACACGCGTCGTGGAAGGGCGATGTCGTCACGAGTGCAGCGTCAACAATTAAGCCGGGGGAGACGGCGTATCTGACGTTTGCGATTACCGTGCCAAAAACAAATGGAAAACACACGGCAAAATTTCAATTTGCTGCGAATGAAGCGGTGGTCGACGATACCTTTGTGACGATTCCTGTTGAAGTGACTGGCGGTGCTGCAGAAGCGGTTTCTGCACCAAAAGACGACAGTGTTGACGACGGAGGTCAGGGCGTTGCGTACATTGCAGAACCAACGATGCGCGTTGGTGTGCTGATTGTGGACGAAGAGACCGAGGATGAGGTCGTGATCACATCAGGCGAAAGCGACTTCGATGTGAAAGATCTTGAGGGAAATCTGCTTGCTGAAATGAAGAAGGGCCAATCGGTGACTGCGGCGTGGGACGGAAAGACATATACGTTTGATGGGGGGAAGGGAATCGAAAAGGTATCGAGTGGCATCCGCATCATTCCAAAGACGGTGAATGCCATCATGACCGTGACCAATTTCGATCGAAAAGTTACGCGCGGATCGTCATTTACGGACAATACGTTCCGAAATATTCTCGAACTTCGTTACAACGTGCCGAATGATCGCACCTGGCTCATCAATGAGCTATCGATGGAATATTATCTTCGTGGTTTGGCAGAGACCTCAAATATTTCTCCTGCCGAATTTCAGAAAACACTCATCACGGCTGCGCGAACGTATGCGTTTTATCACTGGAGCCGCGCCACAAAGCATAAGAGTGAGTTTTTTCACGTGGATGCATGGCTTGATCAGGTATACAAGGGCTACGGACAGGAGCTCCGCACCCCGAATCTCACCGCAGCCATCGAGGCAACTCGTGGCAGAATCGTAACGTATCAAGGCGAGACTGCAATCACGCCATACTTTTCTCGCAGTGATGGACACACAAGGAATTGGAGTGATGTGTGGTACGGAAGTGTTGCGTGGGCTGTTTCCGTGCCCGTTCCGTGCGACGAAGGAAAGACTCTTTGGGGTCACGGCGTGGGAATGTCCGCTTCTGGCGCACTCTGCATGGCAAACCAAGGCCAAATGTACGACGAGATTCTGCGATACTTCTATATCGGAATTGATGTAGCGAAAAAGTGGGAGTAACTATTCCGTCGGCGCCTCTTCCTCATGCATCTTGTGCCCATGAGTATTCTTACACGTCTTTGCTAATCCACCGATCGCGATTTTTACGTCGTCGGGATTGTCGATGTTTTTAAACTGGAACCGTTCGCGCTCGGCGGCTGTCTGCACAAATACGTTTCCGAAGGTTAAGAATGTTGCGAGATATCCTTTTTGTTCACTCGTAATATCTTGAATTTGATGAAGATACACCTCAGAAACCACGCGATTAAAGAGTCCGTGTTGCTCGGTGTTGATAATGCGTTCCGTGGTAACAATCCACACGTCGAGCCAGTAATCGGTGAGCTCGGTAAGCGTAAGCACAAGAATAACGAGGAGGTATGCCACAAGCGTTGCGACGAGGGCTGGGCCCCAAAAAACGTGGGCGATCAGGTCGGGACTCGCAAGTTCAATGAGTGTTCCAACAACGATTGGAAGCACAAAAAGTACGCCGCTGAAGGCGAAAATACGAATGAGATCAATCCAATGACGACGCAAAAAGAGAATGACCTTTTCATTCGGTAACGCATTTGGAAGTGTATCGAGATTCATCATAGGCCAAAGGACGATGAGCTTCCGCCGGTGAATGGCAGAATGTCGCTGAGTGTTACTGTTTGTGTCCATTGGATGTCGAGAAGTGCGGTGGCGCCAAGGACAAGCACAAAAAGATAGCTGACGAGGTATACCAAAATCAATCCAATCGCGCCGCGTCCAACGACGCCGTAACGCGCAAGATGGAAAACATTAAAAAAAAGAAACAGCGCCGTGAACGCAACAATGAATGCGAATGGCACGAGGAGAACCCACAACGGAATATCCATACGGGCCTATTGTAGCATTATTTTTTGCGTCCTAAATGCTCGTATGCTCGTGCGGTTGCCATTCTTCCACGAGGCGTGCGCTCTAAGAATCCGAGTTGAAGCAAATACGGCTCGTACACTTCTTCGATCGTCTCTGTTTCCTCCTGTGTCGCCGCGGCGAGAGTGCCGAGACCAACAGGACCGCCATTGAACTTGTCGATGAGCGTAAGAAGAAGATGACGATCAACGGGATCAAGGCCAAGATCGTCAATCGCGAGCATCGTAAGGGCTTCGTGCGCAACGTCGGGGGTAAGAATTCCGTTATGACGAATCTGTGCAACGTCGCGAACACGTTTTAAAAGACGATTCGCGATGCGTGGAGTTTTTCGTGCACGACACGCAATTGTTTTCGCGGTTTCCTCGTCCATGTCGAGGCTAAGAATCTTCGCGCTTCTGTGAAGAATCTTCGCCATGTCGTCATCGGAATAGAAGTTGAGATGTAACGTGCTACCGAATCTGTCGCGAAGTGGAGCAGAGAGTAACGAGAGGCGCGTAGTCGCGCCGATAATGGTGAATGGCTCAAGGCTTAGTCGGAGTGTGCGCGCCGATGGGCCTTTGCCGACGACGAGATCGAGCGCGAAGTCTTCCATCGCGGGGTACAACACTTCTTCGATGTTGTGGTTCATGCGGTGAATTTCGTCGATAAACAACACGTCGCCACGCGAAAGATTGGAAAGAATCGCGGCAAGATCGCCAACCCGCTCAAGGGCTGGGCCGCTCGTTACTCGAACATTCGCTCCCATTTCGGCGCCGATGATGTGCGCGAGGGTTGTTTTGCCAAGACCAGGATTGCCGTAAAGCAGAAGATGCTCGATTGGCTCGTTGCGTGCCTTCGCTGCGTCGATGAAGATTGAAAGATTTGTTTTGAGATCGTCTTGACCAACAAAATCATCCAACCGCGACGGGCGCAGGGTGTTTTCGATGATTCGCTCTTCCGGATCCGCTGTTTTCTCAACGATCCGCTGCGCATCATTGTGTTCTTCCTCGTGCAACATATCTTGCAGAAATTGTACCGTACTGATTGACTTTTCACCATTTTTTATGCTCAAATGAGTCACCGCGACCCTCGCGGAAAACACAGAATCATTCGGTTTCCCCAGGAGCCAGCAATGGCGAAAACCCCTCCCGATCCCACCCGCGCAACTGTTCTTGGTGAAGAAGCGCCTCCGATGCCTCTGCGGTCCGTCGTCCGCCAGCTCGGCATGCCCGTTGAACCATCAATCCCGTCTGAGTTCCTCGTGGACCTCACCCGCCGCACGATGATTCCCGAGGCAGAAATTGACGGCGCGCCGTCGATCCCCGTGGAACTGCGGGGTGCTCGTACGTTGGGTCTCGGACCAGCCAAGATCACCAACGTTCCTCCACAGCCGCCGCCCATTCGTCAGAGGATCGGGCTTCGGGCCAATGCCTGGACCGTCGCCGACGTGAAATCGTTGGGCTGGTTGCAGTCCCCAAGTCCTCTTGGCAAGCCGGTAGTGGCCGGAGGACGGATGGTATCGGTGGTCATCGCTGCGAAGGTTATGAATCTCTTCGCTGGAGCAGAGAAGGGAACCACTATCGTGGAGATTGATCTCGTGTTCGCTCCTGTCATTTCCGGGAGGATCGAGGAGAACTGGGCGCTTCGCTATATGCAGAGCAACGGCGAGCTTCGCAACACGTTGAATGCGGCCCTGCAAACTGTATTCGCTCGTGTTCCGCTCTGGCCCGGGCTCGTCGTCCGTTTTGTTGGCGGCCCACCGATGACGGAGGCGGATGCTCGTGTGAATGGATACCACGTCTGGATCAACGAAAATCGCTCGCCAACGCGGGTGGAGATCGACGACCGGGTCGTGCAAGCTGCACGCGAAGAGGCGGAGTCCGCTTTCCTGACCGCGGAGCAGAGGCCATTCACTAGGTTCACTGTGGCGTGGTGGAAAAAGTTCGATCCACCCCGATATCACGCATACCTGCTCGGAAAGTTCCTTGCCGAGCGTGAGGATCCAACGAGTCTCGGTAAAAAGGAGACCGAAGCGCTGAAGACGGCGCTGAGCGATCCCGTGGGATCCGTCATCAGTAGCCTCTCGGCAGTCGTTTTCGGCGAAGACTTGGAAGCGGAGGCTGCGCTTAAGGCGAAAGGCCGTGCGCCGGTGACGCCGACGATGATCGGCGAACGTCACCCCACGTTCATGGAGTACGAAGGCGAGATCCCTGATACCGCCATCGCCCCACTGGACAGCAAAGGCTGAGTTCAGCAGTACGTGTGACCATACGTGGAGCCTGGCGCGTACGCGTGCCAGGCTCCTGCTTGTTTCAAACGAAATTTTCGTGCAGAATATGGATGCGCCGGGGTGGCGAAGTTGGTATACGCGGCAGACTTAAGATCTGCTTCCAGAAATGGATCAAGGGTTCGAGTCCCTTCCCCGGCACCAGAAAAGCACCGTTGAATGACGGTGTTTTCTATTTTTGAAGATCGAGTTTTGTGATAAGGTTTTGCTATTGTATTGTCTGTATGAATAAAATTCTCACCTTGTGCGTCATCGTAGAACCGAATCGTATCCTTCTTGGTATGAAGAAGCGCGGATTTGGGGCGGGGAAGTGGAATGGGTTTGGAGGGAAAGTCGCGGAGGGGGAGTCGATTGAGGATGCTGCAAAACGGGAGGTGACCGAGGAGTGCGGGTTGACGGTGGAATCGATGAGCGCTGCAGGAATCATCGAATTTACGTTCGAAGGCCAGGACGGCATCCTCGAGGTCCATCTGTTCCGAGTGGAGCGGTGGAGCGGAGACGTGATCGAGTCCGAAGAAATGCGACCACAATGGTTTGCGATTGATGAGATTCCGTACGCTGAGATGTGGCCGGACGATACATTCTGGTTGCCAGCATTTCTTAAGGGAAAATCATGCAACGGCGCATTTCATTTTGCGCCGGATGGATCGGTAGCTCGTCAGATGCTCAAGATCGGAGAGTAAAATACTGAATCTATGGATCGCTATCGTGCGAATGTTGCGTTGATGTTAACTGACGGCCATGGCCGTGTGTTGTGTTGCGAACGAAGTGACGAAACGTATGGCGATGCGTTGCAGATTGTGCAGGGTGGGATCGATCCCGGCGAAACCGTTATCGATGCGGCGTTGCGTGAGGCATCGGAAGAGCTCGGAATTGATTCGTCGATCGTCACGATTCTCGGCGTGATGGATGAAAAATTTTCGTATCGCTGGAGCGACGAATATATCGCAAAGTTTCCTGGGGGCTTTGTTGGTCAGGAACAGCAATATGTTTGTGGCCAGATGGAGCCTGGAACGCCGATGAATTTGGACGCGCATCACCGAGAGTTCGCTCGTGTGTTTTGGGGGAGTCCGCAGGAGCTCATCGAGGGTTGTTGGGAGATGAAGCGCCCGGGCATTATTGCTGCGTTGCAGCACTTTGGATTGTTGGACGTGAAATTTTGAGGACGAGGGGAAGGTTGTGTTCGGAGAGAATTTTTGATGTGTCGTCGGTATTCATGAGCGTGACATGCTCCTTGATGATCGAGATAGGAACGAATGACATTGTGATCGACTCCGCATCGATATCAAAGCCGAGTGTGAGGCCTTGTGATGTTGGTGTGCTCCAACTTTGGTCGAACAGGAAATTTCCGAGGGAATAGATAATCGGAATGCCTTTGTAATTTTCGTACGTTTGGATGACGTGAGGATGCGCGCCGATAATCGCGTCGGCACCAGAATCGATGAAGAGGTGTGCGGCATCGGTTTGCGCAACACTTGGTGTGACTTCATATTCATTTCCCCAGTGTGGGAAAACGATAACGAAATTGCCCGCGGCCTTCTGGTCCTTAATCGCGTCAACGATCGATTCCGGTTCCTCGCCGAATGCGTGAAACCCGATGAAGGATATTGCGATGCCGTTGACGGTAGTATGACCGATGAAGTTTGTGCTCGCATACGGATCGCCGAATGGTGTCATGCCGAGATCGTTGATGGTGCTTCGCGTTGATGTGACGACTTTCGATCCGTAGTTGTCGCTGTGATTATTCGAAAGCGAAACGAAATCGATTCCGGCAGCTGCAATAATCTTTGCGATCGTTGGTGTGGTGTCGAATGTAAAGCCGTCGAGTTCTTGATTTGGCGCGGTTCGGATTGTTCCTTCAAAGTTTCCAATGGTGAGATTGGGTGCTGAGAGATATTCGGTTACATCGGAAAGCGGATATTCAAGATTCGTTTTACCAATTCTCCACTCGACGCCGCGCGCCAGCATGATGTCGCCAACGAAAAGAAGGCGGGCGGGTTCGGTTGGGGGAATGATTTGGTGAGGTTTTGTTTCGAAGAGCTGTTCCAGGATCGGTGCACCCGGAACTAAAATCTCTGGGAAGTATGATGGCAATACAATAGTTCCAATAACTGCCCCAAGCGAAAAAACGCAGGAGAGATAGAGATTCATGAACGCGATGGATCGGATGGGAAACATGTGGGAAGGATAGCAGAGAACAAAAAAACCCGACCAGAGTCGGGAATTCTTGGAGCGGCAGACCGGGATCGAACCGGCGACCTTCTCCTTGGCAAGGAGACGTTCTACCACTGAACTACTGCCGCATTTTCGCTCATTTCTTGCCGCAAAACTATAACACGAGGCATGTTCTCGGTCAACGGCAACGCCGCCCGAGAAGGGCGGCGTTTGGAAGATTATGCCTTCAGAATCAGCCGTGTGTATCCGCGCTCAAGACGGGTAATACGCTCCTCGTGATCGTGTTGTGCGGGAACGAGAGACTCGAGAATCGTTGAGATCGAATTCACTTCGGTCGCGAGAGCCTCGAGAAGTTCGTCATGATGATCGAATCGTTGCTCGTGGCGTTGCAACGTTTCTTGGACGCCGTTTACTTCGGTCGCGACGGTTTCGATGAGATCTTCAAGATGATCAAATCTTTGATCGATCGTGGTAAATCGTCCGTCGATACCGTCGAACTGTGCATCAACAGCGTTGAACCGTACATCGATCCGGTCAAACCGTTTATCATGGCCATCAAGTCGCTGATGGATGCCTCCAAGAAGTTCCACCATCTCTTTCTTTGTGATTGGCGCGTGGTCAGACGTCATATATTCGCACTATAGCAAGAAGACATATGGTCGTGAAGTTAGGCTGCGAGTGCGAGTTTCGGCATGCGAGCCTCCATGGCTTTTTGTTTTAAGTACCATCCAATCGCGCCTTTGCTGCCTGCGCGGAATTGATCTTTTGCGGTGGCGAGGACGAATCGTTCAAGATCGAGCGCGATGTCTTCTGGCATGTCGTGTTTTTTCATGAGTGCGTGAAAATTATCCGTAATAATACCGAGCCATCCTTTCTGGTATTGTCCGTCGCTCATACGTTGGTTGGATGAAGAATAAGTTTTGGTGTGCGTGCTTTTGGCCGTGTGTACCAAACCCATGCACCGAATCCGGCACTGCTTGCGGCAAGGAGCAGTCCAGCCGTCCAAGGAAGCGATGATTGTGATGTGGTTGTTCCTGCGACGGTTGCGGCGGAGACAGCCTCATTGTTCTGCCGGTTCACGACATCATCGTTCGATCGCAGTACAAGCATTTCTTGATCGCCATGTTTGAGGATTCCGGTTGCGGTGATGGTTGCGCCAGCAAGATCAGCCCATGTTATGGTGACGCCGTTTCCTGGAGCGAGTTTGATTATTCCGAGATCGGTATTGAGCAACACGGCATTGCCATCGCGAGCGCTGACGGTTCCGGTAATTCGAGTGAGGCTGCCGTAGGGAAGTGTTGTCGCGTAATCGTGAACGATCGGAGTGCTCTGATCGATGACGCGTGCGGCGCCTTCCTGAATATTCACTCGTTGATGATCGGAAAGCACACTCACTTCGCCGGTGATCGATACACGGTCACCGATTTTTACGTCGGCGAGAGCACCGGTGCTTTGATAGACCTCAAGACCATCAAGGAAGAAGGATCGCTTTCCAACGAGGCCAGCTGCTGCAACCACGATGCCTTCGAGTTTGACCTTTGTTCCATCGGCAAGTGTTGCGATGTCGTCGATCGTCACCGATCGTGCAGACGATTTTGCGCTCGTTGAAGTTTTTTTCTTGGTCGATGCAGCTGATTTGGTTGTTTTTGTTGCGACTGAAGCTTTCGAATTTGTTTTCGTCGTCGATGCAGTTTTTACGCTGACTGAAGTTGGAGCCGGATCAGCGGTTGCGACGCTTTGGACTGCGGCAACCACATGACTCTTGAGAGCCGGTGAAGCGCTTGATGAACGAGTTGATTCATTGGAATGGGTTGTGCCTGTGGTCTGCTGTGCTGGAACGAACGTTGTGGTGTGAGCATAAAGGGTTGGTGAGATGGTTGGAGTTAAAGTTTTGGTGACTGATGTTGTCCATACACCGTTGACGAGCGCTAATGCGGCGTCTTTTTTGGGAGCTGGAGTTGTTTCATTGCCGTAGCTCATGGAATCAAGAATAAGGCCGGCATTCATGAGCGTGATACTGTCGCCGTCATTGTTGAGCTTGCCACTCGGATTCGGAATGAATACGTAGCCACCAGCATTGATGGAGCCGCTGAGATTTGTGATTTTCCCAGATGCATCGATGAGCGTTAATCCGTCGAGAAGAAGGGGGGCGGTCGTTGTATTCTTGAGCTCAACCCATTCGTCGTTGCCCGTACTCGGTGACGGAAGAATTTCGCTAATAATGACGTCGCCAATTTTGGCGGTTGATGTTGAAATTGCTGGTGCCTCAGGAGCCGGTTCGATGATTTTTGGAGTGGTTGGTGGGGCGGCTACGACGGGTGTAGACTCTTCGACCGCAACAACAGAAGCGACTGTGACTGCAGCGTCCGGAATGACGGTCGGTTCGTTAGGCACTACGGGAATATCAGCGACAACCGGGGCTTCTGCGACAACGGGCACCTCGATTACTGCCGGCACGATTGGTTCGCTGATGACCGGTTCGGGTTCAGGGAGAATGATCGGATCAACTCCTACTGGATCGGTTACAATCGGATCGATAATGATCGGAACGGTGTCGCTAGCGATAGTCGGATCAGGGACGCCCGGTTCGACCATGACCGCATCGGCGACGATCATTTCGATCGCGATCGGTTCTATACCAACGGAATCGGAGACGGTCTGATCGTAGACGGTTGAGTCGAGAATGACTGGATTCATCTGAGTTTCGACTGCTTCAGGAGTGCTGGTGACAATAATCGGTTCCGCCACTACAGGATCGGCAATCGTTACCGTTGTTTCCATCGATGGAGCGCTTGGCGCCATCGATTCGATCGGCACCGCAATCACTTCGTGCGACACATATGTTGACGCAGCTTCGGTAAACCACAACATCGAGGAAAAATCGCGCTTCATTGTTGAGAATGTGGTTGACGATCCTGCGTTTGGTATTCCGGGATCAACCAGGGAATCGATCATCGTGCCGGCTGTATCAGTGAGTGAGATATTGAGGCTCGTATTTGGAATACTCACGGCGGTGTTGACGAGATCGGGTTTTACGATGAGTGTTGTTTTCGGGTCCGTCATTGAATAATTGGCGAGGATGTATGCTGATCCCGCTGAGAGCGATGTTGCACTCGGGATCGTCAACACAGATCCACTCGTTCCAACACCAGTGAGCGACCAACTGCTTATGTCGACAGCTTCGGTTCCAGTGTTCCGAATTTCAATCCATTCATCAGCCGTCGATCGCGCCGATCCTGCCCACGCGATTTCGGAGAAGAAGACTTTTGGTGGCTCGGCCGCTCGGATTGCGGATAGAGGAGACAGAGAGGACAGCGCGAGGAGGAGTCCCAGGGCATATTGGTGTTTCATAAAGGGTTAGGCGCGGCGAATGATGTTGGCCGAACAGCATTCAATCCGCAGAAATAAGCACGAGTACCCGCGGCAAACAAAATTCCCCACAAGCCCTTGTTCAGGGGTTGTGGGGAGTTGCTTGTACGTCTATCGTGCCATGAATTGTGTTCAGCAACAAGAAAAGACCAGTGGAAAAACACACCATTTTCATTCGCCAATCGCCGAATTCATCACCCTCGAACACCAAGAGTCGTCAGGAAAACACTTAAAATCCCCGTTCCCGATTTTGCGACAACTCGAAGGTTCGGTATGATACTTTTTACATGGGTAGATGGTGGAATTGGTATACACGCATGCCTTAGGAGCATGTTCCGCAAGGAATGAGAGTTCGAGTCTCTCTCTACCCACCAGAACATTTGCATACACTTCACTTGGAATACGATTTATGGAGACAGTAGGAACACTATTTCTTTCTATTGACTGGTTCGTCGTCACGCTTGTTTTTGCGAGTTATATTCTTGTTGATGGTTTGTACGCAAAATATACCTTAGAGGTTGTTTCGTTAAAGCCATATCAATCCGCAACAATTGGTTCGTTGATGCATTTTCTGTTGGCATTCGGTGTGATAAATTACACTGAAAATTGGCTCTACATTTTCCCGGTTGTTGCTGGGTCGTGGATAGGAACGTATTTGATGGTGAGATTTGAGAAGAGTAAGAAGGGATCGAAATAGCTTTTTAAAAAATATGGTCACCATCATTTTCGAATCCCATTCCACAACCATTGATAATGAGGCGCATCGATCGTCTGGTTGGAATGACGTTGAGCTGTCCGAGCTCGGATTGAAACAGTCGAAAGAACTTGGTGAGCGGTATGCTGAGAAGCATCTCGACGCGATTTTCTGTTCCGATCTTCAGCGATCATACAAAACGGGGGAGATCGCGTTTGCGAATCGTGGGTTTCCGATTATTCAAGACGAGAGACTCCGCGAGTGTAACTATGGCGACCTCACGCAACATGCGAGTTCGGAGGTCGATCCAGAGAAGCCGAAACACATCATCGAGCCGTTCCCGAACGGCGAAAGCTACGAGCAGACTGCAGAGCGAATGAAATACTTTCTCACCGATCTTTTGTGTGACTACGAGGGTAAGACCGTTATGGTCATCGGCCACCGGGCGACGCAGTATGGTCTAGAACATTGGATTAAAGGTGTTTCGATTGCCGATGCCGTCTCGGCTCCATGGAAGTGGCAACCGGGATGGGTGTATGAGTTGAAGGAGATTGAGCAATGTATGGATCTCATCACGCGATTTGAGAAGGGAAATGTAGCGGGATTTGGGTTGCCCGATCGGGTGATTGACGTGCAGATTTCAAAGATATTCTTTTTCGGAAATCGAGTAGTAAAAGTATATAAGCGAGAAAAACAATTTTTTGCCGACCTTGCAGACATCGGTGTTCGCAAGGAATTTTATGCGGAGGATTTTTATTGGAATCATGCAATGTCGCCGGAGATATACATGCGATGTGTTTCTGTTGTTGACGGCGACGATGAAGACTTTTATATCGAAATGCAGCGGATTGACGGGGAGCAAACACTTACGAAGAAGCTGATTGATGGTGCTGTGACGGAAGACGTAATACAGAAGATTGTTGAATCGCTCGTGCAGAGCCTTCGAAGGATTACTGTTGAGCATCATGAAAAACTTCAGCCGTTGTTTTCTCGTGGCTTGTTGAGTGTGCATGTAGAAAGCCTTGAAGATCTCCGTGATTTTGCGTATCTCGCTGATGATCACATTCCTCGACCTGATGCGGATACCGTCGTCGATATGCTTATTGAGCAAAGTACGCAGGATGAGTATTTTTCTCATGAACACGAGCATATAATTTCTGCAGCGATCGACAACAATCCGGATAATGTTTTGATTATTGACGATGACGTGCGTTTTATTGATGTTATGCCGCCGAAAGAATCCTGGCGGGTTGCGGATGAATATCTCACTATTGTGCGTAGTGCCGTGGATGCGTACGCCCTTGGCAGCAGCAAGCTCGGTGATGCGGTATATGCGGAATACCGGCAATATCAAAAGCCAATTCCAGAACGCGTGACACGTATTTATGAAATCCGTGCCGCGTTGATTCAGCGAGTTTATCGTCATATTCTTGGCCAGCATGACGTTGCAGAGAGATATCAAGTTTTTGGTGATGAGAGGATTGAGATGCTGAGAAACGCTTTAAAATAATAAAAGGATTTATGAAATCACCCACGTTCGAAGTCGGCAAAGAGGAGGAAAAGATTGAGCGTTTGACGGAGCTTGTGCGGGATCGCGAAGACTTTCCTGCTCTTTTACCGATCATGAGAAAGCAGGGGGCGACGGGAATTCTTCAGCCGTCCGACTACGATGATGCACTGAAATATCGCGAACAGCTTCCAAAGTTCCTAACAAGCGAATCGTTGGAAGGCTCTGCTGTAGAAATATTCGATGAGATTATTTTTGATTTTGATGGCGTGTTATACGATGGAATGTACGCGGTAAATAGAGCGGTGCTGGGAATGATTGAGACGATGGCGGACAAGACGATTCCTTTACCAAAGACTATCGAGGATATTGCTACGTCATTTCAGTCTCCATTCCAAAAATATTATCGGAGGTTTGGCATCTTTCTTGAAACGCCAGAAGAAATTACATCGTTTCGAGATGCATATCGAGAAGTCCAGACGAAAGTGAACGCGGAACATCATACTCCTGCAACACTTTTTCCAGAGGTAAAGGCTGTTCTCGATGCTATGAAGGCGGCCAAGAGGGTTAACCCAAATCTCAAAATTCACATTATTTCCGCAGGGTCGGCAAAGCATATTCAGGAGGTTCTCACTCAACACGGGGTCATTGGAGATTTCGATCAAATACACGCTGAGTGTCATGATAAGGTGGCGATGATTCAATTCATTGCGGAGCGCGCGCCAAAGAAAGAGAGGGTGGTTATGGTCGGAGACCTGCCAAGTGACATTAAAGATGGACAGAAGGTAAACGGGGTAAGAACTCTCGCGGTTGCTCGGACCCCTGAATCTCGAGAATGGTTAGGGATGTATTTGCCAGATTATATTGTTTCGGACTTGAGCGGAATGTTTCATTTGCAGTCTTACGCAAAGGAGCTACAAAACCAACTTCAACCATAAGCACGTTATGTCTAAACGCTTCGACGCCGAAAACCCATTTACCGACGAAGCGATTGCGAAACAATGGGCCACGTCGGTGGAGGTGGAGAGTGGGAATTGGAGGGATAAGGTGTTGTATCCCGAAATGCGAAGATGGCTTGCGGGAATTGTAGAACCGAAAGCGATTATTTTGGATGTTGGTTCGGGCCAGGGGAGGGGATCGACGGAAATTGATGGGTACGGAACGTATATCGGCGTTGAACCGTCGGAGTTTTTAGTGAATCGTGCCAAGGAAATGTATTCTGCACCAAATCGAAGCTTCATCATCGGAAACGCGTATGAGCTTCCCATTGATTCGGAATCGGTGGATGGCGTTATTTCGGTAAATGTCCTCTTTCACCTCGCAAATCTTGAAACAGCTGTGAAGGAAATGTCTCGAGCGCTGAAACGCGGCGGTTCATTTTTTGTGAACACAACGAATAACGATTCGGTGGAAGTATGGAAAACGCTGTATACCGATCTCGTTGTTAACGAAACGATGATGCAGGGAAATATTCGACTTCCTGGAGCTGAACCTGCGCTGAACACATTCTATTTTCAACCAAATAAACTTGTCATCGACGCGCTAGAAAAGCACGGACTCCACACGGAAAAGATTTCGTATTCGTGTGTGAAAGATGGAAAGACGTTGTTCATTACGATTGAGGGGAAGAAGGCGTAATGCTCGCGCAGAACGATCTTTTACGGTAGGATTTGCAATATATGCGAGTCATCCTCATTCACGGCTATAAGGCCACGCCAAAAAGCGGATTCTTTCCGTGGCTTGAGCGTGAATTGCGGGCGAGGGACTTTGATGTTGTTATTCCTGAATTGCCGAATCCAGAGGAGCCGGATCGCGACGTATGGACCGAAACACTCGTCAAAACGTGTGCGCCGTTGAAAGAAACCGATATTATCGTTGGTCATTCCCTCGGCGGAGCTGCTGCACTGCGAATGCTCGAGGCGGCAGAAGCTCGAAGCACGCCTCACGCGATGGTGATGATTTCCACGCCGTGGATGATCAAGGACGACAAGTTCCGCGGATTCTTCATGTCTGAACTCGACTTCGAGGTATTGATGTGGCGAGCAAGCAAGTTTGTTGTCATCCACGCGCAGAACGATTCGATTATTCCGGTGGATCACGCCAAGCGGTACGCATCCGTGTTCCATGCAAAGCTCGTCACGCCAGAAGCGGGGGAGCATTTTCAAGGGGAAGAATATTCGATTATTCTTCAGTCTATTCTCGATGTCGCCGCAGAGCCGATTGTGTACGAACCAGGCAAGTCACTCGACGATGATTACGCAGAGATTCGATAAATATGTTCACCGGAATCGTCAAAGGCCTTGGAACGGTTGCCGCGATTGATCGTCGTGAAGATTTTTTGGATATCACCATTGAGGTCGGAAATGTTTTATCGATTCCCGAGATTGGTGCGAGCGTGGCGGTGGACGGTGTGTGTTTGACGGTGATCGAGATCGACGGAACGAAGCTGAAGTTTTCGGTGATGGAAGAAACGCTCGAGAAGACGACGATCGGCGACCGCGCGGTCGGTGATCGTGTCGGCCTCGAACAGCCGTTGAAAATGGGCGACGAACTCGGTGGCCACATGGTGCTCGGGCATGTGGATGGCGTTGGGACGATCGTGAAGAAGGATATCGACGGCGAGAATTGCTGGGTGACGATTGCGGCACCAGAGTTTTTTGTAAAATATATTGTGCAGAAAGGATCGATTGCGATTGATGGGATCAGTTTAACGATCTGTGATCCTGCGCCAATCTCGAACGCCCCCTCCAACTCCCCCATAAATGGGGGAGAGCCACTCATCGGAGTTCGCTTCTCCGTCTCGCTTTTGCCACTGACGCTCTCGTTGACGACGTTGGGTTTCAAGAACGTTGGTGATCGTGTGAACCTGGAGGCTGATTATGTGCTGAAGGCGATGGTAAAATAATAAATGACTATGTGGCTTATTTTTGCGTTACTCGCGAGTGCGCTGTGGGGCGTAACGTATGTGTTGAACGAGAAAGCGTTTGAATATATCTCTGTGTCGACAACGTTAGCAATCGGTTTGTTTTTTGGGTGCATTACGATGGTGGCAATATCACTTTCACAAGGAACTTTTTTGCCAGACATACATACATTGGCGGTGTCTCGGCGCGCGCTTTGGCTAACAGTTGCAGGAACGGCGACTTTTATTCTCGCTGATTGGCTCATTGCATTATCTATTCACGAAAAAAACGCAACGCTCGCTTCATTGGTTGAAATTACCTATCCAGTGTTTATCGTAGCCTTTGGATTTCTGCTCTTTCGAGAACTTCAGATGAACACCACGATTGCTGCCGGCGGGTTACTCGCATTCGTTGGCGTTGCGCTCGTGTATTGGGGGAGTCGGTAGATATTAGATTCTCTAAATTTTTCGTCATGTGGGCTTTGATGTTCTTTAGTCCTTCGCGCTGTCTAGTCTTCGAGGTTGAAGTATGTTCGCTTCTCTGCTAAGGTTCGCGAGGTTTTTGAAAACATGAACGGAGACGATCATGAGCCAGGTGGAGACGCTTTCAAAAGTATTAGATCGATTATTCGCAGAACGAATGACGGAGGAACAGACGTTTCGGACGCTGGGGGAACGGGCTCGATTCCTAGGAACGACGAGCTCTACGTTGGGCAGGATTTGCTCGGGAAAATATTCGTTATCGCGATCGATGGCGTTGCACGCAGCGGAAATTTTTGCACGATCGCTTTCGGAACACGAAACAATTCTGAAAACTTTGCTTCAGTTTGTGGAAAAAGCTCCAGTATCGTCGGCAGTTGCTGACGAAACGAACCGCATGATTTTCGACGCATTTGAAGCTGGGAACATCGAGGCGGTTCTCGAAGACATCATTGCGGTGTACGAAGAACACGGGCTGGCAACGGTGCGACTGAAGAACGCGCTTGGGTGCGTGAAGCTACAAGTGAGTGCAACAATTCATGTGCAGTTGATTCTGTGACAACGACGCTTCGCGCCTGAGCAATTGGGCGCGTTGGTGTTTGAGGAGCGAAACGTGCTAGGCTTTTCTCGAATCTGGTGAAGAGCAGCTTCGGTACAGGAAGTGCTCATAGCCCGTACGTTTGGCGTCCGGCGTCTACTTAGAAGCGTCCGCGCGTGACGGAACAGAAATGGCAGGCAAAAACAGAGAGTCGAGAACGGGGAGCCGTGGATGGCGTGTATTGATCACACCTTAGCCACTGTTTGACCGACGGGCCTGTGAGAACGTTTCGCCAGATTCAACGGGGCTGCACAGCGCGAGCTGTGCAGCCCTCAATCTTTTATTGCGCTAGATACTTTGTTATCAACTCATTAAACTTCGCATATCGCCATGCCTGAAGTTTTGGAAATCGATTCATACGAACCACAGACCAAATTGATCGGAGTAGGAAGAATGCATCATAGTGCGCGATTGATTCTGGTTGTAGGTTTAGGAGCTGTTGTTTCTGTTTCGGTGTAAAAGAATATTTCGCTAAAATCTCGGAATCGCCTTCGGTTGGAAACCACTCAATCGACGCTGCAGCACTGACGAGATCGTAGCCTTTTGGTCCATTGAACGTTGTTTCGAAATCGATCACCCCACCAGGAAGAATGTTATACGCGTTAAAATCGCCATGGCAGAGCACAAAAGGAACCTCAGCGAGATCGGCTTTTACTTTTTCAAAAACAGCCATTACTTGTTCTTTCTGATCCGGTAGTTCTTCGAGCAGGAAATCTATGTGTGTACCCAAGAATACCGATTCCCAGTCTTGTTCGACGATTTCGGATTTTTGTTGAGCGTTGAGATATTGTTGTATGACGGCGGCGAAGTTTTCGAATGTTTCGTCTGAGACGGTTCCGTTTCCTATAGCTTCATCTCGAAAAGTGATTCCGTATTTCTCGTCACCAGCTGAAGTTTCGAGATAATATTTTTCACCATTGGTCCAATTGCCTTCCTCGATAATAGTTGGTACTGGATAGTCTTGCTCGACGAGGTGTTTATGAAAACGAAGCTCTGTATCGATCTCGTTTGCTGGTCCAATGCGAAGAAAACACGATCTATCATCGGCTCCAAAGATTTTTGTCCCATTGCGGCGATCCTTGATGAAGGTGAAGGGTTGATTGTGGAATGTGAGTGTGGGGAGTTCTGGCAATGATGGGGATGGTGACGTCATACGTTTATATTTTGTTGGTGAGCTTCTCGACGATCGGAATATATTCAGGTCGGAGCTTGAGCTGTTTGACGTCATCGATCGCGATCCATTCCGCCTTTGAAACTTCGCCGTCTTCTACGGTAATTTTCTGCTCGGGATCAATCGTCACAGCGAACACAACAATGAAATGCGCTTGCCCAGATTTACTGTTGAAAATGTTGCAATCCAAAATATCGCCAACGGTTGCATCGAGATTCAACTCTTCTTTTATTTCTCTCACCATCGCCTCCCTCGGCATTTCTCCCATATCAATCCGTCCACCCGGCAACACCCATCGTCCATCAAATTCATCGAGTTCTTGAACCATCAGCACTTTTCCATTGTGTTCGATCCATGCTTTGACGGGAATGTCGGCAAGGAGATGGGGCATAGTTTACTGAGCTAATTCCTTTTGTGCGTACCCCTTTTCTCGAAGTTTGAGAAAGATCTTTACGAGGAGCTCGTATGCGGAATCTTTACTCAATGCTGAATTTGTATCTCGCATTGCAGACAATATTTCATCGGCAGTAATAGCGGCAGACATTTCGTGGAGTATTGCGTCAATATCAGAAACGATTTCAGTTTTTTTCTCATTATCTCGTGTGGGACTTCGGTAATATCCACCAGGAAGCCACAGATAAAAATTATTAAGAAGCGACTGTGCTTTGTCGGTTCGTTTATTGGATTGGGTGAACTCAGCCATACGCATGGCAAATTTTTGATCTCGTTCCGCTTGCGTATAAAAGCCATCTCGAACCATCCCGTCTAGCGATTCAGTCATTCTTTGAGAAACAGCTTCAATAAATGTTTGAAATTCGCTATCGAATGCTGGCCCGAAGGACTCAGAAGATGGGATTGGTTGTTCGATAGGGAGTTTCATAGGGAGTAAAAAAAGAGATTCTTTAATAATGATACGTCACGCCGTGGTTAATGGTGCAGGCGCGGTAGAGCTGCTCGAGGAAGAAGAGATGGGCCAGGTCGTGGGTGGTGGTCATGGGGGAGAGGGAGAGGCGGAGGGATGCGCGGGATTTGAGGGAGTCGGGGAGGCCGTGGGGGCCGCCGAGGACGACGGTGATGTGGTTGCCGAGGTCTTCGTGGGACTTGAGGAAGGCGGCGAAGGATTCGGAAGTGTGTTTTGGGCCGATGGCGTCGAGAATGATGAGGATGTCGCCACGGGGAATGGCGTCGTCGATGTCGCTTGCGGATTTAACGATTTTTTCCGTCAGCATGACGAATTTTTTGAGGCGAAGGCGAAATTCATCCCCAATTGCGGCAAAAGGGCCACGAGGGAGGGTGCCGACGGTGATGAAGGTGAGTTTGATCATAAGGGCGAATCTTAGCGCAAAAACAGTTGTGGAACAATGGTGGATAGCTTTGGTGGGGAATTTCTTGACAGTCGTTGCGCAGTCCTATACCATTTCGCCCACATTGAGCCTGTGCGGAAACGTCCGCTTTGGAGATGCAGCGCTGAAGTTTCTTGAGCTCTGACCTCCGAACTTTCACAACCGAATATTGCAAATAGAGAAAAACGTACTGATATACATGACACAGACTTTCATGTTTGCGGATAGTTTCGATGAACGATGAGAAAATTGTTTGAGACGTACTTCATTGTACGTTGAAAACATTTTCGAAAACGTGAGTCGAAAATAGCCCAAACAGGGAAGAATGTCGTGAATAATCAGTGAATGGAGAGCATTAAGGGTATATGGTGGATGGCTCGAGAAAATATGCCGAAGAAGGACGTAGTAGCCTGCGATAAGCTCCGGAGAGGTGGCAAACAACCGTTGACCCGGAGATGTCCGAATGGGGAAACCCACTTAGGGTAATGCCTAAGTATTCGACCAGTGAATTCATAGCTGGCGAATGGGAACCTAGGGAAGTGAAACATCTCAGTACCTAGAGGAAAAGAAACGAACGGGTAAGATCTTCATCTCGACACTCGATGCTTCGAGGGGCGAGATGATAGATCGTGCTCATATTCCCAAAGTAGTGGCGAGCGAAATGGGAGCAGTCC
>CALRHV010000006.1 GCA_943359525.1 Candidatus Uhrbacteria bacterium
TTACGCAACGCCTGGCTCATCAATCGGGCTTGCAGTCCCATGTGCGAGTCACCCATGTCACCTTCAATTTCCGCCTTCGGTACAAGAGCCGCAACAGAGTCGATCACCACCACGTCGATCGCGTTCGACCGAACGAGTGTTTCCACGATTTCTAGCGCCTGTTCTCCAGTATCCGGCTGCGAGATAAACAATTCGTCGATGTTCACGCCAACTTTTCGTGCGTAGTCTGGATCCATGGCGTGCTCGGCATCCACGAACGCCGCGATGCCGCCCTGCTTCTGGCACTCTGCAATGATGTGTTGTGCGAGCGTGGTTTTTCCAGACGATTCTGGACCGTAGATTTCGACCACACGACCTCGCGGGACGCCAAGCGCGCCGAGTGCAAGATCGAGAGAAAGACATCCCGTTGGAATCGCATCGATGTTTGTAGCTTTCTGATCACCAAGTTTCATGATTGACCCTTCCCCAAACCGCTGCTTGATCTGCCCGATGGCCGCATTCGCAGCAGTCATCCTCGCGTTCTCCTTTGCCATACACTTTTATGTAGATGATTCAGCACGTCCGCTCAAAAGCGAACACCTACCGAACAGTCTACACTACTTCGAAACGAAGCTCACCTCAGATATCCCCATAACTTCCCCACCGTCTTTCTCGTCAAACACAACTCTGCGATATTCCGTGGCTTTTTGCGAGTAGCGACGCGTTCCTTCCACGGTGATGACGTTCAGTCCAAGCGAAAGATCCACGGTTGTCGTAAATGTCTTGTCGTCATTCACCACCACCTGGTGCCCGTTCACCATCAGCATCACGTCGTCATTCTCAACTCTACCGTGAACCGCAACAAGCGCATTGTCTGCCGCAAAACCATCAACAGGGCTTTCGATAACAATATGCGGCGGACGAAGCATGCCCCCAACCTGCCAAAGAAAATACCCAACGAACAAGGTTCCAATAGCCGCGATGGAAGAAAATTTAAGAAAGGATGCCGACGAAAATAGCCAGGATCGTTTAACACGCTGCCGAGGCAAGCGATGCGGCGCAAGCAAATCCGTTCGTCCACTTTCTTGTTCGTACAGCTCCAGGAAATACGTTTCATCGGCGCCGAGCACTCGCGCGTAGGCTCTGATAAAGTTTCGCGTATACAACGGCTCTGGAAGTTCGTCGTATCGACCACGTTCCAGTGCCTCAAGATATCGCTTTTGAATGTGCGTCGTCTCCTCGAGCATCACAAAACTGATCGCCTGCCCACGCCGAAGCGCCCGGAGCTTTTCTCCGAGCGTTTGCGGGACACGATCGAGCTTTCTCATGACGAAAACCATACTAGAGCTTCACTTCTTTATCGACGTCTTCCTCATCTTCTGTGCCAATGTGTGCATTAATCGTTGGCTCGTGATGTTCCTCCTCGGCAATCTCATCGTCGGCGATTTCTTCGTCCGGAATATCTTCATCGATCTCGGAGCCTGCTGGTGGCCATTCGCTCACAAGAACCTCGCGAGGTTTTGCGCCGTCTGGCGGACCAACAATACCAAGCTTCTCCATGAGATCGACGATACGCGCAGCACGAGAATACCCCACCTTCATGCGGCGCTGAAGGAACGATGTGGAAACTTTTCCGGCGTCGATCGCAATCTCGATGGCATCGTCGAGCAAGGTGTCTTGATCGGCAGCATCGATCGTCACTCCTCCCGATCCCGAACCACCTTCCGTAATTTGATAGTTGTAATCTGGTTCACTTTCTTCCTTCAAAAACGCAACAACGCGCTCGATCTCCGATTCTGCGACGTATGCTCCCTGCGCACGCTTCGGTTTCGATAACTCCGGCGTACTCATCAACATGTCTCCGCGACCGAGCAATTTTTCTGCACCACCAGTATCGAGAATCGTCTTTGAATCCACTTGCGATGCAACCGCAAACGCCAAACGCGTTGGAATGTTCGCCTTAATGATACCCGTGATGACGTCAACCGATGGGCGCTGAGTTGCAAGGATTAAATGGATACCTGCCGCACGAGCCATTTGTGCGATGCGGACAATAACCGCTTCAACATCACGCTTGTTCTGGCTCATCAAATCCGCAAGCTCGTCGATAACGATAACAATGCGCGGCATGCGCTCTTTGCTCTTGGCGTTGTACGAATCAATGTCCTTCGCACCAAATTTTGAAAGGTGATCAAGCCTGCGTTCCATTTCGCGCACCGCCCACTTGAGTGCGTTGATCGCTTCGTCAGCCTTTACGATCGGTGGAATCAAGAGATGCGGAATCCCAGCGTACACCGAAAGCTCAACACGCTTCGGATCCACCATGATAAATTTCAGGTCATCAGGACCGTTTTGGTAGAGCAACGAAATAATAATGTCGTTCAAACACACGGATTTTCCGGAACCCGTCGCACCAGCCACCAACATGTGTGGCGCACGCTCCACCATCATCATCTGTGTTGCGCCAGTAATATCCTTTCCAAGCGGAACACTAAAGCTCGACTTCCGATGCTTGAACTCCTTCGATTCCAAAAGCTCTCGAAGACAAACTCGGCCAATCGTCTGATTCGGAACCTCGATTCCGACGAGCGACTTTCCCGGAATTGGTGCCTCGATACGAATTGGATGCGCGGCAAGCGCCAACGCCAGATCGTTCTGCAACGCAACGATACGTGCAAGCTTAATTCCCGCTGGTGGTTTAAGCGCGTACTGTGTGACGGTTGGACCAACACGAACTTCCTCAACCTCAACGTCGATACCAAATTGATGGAGCGTTTTGACGATGAGTTCCGTTCCCCGTTCAAGATCGCCAGATTTTGCCTCTGAACTCTTCAGCTCAAGAAGTTCAAGCGGAATCTCGATAGTTCGTCGTTCCTTACTCGTCATGACGTGCTCCTGGTTGCCCGTAAAAATCTTTGGAGCTTTCCTTTTTGTCTCTTCACCATCTTCTTCATCGGTAACCTCTTCATCATCGGACTCCGATTCCACCTCCTGCTCTTCCTCGAGCTTCTTTCGCTCATCAAACGGAAGATCGTCCTCTTCCTCGTCTTCTTCATCGACCGCCTTACGTTTTACTCCACCAAACAACGTCATCGGAACGTCCAAAATCGACTTCAACGATGCATTAAAGAGCAACACGCAAGAAACGGAGAGTAACGCGAGTGCAACGATGAACGCGGCGAACGAGCCCATCGCTCCAACAAGGAACTGCGAAACGAGCAAACCAACAACGCCACCAGCATTTTTTAGTGCCTCGCCTTTTGTGACGCCATGGGCAAAAAGCATGTTCAGCATGCCGTTGAGTGAAATCAAGAGGAGGAGGAACGATCCCGCACCACGGAACGTAATCAATTGCTTATCGCGAAGCACCACGTCCGCAGCAACCAAAAAGAAAATCACCGGAACAATGACACGAGCAAAACCAAGAAGCGACGCAAGGCTGCCATCGATCCATGCGCCAACGTTGCCAGCAAACCCAAAAAAACTTAACGCGAGCACCGCGCCAAGCGCCGCAAGCACAATAGCCATCACACTTTGCCGAACATCGTCGCCCATGAGGGGCTCGTCAATTTCCACCGCAGATTTTTTGTGCTTTTTTGCCATAGCGAAACAGAATGCGGTTGCAATAGCTCTATTGTACATCAACTCCGTTTCTTTGACTTTTTCCCGTTTTACGCGTTTAATAAGGCACCGGAGGTTCTTCATGGTTCTCACCGCTTCTCTTCCCTCGGCGTTCGAAGCAGCGCAATTGTTCGCCCGCAACCAGTCCGCGCACGAATTCGCTGGCTGGTCGTCCTTCCTCATCTCGGCACCTCGCCCGATCATCCACGGAATCTGGCGGCTTATGTCGCCCGGCATTCAGGTGATGCTCCTGGAAGCGTTCCCCTGCGATGGCAATCCGCCACTGATGCCACTCGTTCGTCCCATGGGCATTAAACTTCTCAAGGGCAAGTGCGAAACCGGAATCGTCATCACACAGGCACCCGTCTACGGCATGGACTCGGTCATCTCGGCCGGAGAGACATCTCTGCTGAAGATCCCCGGAACACACTATCGCATCAACCCGATCGAAGATTCCTGCATCTTCCTCGTCGTGCGATTGCCGCCATTCCCGGAGGCGATCGCCTCAAGGCCTCGCCGGATCGAGCAACTCGACCCCAGGAATCTGTCCTTCTTCAAGGGAGTGGCTCAACGGCTCCTCGCAGACTGATTTTGATCAACGCTCACCGCCACGCCAACGCCGCACGCTCAGCGCCTCACTTCCGAAGCCCGATGCACGATCGGGCGACGAGAATGGGGCGCTGCTGCTTTTCTGCTAGGATACACCTATGACCAAAGCGATTCTCATTCACGGATACGCTGTCGGCCTCGAAGCCTCCGTATTTCGCAAACCATTCGGCGAACACGCCGGCTTCATCGCGTTGGATGCCGAAGTACAATCTGGAACCGCGAAAAGTTTTCGATGGTGTAAAAATACTTCTCTCACGATCGGTGCGTGCGTAAATCCTTTGCAATACTTTCAGCTCTATCGCGACGAAGAACTTCTCACCGAGTCATCGATTACACAGTTTGCGCTTCGCGAGTTCATCGATCACGCAGATGCGACAACAATCATCTGTCATTCACTCGGCTGCAGACTCATGATCGGCGCTATGAACGCACACGGCATTCCGGAATCGATCACGAAGATTATTTTTCTCCAAGGCGACGTGCAATCGAGCGCAACGATTACGAATCCTGCGATTCGAGATCGGATAACCGACGGAACACTCGTCATCGAAAACTATTTCTGCCCGTGGGATCAGAGCCTTCTCTCATCGGCGATGCTGCATCGTACGAATCGGATCGGATTAATGGGATGGAACGAGATCGGAGTGACGAATGTGTTTTATCCGCTGCTCAAACCGATGAATCTGCACACAAGTCTGTTGAGAGATCGGGAGTTTCTTTGCGGGCTCATTAGCGAATAACAAGTCCCCCAACACCGGAAGATGAAGGGGGATTTGCGCTGTTCGGAACTTCGCTACTTCGCTACCCGTTCCACGTAATCCCCTGTTTCCGTGTTCACGAGAACGTTGTCGCCTTCTTTTACGAAGATTGGCACACGGATCGTCATGCCGTTGTCCACGGTGGCGTCTTTGAGGACATTTCCGCTGGCGGTGTCGCCCTTTGTTGCGGGTTCAGTTTGCGTAATGGTGTATTGGATCTTCAATGGAAGTTCGATAGAGATCGCTTTCTCTCCGTGCATGATAACGTTGACGTCCAGACCTTCTTTCAAAAAACGGATGTCGTCGCCAACCATCTCGTTGCTTAACATCACCTGGTCGAATGTCTGGCCGTCCATGCAGGTGATGGAGTCGGCATCGCTGTAAATAAACTGCATTTTGCGGTTGTTCACCTGTTCAAAGGTGAGGGTTTCTGCACTCTTGAAGTTATTTTCGATAACTTTTCCCGTTGCAAGCGACTTAATGCGCGTGCGAACGAAAGAGCTTCCCTTTCCTGGCGATACGCGCTGGAAGCTGTTGACGACCCAAAGATCGCCGTTGAGATTGATCACTGTGCCTTTCTTGATGTCATTTGGTGATGCCATAAAACCTAGATTGCCGCGTCGGATTACCTCCTCGCAATGACGGAGGAAACGGGGCTCGATGATTAATATCTGAGCGATGGTGGGAAAAGGTGAACGCTGTCGATGTCATTCGCTCCGGCCAAAAGCATGATCAAGCGATCGACGCCCAGTGCATTGCCGCACGTGGGAGAACGCAAGGATGGTAACGCGGCGAGCAAGCCTTCGTCAATTGGGAATACTTCTTTTTTCGCCACCCTTCGCTCTTCAGCTTCTAATCCGAATCTTCGTCGCTGTTCTTCTGCATCAGTAAGTTCTGTAAATCCATTACACATCTCGAGCTCCCCAACAAACGCTTCAAATCGTTCCGCGTAGCGTCCATCGTCGCTTGTTTTTGATAACGACGCGCACGGAACAGGATATTCGCAGAGCATGAATCGACCATGGGTAACGATTGTTGGCCAGACAATCGCCTGGAATAATCGATCGATGATTTCATGGACCGGCTCATCAGTTACCGGGTTGGCGACCTCGAACTTCTTGCACGAATCGATGAGACGTTCGCGATCGTCGTCATGCGGAACAAATCCGAAAATCTTTTCGAACTCGTCGACGTAACTCACACGAACCCATTCATCCGATCGTCCGAGAACCGCGTTCATCAACTCCCCCGTCTCTGTCATCAAGTCTCGATAATCCTTTCCCTGGTGATACCACTCCAACATCGTAAACTCGATGCTCCAGCGTTGGCCGGGCATTTCACGATCACGGAATACGGGAGCAAGAGTGAAAATCTTTTCCATTCCCCCGCCGAGAAGCTTCTTCATACTGTACTCAGGGCTCGTGATCAGACCCATTCTCGTGGAGTGCGCATTTGGGCCATCGGTGTGCACATCAACCGCAAGTGGCGAGAGATTCGGCTCCATCCCCGGCGACTTCACCACGATTGGTGTAACAACCTCGATGTATCCGCGTGAACGAAAAAACTCCCGAATACGATCGGCGGCCGTGTTCCAAAGCTGCGCACGAAGTTCGAGGTCTGATTTTGATAATGGCATAGAGGAATGGATCCCCGCCTGCGCGGGGATGACTGAATCAAACAAAAGAATGGCTCATCGCCACTCTCTTGCTGAACTATTACACGATTACGAATGGGAGAAGAGCGACGATACGAGCACGCTTGATCTCGTTGGACACTTCGCGCTGGTGCTTTGCACACACGCCGCTACGCTTGCTTGCAACGATCTTTCCAAAAGAGGAAAGGAAACGCTTCAAGATTTCCGTGTTTTTATAATCGATCACGGTGTCGCGATTCACACAGAAGTAACAGTACCGTTCTGCCTTATTGTTTGCGGTTGGATTTGCCATAGTGGTTTAAAATGGAATGTCTTCGAGTTTGATTTCGTCGTCTGGATTTGCGGCTGGCTCGTCGGCCATTGCAACAGCCCCCACGCTCATTGAAACAGCACCGGATGTTGCACCGCCTGCTATCGGACTGCCACCGCGATCCAACATAATCATGTTTTCAGCGACGACTTCCGTGCGATAACGCTTTACTCCGTCTTGTCCGTCCCAATCTCGCGTTTGCATGCGACCATCGATGTAGACTTTTTTGCCTTTCACCAAGTACTGACCGCAGATCTCTCCCAATTTTCCCCATGCAACGATGTTGTGATAGTCCGGTTGATCTTTCTTTTGCCCACTCGCATCGGTATAGACGCGGTTGGTAGCAATGGAGAAGGAACACACAGACTGCCCAGTCGTCGTTTTGCGCAATTCAGGATCGCGCGTGAGGTTGCCAATGAGCATGGCCTTATTGAGCGAGTTTGCCATAGAGCGAAATCAACGAGACTTTAGATATTCTTGAGGATATCAGAATCGAGGATTTGGTCGAGCTTGTCGTTGAGCTCAGCGGTGGTGAGCTTTGCTTTTTCAGCGACGGCTACTTCTGCTGGACGCTCGGAACGTGTGCGAGGAGCATCTTCACGCTCACCAGCACGGCGACCTTCTGCGTTCAATGGTGGCTGGTACGACGTCATCTTGAACACGGTTGCTGGAATGCCTTCTGGACGAACGATGATGATGTGGCGGAGCACGTCTTCAGACAATCGGAGATCCTGATCGATCTTTGCAACCTTTTCCTGCAGCGCTTCCACGTAGGTAAGGATGTAGGTTCCAAAACGCACTTTGTCGATTGGGTACGCCAACTTAATTTTGCCCAAGTTAGTCGTTTTCTTCACTTCTGCGCCTGCTGCGGTGAACATTGCTTCGATACCGGTCACCACACCTTCGATCTCAGAATCTGAGAACTTTGGCGGAATAATGGACATGATCTCGTAGATCATAGAGTTTGCTCGGCCCCGCCGTTCGCGAGCGGCGGGGCGGCCACTAAGGGCCATGGACAAGAATAAGTGCTGGGACTGTAGCCGAGCGAACCCTTTACGTCAAGGTAAAAAACTGCTAACGTCAGCCCTTCGCTGCGTTCGCCCTTTACGGCTGATGCGCGGCGAATCCAAGAACTCTTTCACATCATGGAGGCCCCAATGGCCGACACCGAAATCTACACCCCGATGTACACACCCGGCGCTATGCTCGAGAACGGCAAATACCGCCTCGAACGTATGCTCGGCCAAGGAACATACGCAGAGGTCTGGCTGGCAACCGACACCGCCGACGGCAGTCACGTCGCGATCAAGATCAAAAAGTGGCAGCTCACCGCCGCCATCACCCTTGGTCGTTTCGAGGACGAGAAGACGATCGCCATGAAACTCGGTAAGTGCCCGTACATCGTCGCCTCTCGCGGATTTCTCCGCTGGAACGACGGTGCGCGCGAGATGCTCGCCATCGTCTACGAGTATATCGAGGGCGGCGAAACTCTTCGGGACCGCATCTTCACGCACCTCGCTTCCGAATACGAGGCACTACGCGTAACGAGTGATGTACTCCGGGGCCTTATCTTGGCTCATTCCAAGGGGATCATTCATCGGGATCTGAAACCGGAGAACGTACTCCTCAGTCCGGAAACCGATCCTCCGACTGCAATGATTGGCGACTTCGGCATCGCTGCCGTGTCCAATCACGGTGGCGACCGTCGCACTCGGAGCAAGACCCAGTTCGGCACCCCGCAGTTCACCGCGCCAGAACAATGGTTCGATGTTCGGCTCGCCACGCCGCGCTCTGACCTTTTCTCTCTCGGCGTCATGCTCGCAGAGATGCTCGGAGTTCCGTCGCTCGTCACCGACCAAGACAATGTCGAGGTTATGACGGACGAAGAACAGCGTGGTCCGTGGCTTGCCCGGATCACAAATCCACGGATCCGTGCCGTCGTACAAATGGCGACGGAGAACGATTTCGTGAACTGGAAGGTGGTGGAACGGCGGTTCTCGTCGGCGAACATCATGCTCGTAGCCGTGGAAGCGGCGATGGCGGAAATCGAAAGGGAACGCAAAGCGGCAGGGCTCGAAAGCGAGCCGCCGTGGACGTTACGGCAGCAGAGAGAATCTCCAAAAACGGAGGCCCTGCCGCTGGGCGCGACCGCGATTCCCGATGAGTCGGGAATCGTTCTCGATCAGACTCCGAATCCCGACCCGGCTCCTCGGTACGGCACAATCATCGACCGCAGCCAGGTTATTCCCACCGAGGACGAACCCATTCCAGAACCGCCCTCGCGGCGGGGATGGATCGGAGTCTTGGCTGGAGTCGTCGGGCTACTGGTGGTTGTGAGTGTGGCAATGGCGTTCTGGCCTAAAGAGAAACCTGAAGTACCGGAGGCGCCAATACACGTGGCGCCAAAGGAAGAACCAAAACCTGTGCTCTCGATCGTGACACCGATCCTCAAGGTCGAAAATACTCCGGTGGTGACTGTGGAGGTAAAGCCGAAGGTCCCACCGAAGCCGGCCGCGAAACCGATCGTCGCAAAGCCAAAACCCGAGAAACCGAAGCTGGAAACGGCCAAGGTCACGACTGCGTCGGCAACGGTTACATCGTTCCCGAAGCAGGCAAAAGTCGGCGACAGGATCGAGATCGTGGCGAAAGTCATGATTCCCGAAGGGGCGACGGTGAAGTCGGTGAAGCTCTACTACAAGGGCGACGCCGGTGCATACCAAAACCTCACGCTGACGCTCGAAGGAACCATGGCCAAGGCAACGCTCCCGATCAATGTCGGGTTCGGAGCCAAAGTGGAGTACTACGTCGATGTTCGGATCGAGGGCGACACGGTGCCGCACAAGAGCTCGATCGTCACGACCACGATCGATCAGTAACGCAGGACGGGGCGGTCTGGAGCGAAAGTTCCGGGCCGCCCTCGTGTTTTCTCTTTCAATTTTCCTATTTTTCCTCTACACTTCGCGCAATATGCAAACTTTCGCCATTCTTGGCAGTCATCCAACACTCTCCCTCGCCGAACTCGCCGTTGTTACCGGCCAAAAACCAACCCAAACCGTTGGCGATGTTGCGATTTTTGATGACATGAGCGAAAATCTCGAATCGCTCAATGCCAAGCTTGGCGGCATTCAAAAAATTGGTGTCATCATTGGTTCCGTTCCAAAATGGAGTCATATCGATCTCGCCGAATTTCTCGTGAACGATCTCACCAGCGAGTCTGCTGAAGGCAAAATCCATTTTGGAACCAGCGTGTACAGCCTCGGCAACAACAGCGGCACAGAAAATGCTCGTCGTAACGCGTCAAAACTCGGCATGGAAATAAAGTCCGAGCTTCAGAAAGCAGATCGTCCAGCGCGCTACGTCATCTCGTCATCCCCAACTCTTTCATCGGTAGTCATTACCAAGAATCATCTCCTTGAACGCGGTGCAGAGTACTGTTTCTTTGTTGGTCTCACCGAAATTCTTATCGGCAAGACGGTTGGAGTACAAGACGTTGACGCGTGGGCTGGTCGCGACTTTGGTCGCCCTCGTCGCAATGCAAAGCAAGGAATGCTTCCGCCAAAGCTGGCGCGAATGATGGTGAATCTTTCTGGTGCCGTCGTTGGATCATCCACTATATTCGATCCATTCTGTGGATCGGGAACAATTCTGATGGAAGCCGCGCTCCTTGGCGCGCAATCATTGGCTGGGAGCGACATCAGCGCGGAAGCAGTTGCCGATACCAAAGAAAACTTGGAATGGATGCGCAATCAAGGCATGCCGCTACCGCCCTACAAGCTCTATCCAAACTCTGCGCAAACCGTCAGCGCGAACATCACGCCGGGATCGATCGACGCGATTGTAACGGAAACATATCTCGGCCGTCCGCGAAAAGGCACAGAAACGCACCGCGAGGTCGACGACGCAGTTTCGTACGTCGCAAACCTCTACCGCGAGGCATTCTCTGCATTGGCCCCGAGTCTCCGTTCTGGCGCCGCGGTCCTCATCGCCGCTCCAGTACACACATTCGAAGGGAAGGAAATCGCCTTCGACGCCCGTACCATCCTCGAGCCCATCGGCTATACCCATTCCCCGCTTCCGTACGAACCGGTGGTCTACCGCCACGAAGGCCAATTGGTCGGGCGGAGAATGTGGCGATTCATCAAAAACTAGCCTGCCTCAAAACGAGCCAAAATGGCTCGTTTTTGGTGAAAAAGCTTGCAAAAAGCTCATTTTTATGCTATACTAGCCTAGGTAACTTCACTTCAACCCCCGGAGGCAGCTGTGCTCAATCCTGCTGTTTTTTGCCTCTTCGCACTTCTTCTCATCCTCACCGGCTGTACCGGCACCGAAGCCAAGATCCATGGCCGCGCTTGCTCCGTTGGCGCTGCTCCTGTCTCGGCGCCTGAGCCGATCGTAGAAGCAACAGTCGCCAACCAAAAGCCGGTCGTCATCACGCAACAGAAAACAATGACCCTTGAGGTCAGCGCGTACTCGAGCTCGATCGAAGAGACGGATTCCACGCCGTGCATCGCCGCAGACAACAGCGACATCTGTCGTCGGAAGGCTGCAGGCGAACTGATCTGCGCGAGTAATGCTTTCCCACTCGGAGCACGGATTCATGTGGACGGTCTCGGCACCTGCGCTGTTGCCGATCGCATGAACTCGCGATACACGTCTCACGTGGACTGGTACGTTCTGGACAAAAAGACCGCCCGCAAGATCGGTCGCAAAGCCAGAACGATTACCGTCGTCTCCCGCTAACGCAACGCCCCGTCGGACTCTCTTGAGTTCGCGGGGCGTTGATCGTTTTATGCGAGCCGAACTTTGAATGCTACAATTCCCTTTTCCATCATCTCCCCCGGCGTGTAGTGGGTCATGAGCTGCTGAATAAACTCGAGCTCGTTTCCATAATCTCCGATATCGACGAGATCGATATTATCGAGCAGCCGTTGAACATTCGTGAACGGCACCTTCTCCTCGACAATCATCGGCAAACGATCTTCGAGCTCGGGTCGGCGCATGAAAACAATTTCATCTCCGACTCCGATGCACTTGCGCTTATCATCGTTCAAGCGAACTTCCCAAAGTGTCTTTCCGGATTTGAGTCGATCGAACGCCTTGCGCTCGGAACGCATGACAACAGAATTAGCCATAGTCGATATCGATTAGACGTTCACTCTAAAATGACAAACATCACCGTCCTGCATAACGTATTCTTTGCCCTCGATACGAAGCTTTCCGACATCACGAGCTCCCGATTCCCCGTTGCAAGTAACAAAGTCATTATACGCGATCACCTCGGCGCGAATAAAGTTCTTTTCAAAATCCGTGTGAATCACCGCGGCAGCTTGCGGAGCCTTCGTGCCAACCAAAATCGTCCACGCGCGAGTCTCCTGCACACCGGTCGTAAAATACGTAATGAGATTTAATAGCTTGTAACATTCATGAATCACGCGATCGAGTCCGGATTCCTTCAATCCGATATCTGCCAAAAACATTTTGGCATCTTCTTCAGAAAGCCCCGCGATCTCTGCTTCGATCTTTACCGAAATTGGAATCGCCATGCGCGTTGGACCAAGTGGCGACACCCAATCTTCTCGCGTTGCATCAGCCTCGTCTACATTCACCACATACAGAATCGGCTTCGCGGTAAGCAACGACATCGTCTTCATAAACAATGCTTCGTCGTCGGTGAATTCTACCGATCGTGCAAGCTCGCCCTTCAGCAATGCAGTCTGGAGTTTCTCGAGCGACGATGCTTGTGCAACAAGATCCGCATTCTTTCCCGACTTCATCTTCCCTGTAACAGTGGTAAGCATTTTCTCGACCGTTGAAAGATCCGCCATCGCAAGTTCAAGCTCGATCACTTCAACATCACTCTTTGGATCGATCTTTCCATCAACGTGGACGACGTTCGAATCTGAAAACGCGCGAACCACATGAACAATCATGTCCGTTTCACGAATGTTCGCAAGAAATTTGTTGCCAAGACCCTCGCCTTTGTGTGCGCCTTTGACGAGACCGGCGATATCCACGAATTCGATCGCGGTTGGGATCAGCTTCGTTGTTCCAGAGATCGCTGCAAGCTTGGCGATACGCTCGTCTGGAACCGAAACAGTTCCAACGTTCGGCTCAATAGTACAGAACGGAAAGTTCGCGCAATCAACTTGCTTCTTGGTGAGCGCCGTAAACAAAGTCGATTTCCCTACATTCGGTAGTCCCACGATTCCAACGTTTAGCATAGAAAGAAAAATTACGCGTAGCCTACTCCCAAATTGACCTTTTCGCAATTTTCAGCTACGGTTAGCCGTCCCTTTCAAGGGAAATCGCGCACAACAACGTTTCTTTCAGGAGGCGAAAGCCATGCTCATTCTCTCCCTCATCGCTCCGACCTTCGCGGCCGATCCCACCATCACCACTCTGCGTCAGACCTCGGAATTGCCGGGGGGAAGCACTATGGCCGTGGTGCTGTGGTGCAAAGATTCCGCCGACAGCGCCGCGCTCGTTGCAGCGCTCGAACCACGGAACGACGTACAAACGCTCGTGACGATGAACAATCCCGCTGCGGCCGACGTCGAAACGTGGCTGAAAAATACGCGGGATGATCTCGGCGGTGAAACCTACCGCGAAATCGTAATCTCCATCGCCTGCCCGGCAACGGGTGGCGATACGGATGAAGAAATACTGAGCAACGGCTTGGCATTCGCTACGCTCGCTAGCGGCATTGCGCCGCTTGCGCAGAGCAGCGTGTGGCTGTTCGACACGAGCCGCAGCACGTACGGCATCACCGCCGACGATGCCACCAAGTATCTGCGCGACGTCCTCGCTATCAGCTCCGGTTCGCCGGGGCGGTTCGCGGGCGGTGGACTCATCATGGCCGCTGCAAGCAGCATCGCGGCGACGCATGGGGCAAAGATGACGCTGGAGGACTTCTACTACCGCGGTATCAAGCCTGGCGCGCCGACGCTCGATCTTTTCACGTCGATGGGGTTCGTTCCCAACGACGGCTGGAGTGGCAACATGGCGCGTATGGTGTTCGTCGGCAGCACGCCGGTACCTGTCATTGCGAACATCGCACCGCCAATGATGCCCAAAAAGAATCGGAAGATTCCTGCGGGATGCGTACTGGCGAGCAGCGGTATTCTCGTCATGATCGGCAGTGGTGCCGTGGGGCTTTCGGCAACGGGAACCTACGATCAGCTCCTGGCGCTCAACGACGTCGGCGGATCTCAAGCCGATCTCAATGCGGCAGTGAGTGAATACGAAACCGCCACCGGCGTCGCCCTCGGCCTCGGCATCGCCGGCGCGCTGGCCACCGTTGGAGGCGTAACATTGACGGTCCTCGATGACGGCAACGCGAAGGTCGAAATCGTCCCCGCTGCAACCGGAATCAGCGTTCGCGGAAGCTGGTAGAACGCGACAACGCCACGACGAGGCCGAGGACATCACTCGGCCGCCTGTCATTGCACACGATCCCTCGTGCTCAATGACGGGTACCCACTTCACGCCACCACTCCTTCAACCATGGAGTCTCCATGAAAAGCTCACCCACGGTGCCAGAGCACATCCTCAAGGCAATCACCAGCTTCTACGAAACAGATACGCCACTGAATCTCGGCCGGCGACGGACGCTAGAGATTCTCTGCGCCAAAAAACGGGGATCCGATCCATCACCAGATGAGACGCAGATCCCAATCCTCACCCCACGGGAATTTGAGGTCTTCACGCTTCTGGTCCGCGGCAATTCATCGCGAACCATTGGCGACGAGCTCGGAATCAGCGAACGGACCGTCGAAGTACACCGACGGAACCTCCTGAAAAAGCTCGGCGTTCGGCAAAGCGCAGGGCTCCTCCTCGCCGCCATCGAATATGGCATCCTCATGTAGTCACGACGCCAGCGGCCCGGATCTCCTTGGAGAACCGGGCCGCGACTGTTTTTATACTCCAATTTTCCATTTTCCCTTTTCTCGAAATGCCTCAATCGTTTGACGACGAGCTTTATTTAATAGCGTCGCAAGAGCGATAGTATTGATTTTCCCATATTCATTGAGCGTAATAATTCGCTTCCCCTCCATGTATGCCAAGCGCTTATGATAGCTTTCTCGGAGCGCAAGGCCAATAACATTTTCCATGATTGTTGTTGCCCCGGTAGCATCGAATTCTTTAAATGCCTGATAATACACATCTCGCACAGCGAAAAGAATCACAATAGGCACAAACCCTTCGCGAAGTAACACATAATTATTCATCGCCCTGCCCATTCGTCCATTGCCATCAATAAACGGATGAATGCGTTCAAACGTCAAATGAAAATGCGCGAGACGCTTTACGATATGTGTTGACGACTCCTTCGCATAATCAGTGAGCATTGATGTAAGAAGTGCATCGATATCTTTAGGATTTGCTGCAACATAATTTCCTACACGCACCCATTCTTCAGCATTTCGGAATCTCCCAGCGATATCGTCACGAATATTTGTGAGAAGTACTTTGTGAAGCAAAAGCATGACATCTTTTGTTAGCGGCTGTTCAGTTGCTCGCTTTTCCATGTATTCAACAACGTGAGCAAGGTTTTTTGCTTCAAAAAGCTCGCGCTCCGTAATAAATCGATTCAAGTCGATCTTCAACAAAATCTTCTCAGTTTCCTCAAGCGTTAGCGTGCTATTTTCGATAGCGTTTGAGTTGTAAACCTGCTCTGAAATCTCGACCTCATTGAGAAGCTGAGCAAGAGACTCTTTCCCGGGAAGCGCCGAAAGATAGCGTTTTCTTAGATTTTCGACCTCTTTAAAGTAGGATTTTGTTCGAGGCATAAAGATAAACGTAAATTATAAGAATATTATACAATAATTTACGTTTATTGTCAATATAACGTAAATTAAAGTATTAATTTATGAATATTTACGTTTATGCTGTTCTCTCAACTCAATATCCCCTTCCAAAAAAACCATTTTTATGCTATAGTTACTTGTTACAGTGACTCCCCCAACGGCCATAAGGCCACAACTCCCGAGGTTTCTGCCATGTTCTTCCCCCTCCTGTTCCTCGCCTGCTCGGAACAGACCGAGGCCGAGGTCGCGCTCGAGATCAATGCCACTCCGACCAAAACATCTGTCGTCATCAATAACACGTCCATAGAGGCATGGCGGCCGGAAACCACGGTGCAGCTCGATTGTCCTTGGCTCTCGCAAGAACGAGACGCCGAGGAATCCACGCTAAACTGCGGACCGACGTCGCTCGTGATGGCTGCCGCGTGCATCAACCGAACCACCCCGAGCTACGAGAACGTGATCGACCTCATCTCCTGGATGAGCGAAAACGACGAAACGTATTACGAAACCGGAGAAAACTACTCCGGGTCGTATACGAATACCGTGCAGCTCACCAACGCCGGGAATGAGTACTATAAGCTGAGTGCAGAACGGTTCTACGAAACCGTCATGCTCAACGACATGTACGACGATCTCGCGAGTGGTGTACCGGTGCTCATCGCGACATACAACCAAGGCGAGAACGCCTCGGACGTGATGGATGGCGGCGGCGGACACTTCATGCTCCTCGTGGGCATGACCTCAACGCACATCATCGTCAATGATCCCGGCCCGTACAGCGCCGACCTCGGAGAGAGTCACGAGTACACAATCGACTCCTTCGAAGCGAACTGGCAGAATGCCGGCGTTCGCTTCCTCACAAAATAATCAATCCCCCACGAGGCCGAGGACATCACTCGGCCGCCCATCACTGATTGCAATATTTGTCGTCAGTGATGGGCATAATGCCACTTCTTCAAAGGGAGTCCCCGTGAATCTTCAGGAAATCATTCAACGTCTTCTCGCCGGCCACAACGTCAGCTTGCGCCGGAATTATCCCGGCGGCGTCTACAGCATCCTCCGATATATTCCCTGGGGTCGCGATCACGACAACAAGCCCCACGGCGTACACTACGAGGTCGATACCTACATTCCCGGCATCGGCTGGGGTGGTGGGAACGCGGAGCTCACTATGGCGGAGCTTCTCGAGAACGCCGTTTGAGAAACGAAAACCAAGCAACAAGCACCCCACGACGACAGCGGCCCGGTTCTCCGCGAGGAGATCCGGGCCGCGATGCGTTTTAGGGAGTAGCTGGTGCGTCGGGAAGTGTTGGCGATTCTGCTGTTGGTAGCGGTTCAGGAATTGCTGTCGCCGCCGCCTTTCCCGCTTTTAACTCGTCGATTTTTTTCTGTACCGTGGTGTTTGTCGGATTCAGTTTCATGATGGTCTGAAGTTCGATAATGGCACCGTCAATATCTTTTTCTTGTTCAAGGACCGAGGCAAGATACCAATGCGCATTTGAGAAATTTGGCGAGATCGAGATAATTCGTTCAAGTTCCTGTTTCGCGACAGCATTTTTTCCCTGTCGAAGATACAAAAGCGCAAGCTGCAAACCAACACCAACGTCGCTTGGCGCAGAGCCACGAACAATTTCCATGCTCGCGATTGCTTCCGCGAGCTTCCCTTGTCGTTCCTGAACAAAGGCAAGATAGTAGCGAGCCTCTGCGTAGTCCGACTTTAAAGCGATCGCCTTCATCAGCGCATCGTTTGCGCTTTGCAATGCAGCATCCTGCGCGGCTTTTGCGTTCTTCGCTCCCTCAACGTCCGTTCCCTTCACCAACGGCGCAAGAAGATCGGCAACCGCCAAAAATCCACGAGCAGAATCCACACGGTACCGAGGATTGTTTGGTGCAAGAATAATCGCTTGCTCGTATGAAGCCACCGCGAACTGCGCTGCATCAGCAATAAGCGGTGCAACTTCGCGATAAATGTCGCCGCGAAGCTCCCAATTTGTGACGTTTGTTGGACCAAGTTCCGTGGCACGAACTCCAGCGTTCACCGCAGCGCCAATCAGCGATTTCACAAGATTTGGATCCGCGTGAGCATCTTGCGCAACGAGAATAACCTTCTGAAGCAACGCGCTTCCAAGATTTCGGTAATAAATGTCACTCCAGCGATTCGCTGTTGCCGCAGCATCAAGTCTTGCAATGACATCGTCAATATTTCCACCTTGTGTATCAGTCGTCACTGCCTGTGCAAACGCAATCTCCGCTCGATATCGTGAAATGGTAGAAAACGAAACCGTGAGCACAAATACCGCGCAAAGCACAAAGGCGAATGCTGCACCAAACCCCGCGCGCGGTGAGTGCTCAAACGCCAGAGTTCTCCCTGGCGAAAGCGCAGAACGGAGCATGAGCGCCGTCAATATCCAGATCATCATGACGAGTGTAAAGTTTTGCGGGTACACGAACAATGCAGCGACCAACACCAACCACGATGCAATAATCGGAAGCATTTCGGACGGAGCCTGACGAAGATACACACGCAATGTACGAAAACCAAGAAAGAACAGCGATACAACAAACGCCAACGTTGCAAAAATACCCAACGTTGGAATCATGGTCATGATCGCCGACGACCCGCGATCAAATCGTGTGTCCCAGAATGACGACAGATTAAAATCAGCCGAATGATACTTCGCGAAAAGCATAGAGAACGTGCCCGGCCCAGTGCCGAACGCCCAGGACCCATCTGCCCATGCACGTGTGGTGATGTCTAAAGTACTTGATGTACTCAACGAAACTTCCGCGGGGAATGGACTGGAAAACACACTTGGTAAGAGCAGAAAAAATACTGAAGCAACGCAAAGCACCATTGGGAGAATATATCGCCCTGGGCGAGTGAGAAGCTCAGAACGAACCGCTGCGAGAGCGAAAAGTGCAATGCTTCCTAAAAGTGCTACGCCCCAGAGCACGCCATAATCAACTGCAAGCAATGCGATGATTGTCGTCATTGTTGTCACCGTCGTTGCGATGATCAGAAGCAACCGCTCTGAGCGACGATGCGCGGAGTCGGACACGATCATCATGCCGCAACCCAAGATGGACATCGCAAGCATGTACACAATGAGTGCGTTTGGCGTCCCAATCAGGTTTGTTGGCAAACGTCCAAACGTTATGCCAAAAAATGCAGCCATCGCACAGAGTCCCGTAATTGCAGAACCAACAAGCGAGAAGAGAAGAATGCGATGTTGCGAACGACTGTCCAATACATGTACGCCAACACATGTCATCCCCAACATAAGCGCAAGAGTGACGGCGCTGGTGTATTCCTGATTTGCTTGTCCAAAAAGGCTTGTATATGCCTCGGCGGACATTCCCGCCGAAACCGAAACGAGAAGAATAAACGCAAGAAACGGAAGCCAAAGCACATCGGCACGCAACACAATACGACGGGAATACAACGCCTCACCAAGCCACGCCACACACATCAGCGCAACAATGCCAAAAAAGAATGTCTGCTTGTTGACGTCGAGAGTATCAACCGTCCAAGGTAATGCGAGGATTGGTGCGATGAGCACTCCAGCCCCGAAACATCTCCGAACAAGCGTTCGGAGCGCGCGCTCTGCGTCGAAAACCATAAAAATGCGTTACGGCGTTGTTGGCGCCGGTGCTGAGTCTGAGCCTCCAGAAGATGAGTCCGCAGTTCCCGACGATACCTCTGCGCTATTCGAAGGCTCGGAAACCGCTTCCGGCGCATCTGAAACAACAGTAGCAGATTCTGCATCAACAGAATCCGGAACATCCACAACAGCATCGGGAACAATGACTGGAGCAACAATCTCTCCTGATACTTCAGGCTCAGATGATGAGGATCCAGAATCTGATGGCGCCGAAATGCCTGCATTCGAGTCAGGATCGATGAATACCGAAGGCGCGGCTGGAGCAACGATCATTTCCGATGCCCCTGAGATTGGCGCGTAGTCGCGGCGCGTAGCAAGAACCAACCAGTCCACAGAAATTCCGTTCGATGCTGCACCCGATTCTACGATAGAGAACCCGTCCACGGTTCGGTTCGTCACATACAGTGCCCCGGTTGCTCCGTATGGCGTTACGAGCGCACGATAGGTTGGGTTCACATCAACAATATCAACGAACGACGGATCGATGTCGGCGAAATGGACGTCGGCGCGACCGTTCACTAAATTCACGGTTCCAGAAATCTGCACGGTCATCTGCCGCGATGTTGCGGCGTATGTTTCAACGTCGGTGCCCTGCGCGGAACGAACAAGCTCGATCAATCGGCCAGACGTAACAATATTTCCATCACGTTCCAAACGCCAGGCTCCACTTGCGCTGCTCATTGACCCAATCGCCAGGAGCTGACCTCCATTGAAGTTCAATATTCCTGCGGTATCAAAGTTTTCGATATCTTGAGCAAGATGAGAAATTGAATTATTTGCCGCTGGTCCTTCGGCTACAGGTGCGCCGCTGTAGTACGACACATTTACGTACGCAACGATGCTTCCCATCGACCCCGCGAATGATTCTGCAGCGTATCCAAGAATTGGTCCGGCCTCTGTGGCCTTCATTGCATAACCAGGATGTGCTGACGTAGTGAGCGGATCACCAATGTTGATCGCACCGTTTTCCGTAGAAACGAACGTTGGCACGCGGCCAGCAAGCGCAACAGGATAATTACCCGCACTATTGGAGCCGGCCAAGAATCCTGGACGCGTGGAAACGATACCGGCAATAGTTCGACTGTATGTTTCGCCCGTCGAACGCTTTACTTGCTGACTTCCATCACCGAATACCACAATTTCCCCAGGCATCAATGCGTCGGGTGAAGGGAACATTTCTGCAAAGTCGTACGATCCCGTTGCCCAACCCGAAGAGTTTGTGCGCATGAAGTCGCCACCAGATCCAGAAGAGCCGTCGTAATAAATATATTTACTGTTTTGCGCCGCACCACGATCCGATGGATACAGCTTTCCGGCAATGGCAAGATCGCCGGCGTGGTTTACGGATGCGACTTCGGTTCCCGCGGTGTTCGTTACCGATAGACGATAATCGTTTACGGCGGTCACGACAGTGTTCAACGACATTCCCACTGTTTGTGCGGAGCCCCCAGACCACGCTGATCCGCGAAGCGACAAGGACGCAGAATCAACAGCTGTCAACGATGCGGTCGCTGCTGTGGTTGTTGCGATCGCCAAACTTCCCGCCACCTGCGTTGCAGAACCGGTTGATGTAAGCACATCGCCTCCATACCACTGCGGCTGCACTAACACACGAATCACCCCGGTCCCTGCAGCAAGCGGCTCCAAAGCAAAACCAACAATACGCGCCGGGCCGTGAAGTTTTGCACCGTATCCACTCATCGTCATTGATGTGGTGATTGCATCACCAACCGCGATCGCGCCTTCTCCTGCGTTCACGAACGTATCAATCTGCCCGACCATACCAATCTTGCGATAGTTCGGGTCGTTACTCATGTCATACGACGCACCACGGAAGTTATTTCCTACAAATGCAGCATTCGTTGACACAACACCCATCACATACGTTGTGTCCCCAGCGGAGCACCGATGCACCGCCTCCGACATGCTCGGATCTTGGCACACCACGTGGTATCCACCCAAACCTGCATCCGTTGTTTTGAAATACTCGGCGTAGTCTGCACCCGTTCCCACAAGCGCACCGTCGGCAAAAACCTCACCGTCACTTTCCACGCGGAACTCCGTGTCTGGCGTGCCGTCTGCGTCGGAGCGGATAATCATCACGTTTTCGCTTCCTGACGCTTCGTTCACATCAAGCACCAACGCGTTATTGCCAGTGGCATTCGCTGAATGTGCGCTGAGCGTGTTCTGCACGATCTTCAAACCAATGCTGTTTCCTGCGCCGCTATTTGTGATACTCAATGCTGTCGCATCACTTGTTGCACTGGTGTTGAGCTGATTGAGCGTTAACACCGTTCCGTCAAAGTCTGCACCGCCGGCGGCACGCGCAAGCTTCAGCACGGTGCCCGATGTCAAACTGCTCGCCGTCATCGTCGTCGCATCTCCCGCCGCTATAGCAGATGTGAACAGAAACTGATCTTCTCCGGTCGTATCACCGAATGATACGTTTCCGCGGTTCTCGATGTCTCCCGACACGTACAACTCACCAGATGCGTTGGCATACGTTGGGGTGTCCGCTGTCGAGTCCGCGTCAACCTGCAACTGTGAACCAGTAAAATACCCCGAGTAGTTCGTTGTTCCACCCGACGCATCTGCAAACAATCCATAACGATTCGTTCCTGCTGAAACCGCAAGGAATCGTCCTGCATATCCTGTGGTAATCGTTCCTGCGCTCGTCGTCACCTCACCAATGATCGCACTACCGCTTGTAATAGTTCCTGCAGCAGATGACACAGTGCCATGCACACCGTACGCCGTCGCTACAGTTGTTGCCGCTGCACTTTGCGAATACTCCGCCTCAATAGCAGTAAGATAGCCAAATGTCTGCAAGAGACTTGCGTTCGTTGACGTATTTGTAAGACGATTTCGACTTCCGTACCCTCGTGTTATCGTCGCCGTTGCGCCGCTTATTGTAAGGAGGTTGTTGTTTGCACCAACATAGTGGTCCGTATTTACCGCGTTTTCGATTGCAGAATAGGTTGTCGAGCTCCCAACACCATACATTTGAATCGTATCCAAAGTCGATCCACTCGTTCCTGAATACGTTGAAACTGCAGAAAGTTCGGTAAGTGCATTTGAAGCAACGGTGGGTAACGTACCCAGACCCGTAAAAGAAATATTTCCACCAGAAAAATTAAAAATATCTTCATCGGTATAACTCAATGATCCCGTATCTGTTGCATCGGACGCGTAAAACGTCAGCGTTGGGTCCACAGCATCATTTGCGCCATCACCAATTCGTACAGTGTTCGCACTTTCATCAACAGAAAAAGGCGCAATAATGGATGTCGAGCCAACTGCAAAGTCATCGCCACCTGTAACATACGCAAGGCCCGACCCGTTCGGTCCAAGAGAAATATTTCCGCTACTCGATGTAATAGCGAGCGCAGCAGTCGATGAAATACCACCACCGTTCACTGCAAGGTTGCCCGCTGTGGTAATAAGCCCCGCGCTCGAGATTGACCAATCATCGCCACCAGTCACCGTCACCAATGTTCCCGCATTCGAATTGCCGATAGCGATAGAATCCGCCGTTGTTGAGTTCGTTGCAATATTTACCGTATTCGCACCGTTTGCTGTTGATCCACCAATATTGATCGTGCTCGTGACCGCGGAATTGTTCATGTCTAATACCGTCGCAGAAGACGCCATCGTGAGCGTCGTTACGTTCGCATTCAAAAAATTGAAAGACGCAGCAGTCGACGAAAGGTCTCCGCCATTGATACTTACGTCCCCTGTAAAGAAACCATCACCTTCCCCGTCTACAATAAATTGAGCCGTTCCACTCACGGCAATGCCAAGAAGTATCTCATTTGCCGCCACAACTCCGGTTGCCGGATTAATGTACAACGACCCCTGACTCACACCGCTTCCCTGCGGCGAACCAGTGATGACAAGGTTTCCTGTGACGTCTGTAACAGGAACGATTGACGATGTTCCACCGATGGTTGATGAGCTGTAGCCGTCGAGAGTATCGGCATTCATAGCGTATGGCGCAGCAAGCATGGCCTTGCGCGGCGTAAGTGTTTCGCCGGCAACAACCACCTCAAGATACACCGACGCGTTGTCCGCAAAAACGGTTGCGGCGATAGCGGCATATGGCGTGCTCGCCGTAGTATCGCCAAGGGCTTCGGAAAAAAGTCCGGACGTCAATGTAACGGTACGAGCAACAACCGATGTACACGTCGCGGAGTTATTGGACCATAAGCAGGTTCCAGCTGTCGCGGCGTCGTACAGCGCAAAGGAAATAGAGGCAGTGCTATCAGAAACCGGAACGCCGTTGCTATTTAACAATCGACCTTGATACATGAGTATTCTTGGTGGAGCAACAGCCGCAAATACTCGAGCAAATCCTGTGTATCCCGTTCCAACAAGTACACATGCAAACACAAAGCTCGCAAAGAATCGCTTTGCGAGTGACGAGAATCCATAAGGCGCACGAATGTCCCTCCTCATACAGGCTTTGTCGGCGAAAGAGGAACGTCGATAGCAATTGCTTCGGGCTCCACTTTTTGTCGGTAGTCGATTGGCCGCACGATGTTTTGGTCGTATCCCTCTTTGTCTGTTCGAACGAAATACTCGTTTGGTCCAACAAGGAAGCTATAACGCCCAAGCGTATCGGTCAGCGTCGTTTCAACGAGCTTATTATACTTCGGTTCGAACAACCGAACGACGGCGTTGCCCACAGGCTTGCGGTTCGATGTATCGAAAACAATTCCCCATCCTCGCGGACGACGCGGCTGCGCCAGGCGCCAGAAGAGCAAGAACACAACGACTTGCATAATCGCGAGCGCCATCGTGAAAATCGATGGAGAGAAGAACCACACACCGAACGAAATGACCACGCCAGAAAGCGAAAGTCCGAGCTGAAGCTTTCGGAGCAATCGCGTTCGTTGAATACCTTTTTGCGTGTGCTGTGCTCCGGTTTCTGCAGGATCGAGCGGAATATTCGCCGCAATCGTTGCGTCTTTTTGCGAAACGTCGATCGCTTGGCCTGTATACACATCAAGGAATACTCCGTCATCCTTCATCTCGTGCAGATACACGCTTGGAAACACAAATCCATTTTTTGTAACAGTGATGCGATACTGGCCAGGGCTCGCGATGAAGAAATATTTTCCAAGCGCGTCGGTAACCATCGATCGTACAAGTCTGTTATTTGTGACGTCGTACAAACGAACCGTCGCAAGATCGATTGCGACCTTTGTAATGGAGTTGTACACAATACCGAACGCCTTGCGCTTTCTTCGAGCAAAAAAGAGAAGTGGCGAAGTGAAGAGATACTGCAAATACGGCAACAAGCTAAACGACGAAGCGAGAACAACGGCCGTTGTTGCCGCAGCTGCCGCAGCAACAGGAATCGCGACATCAACGGCCTGCTGAACCTCAGGAAGCGCACGAATTTCTTCAATCGCCGCGACGACATCTTCAACGGTACGCGCAAAACTTCCCATTGCCGCTACGGGCGCAGGCTTCGTTGTGGGCTTCAATGGCGCAGTCGTTGCTGGGACTGTTGATGGTGCTGAAGGAGTGGTCGAAGAATCCGTCGGCGATTCCGGCAATGTTGGTGACCCTTCTTCTTCTGGAACGTTAATACCATCCTCATCTGTTGCTGAGTCTTCTTCTGCAGACGGAACAGCTGGAGCACTCCCTCCGGAGCTTGGCGTCGATGGCGCCGAGCCATAACCTGACGTCGCGCCCCCACTCGTTGTTCCACCAGTATCAGTTTCCGTCCCAGTATCTGCATCAGCACCAGCATCCGTGCCTGTATCAGTTCCCGTATCGGTTCCGACGTCCGTGTCAGTATCCGGGTCCGTATCAGTGTCGGGATCAGTGTCGGGGTCAGTGTCCGTATCAGCATCCGGATCAACGTCAGTGTCAGGATCGGTATCCAAATCGGTGTCAGCGTCAATCTCGGGATCGGGAGCCGATGGCGTACTCGACGATCCGCCGCCACCACCTCCGCCACCACCTCCGCCCGACGATGATGATGGGATTGTTGCGCTTACGGATGCGCCGCTATTTGTTGATGTTGCAAGAATCACCGAGCCCGAATTTCCACTCGTTCCAGTAAGATTTACAAACCACGATCCTACAGTAGAAGGGTTGGTGATCTGATACGATCCAGTGCCTGACGACGAAGCGTTGACCCCTATTTCTATCGTCACCACGCTTGCGCTTGCGATTGCGCCGCCATCTCCCGAGCAAATGGTCAGCGTCACCGTCTGCCCAGAAATGGAAACCGATGCGTGATCGGATCCGCCGCAATTCGCTTCCGTAAGTAAATCCACTCCATCATCGGCGATATCAACATCGTTCTCCGTAATAGTGGAGAGAACGAAGCCTGTTGGAAAAACAAACTGCATAGTTTCTCCTTCTGAAAACGCATCACTGAGTGTGAGAATAAATTTATGGTTCGACGCAACAGCAATTTGCGTCGTTGAAACCTGGTCGGTCAGATCAGTAACCGTTGTTGCAAGGGTCAGTAATGGAAAAAACGCCGTAAACACGACAAAACCGAAAGTAAAAAAGTTTCGCAAAATTCTTTTCATGAAATGCGTCGTCGAATGAACAATATTCCTACACCAAATATTCCAATGCCGATGCCAAGCAACGGAAACCAACGCACGCCAGTATCAATATCCACACATGGGCGCTCGGCAAGCTGAGCGTCGTCAACAACGTAGGAAAGCGGACCAAAAGCCCACCACGGAACTGGCGGCAGGGGAACCTGCCACGTTCGGGATTGCCCCGATGGAATCCGATGAAATAACGGATTGCTCGGCGCTGTTCCCAAACGAATACCAAACATCCCGCGAAGAACAATTGTACCGCTGTCGTATAGTATACCGCTCCCGTCGTTGGCGAGAGAAAGATCAGCAAGATCTATAGAGCGCTGAATGAATGCCGTACAGGAACCACGCGGAGAAACATCTCCAACGGTTATAAACACGAGAGTCGCAGAGCCATGAAGTACAGAAATATCGCCCGCAAGCTTTTCCGCGACAGCAACGGCAACGACAAGCGCTTGCGGCATAACCGAATCTGGCGGCCGCACAGTGAGAACTACTGACGATGTTGCATCGGGAGCTATCGTCATCGATGATGCAGAAAGTGAAATCCACGACGTGATATCCAAAGGAAGTTTTTGAAGTTGTGGCTGTTCGACCCCGGGAATAAACGTAGCAGAAAGCAGAAAAGCTGAATAATCTCGGCTCACTGCGCCAGAATTAACTATTGGAATTTCAATCGTTTCCTGCTCGCCCGGAAAAACTATAACGTCTCGCGTCGCTGGAAGCGCGGCAGCAAAAAGCGACGATGGCACAAAAGTCATCATCATCGCAACACCGAAGAGAATTCGAAAAACCATTGTGTATGCAAAAGTATGCATGATGATATTGTACCTGAAACGCTATTCGTATGTCCTCGCGTGAGTCAAAACGGTCTAGTAGTCGCCAACAAAAATCGTCGTCAGCGTTTGTGCATAGCTTCCACCAATTTGCGACGAGGAAATAGATGCCTTCAGCGTCAAAAAACCGCTGTTAGAAAATGACGCCGCCGATGTACTCCCAACTAATGCAGGATTGGTCGAAAAAGCACTGTCCTGAGTATCAAATGTAGACGTTGCAAGTGTTGTGTCGGAAGAACGGGCTCCGTATTCGCTATCACCAGCCGTCACGGCGCCATCCAGCACAGCGGCAAGCGTGTCCGATCCAGACCGCAGCGTGCCATCAACAAACGCATACACTCCGAAACCCTGCGAAACATCTGCTGAAGCAACCCAACCAATGATCTGCGTTGTTACCACCGAAGACGCGAGTGTTCCCAAAGCATTTGTCGCAATCTGCGACATGCGATATGCCATATCATTTGATCCGTCGATCGTTGGTGTGCTTCCAGAATATGAAGAACGGATAGTGATGTTGGCACCAGAAATTCCAGTGATCTCACCCATCAATGCGACTTGCGACGCGCCCTCGTCCTGAATGACCACCATCCAGTCTCCCACGGAAAATCCGGCTGCCGTTGTGACGGTGACCGTATTTGCCGAAAAAGCTGTTGCGGCGACCTGAGTGGCCCGATCTTCGACGTATGGAATAAAATTGACGACCGCGTCGTACGTGCCAGCACGGAACCCTTGATCCACCTTATAGCTCGTAGATGTTGCACGTGAATTCGATGCTGTGCCGCCGGCACTGTCCCGAAGCCCATAAGAAGCGGAAGAACTATTTCCGCCACCCGAGGAAAACTCGTCCCACTGGATCTGATAGTTGGTCGACGACATCGCCGCGAGGGCTAATTCGAGATGTAAACCAAAAGAAACCGCTAACATTAAACAAAAAATGCTTACTTTTGCCTGTTTCATACAGAATGATTATACCATGGTGAACACTAAAAGTAGTCAGGAAGGGCTCAAAAACTTGGCTAACTTTGATGAACTGTGGATAAATACGGGATAACCCTGTTTATAAACTGCGTATTTCAGATTCTGTACATTATGCGTAGTCTGATGTAGACAAATATGCAATCTCGAAACATCGGTTATCAACACCCGATACCGTTAAAAAAATTGTTTCACGTGAAACAATTTGCAGAATAGAGACCGGAACTGAACAAAACACTGTCATTTTAGGCTAGTTTCGGTGCGCCAGGGGCAAGGTTCGCGATATAAGTCTGGATATACAAAACGCCGTCATTTGCGACGAGTTTGGGTGCATGGCAAGCAAATCTTTTGAGACGTACTTCATGGTACGTTGAAAAAGTTTGCGATGCCATAAGCCCAAAATCGGCCAAATGCCGGCGTTTTGTGGTGGACCTGAGCGGATTCGAACCGCTGACCTCTGCAATGCGAATGCAGCACTCTACCAACTGAGCTACAAGCCCTAGAATTTCCTCAATTGGCCGATTTTGAACTTGCAACTACACAAACTTGCTCAACGTACCATGAAGTACGCCTCGCAGGCTTTGTTTGTTGCGCGTCCAAACTCGTCTCAATTGAGAAAATCCTAGATCAGTTTCAAAATTGTTTCACGTGAAACAATTTGCCACACATAAATACCAATGGTCATTTAAATTGCGAAATGCTAGGAGTTGCGAGGACCAAAGTGAGCCGTACTACAGCGTACGGAGAACGAGGACCGGAGCAACGACAACGCAGTTCGCGATTTAAATGACCATTGGTGATCTCGGCGGGAGTTGAACCTGCAACCTTGTCCTTAGGACGGACCTGCTCTATCCAGTTGAGCTACGAGATCATACTGAAACTCCCACATTTGGTCTATTTCCGGCTCACGTCATCGCAAATTTCCTCAACGTACCATGAAGTACGCCTCGGAAAATTTGCTCAACGTTCACCGAAACTAGCCTCAAATGTGAAAGTTTCAGATTCACCAAACAATAAATCTAAAGTCGAAACTAACCCAAATTATATATATTTCGTTAGTTCGAGCCGAACGGACTTCGAACCTCTCGGAAGTCACATGTGTCGTAAAATATACATCTCTTTCATGATATACTGTATCGACGCGAGAGAAGTATACGTATCGCCGCAACTACGCGTCAATAAAAACTATGGATACATCCACCATTTTCGTTCTCATTGTCGGCTTCGGTGCAGTTATAGGAACGCTTTTTATGTTTCAAAAACGCAACTCCGGTGATTCTGTGGCGTCGCAAAATCTTCTGACCGAAATCACCCGCATTCGCGAGGAATTATTGCGCGCAACAACAGAACAGCGGCAAGAGGTTCAAATGAAGCTCGATCGCGTGAACGATCAGCTATACCGCGGACTTGCTGATTCTCAAAAAACCATTCAAGGACAATTCGAGCAGACATCCCGCATTATTCAAGAAGTCACAACAAAACTCACCACACTCGACGCAACGAACAAGCAAGTTCTCGACTTCTCGTCACAGCTCAGAAGCCTACAGGACATCTTAAAAAATCCAAAGCATCGCGGCATTCTTGGTGAATATTATCTCGAAACCCTCCTGAAGAACGCAATGGAACCAGGAAGCTACGCGATGCAGTATCGATTGGGTAAGGATGAAAATGATAAAGACCTCATTCCCGATGCTGTCGTCTTCGTCAAAGAAAAAATTATTCCGATCGACTCGAAGTTTTCACTCGAAAACTACAATCGCATCACAGAAACAGAAGATCCAGCCGAACGAGAACGTCTTGAAAAACTTTTTGTCAACGATCTCAAGAATCGTATCCTCGAAACATCAAAATACATCCAACCAGGAAAGGGAACGATGGATTTTGCTTTTATGTTCATTCCGCATGAAGCAATTTATTACGATCTTCTCGTAAATAAAATCGGCTCTACGCAGGAGGATAATGAAAATCTTATCCAGCGTGCAGCGAGCAAATACCACGTCATCATCGTCTCGCCAACGTCGTTCCTCGCATATCTCCAAACCGTACTCCAAGCTCTCCACGCGATGAAAATCGAAGAAAAGGCACAAGACATCATTAAACGCGTTTCCGATCTTGGAAAGCATTTCCGGACGTATGCGGAGTATCACGGAAAGCTCGGCAATGCAGTAAGCACAGTTGTCAATCAATTCAACTTCTCGAGCGCGGAGCTCAGAAAGATGAGTAAAGACGTTGTAAAGCTCACCGATGGACCCGCAGACGATATTATCGAAACTTCAATCCTCGAGCGGCCGATCATCGAATAAAAAAATCACCCCACCGTTCGCAAACGGTGGGGTGATTTTCATTTACTTTGTTTTCTTTGCAACGACCTCTTTCTTTGGCGCTACTGCGGCCTTGTTCAGGGCGAGCATGGCACGGGACTTCACACGAGCTGCGGTGTTTGCTTTGAAGACATGCTTCGTGACAGCCTTGTCCATTGCCTGGTCCAGCTCACGAACCAACTTTTGTGCGTCTTCGATCTTTCCAGCTTCCAAAAGCTTACGGAACGAGCGGCGCATCGTGTCGATATGGCCCTTCACGTTTGCATTGCGAACGCGACGAACGTCACTTTGTTTCATGGCTTTCTTGGCGTTTCGAAGATTTGGCATAATTCCGTGAGGAAAGTTTCAATAAGAATACGCGAATGTTAGCGGAATCTTCATTTTGCGTCAAGCATTGCAGCAACCAATCGATCTACCGCAACATCCGCCGCAAGGCCTCGTTTCATTGCAAAATCGAGATCAAAGGCCAATTCATGCCATTGCTTCATTCGCTCGAAGGATCGTCGACGAGCTTCGCCAAGCACTTTTTGAGCCACAAACGGGTGTAAACCCAATGCATTCGCTACATCCTGCTTTCCAACATTTGGCAACTCATCGCACAGTGATCGAACCTGAAGCAGTAGTCGAATTTGCCGCATCAGCATTCCAAAAAGAGGAAATTCATCTGCACCAGCAACCCGTTCTTCATGAAGCTTTCGCAAGGCAAACGAGGCACGATCTGCGCTCATCGCATCCATGAATGCGAAAATATCCTCACGATATTCACTTGAAACAAGTTTTCCGATCATTTCTTCAGTAATCGGCGCATCGCCAGCATATGCGGCGAGCTTCCCGATCTCCGTTTCCAATCTCCACGAATTATTGCCAACGCGATCAATGAGGGCCCCGATGACAGCTGGAACAATTACAGCGCCATGCATTTTCGCTCGATTCGTGATCCATACTTGAAGCTCCGAACCCGAAAGCGCCGGTAACGGATAGCTATGGATTTCCTTCATCATCGAAACACGCTTCCAAAGCTCGGTCTTCTCAACTTTTTCTTTTGACGATGCGTCAACAAGAACCAAAATCGTGGACCCTGGAACGCGTTCGAGCATCGCAACCCACGGTTCCGCGTCTGGTTTTGTTGTCACCGTCGAAAAAATACCGTCAACGCGAACCATGCGCTTGGTCGACAAGAATGGCGACGATGCAATGGCCTCAGACACTTTTTGAATACTCACGTCATCCTTTTTCCCGAAGACAAACTCATCAATATTCATCCGCGTTGGATCGAATTTCTCCGCAAACTTGTTCACAAATTCTCGGGACCGCTCTTTCACGCGAAAGGCATCGTCACCATACACGAGCAAGATCATAAATTATTCCATGTCACCCCAGGAATCAGCGGTGTCGACATCAACCACAAGCGGAACATCAAATTCCGCGATCGATCCCATGATCGACCGGACATGCTTTCCGAGCTCTTCTGCATCAGACTTCTTCACTTCAAACACAAGCTCATCGTGAACCTGCGCAATCATCCGTGCGTCGAGCTTGGATGATTGAAGGTATTCCGCAACCGCATTCATTGCCATCTTGATGATGTCGGCTTGCGTGGCCTGAATTGGCATATTGATCGCCATCCGTTCTGCTGAGGCGACGAGTTGCGGCATGCCGGAATTCACATCCGGTAAATACCGTCGACGCCCAAAAAGGGAAGTCACGAATCCATCGGCATGCACCTGAAGTTTTGTTGCATCAAGATACGATCGAATTCCTGGGTGTACTACAAAGTAGCGATCGATAAATTCCTTCGCTTCCTCAAAACGAACGTTCGCACTTTTCGCCAGCGCTCGAGCTCCAATTCCGTAGAGAATGCCGAAATTAATCGCTTTCGCGGCATAGCGCTGTTCTTTCGTTACGTCCTTTTCATCGATTCCCCACATTTCCGCCGCAGTGCGCTTATGAATGTCGGCCCCATCTTTAAACGCCTCAATAAATGATCGATCTTTCGCTATCGATGCCGCAAGCCGAAGTTCAATCTGCGAATAGTCGGCGCTCAACAATACGCAATCCGGCGCAGCAACGAACGCTTTGCGAATTTCACGACCGAGATCAGATCGAATTGGAATGTTTTGTAAATTCGGATCCGATCCCGACAACCGCCCCGTCGCTGCAACACATTGATTGAATCGCGCATGGATTCGGCCATCAGCCTGAACGAGCCTCGGCAATGCATCGGCATACGTGCCCTTCAGCTTTGCGAGTTCACGATATTCGGAGATTCGATTAACAATCGGATGTACCTCCGCGATCTTCTCAAGTTCAGGTGCAGCGGTCGAGAATCCGCTTTTTGTTTTCTTTATTCCTTTCGTGGGGACTGCAAGATCGACGAACAGAACATCGGCAAGTTGCGATGGGGAATTGATGTTAAATTCTCGGCCAGCATCTGCGTAAATCGATTTCGTCAGCTCCTGCAATCGATCATCAAACTTCTTCGACAATGTTCCAAGATGATCAGAATCCACAGCAAAACCATTCTTCTCCATGGTAAATAATACCGAGATCAATGGCATTTCAACGTCATCAGCGAGCTTCTTCATTCCTTCATCGGAAAGTCTCCGATCGAGCACCGTTGCCAATGGAAGTAGTGCTCCGATCATTTCCTGTGCAGATGCGTCATCTGCAAACGAAACGCCCAGCGATGATCGAACAACATCGGCATAAGCAAATTCACGATCGCCAGACGCAAGAAGATATGCGGCGACTCGCGTATCAAAGCATCGTTGACGAAGCACACCGGAAAGATCAATGCCAAGATCATCGAGAATGTGCAGAATCATCTTTACATCATGCATCACCAATAGCTTCGCGCTCACGATCGACGTAACAACTTTTCGCAAATCATTAGTTGACGGATCTTTCATTACGACGATATTCCTTCCATCAGTAATCGCGATCGACGCGATGCTCCCGCCAAAAAGATCTTTTTCTTTTGTTTGAACAACAATACCAATACGATCGAGCTCGAGATTATTGAGCGATCCCGCAGGAAGGGAAGCTGTTCGACGGGTTTGGCTCGATGAAGTCTTTACGACCTCTCTTTTTTCTTCCTTACCCTCGTACTTTCTCAAAATTGTTCTGAACTCGAAATCCCGGAGCATCGGCAATAAGGTTTCGAGATTCGGTTCGTGCAACACCGACGCCTCACGAGAGAAACCAGGAAGAGGCACATCACGAACAACCGTCACCATTCTCTTCATCTGCGCGGCATGCGTTTCTTGATCCTCAAATTTCTTTACAAACTTTTCTGGAAGCTCGTTCCGATGTAATGCCGCAAAGATTCCATCAACGGTTTTGTATTCGTTGATCAACGCGACCGCACCCTTCTCGCCAATCCCGCGAATGCCAGGAAGATTATCCGATGTATCACCAACCAACGTCTTATAATCAATGAGTTGCGATGGCACCAAGCCGTAGCGTTCTTTTACCGCAGCCTCATCGTACAATTTTGTTTGCGATAAGCCTTTTACGAAAAAGAGGACATGCGTCATTGGTGTAACGAGCTGAAGCGCATCAAGATCACCAGTAACAATAAGCGTCCTAATCCCTTCTACTTCATTCATTGCACTAATCGTTCCCAAAATATCGTCTCCTTCAAAGCCAGGAGCTGAAAGTGATGGGATCCCATATGGTTTCAAAAGCTCTTGAATCATTGGGATCTGATCGTAAAGTTCCTGCGATTTCTTTTCTCGCTGCGCTTTGTACTCCGCGTATTCCTCATGTCGGAACGTCCCACCAGGCAAATCCCACGCCACAGCCATGAAATCCGGCTTCAACTCAGAGCGCATCTTCTCGATAACCATCGCAAAACCATACACCGCGTTCACCACACGACCATCCTGCGTCGTCAAAGGAGGAATTGCGTGCCACGCCCGATGCAAAAGTGCATTACCATCCAAGATTAAAAAGGTCTTTTGCGCAGTCGTCATATTGTCCAAAGTGTATCGGAAATTGACTCAGACGCCAAAAAACCATCAAGGATTAGCCAAATAATACTTTTCAAACTTTCATATTTCTGCTAAAGTTCTCTGGTATTTCTGTGCAGAACCGCGCTCCGATAGCTCAGTTGGATAGAGCAGGGGACTTCTAAGCCCAAGGTCGGTGGTTCGATTCCACCTCGGAGCACCATTCTTTGCAGAAACAAACAAAAAACCTCCCGAAAGGGAGATTTTTTGATGGGGCGATTAACGGGGATCGAACCCGTGTAGCCGGGACCACAACCCGGTGCTCTACCATTGAGCTATAACCGCCATGGTTTCTGCCGAACGGACAGTAAAATACCACGTCAAGACCCTTTCATCAAGCAGGTGATGCATTTTCCCATAATGAGGCGAATACACTCCCAAGCATCTGCACCACATACTCATCTTCAATCAACATAGCAAGCGGCGCCTTTGGCTGCCAAATGATCACCTTGTTCGCGTACAGCATAAAGCCCGTCACCATTGGTGCGCCCTTAAACAGCCGCGTGGTGCGCATTTCTTCATCGTCACGTGTGTTCAGAGTAAATGCATCATTTCCCGGAGTAAGGAGAACGTTGATATGAATATTCTTCTTCATGCGCTCTTTGATCCACTCATTCTCGACCTCCCACGAAATCATATTGATGAACGCATCCGCAGAACCAAAGAAACTCATCGTCCCCCTTGCTTCCTCAAGCGTCTGGAAAAATAGCTTCAGCCACTGTTCCTTTCCATCGAAGAGCTTCACTTTTGTTGGTGTTTCACCCTGGTGATACATCGCCAAGAGATCCGGCATGGATCCGACGAGCGTCTGGTCGAGACGTGCAACAGCTTCCCGTTTCACCCGGAGCTTTTCCAAGACTACGGTTGGCGATTCCACAACAAATGTTCGCGCATGGCGTTTCCGTTCTGAAAACTTCGCCAATCCCAGTGTCTCTAAACTCGCAATAACCTTATAGACATTCGGTCTTGGCATTTGGAGATGCTCCGCCAACGCAACAATCGACGCCGGCCCCAACGACAATGAAGTGACATAAAGATTCGCCTCCCCCTCGGTTGCCCCCAGCTCTTTCAACGAACTGTACAGATTTTGCTTCACGTCTTTTTCTGAATTCATACGATTTTACTGACTTTCTGGTTTCTCATGTATATTTATATTATACATACCTATATTCTATATCGTCAAACGCTTGCATTCTCTGTATAATTATGCTATAGTACTTTGTCGAGGTGATCGAAGGGGCTTCTCCCGCATCACCAAAGACAAAACCCAAGCACTCGGAGCACTCAATGCGCACTGTCACCCTGTTCCTCCTCCGCCACGGCCAGAAGTCCGGCGATTCCAACACCACGTTCGGTCTGGAGCAGCTCGCCGCCACCAACGACGCCCACCTCGCCGGCGTCACCATCGACTGGATCTACTGCTCGGACATGAAGCGCACGATGCAGGCCGCGAAGCACATCCTCGCTCACCGCAACAACCCCGAAGACAGCGGGAACATCATCGAGCACCCGGCGTTCTTCGTCGGCTTCCTCTCGAGCCCGGAGCACATGGAGGAGTCCGTGCGCATCGACAAGCTCCTGGGCGAGCACGGCGGCACCCGGGACTGGCAGGAGAACTGGAAGGAGGCGCCGTCCATCACCGAAGGCATCATCACGGCGATGAAGGAGATGGCCGAGCTCGCACCCGACGGCGGCAACGTGCTCGTCTGCAACCACTCTCCGCTGTGCGGACTGGCTGCGCTCGACGACATGGCGCCGATCGGCCTGGCCGACGTGGTGAAGTACGTGATGGTGGACGACGGCAGCGGCTGGCGGATCGAATCCTCCACACTCCTCCCGTGCCCCCTCAAGGTACCCGCAGCAGCGTAGCGTTCCCGACAGAGACGTTTGGTTGGTAACCGTTTCGAAAACCAACCCACGAGGCGATCTGATGCTCACGCTCAGATCGCCACCTCGCAGAGCTATCGACAATGTCGATCATTCTGCAAGAATGCTAAACGCATCATGTATGAAATCCATTTCGCCGATTGATCCCACAAAAGAACTTCTTCGCTGGGGACCGGTCCCGGGAAAGTTTTTTTATATGTCGGAGTTTAATGATGCGTGTTTCACACGATTCGCCGCACGATTCCCTGGAAAGGGCGTGCCAGACGCATTGCTCGTATTCCATGAAGGACGGTTTTTGTACGTGCAAGAACTCGCTCCTTTTCGTGCCGCGTGCAAAACCATGTTTACAGAGATCATGATGAATGACTCTCTTCGATCGTCGCTTTTTCAAGAATGGGAAGATGCGATTGTCGAACAACTGATCATTCAAGAAACCATCGACCGTACAAATATTCCGTTACTCTCTGGGAATGATTTTCGAGCGCTCTGGGACTCTTTCTACGAAAAGACAATCCAATTTTGGCTGCCGACTGTCGCGGCTGAATTTGGTAACTATGGATCCGATCAGCTTCTTGAAGAGGCGCTTGCTTTGCATATTGCCAACAAGGCAGATATTGCTTCGGCGATGGAAATCCTCACCGCACCGGAAGCGTTATCGTTTTATCAGGAGGAAGAAATTCATCTATCTGAGACATCAGATATTGAAGCTCATCAACAGAAATATTACTGGTTAAAAAATAGTTACGCTGGATCGCAAGTACTTCCAGTTCAGTTTTTCATTGATCGAAAATACGAGCTTTCTAAAAATATTCGCGCGCAACAAAATCAGCGTCTCGCGGATGTGAAGACGAAGAAAACCGAGCTTATCGCTCGCTATCAGATCCCTTCTGATATCGTAAAGATTGCCGATGTTCTCCGTATGGCTATTGAATGGCAAGACGAGCGAAAGAAATACATTTTCCAAACACTACACTATAAAGACATCCTTCTGAAGCATGCAGCGGGACGGTTTGGATATGATTATCACACATTGCTCAATTACGATTTTCACGAAATCGAGCGATTTGTTTTTGGACAAACACATAATGACACCCACACTGAACGCAATACTGGATGCGCTGCATCAATCGTCCGCACATCGCCAACCACATACACCATCGATATCTCCACATTAGCCACCGAACACGTTGCCGACGCGTGGAAAAAATACCTCTCCGAAGATATCGCGCTAGAAACCCGAGAGTTCAAAGGATCTATCGCGTGCATTGGAAATGGAACGCCCGTCCGTGGCGTAGTTCGCGTTCTTCTTGATCCAAATCAGTCCCAAGAATTCAAACCCGGAGAAATCCTCGTTGCTCCAATGACGAGTCCGGAATATGTTTTTGTGATGAAAATCGCTTCCGCAATCCTCACCGATACCGGCGGACTCACGTCACACGCAGCAATCGTCTCTCGAGAACTCAACGTTCCGTGTCTTGTCGGCACAAAAGTTGCAACACATCTCCTCAAAGATGGAGATGTTGTAGAAGTTGACGCGCGAAATGGAACGGTGAGGATTCTTTCGTAACTACTGTTCATTTACCAAGCACCCTCCAAGTCAGGGGGTGCTATATTTTGAAATCTCTTTACTCCGGCAGATGATCAAATGCGAAAAGGAAAAATTTCAAAAAAGCCTCTGCGATAGTTGGGGATTCCAAAATAACGGAATACGTCATCCCCTCCCGCAAGGAGAAAAAAACGATTTTATTTCCATAAATATCCATTGCGCATTGGAATAGGTATGGTTCAGGCATGAACCGGACTTGTCGATTATGCCCTTCATAAAATGCCCTTCGATCTCTGGAAGATTCCGGGAGAATCATTTTTGTTGTAACGCCCAACTCTTCTCGTCGTTTTACCCACGAGTGGTAATACTTGGGCAAAGCGTCCATCACATCTGGAAATGCTGCAGCATACAGAATGCGTTGATCCTCCTTTTCCAACGTATCAAGAATGTCCTCAAAGGCAAGTTTCATTCCCTGCGTTCCCGTAAACATCTTCACGGATGGCTGAACATCGGTCCCCATCGATAACGCCTGAAGCGTAGGCAATAATTCATTCAATATCTCTTCTTTATGCTTAAGCATCGTTAGAATCTGCTTTGGATTTTCTGGCGTGAAGTATTGCACGTTATTCTTTCGAAATGCCGTGACAAGACCTTGAGCTTTGAGCAACTCCAAAGTGGCATACGTTGTTGTTCGTGGGATTTCTGCTCGTTTTGCGATTTGAAACACCGTTCCCTCGAGCATCTTCAGGAGAACCACGTAGATCTTCGCTTCATTTTCTGAAAACCCAAGTTTTGCCAATGTTGTTGCTATATTCATATTGTCCTCTTTTCGGACAACAGTAGTATAGCATAAATATCATGTACAGCAAGCTATTTCCAATTCCTACGTTTTTTGTGTCTGTTTATCCGGACAATCGTCCATTTTTCCCTTATGATAGTTACAGCCTGAGACAAACGTCAAAGGTAAAGAATTCAAAGCCCCTTCACAATATGCTCTTTCACGAAACCAACGGAGAAACGCACATGAGCGCCATCGAACAGAAAGAAGGTCTCTACGCCAACGTCGAGATGAAGGTGGAGGCAACCAACGTCTGCAAGGAAGGCCGATGCCGCTTCTGCAGCCCCATGTTCCGACCGTGGGTCCGCGAGGCCAGTACGCGTGTGTTCTTGGAGAATTTCGAGAAGAACCTCAGCGCATACCTCGACGGCGGTGGTCGAAAGGTCATTCTCACCGGCGGCGGCGAGCCCACCAATGCTCCCGCAAAGCTCTTCGGAGCACTGCGGATCATCAGGAAGGCCACCGAAAGCAGGAAGATCGAACTCGAACTACTGACTGTGTACACCAACGGCGTCAACCTCCTAAAACCGATCATTCCGCGCGCAAGCCAGACGGTTCTGGACAAACTCGTAAGTCTCGGACTGAAGGACATCAACCTCTCGGTCCACGGAAATACCTACGAACAAAGGGACTACATCAGCGGCGAACACATGGCGAGCGTAAACTTCGAACAACTCATCCCGCTGTGCGTCAAAAAAGGGATTCGAGTCATGACGAGGACGGCTCTAGCCACTGGCGGCATCGATTCCATTCAAGAGATCGAACGTTTCGTGGGCTGGGCCGGGAACCTCGGTGTGAACATCGCCTACTTCTCCGACCTTTTCTCGTTGCCCATTCGCAACAAGGAGACGGTTCCCGGAAGCCAGGAAGTGCTCGCGTGGACAGACGAACATCGGGTTCCGTACAGCAAGCTCTTGACGGATGTGGGTGGGAATTCCTCATTCACCCTTCGCGCTGAGTACTCGCGTCATAACAACCAGGGGAAGACCCTCGAATTCACGCATCGCGACAGCGGAATGCGGGTGATGTTCGGAGACCTGGTGATTGGGAACGAGTCGGACGAGATTCCGACGTACGCCTACATGAAACCCGATGGCTCCATGGACTTGCACAACAACGCCAGAGCCAAGGAGAAGCGACGGTTCGTCGCGCCGGGAAAACTGAAGGCATACCTCCAGAAATGTCGCCCTGGGCGAGACGATCTGGAGTAGGATCCGGGAAGTAGGCACAGTCGACCGTGCTCGAGGGCTCTGCGCCGCACCGCGCAGAGCCCTCATTACTTCAGAACACGATGCTTACAGACTAGAAACAGTAATATAACTCCACAATATCGAGGGCTCTAGACAAGCCCGAAAAGGAAAATCAGATGCACAAGAAACTACGTGTTGTTATCGTCGAGAGTGATCCCATCCAGCAGGAAGCCGCAAAGAGCCATGTTGGCGAAAAACACAATCTCACATTCGTAGAAACTCACAGCCAGGCCATGAGGATGCTCGGCTCCTGCGACATCATCCTCGCAGACGTCATCATGCCTCCCGAAATCATGAATGGGATCAAGCGCTGGGATCTCCTGCTTAAAGACCTGGTTGGATAAAGAAAAACTCACACTCCGTTGCCCCGGTTCTACGCTCGCACGACGTAGGCCGGGGCCTTTTCTTCAAAGATCTGATAAATAATAAATTTTCTATCCTTTCGAAAGCAAAATCTCCAACAAATTCCCATCCGGATCCAGGAAATTCGTAATCGTCCCGTAACTCATCTCTTTCGCTTCGTTCACAATCGGAACTCCCTGCTCTTTGAGATGAGCTGTCATCGCATCGAACTGTGCGCGATTTTCGGCAGCGAACTGAATCAGAACAGGATTTTCTTTTCGATACTCAACGTTCGCGTAATTCGCCCGATTCGTCATCGGTTCAATTGCGAATGTGAGACCACTTCCGGCGGAGAATCCGAACCAATGATCGTCATTGTCCTCGATTGGCTCTGCTGGTCCCATTCCAAGAACATCTCGATAAAACGAAACGAGCCGTTGCTGATCGTTCGAGTACAGATTCACGAAAGAGATGCGAGAAAAAAGCGACATATTATTCTTTTGATGGTTTTCCGTGAAACTTTGAGTATACGCGTTTCAATTCCTTATCGGTAATGTGCGTATACACCTGTGTCGTCGTAATCGATTCATGTCCGAGGAGTGACTGAACGGATCGGATATCTGCGCCGTTGCGAAGGAGGTCGGTAGCGAAGGTGTGACGAAGCGTATGTGGAGTGACGGCCTTTGTGATTCCGGCGAGGCGAGCGTAGCGATCAACGATACGCTGAACGGATCGCGGAGTAAGCGGGGCAGGGGATTCAACATTATGACGCGCACGATCATGGCGAACAAAAAGATAATCGGAAACATCGCGACGCCTTTCGAGATACGATTTCAAAGCCCGTTTTGCATCATCTGCCAGAAAAACCACACGATGCTTGCTGCCTTTTCCCTTCACCGTGAACTCCTCGCGCTTCAAATTCACTTGGTCGATGCGGAGTCCGGCGCATTCCGATACTCGAAGACCGGTCGAGAACAACAACTCCAAGATCGCTTTATCGCGTAGTCCGACCAACGAATCGTCACCATCGGGACCCGTAAGAAATCGCGTCAGCTCTTCCGGCTCAAGGAACGTGACATGCCGCGTGCCCTGTTTTGCGAGCTCGATCTTATCAGCAGATAGCGTCTTGATATCGCGCTTCGCCAAATATTTCAAAAATGCCCGCAAGGCGATGAGGTGATAATTTTGTGTGTTCTTTTGTAACGACTCCTCATCTCGCCCCGCAATGTCGCGATTCAGATGCAATCGATACTTTCGCACCATTTCCAGTTCAATCTCCCCCGGATTCGGCCACTTTGCCCATTCCGCGAAGCGATGAAGGTAAAAATTATAATTTTTCGTCGTTTTATCGCTCCTTCCCCGCTCAATCTCAAGATACTCACAAAACTCCCTCATCAAATCCTTCAACACCTTTGCCATATTCGAGGAGTATAGCAAATTTTTGCGACACATGAGACATCACAAAGAAACATAGCTAATCCTAGACAAAAAGCGAGAAAACTGCTATAATTTCTCGTCACCCAATTTGCGCGTGGCCCGTAGCTGGAGAGCTGTTTTTCGCACCTTTGGAGGTTTCCATACGGATGTTCATCCGTCTCTGCTTCTACGCTCTCAGCCTGACGTTGCGTGCCGGAGCGATGTGTCTCGGCTCCACCCTGTTCCAGCTCTCCGTAACGAACCACGAGGAGGAGATCTCGAGCATTCTGCTCTTCTGGTTCTTCGCGGTCGTGATGATGTCGCTGGACCTCATGGCACGGCTCCTTCGTGGGGTTTGGGGAGAGAAAAAACAGAGCCTTCTGAAGGCTCTCCGCGAAGAAATCGGGGACGAAGACAAGTAGGTCGACCCCAGATCTCCGACGCCGCGCGTCCGTTCCGCTGAAGCCGCCCTGGCCTCACGGTCCGGACGCGCTTCTGCTTTGAGAACTTCCTTATTTTGTCTATTTTTGGCTTGCTTCGTCGTAAATTCGCTCACCGTACCGCGTAGTACGCCTCGCGAATGTACTCCTCACGCACCAAAACTAGCCTAAAATAAGAAAGTTCTCATTATCCATAATCTTGCCTTTTTCCCTTACTTCAGGTACACTTCTCCCCGTTAATACCCTCCGTTTTTCGTGGTTTCGGGGCTGAGCTCCCATTACTCCGATCAATCGGCTAACTATTTCAAGTCTATGCTCGACAAGTCCTCGAAGGAGAAGCTCATTAAAAAGTTCCGAACACACGATTCGGACACCGGTTCACCACAGGTGCAGATCGCCATTTTGTCTACCGAAGTGAAGGAGCTCACGAAGCACCTCAAAACCCACCGCAAGGACTTTAGCTCCCGCCGTGGATTGGTGAAGAAAGTTGCAGAACGCCGACGTTTGCTGAAGTACTTGGAGCGCGAAAACGCTACCGCGTACGCAGAACTCATCGAGGCACTCGGTCTCAAGAAGTAACAACAAGAACTTCCTCATTTGGCCTATTTTCGACTCACATCGTCGCAAAATCGCTCAACGTACCAAGAAGTACGCCTCGCGAATTTTGCTCCTCGTTCATCGAAACTAGTCTCAAATGTGAAAGTTCTATAGACATCCCGTGCACCGCATCGTGATACGATGTCGGTACACGGGATTTTCACTATTTATCCGCGGCCCATTTTTCGCCGCCAATCTATGGCACTCATCGACACATCAACACGCCGCGTCGGCGTTTTCATCGACGTTCAGAACATGTACTACAGTGCGCGCAACATTTACGGCGCAAAAGTAAACTTCGGCGCTATCGTCAAAGCCGCCGTCGGTAATCAGAAACTTATTCGTGCAATCGCATATACAATCTCGACCAAAACTGGAGAGGAGCGTCCATTCTTCGAAGCGCTTCAGGCGATGGGAATCGAACTCAACACGAAAGAACTCCTCGAATACGATAGCGGACACAAAAAAGGGGACTGGGACGTGGGCATCACCATCGACGTTGTTCGTATGCTCGACATGGTGGACGTTGTCGTGATGGTTTCCGGCGACGGCGACTACTGCGCACTCGCCGATTATGTGAAGAGTCGTGGCCGTATTTTCCACGTTGTCTCCTTCCGCGAGTCCACATCCGGCAAGCTCGTTGAAGTCGCCGACATCTACACAAACCTTTCGCAAGATAAAAAGGCGTTCCTCATCGGCAACACCGATCGACATCACACCCCGCAACATCATCTTTCTTCAACAACCGACACCTTCGACGATGTCATAGCCGAGCAAGTTGCGAACAAGGCAATCGAAGTGCCAAAAAAGGAGCAGCCTGAACGCGTCGCACCGAAACACGCGGCGCCAAAACAAATGAACATTCCGGCAGCACCAGCAGCATCATCGACGGCGCCAATGCCAATCGCACCGATGCGATTCAACAAAAAGCCTGAGACGCCAGCACAACAAAAGCCACAAGGCCGCGGTCGGCCACGAAAACAAGGGCCAAATCCAAACGTTCCACAGCTTCCGATGAATGCGTAATCAAGGTGGTCGACCTCCCGTCGACCTCCACCATCACTCATTCATAACCGAGTTTCGGCGTCGAACATCGAGCACTTCATCGCAATGTTGCGATCGAGTCCTTTTGTTTTGCGCCGTACTCATCATTCACTATGGACACGCCAACATTTCAGATGGAGATTGGAGGAAAGACACTCAAAGTTCAGGTCGGAAAGTACGCGCAGGCCGCAAACGGGAGCTGTACCGTGCAATACGGAAACACCGTCGTGCTTGCAACAGCTGTTATGAGCAAGGAAGCTCGTCCAGGAATGGGATATTTCCCACTCATGGTGGACTTCGAAGAGAAGCTTTACGCCGCTGGTCGTATTAAAGGATCGCGATTCATCAAACGCGAAGGCCGTCCAACCGACGAAGCGGTGCTTGTTGCGCGCTTCATCGACCGCGCGATTCGTCCATTATTCGACGCTCGCATTGAAAATGATGTTCAGGTGATTCTCTCTGTCCTCGCCTTCGATGGTGAAAACGACGCCGATATTCCGGCACTCATTGGCGCATCACTCGCGCTTCATATTTCCGACATCCCGTGGAACGGTCCAATTGCGTCTGCTCGTGTAAACGATGTTGAGGGAAAGCTCGTCATCAACGGAACGTACGCACAGCGTGAAACCGCAAACTTCGACATCGACGTTGCCGGAACGCCGGAGAAGCTCATCATGATGGAGGCTGCTGCAATGCAAACGCCGGAAGCAGATGTTCTCGCCGCAATTCAATTCGGCCAGGAGTCTCTTGGCCCAGTGATCGCATTCATCGAAAAAATTCGATCTGAGATTGGAAAAGCAAAAATCGATCTCTTCACACCAAAAAATGATGAGCAGAAAGCTGCCGTCGCGCGCAAAATTGAAATCACCAATCGTGCGAATGCCATCATGAAGCCTCTGATGCAGGAGCTCTTCCTCGACGCACCAAAGGCGACAAAGACCGACCGTGCCGTCGCGAAAGATGCGATGAAGAAGCGACTCGTCGAAACATGTAAGGCGGAAGGAATGGAGGATATGGACATCGCAATCGCGAAGTCTGCATTGTACCCATTTATTGATTCAGAAATTACACGATTAATCCTCGACGACGGCAAACGCATCGACGGTCGCGCGATCAACGAAGTGCGAACAATCGTGTCCGAAGCTGGAGTTTTGCCGTGCGTTCACGGCAGCGGACATTTCATGCGCGGCGAAACACAGGTGCTTTCAATCACCACACTCGGCGCTCCAGGCGACAAGCAAACGCTCGACGGTATGGAACTCGTTGGTGAAAAGAGCTTCATGCATCACTACAACTTCCCACCGTTCTCCGTTGGTGAAGCAAAGCCGCTTCGTGGCGCTGGTCGTCGCGAAATTGGTCACGGCGCGCTTGCCGAAAAGGCGATCGAACCAGTGCTGCCGAAACTCGAGGACTTCCCATACTCGATTCGTGTAGTCTCCGAAGTGCTCGGATCAAACGGCTCCAGTTCAATGGGATCAACGTGTGGAACAAGCTTGGCGCTTATGGATGCTGGAGTTCCGATTACTGCCCCGGTTGCTGGCGTTGCGATGGGCATGGCGAGCGACGGCAAGCGCTATCGCGTCATTACCGACTTGCAAGATCTTGAAGACGGCGAAGGCGGCATGGACTTCAAGGTGACCGGAACCTCCAATGGAATCACCGCAATCCAGCTCGATACCAAAACCGACGGACTTCCTCACGATGTTGTCGTCGAGGCAATCACTGGCGCACGCATTGCTCGGCTGCAGATTCTCGAGGTGATGAAGAACGCAATTGCTGCTCCTCGTGCTGAACTTTCACCAACCGCTCCTCGCATCTTGAAGCTCCGAATTAATCCAGAACTCATTCGCGTCGTTATCGGCAGCGGCGGAAAGACTATCAACGAAATCATTGCAAAGACCGGCGTTACCGCGATCGACATCGAAGACGATGGACTTGTCATGATCACCGCGGTGAATGGGGAAAGTGGAAAGGCTGCATTCGACTGGGTCACAAACCTCACTCGCGAGGTGAAGGCTGGTGAAACATTCGATGGGGAAGTCGTCCGATTGATGGACTTTGGTGCATTCGTCCAAATTCTTCCAGGAAAGGACGGAATGGTGCACGTTTCTGAACTTGCGCCTTGGCGCGTCGAGAAAGTCTCCGATGTGGTGAACGTTGGTGACAAAGTGAAAGTCATCGTAAATGAAATCGATGAAAAGGGCCGCATCAATCTCTCCATGAAGAAAGCTGAAGGTAACGTGTACACCGACGAAATGCGCGCAAAGGCGTCTACTTCAGCACCAAAGCCACGTAGCTCCTAGGCATGGAAATCGCACTCAACATTCCCATGAGTGCCAACCCCACCCGCCAGAAAATCTGGCGGGTGTTGCGCGTTGTGGGGATTCTCTTTGCCGCATGGAGCGTTGTTACAAGCGCTCGTCAACTCGCCTTCGAATTCAGCGCGGTCCTTCCGCCGAGCGACGCCGTCGCCATTCGACTCATTCGCAACAACAGCACAGTCGCGCACCTCCGATCGCTCACAAAGGGAATGAATGTGGTTCCCGGCATCCCAATTTCACTTGCCGATGCTTTGAATGGCACCAGTCGCACACTACACATCTGGTTTTCCGCTAACGAAACCGTCACGATGATTCTCGATCGTAAATTCAGCGATGATGAAGTGGCTGCAATAACGTCGTTTGGTGCGATAGTTTCTCGTGAAGGAAGCCTCACGATCATCTCAAACAAAAAGATGGCCATACCAATCAATCAAAGCGTTCTCAAAAATATTCTTCCAACGTTGTTTTCTAGGGATTCCGCAACGCTTGCGCTCGGTGATAATCGAACAGACGTTTCGATCGAACAGGGAACAATCACACTCCACGGCACCGCCTTTCTTGCGGCGCCGAATATCGACGAGCCCACAACCATTCACACCGTCTTCGCTGCAGACATTCCTGCTTCAGACATCAATGCACTCGTTCCAAGAGCATTCACGCAAAACACGCCAGGTTTTTCATCGCTCTTCATGCTCGCTGCACAAAATGGAGTCTCCGCACACATCAATCGTGATAGCGATTCTGCTACATACACACTCGCGATTCCGCTTACCGTCGAAACACAAGCCTTCGCAAACGAAAATTCACTCACACAAATCGCAAAAGAACTCGTCGAGGTTCCAACAATCGACGGCGTCACCGCGTTTTTAGACGACGGCAGCGAAACAGTCGCCCTCCGATCTCGCGAGGAGGCGAATGTTCTTGTGCGAGACGAAGCACCGTACCGATTCATCACCGCAACGTCGTCGTATGGCACCGCATACATCACACAAACTCCAACGCTGCTCACCGTGAGCAATCATGTACAAAACACCAATGCCGCACAATCTCGTGCAGCGTCATGTCTTTCTGGCACAATCGCTTTTGCTCAGCCAAAACACCTTTTCACATCGCTCCAAACGAATACGTTTTATCAGTCCTCTCTTCTCTCGAACCTTCTCTGGCACGCTGATGAAATCGCGAGCACACTTTCTACAACGCGTATCTGCATTGGAAAATAATTCATGATATAGTTTACACAGTTCTTTCCACAATTCCTTTGCCACTTGGGAGATCGTTTTCCGAAACCCCACAAACTCGTTTCGGAAGACATCTCACTGCTGTACGGAGTGCAAAAGCATTAGGGCGTCCATGGATTGAAACAGGAATGTACGTTGAAACCATGCCAGCCCACACCCAAGTAGAGCAGATTCGCATATTGGAACATCCATCGCACAATGTCCGTGTGGTATTGCGTTCTCGTGGTCACCATTATCGTGGCCACAAGAATCCAATGCCCCATTGTCGGCTGAGTCTCGATGGTTCCTTCCCTTGAGGGCGTACCCGGGACGAAACTCTGCTCTAATGCACAGCTATAGCCCGAAGGACGCCCTCTTGCTATTTTCGCCTTCTTTCTCTATCCTCGAACGAACCGAGCGAAGGTCTCTCATTTCGCCTTCCCATCAAACTATTGTATGAAAAAAGCATTCCTCACAGAAATGGAGGCTCGCCTCCGAGCAGAACGAGAAAAGATTGTTGGAGAGCTTGTTCGCGTGTCGCCACATGTTTCCGCCGGTGACGCCTTTGACGCAGACTACACCACACTTGGCGACAAAGAAGACGAGAGTGCCGATAAAGCCGCAGAAATCGGCGACAACCTTTCTCTTGAGAATGAGCTCTCCTCTGCGGTTCGCGATATCGACAGCGCGCTCAAGGCAATCGAGGTTGGCACATACGGCACCTGCAAGTACTGCAAGCAGCTTATTGACGAAGCACGCCTTCAAGTTCGTCCAACATCTACATCCTGCGTTGCGTGTAAAAAGACACTTACCCAAGAGATGTAATATCCGCATTGAGCTTCGGCTCGATGTTTGGTTTTATGCGAAAGCCGGGTCTGACTATCGGTACCATCGGAATCCTCGCGCTTGGCGTAGCTGATTGGGCAATGAAGCAATTCGCGATCACATATTTCGCCGACGGTCATTCAGCACATCTGCTTCCATTCATCGATGTTGTCCTCCATCGGAATCCAGGCATTACTTTCGACATTCCGATTCCAATTTCGATCATCGCGATACTCACGATTGGAATCCTTCTTTTTCTCCTCGATCGTGTGTCGGTATCGTATAAAACCGATCTCGCGGTCACACTCGGCGCAGTCGCTGTGATTATTGGCGCAACGAACAATCTCGTCGACCGTCTCGTGAATGGATTCACCACGGACTACCTCATGTTTTTCAATACGTCGATCATCAACGGATCAGATGTGCTTATCGTGCTAGGAGTCGGAAGCATTTTCTGGTACACTCGAAGCAATCCCCACGCGCTGCGCAACTTTATTCAGCCGTCCCCGCCAAATTATGGCGTCATTTCGCGTCTGTTCTGCAGCATTGTTCGGTTTATCCGCAACTCCCGTCACCGTTGAGGCAGATGTTTCTTCAGGTCTTCCGCGCTTCCAAATTGTCGGCCTACCCGACGCCGCGGTGAGCGAAGCAAAAGACCGCGTTCGTGCAGCAATTAAGAATTCAGGGTTTCCGTTTCCTCGTACAAACGTCACAATCAATCTCGCGCCAGCCGACACACGGAAACAGGGTCCGCTCTACGACCTTGCGATCGCCCTCGCCATTCTTGGCGCGCAAGGCACGATCATCAATCCGAAAGTGCTCGACGGAACCGTTGTCATCGGCGAACTCAGCCTGGACGGAACCATTCGGCCTGCACGCGGCGTGCTCCTCGCGTCGAGCATGGCAAAACGCGAAGGATATTCTGGAGTACTTGTCGCCGAGGAAAATATCAATGAAGCCAGGCTCGTCGAACCGCTCCAGATATCATCTGCACGATCATTAAAAGACTGTATCGATCAGATCGAAATAGGGAAATGGCGAGCGCTGCCTGTGATTATCGATCTCGACAATGCGCCATCAATCGCGCCAGTGCACGATCGCGGCGATGATTTCGCGCTCATCGCTGGCCAGCTCCACGCAAAACGCGCGCTCGAAATTGCCGCAGCCGGCGGACACAATATTCTCCTTTCTGGTCCGCCAGGAAGCGGAAAGACAATGCTCGCTCGCGCATTCGCGACGCTCCTTCCGCCGCCAACCGTGGATGAATCGATCGAAATCACATCGATTCACTCTATCGCCGGCCTTCTCCACGGAAAGCGTATCACCAACCGTCCGTTCCGCGCTCCTCATCATACGAGTAGCGGCATCGCGCTTGTTGGTGGCGGGACACAGCCGAGGCCGGGCGAAATCTCCCTCGCGCATCGTGGCGTTCTCTTTCTCGACGAATTCCCAGAATTCTCTCGATCGGTCCTTGAAAATCTCCGTCAGCCACTTGAAGACGGAACAATCGTTGTATCAAGAGCCTCTGGGAGCGTCATGTTTCCGGCGCGATTTATGCTTGTTGCGTCAATGAATCCGTGCCCATGTGGGTTCATCAGTGATCCGGGCATTGCATGCACATGCACTCCAGGAAATATTCTGAAGTATCAACAAAAAATCTCCGGACCACTTTTAGACAGAATCGATCTGCGGGTGGAGGTTCCCCGCGTCGCATTCGACGATCTGTCGTCGGTAACACCGGGAGAGTCCTCCGCGGCAATCTGCAAACGAGTAACCGACGTGCGCAATGTTACGCAACACCGTTACGCCGCATTTGGCATATTCACGAATGCCGAGCTCAAGCCCGCGCTCATGAAAAAATGGTGCACGCTCACAAATGACGGCATGGCGCTGCTCAAATCTGCGGTTGATCGATTGCACATGTCAGCACGATCGTACGGACGTATTCTCAAAGTTGCACGCACCATCGCCGATCTTGCTCAGGAGGAGGCAATCTCAGCCGCACATCTTGCCGAAGCACTTCAATATCGAATCCGGAACGCTTAACGAATGTACTCCAATGGATTGCGGTAGTCCTTTGATCCCCTCGAGCCAATCACCTCAAAGTGCAAATGTGTTCCGGTCGAGTTTCCTGTTGAACCGCAGCGACCGATTGGCGTTCCTGCCGTCACCTGCTGTCCAGCTTTTACGTAAATCGAGTAGTTGTGGCCATACCGCGTTGAAAGACCGTTGCCATGGTCAACAATAACGAGGTTCCCGTATCCGCCGGCATACCCACTAAACCGAGGTCCAGCAAACGTCACAATGCCATCGGCCGCAGCGTAGTTGTCGTCTGTTGATGAGCCGTTTGAATGGCCGTTGCAGTCAATGTCAACGCCTGTATGAAACCAGCTCAAACCGCGAACAATGCTGTGACCGTCTGAAGGCCAGATCATGCGCGAGCTGCTCGAAACCGCAGTGCCGGTCTTGTTTGGTGCTGGCGAAAAAATTGACGCAACAGATGTGGTCCGTTTCACCGGCACTGGCGTTGGCGGCGTACCACCAGGAATCATCAGCTTTTGGCCAATCGTGATTGCGCTCGAATCGGCAAGCTTGTTCGCACTCAAAATACGCTCCGCATCACCATTGTATGTTTTAGCGATCTTGATCAGCGTATCGCCGCTCTTCACTGCGTACACCACTCCAGACTCCGGGAGAATGGACAGTGATTGTCCAAGTTTCAGCACGCTCTTCACGCTCAAATTATTCGCCCAAAGCACGGTGTTCACAGAAATGCCAAAGCGCACCGCAATCGTCGAGAGTGTGTCGCCTTCAGCAACAACGTATGTCTCGATACCGTCACGAGGCGCAACGCTCGCGCTCGAGCCAGAAAGGACCGGCACTGCAAGTGCGCCACCACCAGCAAGCGACGTCGTGTTTACAAACTGCGAATCTTGGCCATCCGTCGCACCAAGCGCCGGAGAGAGTGAGCCTTCTGAAAGATAGCTCGTCACATCGCCACGCAGTGCAGCAACATCCATGTCGGCATATTCTTCGACAAGCGGAGATTCTTCTTGAGTAATCACCGCATACGCCAAACTCTTATTGAACGCGTCGAGCGTTTCGGCTCGCACCGTATCCATACTGAGGTTAATCACTGCCGTTCCGCCAACTACACCAAGAATCGCCACGTGCATCATGGCGCGATTCGTCACAAAGAACATGAATCTGCTCTTTGCCGGGCGATACCAGTGAACAATACGCCGACGAGACGCGAAACCCGCACGGTAGATTGGCACGAAAACGATTGAGAGAACTCCTCTCGTTAGCGGACGAATCGCCGTGGCAAAAAGCCGGGCAACACGAAAAAGGATTGCCTTCGCTGCTAAAAGCAGGCGAACAATAGCAAGGCCCAATCGCACAATACTACGAGAAAAAGAGGTGCTCACAGTGATCCTAGCATAGCAATTTCCCGGGGTTGTTACAATAAAAATACCAGTTTTTTGGCTAATCTTCGCAGGATTATTGACGCCAATTCCACGACAGATATACTACTCAAACTTCATCTGATTTCCCTATGTCGCACACCATCGAACAGGTCGCCGATAACCAAATCAAAATCACCGTTGTCGTTCCAAAGGACAAGGTCCTTGCGGAAATGCATATTGCGGCAGACGAACTGTCTCGCGTCATGAATTTTCCAGGATTCCGCCCAGGAGCAGCGGGTTATGACGTGGTAAAGCAGCGTGTTGGGGAAATGAAAATTCTTGAGGAAGCGACGGAAGAGCTCATCCGCGCATCTCTTGCCGCAGCACTCCTTGAGGAGGACCTCGATATCGTTGGCGCTCCGCATTTCGCGATGGACGTGATGATCCCTGGAGAAGATCTCATCTACAGCGCCGACATCGCGCTCATGCCAAAGGTAAAAAAACTTGCAGACTACACCAAACTTTCCGTTGAAAAGAAGCCAACTGAACCAACGCCAGAAATCATCGACACCGCAAAAAAGGATCTTGCTCGCATGCAGACGAAAGAAACTCGCGCCACAACCGGAAAGAAACTTGAGCAAGGCGACAAGGCCGTTGTGAATTTAACCATGAAAAAGGAAGGCGTCGTTCTTGAAGGCGGCGAAAGCCAGAACCACGGCGTGTACACCACGGAAGCGCACTACATCGACGGATTCGTGATGCAAATCCTTGGTCTTGCGGAAGGCGAAATAAAAACATTCACACTCAAGTTTCCAAAGGATCACTATCAAAAGCATCTTGCGGATAGCGATGTGGACTTCACCGTTCGTTTAAATGAAATCTTCACCATCGAAACACCAGAAATTGACGACGAGTTTGCAAAACGCCTCGGATTCGAGGGCGCCGCGATGCTCGAAGAGAAACTGAAAGAGAATCTCGCAGCAGAAAGCATCGTCGAAGAGCGTCGTCGTCAGGAACGCGAGTGCCTTGATCTTCTGGCAAAAAAGTCCGAATTCGATGTCATCCCTGATATCCTCGTGAATCAGGAACTTGAGCGCATGCTCCGTGAGCTTGAACACTCTGTCGGGGAAAACGGAATGGAACTGAAGGACTATCTCAAGTCGATCAACAAAACCGTTGCAGAAACCAAGCTCGACTTCACCCCAACCGCATTAACTCGCGTAAAAGTCGCGCTTCTTATTCGCGAAATCGGGAAGAAAGAAAATATCGATGTCGATTCAGCAAAAGTCGACGCTGAACTCGATATCATTGCAGATCGTCTTGGCGAAGACAGCGAGCATCGTGCCCGCGTGTACGAACCAGAATATCGTGATTTCGTAGAATCCCAAATGCGCAATCGCGCCGTCGTCGACCACATCATGGGAGTAATGGTGAAGTAATTTCATCGACCAAAAAACGGAATCACGTCGATTCCGTTTTTGATTTACACCAACTTCAGTCATCCTGAGTGCAACGAAGGATCTCTCGTAGGTTATCAGAATATCTGCGAAAGATCCTTCACATTCGTTCAGGATGACTGAAAATACGCTTCCTTCCTCGTCCAGTCTTCAAATTCGTATACTTTCGAAACTCGCAACCAATTCCTTCCCAATTCTCCGCCGACAACCGAATCGGCACGCCGTCGATCGTGATTCCGGAATCGAAAGGAATCGATATGAGCTTCACAGCGACATCGACGGGATCCGACTTCGCATCGATCATCTTCATCGTCGGCATCGATCCTGGACCAATAGGGAATCGACCGAAGAGATTGATGCGATCAGGATATTGATACGCAACATCAATAAGCACTTCGGTCCAAAGAAAATTCAGATTGAATCCAAACATCGGCAGAATTCTCGCCACGCCATCGATCACCGACATCGATTCCCACGTTTCAATCTCGCCGGCGATCTTTTGCACAACCGACGGCAAATATTCGCAGATGAATCGCTCTCTATTCGGCGTAGCACTTTTCTGGATCGTCGAGATCGGAAACACATACGGCGTACCATAGCGCGGCCGCGATGACGCCATGAGCCGATCGTAGAGCTCACGATTCCTTTCGGGATCGAATGAAAGCAGACCGACGTTTTCGATTGTTTCTGGCCGCGCCACCATGCGGCAATAAAACATGTTCAACAGCCACAATGCGAAATCATCGCGCAGCGGATTGAGCATCGTATGAATCGCGATTGTTTGTTTATCGAATTCTCGAAAGACATTGCAGAAGCGATACTTCTGCAAAATTGGATCACTCGTATACGGCATCGGTGATCCTGAAATCTTTTTCTTCCAAATGAACAATCGCTCGTGCGCGAAAGCACAAACCTCCTGAATCACAGACGTCTCAGAAAGGGTTGGGTCGCTTATTATCGGTTTTTGATCGCCAATATGCCTATCCCAATGTCGGTACAGGTCTCGAATGTGGTGGGGGAGTTCCATAAAAAAAAGTATAGCGACGATCCCAGAAAAACTCGAATGCTTAGCGCAGTCTTGCCACGTAGAACACACGATATTGCTCCAACAATTCGGAAAACTCCGAACGATTTCCGCCAGTTTTTCCACAACACCACCAAACCCCACGCTGCTACTATCGTTCCATATGACATTATCACCACTTCTTCCAACAGAAATCATTGAGAATCGAATTTATGTGTTTCGTGGGCAAAAAGTGATGCTCGATCGCGACCTGGCAAGGCTCTACGAAGTCGAAATTCGTTTTCTGAACCAGGCTGTTCGAAGAAATATTGATCGTTTTCCTCCAAACTTCTGTTTTCAACTTACAGATGACGAATGGAAAATGTTAAGATCACAATTTGTGATCTTAAAGCCCGGTCGTGGTGGCAAGGGATTTTGTCCGCTCGTATTCACCGAGCACGGCATCGCAATGCTCTCTGGCGTTCTCAAAAGCAAACGCGCGATCGCTATCAACATTCAAATCATCAACGCCTTCATTGCTCTCCGCAATATGGCTATCGAACATTCCGATCTCCGCCTCCGCGTCGACTTCCTCGAGAAACAATACGACGCACAATTCAAAATCGTGTTCGACGCACTTCGACAAACGATTGATAACGATTCGAAAAAAAGCGAGATTGGATTTAGGGAGAAGAAATAGGCTACACTTTCTTCATATGCGCTTTGGAGCTCACGTGTCAGCCGCTGGGGGACTATGGAAAGCCGGGCCGGCTGGCAAACTTTTAGGATGTGAAGTCATCCAAATCTTTTCGCGTTCTCCGCAAATGTTCGCGGCGAAACCGATAAGCGATGAGGATGCGGCGAAGTTTAAAGAATCGATGAAAGAAAACGACATCAAGGACGTGTA
>CALRHV010000007.1 GCA_943359525.1 Candidatus Uhrbacteria bacterium
TACTCGGTCTTATGAAAATTGCCATGATTGGACAGAAAGGGATTCCGGCACAGTTCGGCGGCGTGGAAACCCACGTTGTTGAGCTTGCAACTCGCCTTATGCGCCTTGGCCATACGGTCACGGTGTATGGTCGTTCGTGGTACGTCCCAAAGGGGACTCGCCAGGTGAACGGCATTCGCGTGGTTCGCACACCGAGCATCCGCACGAAGCACCTCGACACCATTACGGCGTCGTTCCTTGCGGTGCTTCATACTGCGATTCTTGTTCGTCCAGATATCTATCATTTCCATGGCGTTGGTCCGTCGCTTTTGGCGTGGATTCCTCGCGTGTTCGCTCCACGTTCCACAGTGGTAACCACCTTCCATTCAATTGATCGCACACATGAAAAGTGGGGTTGGATTTCTCGTATTGCGCTTCGCTTTGGTGAGCGCGCAGCATTCGCATTTGCCGATGAAACGATTGCCGTGAGTAAGACGCTTACCAAATATGGTGAGCAGGAATACGGCCGTCGCGCAACGTATATTCCAAACGGCATTACGCCGGTACGAACATCCGTTGAGCCGTTGCTCTTGCATCCATTCGGATTGGAGCCGTTCCACTACGTTGCGATGATCGCGCGTTTGGTTCCGCATAAGGGAGCACACACGCTCATTGCGGCTTGGCAATTGGCGCACAAACGCCAGGCGGATGTGATGAAAAACATCAAGCTCGCGATTGTTGGTGGCAGTGCGTTTACCGACGCATATGTTCGCAAACTTCACGCAATGGCGGCGCATGACGATTCCATCGTCTTCACCGGCTTCCAGCGTGGCGACACGCTTACCGCATTATTCTCCGGTGCGCGATTCATGGTGCATCCTTCCATAAGTGAAGGGTTGCCAATCGCGGTGCTTGAAGAGATGAGTCATGGAAAAGCAGTTATTGCCGCCGACATTCCAGAAACAATGGAAGTGGTGGCAGACTACGGTGTACCATTTCCGCAGGGCGATATCGATGCCCTCGCGGATTGCATTATTGATCTTGCAAAGGATCCAATGCAGGCGGCCGCCATTGGTCATGCTGCACGTACGTTCGTTGAGGACGAATACCACTGGGACGACATTGCGCAGGAAACTGCTGCACTGTATCGTCGTCATGCGATGGTGCGCCAAGGCGTATTTGCAGTCCGTTAATCAATCAAGCAAAGCCGAGTCTGAAGAGACTCGGTTTTGTGTTTGAAAGGTTAAAATAATTTTTATCCGTCGTTGCGAGGAGCGTAATCGCGACGCGGCAATCCAGGGGTAACCTAGATTGCTTCGTCGAACGATTACGTTCTCCTCGCAAAGACGGAGCGCGCCTTTTCTAATCGTTTTGAAGAACATCCTTCACAATCCTCTTACTCACAAAATCCGGCACTTTCCCCACAATGTTTTTTGATCGCAGGAACGGAATATGCGCGATGCTTGCATGGCCGGCGAAAAGCGTAGGGAGAATCTCAGATTCGCCGAACGCGTCGATGGCTTGACGAACTTGGATGAGCCCCGATCGATAGAGATGATCGCGACGGAAACCAAGGCCGGCGGCGTTTGGGTGGTGAATCCCACGAGACACGCGCAGCATCAACCGCCACGCGGTATCGAACGCCTCGTTGTCGGCATCATCGATCTTCAGTGCGATGTTGAGCTTTCGACGAGCATCGCGAATGATTTCGATGGCCGATCGGAAGTCCTCTTCCTTCGATAGTGCCGCTGCCCATGCATCCCAGAATCCAGGATCCATGGATTCTTCGGAGTGAAGCTTTTGTTGCATCGCAACGGCAAGCCCTTCGTCGGTGGCGATATATCCAGCGAGGCCTCGACCGAGCAAAAGGATCGGTGACGTCATTCCATTCGCCGTTCGGAGCGCGTGGACTTCGATTTCATGTGTGAGCAGACGTGCGGCTCGAGCTCTTGATGCGAGAAAGTTTTTCGGAATCTTTACCGTTGGCGCACGATCGAGAGAATCACCCCGGGAAACTGAAACACTTGGGCGATTGATGAATCGCGTGGTCCAATCGGTCATGCCGTAATGGTCGAGTGTCGCTCGAACCATGCGCTCGAACGTGACAGCATTAACCCGATCTTGGTGGGTATGGAGTTTGTGCGATCGTGCCAAAAGCGTCTCGAACTCATCGGCCAGCTCGGAGCTCGATTGAGCGCAAAGGCCGAAGAGATGATCGGCGAGCGCGCTTACGGCAGCATCGTCCTTGCGTTTCATTGCCGCGATGATCTGTGCTCGAGTGCCGAGCTCGGCGAGTTTTTCAAGATAGAGTGTGCGAATGTCCTCGGCGACTGGGATTGATGCGATGCGGTCGTGAACGGATCGGAGTGCGACGAGATACGCGGTGTCATCGAAGCGATCGAGGCGGTGGTAGACGAATGACGGTGTGGTTCGATCGGTGATGAATCGATCTCGAGCAATGCGGGCAGCTGCTCGGTTCTGTCGAACAAGATTTGCAAATGGAAATGCTGGGAGGGTTTGGAACGTCTTAAAGAGTGCAGCGTCGATAGGTTCCATACGTTAGGAACGTTCGGTGGGGATTTTCCACTTGTCCACGAACTGGCCAATGCCGTCCTTTGCAAGCTTGTGGCGAACGGTTGTGGTTTTATCCGCCCAGTCGAGAAGCGATGCAAGGTCGATCTTGTATCGATTTTGAACCACGATAAACTCTACGGCTTTGTCGGTAATAGCCCGGCGAATGGTTCGTGGGCTTACGCCAAAAAACTTTGCGGCTTCAGAAACAGAGAGGCGGATGGAGGCATCTTCCATAGGGTGTAATGATTGACGACGATTTACGTCTTCTGCGAACGTTAGCCAAATTACGCCCCCTCCAGCTCCCCCATAAATGGGGGAGAGCCACTCACTGACAACCTCCCCTCCATTTATGGAGGGGTCGGGGGAGGCGCGATTAATCAGATTATATACAATCCCTCATAATCCTGCTAACGTTCGTGGTAATTTTGGCACTGTAATGGTTTAGCCTTGGCTTACGACTACATACATGTCAACACTTCGGGAAAAATTTCTTGCCTTCCGCGTACACCGCCATCAGGACAGCGTGGCGTACGGCGAAATCTACGACATGTTTGCGGACCGCATCCGACGCTTTCTGGCGTTCAAGCTTCCGCGAAATGAGGACGCAGATGAGCTGACGGGTGAAGTGTTTCTTCGAGGCTGGGAATACATGACGAGTGGTGCGGTAAACAATTTGAACGCGTTCTTTTTCCGCATTGCTCGCAACTTGGTCGCCGACTTCTACCGGAAGTACAAGGCCACTGAGGAACTCGACCTTGCATCGGCAAAGGACGACGGAAAATCGGTAAGTGAAGAAATCGCCACAAAGATCGAAAGCGACGAGCTCATCGAATCGCTCCAAGGAATAAAGGATGAATACCGCGAAGTTCTCGTCATGCGCTACCTGAGTGAAATGGAAGTGGGGGAAATCGCGTCTGCTTTAGAAAAGACCTCAAATAGCATTCGTGTGCTCCTGCACCGAGCAAAGAAGGCACTTCAAGAGAAGATCGGAAAAGAGACTCTATGAACAACATCGCCGCACAACTTCGCGCCGCAAAAAACCGACCTGCTGCTGGTGGCTTTTCAACAGCCAACCATGCCGCGGCAAAGCGTTCGTTGATGCTTGCGATTGGTGCGGATATTTCAGCGCCTTCGTCGGAGCCTGCAGTGAATTTGAAAACACGATACTTTGTGTGGCTTTCGCAATCTTTCATTTCACGCCCCGTCGCCATTGGTGTCGCGGGATTTGTATTAACCGTTAGCGGCTTGATGACCACGGTAAATGCCGCGCAACAGAGTTTGCCCGGCGATGTTTTGTATACGGTAAAACTCATCAACGAGCGTGCTCAGCTTCGATTGGCATCGCTTGATCGTAAGGCGGTGCTCCATACTGAGTTTGCGGAGAAGCGACTAAAGGAAGTTACGCAACTTCAATCGGATACTTCCGGTCGTGACACGAATCTCGTGGCACAAACGATCGATGCATACACGCAGGAAGTCGCTTCGGCCAATCAAAACCTCCGCGAACTTCAAGCATCGGGGAATTCAACAACAGTCGCAACGGCAAGTGAAGTACAGCAGAATCTCGTCGCACTCGACTCTGCCATTACCAATTCGGTGGGTCCAGCAGTATCGTCAGCAGAATCGACTGCAGTCACTTCGGCACAAGCAACGACGCAGGTCGCACAAGATGATTCCGTCAGCGTCGCTGTCGAGGCACACGGCGAAGCGAACTCTGAGCAATCCACTCGTGAGCTCAACGACATGTTCATTCGTCAGTTCGCGACGATCGGAACGCGGAAAGCCTTCGACGTGCACCGCCTGTCTGTTATCCGCACATCGCTCGACGTTCATGCCGATGTTCTCGAGTCTCTCAACATCATCACAGAATCAGATCTCCGTCGCTTGGAACGAAGTATCAATATCGCAGTTGCTGATGTTGCCCCAGCAATGGACATGTTCGCAACTGGCGAATATCAACTCGCCTTCGATGCATTGAAACGCGCCGAATCCGTCCTCCGCGGAATAGAGTCCACCATCGCCGACGCCGAAATCGCCATCACCACCGCACTGATGAACACGCCGTAAGATTTACTTTCACCTTTCCTTCACCATCGACCTCCTTTCGAGGTCGATGCACAAGGGATTGTGAAGACACAATTCCCGCACCCCGATATGCATTGTAAGGGAGTCCGCTTCCTTAAAGGTCGAGACCGCACGGTCATGTATATCGGTACTCTTCTTCCCTATTTTGGGAGAAAAAGACTTCAGAAATTATGACAAACGTTCTTCAAACTGGGAAACGTGCGTTGTCTGTAGCGATCGCTGCAGCAACCATGCTCTTCTCTGTCGGTGCTGGCCTTTTGCAGCCTTCGGTTGCAGCAGCAGCATCCGCTGGTGACTTGATCAAGGGCACATCGCTTTCAACCGTGTACTACTACGGTTACGACGGCATGCGCTACACGTTCCCGAACGAAAAGACTTATTTCACGTGGTATTCGGATTTCTCCGATGTTTCTACGATCTCTGACAGTGCGCTCGCGGATCTTTCCCTCGCAGGAAACATCGTGTACCGCCCAGGTTCGTACTGGGTGAAAGTCCAGTCCGACGACAAGGTATACGCAGTGTCCACGGATGGAAGCATCCATTGGATTGAATCTGAGGATGTCGCTATGGATTACGCTGGCTCTTCATGGGCTGGTCATGTCCAGGACGTTCCAGATGTCTTCTTTACAGATTACACCGTTGGTACTTCTCTCATGACCGCAACTGCGTACGACGGAATGTTGTACATGGACGGCGGTAGCTACTACATCTCTTGGGGTGGCGAAAAGCGAATGGTCAGCTCTGCTGGTCGCTCCGCTAACGGCCTCCAGGCTGGTTTCTACCTTTCTGGTAGTGGAATCGACGACAGCGCTCTCACGGCTGGCACCGAAATCACTTCTGCCGTCACATCCCTCGTGGATGCTGCGCAGACAGAAACAGATGAATCCACTGCAACGGGAGACGTGAGCATCTCGCTCGCTTCCTCCACCGCAGCATCAGCAACTATTCCAGATGCAGCATCGAGTGTTAGCGTTGCAACGTTCAAGATCACCGCAGGCGCAGCAGCAGAAATTGATGTCATGAACATCGCGCTGTTTGGCTTGGCAGATGATTCTGATATCGCAGCAAGCGGCGTGTACCTTTACGAAGGAGCCGACCGTCTCACGGACGGAAAGGGTATCAACTCTTCCACACGTAAGGCAGCTTTTGGTTCCCTTGATCTCGTATTTGCAGCGGGTGAAACTCGCTACATTTCCGTGGTGGTCGACATGGCAAATGCCGGTGTCACCACATCATTCGCTATCGGACTCGAAGGAGCTGACGATGTTGAATCAAGCGGCGATGTTTCTGGTTCATTCCCAATCACGGGAAACACCATGAGCATTGTGAACTCTGCAGTGGGTGGCGTAACGATCATCGACACGGGATCCCTCACGAACCCAGTGCTTGGTGCTCAGGACGCAACGCTCAGCAAGTTCCGATTGACGGCAAGCTCAACGGAAGATATTTCCGTTCAGCACATCGCACTCAAGATTGGTGGAACTTCAAGTTCTACCGATCACTCCGACTATCAGTTGTACCAGGGCACAACATGGTTGGCATCAGGTGAGAACATTGGCAACGACCTTGTTAATTTCGCACTCGCAACACCATTCTCCCTTGAAAAGGGTGCGGATCGTGTCTTCTTCATTACCGCAGACATTGGCGGCAATGCTGCAGAAACCATCACCACGCACTTGGACAACCCAGCAGACCTTTACGCAACAGGTGACGACTTCGGATTTGGTGTCACAGTAACCGAGGCTGACTTCGATACTGCAGCTGAAGGTTCTTCTGTCACAATCCAGGGTGGTGACTTGACGGCGTCCTTTAGCGGTCCTTCCGCAGGAGACGTGAGCAACACCGCAAATAACTTCGTGCTCTTCGCGGGAACATTGGTCGCTCAGCGCGCAATGACCATCACGGCAATGCCAATGATTTTGACGGAAGTCGAAACATCCGGCGGTAGCGATAGCACACTTGAAGATGATCCAATTTCGGACATCCGCATCGTGAATGCCGACACTGGCGCTCTAGTGATGGGTCCTTTGGATCTTACAGAAACGGATGCTGGTGATTTGGTTGCAAACCTTGCATTTACGGATGACTTTGACATGGCTGCTGATGAAACCTTGAACTTCGAGGTTACCGCAGACATGGAGAGCACCGCAGACGCAACGGACACCTTCACTCTTGCTATGGACCTCACGTCTGGTTTGGCGGCACAGGACGATAATAGTGATTCCATCACGAGCATCATCCCAACCGCAAACCTTTCTGGTTTCGCACAGACCGTTGTAGCGTCTGGTCTCACGGTTTCGTTGGCTTCAACTCCAACGGGCACCAAGACCTACGTTCGCGGATCATCTGACGTAACGTTTGTTTCCTTCAACTTTGCAGCAGCTAACGGTGGTGCAATTGAAGTAACGGACTTTAGCCCTCAGGTATTGGTTGACGAAGACTCCGGTGGAACATACGTAGCTGGTACAGAAGGGACCACATTGGTCACCGATCGTATCACTTCATGTACGTTGTACGATGGAACCACCTTCATTTCCGGACCAGAGTCGATTGCAAACGCAACGGCTATCACTGGCGGAAAGATCAACTTCGCTGACTTCTCGTACTCCATTGCAGCGGGAGTAACAGCAACACTTAGCGTGCACTGTAACTTGGCAAATGTGAACCCAGGAACGGCAGACCTCTTCGCTATTGCGAGTGCTGCTACAACGGATGTCACGGCCTTGGACAGCGAAGGAAGTGCTGCAACGGTAACCGGAACAGCGAACACCACCCCATCCATGGCGATTAGCGTCACGAACGCGGGTACGCTTACGGTGACTGCAGCATCGGATAATCCTTCTTCAGACTTCGTCTTGACGGGTTCTTCAGCAAACACGGTGTCGAAGTTCCGCTTCGATGCGGCAAACGAAGCCTTCCTTGTGAACCGTTTGACGGTTCAGGAAGCGCAGGCAGTGCTTGACGGTCAGGCAGTTGGATTCTACGCAAACAACATTTCTCTCGTAACGGTGAGCTACCCAGATTCAACTGGTGCTACGCAAACCGCTACTGGTGCGTTGACTTCGAACGGCGTCACGTTGAACGACCTCACATTCTATGTGGGCAAGGACGACAACGCTGAAGTCACCATTAAGATCGACGTTCCAAGCACGGATCGCTCAAGCGGTTCCGCAACGTCAAACGAGCGTGTGACATTGGTTCTTGACGACGGTACTGGGGAAGCTCGTGCCGTTGGCGCAAGCTCCGGAACTACACTGTCTGCAACCAACGACATCACCGGCATCTCTGCTGGCGATACCGCTGGATTAGCAATGAACAAGTTCGTAGTTCGCGAAACAAAGCCAACCGTTGCCCTCAGCTCTTCTAGCCCATCTGGCGCAAAGACTCCAGGCAACCAGGAAACGCTTCGTTTCAACGTGACTGCAGCAGCTGGTGAGGACGTCGTTCTTAAGAATGTCGTTTTCTCATTCAGCGCTTCAGACAACGCAACAAGCTTATGGGATAACTGTGACACGGATGTAACGAATGGCACAGAAGTTCTTGCTTCTGGTGCAGACTTCCACATCTACAACATGAACAAGCTCGGCACGGCAACCGCATTGGACGCTGCGAACGACTTCGTAGTATTGAAGTCGACTGGTGCAATCTGTGACGGAACAGACGCTGACGTTGGATTTATCAAGTTGTCGCTTACCACTGCAGAGGTAATTCCAGCTGAATCTACATACGCATACGCGGTGTACTTCAACTCGGATAGCGCTTCTTCGGTGAACGACGACTCTGTGCAAATGGGTCTTGCATCTGATCCAATCACTACGAGCTACATCGAAGTGGTAGACGGAAGCAACGACACCACGCTCGCGGCTACAGATTCGACTATCACAGTCGATACCGATGCAACAACAATCTATAAGGTTGGTGATGTGATCGCGTACGACGACACAGCGGCAGACAGTGCAGCGGCTCCGGATTCGTCAGAGCGCATGCTCGTGACAACGGTGGCGGCAACACTTCTTACTGTGGTTCGTGGATACCTCGGTACAACTCCAGCGGCATACACTGGTGGAGCGACAGACGAAATCTATCGCCTCCCAGGTGCATTGCTCTGGCAGGACGACGGTTCAATTGCACTCTCCAGCACAGTGCAGGAGTATTACGGTGCACACCTCGTCAGCAGCCTTCCAATCACTGGAAACAGCCTCTCGTTCTAACGAACGCGTGCGTTTCACGGCAATTGGTTAGGAACCATAACGCCCCGGAGAAATCCGGGGCGTTTGGTTGCTCACTTTATCCAATTCCGCTACTATTCCCTCCATATGATGAACCGTTTTTCTCGGAAGCAGATGGTGATTGGGGCGTCGATTCTTGTGCTTTTTGGTCTTACCGGATACGGCCTCTGGCAGGCGTGGCCACGATTGACCGATCCATATTATGGTTTGACGAAAACGATCACGGTTCAGATGGACGACGCAACGCGAGTGTTGATTCAACAAAAGCTTGCCACGGCCCAGGCATCGCTCGCGGCGCAGCAATCGGGAACGGATGTGGATACGCAGTTATATTTGGTGATTGCGGAGAATGAGAAGATGCTTGGTGATTTGATTGCCTCGCGAGAGATGTATGAAATATATTTGGAGGCAAAGCCAACGTCGTATACTGGATGGAATTCGTACGCCAAACTTTTGGAGATGATGAAGGATTTGCCGAATGCGGAGTTTGCGCACAAAAAGACGATTGAGTTACTTGCCGCGGAAGAATATTATCGTGATTACGTTGAATTTTTGCAGGCCAATTTCCCTGATCGCCGCGCAGAGGTGAAAGTGCTGCTTGACGAATCGTATACAAAGTTCTTGCAAACACCGTGGACAATGGTTGCACTCGGTGATTGGTATTTCGAGACAGGGGATTGTTTTCAAGGCGATGCTCATTACGACGTTGCGATCGCTCTCACGCCTGAGAACGCAGTGAATCTTAAAAAAGATCAGCAGGAAAAGCTTGAGATCTGTGAACAGCCGAGGTAACTGAACTGAGACTGATTCTTTGAGTGGGTTGGGAGGGCGGCTCGTCACCTGCATCACCGATGATCCTTGGGGTCATCGGTTTTGTGATATCATCGATGTTAAGTGGACTTAACATTTGCTTTTCGAATTCATTGGGCTTCTTGTAAATAAAATGTTAAGTCCACTTAACATGTTCGTTTTCGCAAAATGCATACGCTGAGGTCGGCGATGAAACCTTGTCATCGTCACAATCACAACCCACTCAAAGATTCACCTTCCGAGGCATAGTCACTCCATTACAACCCCTTCAAAAGATCAGTTCAGACCATTTTTATGCACATCCCATCTTCTCAAAAGAAAATGAAATTCATTTCCCGTCTCTATTCCTTCCGTATTCTTGAACCAATTTCGCAAATCGAACTCGCAAAAGAGCTTGGAATAACCCGCCAAACGCTTGCAGTAATCGAAAAGGGCACTACGCAACCTTCATTATTCACTGCCTTCCGTATTGCCCAGTATTTCAAAACCACAATCGACGACATGTTCACATTTCGAGTATAATTGCTCTATTCTATGCATTCTCGATTTTCTTCTCGCATTTTTCTCGCCGTCGCATCATCCGTATTCATTCCTTCTCTCGCCTTTGCACAAACGCCAAATGATCCGCATTACAGCGAACAGTGGTACCTCGACGCGATTCACGCTCCAGCGGCGTGGGATATTACCACGGGATCTTCTTCGATTATCGTCGCGGTGCTCGATACGGGACTTGATCTTACGCATGAAGATATTGCGGAGAATTTGTGGACTAACACAAAGGAGATTGCCGGCAACGGCAAGGACGACGACGCGAACGGCTTTGTGGACGACGTGCATGGCTGGGATTTTATTGATGACGACAACGACTCTTCTCCAAGTCCGGTGAGCGATTCGCTTCCGGAGGCGGTTTCGCACGGTACTCTCATCGCCGGTGAGATTGGCGCGGTTGGCAATAATCATCTTGGCGTTTCGGGTGTAAGTTGGTCGGTAAAGATTATGCCGGTTCGAATGTTGGACGATCAGGGTGGCGGAACCGAATTTGATGCCGCAAATGCTATTCGATACGCGGTGCGGAATGGTGCGAAGGTGATCAATTTGAGTTTTGCGGGAAACGAGGCACACACCGCGCTGCAGAACGCGGTAAAAGATGCGTACGCCAAGGATGTTGTGGTGGTTGCAGCAATGGGAAACGATGCACGAGACACTAATACGAACCCGGTGTACCCAGCGTGTTTGCGAACCACAGACGACGATTGGGTGATTGGTGTTACGGCAATCACGGCAGAGAATCAAGGAACATCATTTACAAACTACGGCACAATTTGTGCAGACGTTGCTGCGCCGGGAGCGAATATCTACGGCTTGTCGTACAAGAACACGAGTGAAGGATATCCAGACGCGTACCAGGGTTCCTGGAGCGGCACGTCAATGGCATCGCCGCTTGTTGCTGGCGCCGCGGCACTGTTGTTCTCAGAGTATCCAACGCTTTCTGCTGGTGACGTACGAAACATCATCAAGCTTTCCGTGGATCCGGTGAATATTCGTGGATTTTCTTCTGGTGAACTTGGCGCAGGCCGACTGAACATTGAACGCGCTTTGATCATGGCATCAGCATACGCTCCGGCTGTTGAGCCATCGGTGACTACCAGCGAGACCTCAACAAAAATCGACGTCGCAACAGGGTCCGATGATATTCTGCGCTATTCTTTCGCGATTTTCGGTGCGCCGGCAGGCGTTGCTCCAGTGGTTGATGTTCGGCGTGCCGACGGATCGGAATACGCGAAGTTTGCGGCGTATTCAAATAATTTCCGTGGGGGAGTTCGTGTGGCAACCATCAACAATGACCACGACCAAACGCCAGAAATCGTCACTGGTGCTGGCGAATCCGGCGGTCCGCATATTCGGGTATTCAAAGCATTTGGCGCGGTTGTTCACGAATTTTTCGCGTACGACAAAGCGTCGAGCCACGGCGTTTCCGTTGCAGTTGGTGACATTAATGACGACGGCGAGGACGACATCGTCACAGCGGTTGGCGCAGGCGTGAGCCAAGATGTTGTTGTGTGGAGCGAGAGTGGGACAGAGATCTTCCGATTTCCTGCGTCGGTGTTCCCAACAAGCTCTGTGCTCTCGGTTTCAACTGCGGACATCGATGCAGACGGCGCCGATGAGGTGACGATCACTGGAATGATCGATGGAATTATCCACGTTGCGGTGTATGACAACGACGGAAAATTCCTTGTGAGCTTCGCTCCGTTTCCTACAGCGAAATCAATTAGCGTTTCTGCGGGAGACCGCGATGGTGATGTGATCGACGACATTTTCGTAAGCAACATGACGTTGGGAAACACGGTGAACGTTGTAACAAAGATCGGCGCCTTGAACGGGGTTTTTACTCTTCAGGATCAGTTGCCTTCCGGCAATTCCACAATTGGCGTCGATCTCGATCTTGATGGCCGAGATGATATGATGGCGTTGGAAAGCGTGGATGCTGGTTTGGTGACGCTCATGTCGTCGGACGGAAAAACGGTTTTTGGATCATGGCGGGCACCAACATTTGGCACAACCCTTGGTGCGTTCTTTACGGGCTGGTAATTCACATCTATGTCTCTAGAACAAAAAACGGCAGTCGTCACGGGAGGCGCGGGATTCATTGGATCGTTTCTTTGCGAGGCCCTGCTCCGTGAAGGAAATCGAGTGATTTGTATCGATAACTTTTCCACTGGTCATGTACGCAACATTGAAGGGCTTCTGCGAAATCCTGACTTCCAGTTCCTACGTATCGATGTCAACGACGCGTTTGACCTTGGATCCTTTCCGGAATTGGAGCCGTTTAAAGTGAAATTCATTGGCGTTCACGAGGTGTATCACCTTGCAATGCCAACTATTTCGAAAGGGTTTGAAGAGTTCCGCATTCCAACATTGCTCACCAACAGTGTGGGCACACGAAACATGCTCGACGTTGCTGTAAAATATAAGGCGAAATTCTTACTTGCGTCGAGTGCGGTGATTTACGGAAATCGTATTCCCGAGAAAAAGCTTTTTGACGAGGAACATCTTGGCATCGTCAACCATCTCACACCACGTGCTCCATACAATGAGGGAAAGCGATTCGCGGAAACCATGGTGACGACGTATGCGAGTGTGCATCATTTGGACGCCAAGATTGCGCGCATCTTCCGAACCTTTGGGCCACGAATGCCGTTGTTCCAGGGCCACCAAATTTCAGATTTTGTGCTTTCGGCGCTCGATAATAAACCGCTTGCGATTTCTGGCGACGAATCGACGACGACGGCGCTCGTGTATGTTTCTGATGTTGTTGATGCGCTTATCCGATTAATGCGTGCCGAGCCAAGCGTGGGTCCGGTGAATGTGGGAAGCGATGTTGAATTGCCAATGCGCGACGTTGCAGCGTCTATCATCAAACTTGCTGAAAGCACATCGGAGATTGTGTATGAGGCTGCACCTCCGTTTTTAACGCAGATGGGTTTGCCGGATTTAACGAAGGCCCGAAATCAGCTGAGCTGGATTCCGTTGGTGCGTTTGGACGATGGTTTGGCCAAAACCATTGATTACGTGCGTGCAAACAAGCTTCTCTTGACCAACGGCGCGTAGCTCGCCACACTTGAGGTGTATGAAGATTGTTGCGGTTATTCCAGCATATAATAAAGGAAAAGCACTTACAGAATCTGCTATCGCCGACGCGGCAGGGTTTGTGGACGCTGTGGTAATGATTGACGACGGATCGACGGACGACACTTCTTCCATTCCTTCGACGGATCGCGTTATTGTGCTTCGTCATATTCTCAACCGCGGACAAGGTGCTGCACTGCAAACCGGAGCCGATTTTGCTCTCCACCATCTTGGTGCAGACGTTATTGTTCACTTTGACGCCGACGGCCAAATGCGTGGTGATGAAATTCTAATGATGACGAAGCCAATCGTTGATGGTGATGCAGATGTTGTGCTCGGCTCTCGATTCCTTGGCGCGCCAGCCAAAGATATGCCGATGATTCGCAAGGTTCTCGTGCGTCTTGGTACGCTGTTCACCGTGGCGTTGTCTGGCATTCGTGTTACCGATACACACAATGGATTTCGGGCACTTTCTCGTCATGCGGCATCGTCGATGCGCATTACTATTGACCGAATGGCGCACGCGTCGGAAATTCTCGACTTGGTGAAGACGAAGCGTTTGCGATACGTTGAACGACCGGTGACGATTTCGTATTCTGCGGAGACGTTGCAGAAGGGGCAGTCTACCATAAAGGCGCTGATGACAATCAAAGATATTCTCAAGAAAAAAGTTGTTGGCTAAATATGATGTTTCAACTCTTTCTCATTGCATTTTCTGCGTACGCCATTGCACGATCGCTCAAACAATACTCGCGCAAGCAAGTGTCGAAATACTGGGTTGTGGTGTGGTCGGTGTTGTGGGTCATCGTCATTGGCGTGGCATTGATGCCGCAGGCAACGGATCGCATTGCCGCATTTGCTGGCGTTGGTCGTGGAGCCGATCTTTTGGTGTATCTTGCGGTGACATTTTTGCTCTACGCTGTGTTGCGCTTAATGGTGCGTCAGCAGAAAATGAGTGAAGAAATTACTGCACTTGTTCGCACAATCGCAGTCGATCACCCAAAACATCATGATCGATCATAATGTGGATGTGTCAATGCGGATCGCGATTGTTACTCCAGTCTATCCGCCATATCGCGGCGGCATTGGTACAGTTGCAGATCATGATGCGCGATGTCTTCGCGCGCTCGGAGCAACGGTTGATGTGTTTACACCGGCACACAACGTTCTTTCAAAAGCCGAAGCGGGAGTTGCTCGCTTACAACCTTTTTACGCTTGGGGGAACGGCGCCGTGTTGCTGACCCTCATTTCGAAACTTCGCGGGTACGACGTTGTTCATTTGCACTATCCTTTTTTTGGCAGCGACGTTCTTGCGGCATTTGCGGCGAAGCTTTGGAATATTCCACTCGTTGTCACATATCACATGAAACCGAGGGCATCGGGAATTCTTGGACTTACGTTCCGAACGTATCGATTCGTTCTTGAGCCATTCATTTTCCGGTCAGCACGATTGTTGCTGGTGAGCTCGAAGGAATACGCGCAAGAACACGGCGTTCACCATAGGAACATGGAGGCATTGCCATTTGGTATTGATACTGAGCGTTTTATTCCTGGCGATCGTTTCGCTGCTCGCCGATCGTTCGGCCTGCACGAAGACGTTCCGACGATTCTCTTTGTTGGCGGGCTTGATCGCGCACATTACTTTAAAGGAGTCGATGTGCTCCTTTCTGCGTGCGCGGCCATGACGACATCGTGGCAGCTGTTGATTGTCGGCGACGGGAACAATCGAAGATCATTCGAGAAGCTTGCAGCCGATCTTGGAATCACCGATCGCGTTCACTTTGCGGGATCGGTTCTATTCGAAGATTTACCAAGAGCGTATCAGTCCGCTGATGTGCACGTGTTGTCATCCATCGATCGTTCAGAAGCATTTGGGCTCGTCACGCTCGAGGCGATGTCAAGCGGCGTGCCAAGTATTGTTTCTGATCTGCCCGGCGTCCGGTCGTTGATTGTTCCCAACGAGACAGGAATGTGTGTTCCGCCAACAGATTCGGTGTCGTTGGCAGCGGCACTCGACCGATTCTGCGGAGATGAAGATTTCGCTAGGCATTGCGGAGAACGCGCGAGAATCCGTGCCTGTACACTGTATGATGAGAGAATTCTTGCGAAGCGGCTCGTTGAGGTATACAACACATGCATCGTATGAAGATTGGAATTATCACAAATCTCTATCCACCACATGCTCGCGGTGGTGCTGAAAACGTTATTGTTCGAACGGTTGAACAGTTGTTGGGAATGGGGCACGACATTTTTATTATTACCGGTCAGCCAAAAAACAAGGGTTCCGGAATTTCACTGACGAAGACGAGCATTGAACGTGTGTATCGATTCTTTCCGAAGAATATATATTTCACCATCAACGACTACAAATACGCGTGGCCCGTTCGTTTGCTCTGGCATATTATTGACGCATTTTCGTTTAGTGGAAGTTCTGCGGTGTCGTCTATTCTTGCGGACGAAAAACCAGATGTCGTCGTGACGCACAATGTGAAAGGCATTGGTTTGCGTATTCCCGGAGCAATTCAAGCGATGCACATTCCTCATGTACATATCCTGCATGATCTGCAGTTGGTCGTTCCTTCTGGACTTCGGATGTTTGGACAGGAAAAAGAGCTGTGGTATTCCAAGCCTGGATACATCATCTACCGCGCGATCTGCCGAGCACGACTTGGCAAGCCATCGCTCGTGGTTTCGCCTTCGCAATTTCTTATTGATGAGCATAAGAAGGTTGGATATTTTAAGGACACCGATGTTCGGTGCGTTCCAAACCCTTCGCCGAAACCTTCCGATGTTCTTCGTGATCCGTATCGGAGCGGTCCACTGCGGTTGCTCTTTATTGGGCAGTTGGGCTATCACAAGGGCCTTTCGTTTTTACTCGACGCATTTTCGAAGTACGAAGGCGACGCGCGCCTGCACATTGTTGGTGGTGGTCCGTTACGGGCGTTGGTCGAGGAGCGTGTGCAACACGATAAGCGTATTGTGTATTTGGGGTATACGCCACAGGAGGAGGTTATGAAATGTATTGCGGCGGTTGATGCAGTGGTGGTTCCAAGCTTGTGTTACGAAAACTCTCCAACGGTGATTTACGAAGCGCTGTCGGCGGGCATTCCGTTGATCGCGTCGAGAATCGGTGGTGTTGACGAGCTCATTCAAGACGGAAAAACGGGCATGCTTTTTACGCCCGGTGACGAGACGGATGTGTTGCGAGCTATTCGAGCGATGGATGCCGAGAAGGATGCATTTGTTACTCGTGGTGAGGTCATGCGAGAAAGTGTCGCGCCATATTCTCTTGCAAAATACGCAGAACGATTTGTTGAGTTGCTCACCGAGGCTATTGCGCGCTCGCTTCGCTCCTAAAAATAAATATTGTTGTTTCCCCGCCATCAACAGCAAACCAGTTATCGGTTTGCTGTTTTGCGTTTTCAATAATTGCATTGCTTTTCCACCAATAATCACTGACGACAAAATATGCCTTTGAAACGCCTGCGAGATTCATTGCTGTGAGCGCGGTTTCTTTTGTTGGTGCGGTGTCGACCATGGAGAGATACGACTGATACAGCGCGCCACCGGTTGGAATAGGGTAGTAAAAAATATCTGTGTGGTAGTACTTTCGGAATCCAAATTCTTGAAGAGCAGCTGCAGCCGTTGCCTGATTCGATAGCACAATGTAGTCCGCATGTTCTGCCTCGCGTTGGTGAATTGCGTACACGGTGTCAAAATCTGCCTGGCTCACGTTGAATGCCGCTGATCGTACATACCCATCGTGGCGCGGATACAGGCCGTAGACTGCTGCTGAACTCACAATGAAGAGCACGACGAACGCGGCCGCAGAGTGAGATTGTGAAGATCGTGCAACACGATCGGCGATTGTTCGAAGTGCTTCATCGGCAATCGGCAACGCAAAGAGTGTTGCGATGAGAAGTAAGCGGAGCGCGAAATCCTGCCGTTCATAATCGATGAGATACGAAAAGTCGATTCCAAGGGAAACGATTGCGAAGGAAATGAAGAGTGCGAGCGTCATGATCCCCGCATCATTCGCGGACGCGATTCGAGATCGATACCGCAGGACGATCCCGACAACAGCCAGAATAAGAATGATGGACGAGATGTTGCCGATGATGAGATACAGCGCATCAAGCCAGGTATTTCCTTGCGAAAAGAAGAATCCGGTGAGGGGAAGCTCGTTGAGTTTCCAGAGGTGATCGAAAGAGAAGCTCATCGGCGCTTTGCGTATCATTGCTTGCGCCGCAAACATCAACGGCAATGCAACTGCGCCGCCAACGGCGAGAAGTGATCGGGCGATCGTTTTCATTGGAGACTGATCCCAGACACGCGTCGCACAAAATGCCACAAAGAAACACGCTGGAACTCCGGCAATTGGGTGAGTGATGAGCGCGGCAATTGCGAAGATGGATGGCGCGATGAGATCGCGATAGCGCTGAATCGATTTCGGGATCGTTACGATCGTCAGGATCGTAAACACATATGCGAGTGATTGTGGCGTTGTCGTTACAAAATTACTCAGGGCGATGAGAAGGATTGCGATTCCTGTTGGCAATCGTCGTGCCGCAATTGTGAGTGTGATTGCTGCGATGAGTGGAACGAGAAAGGCGTCGATTACTGCAATCGGGATTCCTCCAAGAATGTTCCCGAACAGTTCGATTGCGTATTCTCCAATGTAATACAGTGGCTTTGGGGCGATTGTTCCGTGCTCTGCAATGTGAGCGATGGTTGCTCGGTGGAGGAACGGATCGAATCCGTAGCCAAGAGGGAAAAGGACGGTCGCCGATGCAAAAATCGAGAAGAGCGTTGCAAAGAGCGCGAGGGATCCGAGGAGTTTCGATCCGCGATGGAGGAGTACAAGGCTTGCGACGAGTGCGATTGCTGGAGCAATGATTGAGATCGGCGAAAGAACAAGCCATGGTGACCGCACAGCGTCGGTGATTGGAGTAGAAAGAATCGCCTGCCACCAGGCCACAATCGAAACGATCGCGATGAGAAGGAGCGCGACGGTCTGACCTCGGTTTGCTCCGAAGATCGTTTGGGGGAGGCTCGGTTCAGTGCGCGATCGCCATCCTCGCGTCGCGAATACAATCCCACCGATCATGACGGCTGCGGCAATGCTGAGCGTGAGGACATGTACTGATGTGAGATAAAACACCACGGTGCCTCCAATCGAGAAGCAGGCCGTCGCGAGAAGAGCGCCAATAGCAGTGGCGATTCCGCGGGTTTCGGCGGGGAAGAGCGTTGCGCCAATTCGGCGCCCGAGCACCGTCAAAATGCCGAAAATGAGAACGAAGCTCAAGAAAATGACAGCCATAGCGTATACTGTGATCAATTGATTTTAATGGTACACGTGAATTGATCTATGTCCCAGCGCGGCTTCGCAAAACTCTATCCACACGATTACGTCATGAAGTATACGTTCGTGCCGTTGGTGCCCAGGTTCGTTCAGCCGAATCACATCACATTGTTCCGCATGGTTCTCACGCCGTTTGTGGTGTGGATTCTTGTGCTCGGCGACTATCGTCTTGGAATTCCGTTGTTTATTCTTGCGGCGTTCACTGACGTTCTTGATGGATCGGTTGCGCGTATTCGGCGGCAAATCACACCGTGGGGCATTTTTTTTGATCCTATTGCAGACAAACTTCTCGTTGGCAGTGTTGCGTTGACGGTGGCACTAAAGTATTTTCACCCGATTTTGGTATTTGTTGCCATTGGTCTTGATCTGTTGCCGGCGATGGTTTTTTTATCGAGGAAAAATCCCGGGAATCAGATGATGACGGCAAATGTGTGGGGAAAGGCGAAGATGTTTATGCAGTTTGTTGCACTCACGATGCTGTTGATTGGTATTTTTTATGGGTCTGATACGTGGATTGTGGGCGGAGAGTTTGTACTTGGAGCCTCGCTCCTGTTTGCCATAATCGCCGCAGTCACGTATTCCTTATAGCGTATGACCCTTAGGAATCGATGGATTCTGCGTATTGCGTCGCTCGGAATTGTTGCGCTCACCATGGGCTGGCTCACGCTTGGCACCGATGGAGTTTTCGCGTCGCCCGACGAAAACGCAAACGCATTTTTTGCGCAAAAGTTTTCGGAAACCGGATTGATGGCTGCATTTGAGCCGTTGAATGCCGTTGCCCAGGGCCTGATTCACCCACGATCGATGATTGCGCCAGGGACAACGATTCTTCCAACGAGTTTTCTTGGTTTCCCTTTCATGACCGGCGTCTTCCGATTCGTCTTTGGAGTATTCGGTATGCTTGTTTTTACGCCGATGATCGCTGTGCTCGGAGTCGTGGCTCTATGGTGGACGGTTCGGCGTCTAACTCATGATGAGCTGCTCGCAGATCTCTCTGCACTATTCATGCTCATCCATCCGGCATTCTGGTATTACGGCGCAAGGGTCATGATGCCGAATGTTGCCTTTGTTTCGATGCTCGTGATTGGTGTTGCTGTGTTTGTTCTCGCGAGTTCGAAGCGGTCGCCATTCATTGGACTCATTGCCGGATCGATTTTCACTATCGGTTTAACGATGCGACTTGTCGAAGCGCCGATTGCGATGGTTATGATTGCGATGGTTGTCGTTGCGTATCGAAAAGTATTGCCGTGGAAGGTTTTCTGCGGCGTTGTCATTGGTGGATCAATCGTTCTCGCTTTGTATCTCGTCGCAAATTCCGCACTTTACGGATCGGCGCTCACAACAGGCTACACATTGCCTGATACACGATCGGTTGCTGATGCCGCGGTGTCGATCTCGCCTTTCGCAACGATGAGTCATCTCCTTCTTCCATTTGGGTTCCATCCGAGAGCGATAGCGACGAATGTCTTTCATTACGGTTGGTGGTTATATCCGATTTCATCCACACTCGCCGTGATCGGTGCCTGGTTTGCATGGACAGTGAAGGAGCATCGAAAAGCGTGGCGCACATTTGTGGTGTGTCTTTGTGTTGCTTCGATGTGGATGATTGTGGTGTACGGGAGCTGGTCCATTGCAGATAATCCCGATCCTAAGGCGGTGACGATTGGAAATTCTCACGTCCGATATTGGTTGCCGTTGTTTGTTGCGTCGAGCGTGCTTGCAGCGCTAGCGTTGATCCGATCCATGCGCTGGATGATCGCGCGTATGAAACGAACAAGAAATAATATTTCATATCAATATCGCCAAATTGTTTCGGCGATATTGCTCGTGTTCGTGATTATTTTCATGAGCGTGCAGACTGTTTTTTCAGGATCGGATGGGCTGATCGCAGCGCGCGCTGCAGCGATTGCGTCTATTGAAAAGCGAACAACTGTTCTCGCGAACACGGAAAGCGATGCTGTCGTCATCGTCGATCGCGCCGACAAATATCTCTTCCCACACCGTCGCGTGATTGTTCCACTACGATCGGATTTCACGTATGCCGCGATGCCAACGCTCGCGCCAATTGTTCCGTTGTATTACTTTGGAATTACCTTCCCGGAATCTGACCTCGAGTACTTAAATAGTGAGAAGTTGGCAGCGATGGGATTAGCAATCGCGCCGATTGTGACGGTTCAGAACGAGACGCTGTATCGTATTAAGATAAGGAATTTCGAATGACACGAAACGAACGATTCAACGGGTGGCGCCGAGGGCATCGCGAGCGCCAGTGGCGAGGATACATTCTTCAAACGAGCACACGCCCCACAGCTGCAGTCGAACACCGTTCGACGTTGCAGCGTAGGGGATTTGCGCGGAGTGCAGAAGAATGTATCCGAGCCACCAGCGTGCGATAGTCACTGGATCCCCGCCTACGCGGGGATGACGGAAAGAATCGATATGAAAAAACTTTTTACAAAATTCTTCTTCATCATTGTGGCCTCTGCGCCATTCCTTTGGCTTTCGTGGCTTTCATCGTCACCGAGTGGGGAGCGTGAGGTATCGTGGGCTCCGGGATCGATCTCGCCGTTTGTGCAGTCGCCGTTGCCCGCAGAGCGTGTTTCCGAGGTTCATGATTCTGATCGAGGATCGTCCGTAACAATCGAGAGCGAACCAGTCTATTTCTCTGTCTTTCCGCCATCGGACGATTTCACAAGCGCCGAAGTATCTCTCGAGTTCGATCCACACGATGCCTTTGCTGTGGAGCTTGGCGGCATGACGAATCTTGCGGCGTACGCATTCGATTTTCATGCGTTGTCGAATTCAATGCTTGAGAATCTTTCATGGAATGTTCTTCCGAATGCCGATTCGTCATCAGCACTGATGGTATTCGCGAAAGACGACGTGAAAGCCGCTGCGCAGGATTTTGCACTGCATCAGCCGTCTCGGAGTTCGGTTGTCACGTATCGTGCAACATTGCCGGGAGCGTATCGTGAATCGTCGTACGTTCCGCTTGGTCACGAGCAGACGTTTTCGATCTCGTTGCGGGGAAGTCACGAGTATGTCACGTACATCAAAAATGAATCGTTCCATCTTGCGCTTCGGTATCAAGATATTAATCGCACGTTTGGTGCGGACGAGGGCTATATTCGCGTGTTCGATGAACGCGGAACGGTGATGTTGGAAAAGGCGATTATCGATGATGGGAATATCAGTGAAGATCAGACGTATTCATTGCACGACATCGTTCTTGATGGGAAGGGATGGTCAGAAGGCGTGTATCGTGTGGAGCTTTCGGGGACATCGGACATTATGTGGCGTCAGCTTGTGGCGAGCCAGCGGTACATGGCGTTTAAGAATCGATTGTATGTTGGTGACGACGTGGGATATCTCACCAACGATCGTAAAACGTCGTTCGTCACGAACAGTAAAACGATCGCATTCGAAACGTTTCACGCAGACTCCGCACACCACGTCACACTTGGCGCTTCGATCGTGGGTATTCCGCAGAGTCATGTGCTGACGAGGGCAACAATTCCCGATAATGGAATGATTGTTGGACTCACCGATGCTGGCGACATCAAAATGACGGGGGAGGGGAAGTTTGCGCCTTCAGCACAAGCATTTTTTGATCCCGATCCTCGTCCGCTTACGACGCAGACGAATCTTGAGGATCCGACGATTCGATACGTGTATGCGAATCTTCCAGAATCGATCGTGAACGCGGACGGCTGGAGAACTGCGAGCACAACATTCAACCTCGCCGACCTCGCAAAGGAAGCCGGAGCGTACAAATTCGCTCTCTCGCTTCCCGGTCTTGCGACTGACCAGAAGACGATCGACGTCCATCGATTCACCGTGACGTTCCGTAAAGAACCGATCTCGCTCTTCGCCGCGATGAAGCTGGAGATCCGCCGCTGGCGCAACGCGGTTTATGATCGACTCTTCTAATATGTCGATTTCTCGATTTGGTTTCATTGTCACGCTCCTCGTCTATCTCGGCCTTCTTTTCGCCGAGTATCTTCGTCCTGGCTTTGTCTCGAACGCGATGAACGCACATGTGTTGTGGGTGGTGATTGTTGGATTCGGTGTTTACGATCTCGTCGTCGATTCGCGGTTGATCGAAGAAAAGCGATCGCGAGTATCTACACTCGGATCGATTATCGCGGGAGTTCTCCTCGCCCTCATCGTTTGGCATCTTGGCGCAATTTTCGGCGATATGCGGCTGTTCTTTGCACTCGCCGTTGGTATTCTGCCGATGGTGCTGCTGAGGAAATAAAAAATCATCATTTCGCGCTGATACTTCTATATTCTTTAGTTCAGTCATCCCCGCGTAGGCGGGGATCCAGAATGTTATGAAACAATACTTCGTCTACATCATGGCGAGTACAAAAAATGGAACACTGTACATCGGATCAACGTCCGATCTTCCGGGTCGGATAACACAACATCAACAAGGATTCATTGAAGGATTCACGAAAAAGTATAATGTAAAGACTCTCGTATACTTTGAGGAGATTGGTGATGCATATGCAATGGTGAGTCGTGAGCGTCAGCTCAAGAAGTGGAATCGAGATTGGAAGATTCGTTTGATTGAAAAAACGAATGTTGAATGGAATGATCTCGATATTGGACAGTCTGGATACCCGCCTACGCGGGTATGACTTAAAGTGAATATGGTTAAACAAGAAATTCCATGAAATAAAAAAGCCCCCGATACGGACAGAACCGTACAGGGGTCTCTTTTATAGTGATGGTGATACTATAGCATAAAATACGTTTTCGTCAATATTCTTCTATGCCTTGTCTCTTCTGTTCCATCATCGCCGGGGAGATCCCATGCCACAAGGTTTACGAAGATGAGTTGGTTATCGCATTTCTCGACATCGGCCCAGTGAGCACTGGCCACACGCTTGTTCTTCCAAAGGCTCACGCGGAAAATCTCGAGGCTGGATCGGTCACCGATGCAGAGTGTTTGATGTTGGCCGTTTACGCGATCGCTCCTTCGATTCTGAAGGCCGTCGGTGCAGACGGCTACAATCTTGGCATGAACCATGGCGAATGTGCCGGCCAAGATGTGATGCACACGCATCTCCACATTATGCCCCGTACCAATGGTGTGCCGCGATCGTTCACAAAGACGCATCCATCGCAGGACGAACTTGCGACAACGGCGGAGAAGATTCGAGCTGAGATACTTAAAGTTGGCTAATCTTAGCTTGATCCTTGCTGGATTGGCCTCAGAAACGTAGAATACCAGGTATTATGAAGGTCTTTGTAGCTGGATCGGCGGGATTTATTGGGACGAATTTCGTGAGAATTCTTCTTCGCGATCGGCCGGATTGGGATGTGTTGAGTTTTGATGCCCTCACGTACGCCGGCAATCCAGAAAACCTTGAGGAGCTCGCAACGAATTCGCACCATCGTTTCGTTCAAGGCGACATCACCAATACTGAGGCTCTCGATCGCGCGGTGGTCGAATTCGCACCGGATGCGATCGTCAACTTTGCCGCAGAGACTCACGTTGATCGGTCGATTCACGGTTTTGCAGATGTATTCGTTCGCACGAACGTCATTGGAGTGCAGAATATTTTGGAAGTGGTGAAAAAGAGGAGCATCTCTCGTTACGTGCAGGTCTCTACAGACGAAGTATTCGGAGCTCTTGATCTTGATGACGGGAAAATCTTTACCGAAGATACCGCGTTCGCCCCAAACTCGCCGTACGCGGCATCAAAGGCCTCTGGCGATTTGTTGTGTCGTGCATATTTCAAGACGTATGGTACGCCGGTTATGGTGACGCACTGTGGGAATAATTACGGACCGTATCATTTTCCGGAAAAGATTATTCCGTATTTTATTACGCTTGCGATGAATAATAAACCGTTGCCACTGTACGGCGACGGACTTCATGTCCGTGATTGGGTTCATGTTGAAGATCATGGGCGTGCAATTCTTGCGGTGCTTGAAAAGGGGGAGATCGGTCATTCGTACAACGTGAGCGCTGATAATGAACGATCAAATATTGATCTCGCAAAGATGATGTTGCGTATTCTTGGAAAGGACGAATCTTCAATAGTGTTCGTTACGGAGCGCCCAGGGCACGATCGCCGATACGCTATTCAGCTGAGTGTCGCACTCGCCGCCCTCGGATGGTCGCCAAAGTACGATGCAGCACATTTTGAACAAGGCCTTCGTGAAACTATTGAATGGTTTCAGTCCCATAAAGATTGGGCTGATCGAGCAATTGAGAGGGCAAAAGGAGTAAATAATCATATTGCGTCGTAACCTATGAAAATTCTTATTTTCGGCAAAGGCTACATCGGAAATCGTTGTAAAGATGCATGGGGGGATTCGGCCATTATGTCCGATGTTCAGGTTCGATCGAAAGAAGACGCGCTCGAAGAAATCCGTCGTCATCAACCGGACGCAGTGTTTAATGCCGCTGGGGTTCGAGGTCAGCCAAATGTTGATTGGTGTGAGACAAATCAGATGACGACAATTCTTGGGAATACAAAGCTACCGATTATCCTCGCAGAAGCTTGTCAGGAGGCCGGAATATATTTATTGCACATCGGATCGGGGTGTATTTTTTACGGTGACTCTCCGCATGAGGATAAGGCGTGGCGTGAAAATGATTTTGGGAATCCGATTCCAGTGTATTCACGAAGTAAATGGGCGGCAGATCTTGTGCTCTCTACATTGCCGAATGTCGGAATCGCGAGAATCCGCATGCCGATTGATCACGTGCCGTCCGCAGGAAATCTTATTGATAAACTTGCGGCGTTCACGAAAGTTATCGATGTTGAAAATAGCGTGACGATTATCGATGACCTTGTGAATGTGTTTTGGCAGATGATGGAAAAGAAAGCGTCTGGGATTTTTCATGCCACAAATCCCGGAACGATTCGTCACCGAGATGTTCTTGCGCTCTATGAGGAGCTCGTTGACTCATCACATACATGTGAGTGGATTCCGAATGACGATCTTGTAAAACTCGGGCTTGCAACAAAAGGGCGATCGAATAATTTCTTGTCATCAACTCGTTTGGCGGAATTCGGCATCACGATGCGGCCAGCGATGGAGGCTCTTCGGGACACTATGGAAAAATACGCTGCGGCAAAGAAGCTTGCGGCAAATGCTATTTCCAGCTAGGGTTTTTCTATATGAAAGCTCTTATTGCTGCTGGTGGGCGGGCAACGCGGTTGCGTCCAATTACGTGGACGCGAAATAAGCACCTTATTCCGCTTGCGAATAAGCCGATGTTGGCGAACGCCATTGAGAAGCTGGTGGATGCGGGGATTACCGAAATTGGTATCAACATTAATCCAGGCGACACGGAAATTGCCGCAGCATTTGGTGACGGTTCCGCGTACGGTGCGAAAATTACGTATCTTGAGCAGCAAGGCGGGCCGCTTGGCTTGGCGCATATCGTCAAGAATGCAAAGCCATTCCTTGGAACGGATTCGTTCGTGTTTTATCTTGGCGACAACATTATTCTCGGAAGCCTTCGACGATTCATTGAGCGCTTTGAAAAAGGCGATCTCGATTGCTTGCTCGCGCTTTCTCGCGTTCCGGATCCGGAACGATTCGGTGTACCAATGATCGAGAACGGTCGCATCACCAAAGTGATCGAAAAGCCGAAGGAACACATTTCCGACTTTGCGGTGACGGGAATTTATTTGTACAACACAAAGATTTTCGATGCGGTTGAGTCAATCGCTCCAGGACCTCGGGGTGAGTACGAAATCTCCGATGCGCACACCTGGATGATTGATCATGGCGCAAATATTGGATTCGAGGAGATCACGGGTTGGTGGAAGGACACGGGGACGCCGAAGGATTTGCTTGAAGGAAACGCGTTGCTTTTGAATGATCGTCAGGCATGGCAGATCCGCAACGAAGGAACAGTAGACGCAACAGCGGTTGTTCGCGGAGACGTTTCAATAGGAAAGGGAACCGTCGTTGGAAAGAATGTGATTATCCGTGGACCTGCAGTGATCGGCGAGAATGTTGTGCTTGAGGATTGCTACATCGGTCCGTACTCATCAATCGGGAACAGCGCAAGGATTCATGGCGCGACTATCGAAAACACGATCGTTTTTTCTGGAGTAACGGTGAAGGACTGTCATATTGTCGACAGCTTGCTTGGCCAAAACGCCACCATCACCAAGGCGGCGAGCTATCCTCCGCGTGGTCACCGATTGATCGCCGGCGATAACTCGGCCATTGAACTCTAACGTTGTGCCAAAGATGTCCATCATCATCGTGAGCTGGAACGTTCGCGATCTGCTCAAACAGAACCTCGCGCAACTTTTCGCATTACGACATGATGACTTTCCGATTGAGGTTTTTGTGGTGGACAACGGATCAGTGGACGGTTCGGCGCAGATGATTCGTAACGAATTCCCTTGGGTTCACTTGGTGCAGAACGACTACAACGCCGGTTTTGCAAAAGCGTGTAATCAAGCGATGCGCATGGCAAAAGGTGATGTGATTCTGCTTTTGAATCCCGACACGCGAGTAGAGACTGGCACGCTGGAATTGACGCATCGTCAACTTATGGAGCATCGCGAGATCGGCGTGTTCGGTGTGCGGCTTCTTGATGAGAAGGGTGACATTGTTCGATCGGTTCGGCGGAACCCAACGCTCCGAGATCAGCTTGCAATCTTCCTAAAGCTTCCGCATTTCTTTCCTACGATGAATGACCGATATCTGGCGAAGGATTTCGATTACGCAATTTCACAAGATGTCGAGCAGATTCGTGGATCGTATTTCGCGTTCCGTCGTGAGATTTTGGAGTACGTTGGCATGCTCGATGAACGCTTTTTTATTTGGTTCGAGGAGGTGGATTTTTGCAGACGTGTTCGTGCGAGCGGGCTGCGGATTCGATACTGCGCAGAAGCGGTGTGCCGTGATTTTGTGGGGAAAAGTTTTGCACAAGTGTCGGTATGGAGGAAACAGCGAATGTTTTTTACGAGTGCGTGGAAGTATTTTTGGAAGTGGGGATTCCGTAACGAGTAATCTATGCGTCTTGCCCTTCATCTTTCCACGTACAACGGATCCGAATTCTTGCCGGGCCTATTTGCGTCGCTTGAAGCGCAGACGGACCAGGATTGGATTCTTCGTGTTCGCGACGACGGATCAACTGCAGACGAGCTTGTGGTTACTCGAGCGCTTGTTGCGCAATACGCCACACGTCGACAGGCCGATTTTGAATCCGGTGTGAATATCGGCTTCGCGGTGTCGCATCAGGAAATGTACGAACGACATGATGAAGAACTCGTGCTTTTAGTGAACCAAGATGTGCTTTTTACGCCAACGTACATCGCTACAGTTCGAAAATACCTTGAGGAACATTCGGACGTTGCAGCGGCGGCGGGATCGATCCTCCGATGGACGTGGAGCACAACACACGAACCGAGACTGACGAGCATTATCGATTCACTGGGGCTCGCAAAAGCTCGATCGCATAAAGTGTACGACATCGCTTCGGGTGTTGCGCTTGAAAATTGTACTGAGCAGAAGGTTCCGGTGTTCGGAATTTCTGGGTGTTTGCCGATGTATAAACGATCCGCACTTGGAATAACACTCTTTAATCCGGCATTCGTGATGTACAAAGAGGATGTTGACGTCGCATATCGTCTGCAAAAGATTGGCATGAAGTCTGCGCGAGTTCCGGGAGTGACCGCGTATCATTTCCGAACGTTCCAGTCATCGATATTTCACAAGGGAGTAAGCGCGCGATTCCAAGAGCTTTCGTATCGGAATCATTGGCGGAACCTTTCTCGTCATCTTTCATGGAAGGATTGGATGCACGATGGTTGGGCTATTCTGCCCTTTGAGATTGCGAAGGTGGGATTCTTTCTTGCCACCAAGCCTATTGTGCTCTGGCGGACGCTTCGATATTTTTTCGCAAAACACGTATGACATACGACGTTGCAGTCATCATGGTGTCGTACAACAAAATCGTTGACGAGTGTTTGCCGTCGGTAAAACGTGCAATTGCGGCATCGCCACTGAAAATTGCATTTGTTCTTGTGGACAACGGATCGCCGGATTTGTGTGCACATGAATTAGTGAAAGAGCATTTGCCGAATGCGACAATTATTCTTCGCGACAAAAATTACGGCTTTGGAAGCTCCTGCAATCGTGCGGCACAGGAGGTTGGTGCTGAGTTTTTCTTTCTTTTAAACCCAGACACCGTTCTGGTCGATGAGACGATTTTTGATCGCTTGCACGCGTTCATGCTCGAGAAACCGTGGACGGGAATTGTTGCTCCGCGTATTCACCATCTTACCGGCGAGCTGCAAGAAACGCATCGTCGATTTCCAAAATGGTACATGCCGATTGTTCAGCGAACTATGCTGGCGAATACGGCGTTTGGGCAAAAATATGCAGATCATTTTTTGATGCGAGAACGCGTCCTGCGGGATAGGCGACTTGTGGATTGGGTGCAGGGCTCTGCGATGTTCATTTCTTCCTCGCTGTATAAAGAACTCGGGGGATTCGATGACCAGTTTTGGATGTACTTTGAAGACATCGATTTGTGTCGTAGGGCGTGGGAGCATCATCGTCCGGTGTATTATTTCCCAGATGTCGTCTTGCATCACGCGTACGGGAAGGCTTCGGCGACTCCCGGCGGATATATCAAAAATCTTTTCACCAATCGTCCACTCCGAGCACATATCATGAGTTGGTTGCGATATCAGTGGAAGTGGCGCCCGTTTACAGGGAAGGCGATTGCAACAAAAATGTAGCGTATGCCTCCAAAAGTCGTTGTGCAGATCATCACGTATCGCACGGAGGGAATCGAGTCCGAGCTCGACGAGCTTTTCGATAGTCTTGCGAGGGTTCGTGCGCCAGAAGGTGGTTGGGTTCTTGCGATTATCGACCAGCCATCGGCACTCGGAAATCTTCGAGAATATTTGGAATCGAAAGTAAAACCTCGGAGCGGAATCGATCTCCCCGAAGTTGTTTGTGTTTTTAGCGATGAGAACGATGGCTTCGCCGGTGGACATGTAAAACTGTACGAATCGGTGCGCGATCGGAACGCAGAGTTTGTGTATCTTCTTAACCAAGATGCGCACGTTGATGCGAACTTTTTGACGTCGATCGTGCAATACGCAGAATCGAATCCCAATTCGGTGATTATCCAGTCACGAATCATGCGCGCGCAGAATCCCGATCAGTACAACTCTGCCGGAAACGCAATGCACTTCCTTGGATTCGGATTCTCGTTAAAGAATGGGGAAGTGCGCGAGGGGGAGTTAGGAGGGGATTTCTTCTACGCCTCCGGTGCCGGCATGCTTATCCGTTCATCGATTATCGACCAGATCGGCGGCATGTTCGATCCGTTGTACTTCATGTATCACGACGACGTGGACATTTCTTGGCGCGCGCGGCTTGCGGGTTTCGATATTAAATTCGCTGACGATTCCGTTATCTATCATCGCTACGAATTTTCACGCAGCATGAAGAAGTTTTTTTGGATGGAACGCAATCGTCATCTCACGAATTTGTGTAATTATCAGATCGGAACCCTCCTCTTTATCGCGCCGCCGATGATTGTCATGGAGCTCGGCACGTTGCTTTTTGCCTTCCGATCGGGTTGGTGGAAGGAAAAGCTTCGATCGTGGGCGTTTTTTGGGAAGCGATCCACGTGGCAATACATCATTGAACGCCGTCTGCTCATTCGATCCCTCCGCGTCCAATCAGACCGGGACATGTTGGAACACATGACGGGCGTCATCACCGCCCAGGAAACCGAGAACCCAATCATGAATTTCGTCGTAAATCCGGTCATGAACGCGTATTTTTGGGTATTAAAGAAACTTTTAAAGTTCGTCATCCCCGCGTAGGCGGGGATCCAGAGTGTTTAAAATATGGATCCCCGCCTACGCGGGGATGACAGGTGAACTCACCATTTCGCTAATCTCAGCCACTTTCTCTGCTTTTCCCCTTGAAAAAAGGCCATTTTTGTGCTATAGTTATTCGTCACAGTGACTCAAAACCCCGGCCATTTGGCCATTCTCCAGGTACTTCATGTTCAATCTTCTCTGGCACATTGCCTTCGTTGCTCTACCCTTTCTTGGATTGGTGTTGGGGCACGAGGTCTTCTTCCCTTCCGCAGAAACGAGGGAGGATAAATATCTTGAGAGCTTGCCGAAGCGCTTCGTGATCGCCACGGTGGTCATGCTCGTCCTAGCGGGGAACATGTATAGCGTGCCCTCCCTCAACGTCGTGTTCATCGGCGAGCGCCACGAAACGCGTATGCTGCTCGGAACGTTCCTCGGTCCGGTTCTCTACGTCGTCAGCCTCTTGGTGAATGGCGTGCTGAAGATCGTCTCGCGCAGCACGATCTAGCCCGTCACGTTTCACCCTCCCGCGGGGGCCGAGGACATCACTCGGCCGCCTGTCATCAACACGCGCACCCGGTGCGGCAGAGCCCTGACGCTCGCCGCGTCGGGTGCTTTTGGTTACAATGCTTTCTTTGTTTTACGTTGATGTTCGATTTGTCGTAGTACAATAGTGTCATGAAACGCCCGCCGAAAATTCTTTGGGTGCTTGCCTCGTTTTCTGGTGTTGCTGCGATTGCGGTGTTTGCGTGGTTTGGATATTTCTCTGAATATTTTCTTTCTCAGATGAGCGATGGGGAATTCTCGTCGCAGTCTGCGTTGCTTCCTCCACGTTGGCAGACGTATCGTTCTGATGTGTGGAGTGTAGGACATCCATCAGATTTTGAGGCGCACACACGAGCTGACGGTGCGGTGCGGTTTCTACCGAGTGGAGCAGTGGAAAAGAAAACATATTTTCTTGTTACGCAAGAATCAACAACGCTCGACGCATACAGAATTGCTCGCGATGCGGAAGGATTTCTTGCGCCAACCGATGTGATGATCTCGAATTACGCAGCGGCAAAATACGTCATTGGCAACAACCACACCGAATACGTTGTTTCGTATCACGACGGCGTTATTATCGTTTCTTCCGACGACATCGATGACGAAACTATCGCGATTATGTTCGCGACGTTTACCATCAAGACGGAATAGAACGCCTTCCTTTGGCCCATTTTCGACTCAGATCATCGGAAACTTCTTCAACGTACCAAGAAGTACGTCTCAGAAGCTTTCCTCGATCTTCATCGAAACTGGTCACAAATTAAGGCGTTCTATATCGGTTCTTACTGCGTCAATGCGACCTTCCAGATTCCAGTGATTCCGTCCACGGTGCCGAAGAAGGTGAGACTCTTTCCAGTGGTGTCTGGCCACATGTTTACAATGGATGCGCCTTCTACGAGTGTTGTTGTGGTTCGTGTTTCGTATTTTTCACGTTCGATAGCAATGATTTTCGATGCGGTAGCAAAAAAGAGCGCGCGGTCGCTAGAATGCCAGGCAAGCGCAAGAATCGGTTCGCTTTGTCGTGCAATGAATATACGTTCGCCGGTTTGCGGATTGTAGATGTCTATTTCGTTTCCATCGGATGCTGCAAGAAGATTGTCTGTTGGACTTTCGGAAAGCAACGCGGTTGCGAGGTCGATTTGTGTGACGAATTGTGTTTTGAGGTTCACAAGATACGCGCGGTCTCGAGTGTCTTTGAGAATGGCGATGGTCGAATTTCGGAAGGCGACGGTGTACGTGCTCGACGAAAGGAGAGTGACAAGTGCATCGGTACTGGTCAGCCGCATTTCAACATTCGATCCGTTATCAATGAAGGAATATTCGGGAAGCGCGTTCATTGCATCGACAACTTCATCTTTGTTGAGCAAGGTACCCGTCTCTGTATTGATAGCCATGGTGTCGTGCGGGAGCTCGTCATCGACGGTGAGCAGAAGCGTCGACTGGTCGTTATTGAGCTCGATGTGTGTGATTGCGTCCCCAACATCGTCAGAGAGTTTTCGTTGTAATCGTGTCACGGTGTCGTATCGCCATACCTCATGCACACGACCGGATTCAACGAGGAGATACACGAATCGTCCACTCCGATCGCCAACAACAGAGAGCGCATTTTCTTCAAGGAGAAGCGTCGGTTTTGCGTCGGAGAATAAGAGGGCTGTGATATATGTTGTTGATCCACTGCCAACATGAACATGCTGGTTCCATGATCGGTATCCAGTTTTTTGTAGGAGAACATCGTAATCGTCTGGGGTGAGGCGTTGCGCAACGTACGGCGTTTTCTCAGCGATGAGCGCGTTGTTCATTGTAACGCTGGCGCCGCGGGGCAATGTGGTGATAGCGATAACTCCCGTTCGTTGCACGCGAAATGTTGTGAGATTGAGCCGATATCCAGCGGTATACAACACGATCATCGGGGCGCCGATGACGAATATTGTGAGGAAAACAAAGAAAATTCCATTTCGTACTCGTCGGTGCATGGAGAAAGTATAGCAGAATCGGCGCGTTGGTTCGACGGTTCGTTGTGTGATAGGATGAAAGTAATCCCATGTGCACGTTGTTTATCCACGTGGCCTTGAGGCGAGGGAGGGATCGCCCAGGTAGTCTGCGTAAAGCATATATTTTATGCTCGATAAGAAAGATATTCAGTTTCTGGAAAAGATGTTCGCGAAGGTCACTGAAAATATGGTAACCAAGGACATGCTTCGCGACGCGCTTCACGAGAACAATGAAATTTTCGGTCATCAGTTGAGGCGCGAAATGCGTGATGAAATTCATGCCGTGGTGAACGGAGCCGTTTTTGCATCGGAAAAACGCCTTACAAAGCTCATCATGGATACAAAAGAAGAAATTCTCGACGGCGTGGCCGATATCATTGGCAACGAAATCATTCCCCAAATCGACGATCTCGAAGTCCGGACCCTTCGATTAGAACACCGAGTTGCGTAGATTCCATTGAAAACATCGCTAATATTCGCCGAAAAGCTTGACTTTTCGGCCATTTTTTGCTATAGTGTAGTGGTGACTTCACTGCATTCTTCCCCCTCCCCGGAGCCTTCAATGGACCTTTCCACCGCCACTTCCCTCGTTGTCGACCTGTTCTCCGATACCAGCCTTTACGGCATCAACAAGCGGGAGAAGCTCCTGGCGCTCCTCGCCGAGAAGCCCCCGATCGGCGGCGTCATCGTGCGTCTGCTGACGCTTGATCCCAAGTTCGACTACGTGAACCCCAACATCATCGACGCGAACTTCCCAACCACCGTGGAGCCATCCCTCGAGGGAGCTCGGCTCGACAAGATGGTCGGTTCCCGTGAGTCCATCCTCGCGCAGCTCAAGCAGGACAACCGTCGCGCGGCCAACGCGGCAGAGCTTCTTCTCTACGGGGTGAAGAATCCCGAAGAGCAGAGGAAGTACTGGATCTGGGCTCTGGCTCAGGTCTGGGTTGGTCCCGACGATCGTCACGGGTACGCAGTCGTGCTGGGCGTGAGCGGCGGCGAGCGGGTCGCGCGCCTCAACGATGTCGCGGGCGTGAGTGCCTACGATCGCATCCTCTCCTTCCCGCTGTAGAGTTCGGCGCTTGGAACCTTGGGTTCTCGGCGCTGGTGCTCAAACCCTTGGTTCCTACGGCCGGGCCTGTCTCACGAAGACGGGCCCGGTTTCGCGTTTGATATACTTCTTTTTGGAAAGTAGATGCGAAGGCTTGCGGCTACGGCTTCGAGCGATCGAAATCTGGAAATGATGGAATATGCCAGAAGGCGTCTTTGCACTGCGAAGCGTCGTGCGCTGTCGTCAATTTCCCAAAACATGAACTCTATTGGTGCAACAATTGGTGAGAGCACGGGCTCCAAAATATATTCAGCCCGAAGGACTGACGACGGGTGGTGGTATGGATGGTTGTTACACGCATTGGTAGGAGGTCTGGGTTAATCCCGACGATCGTCACGAGTACGCAGTCGTGCTGAACGTGAACGACGGCAAGCGGAACGCGAACCTCAACGATGTCGCGAACGTGAATGCCAACGATCGCATCCTCTCCTTCCCGCAACAGGGTTTATGATCATTCCTGGCGAGAATATCGTCAGGAATGTTCTTTTACGAAGGCTATCCATCCTCCGAGCGCTTTTCCAACTTCGATGAGTGGAGCAGAGAGGGAATGGTATTTCTTTGTGTCAATGAATTTGAGCTCCCAGGCCGTGGTGATAAAGAACTTCAAAGCATCAAATTTTACGCTCGTTTGCCGCAGGATGAGAAGCTTTTCATTTCTGGGGCTGTAGGCCGCGAGAAAGATGCCTTCAAGAACATCACAAAAAAGCAGATCAATTTTTGTGCCGAGGGTATATCGCGAAACCCTTGGAAAGTTTATGAGAATGCCTTGCCAAGATTGATAAAGACTATTGAGTGTATGCAAGATCGGAGCATCAGTGCGGACGTTTTCGGGGGGGGGGATTCATAAAAGAAGGGTTTTTGATTTGAAATTTGAGAATGTTGTGTCGATGGAGAATTTGCTCGCAGCGTGGGAAGAATTTTTCGCAGGGAAACGAAAGAAGCCAGACGTTTTAAAGTTTAAAGAAGACCTTCTCATAAATATTCGCTTGCTTCACAACGATCTCGTCGCCCATCGATATGAACACGGATCATATTACCATTTCGTCGTGAAGGATCCGAAACGACGTGATATTCATAAGGCTTCGGTGCGCGATCGACTATTACATCACGCGATCCATCGAAAGCTGTACCCGTTGTTCGATCGTATTTTCGTTGCCGATTCATTTTCTTGTAGAATCGGAAAAGGAACGCACAATGCGATGAATCGATTTCGTGTGATGCATCGAAACGTGAGTCAGAATAATACAAAAACATGCCGGGTACTGAAACTTGATATTCGAAAGTTTTTCGCGAGTATTGATCACGATATTCTGTTGTCGCTTTTGTATAATTGGATTCCAGATCTCGAATTAATGTGGCTGTTTGAACGAATTATTTCGTCATTTTCAGCGCTCGACTCTCAAAGAGGCCTTCCTCTTGGGAATCTTACGTCGCAACTGTTTGCGAATGTGTATTTGCACGAACTTGACGCGTTTGTGAAGTATCAACTTAGGGCAAAGAACTATATTCGATATGCGGATGATTTCGTTCTACTCTCGTCGTCACAAGAAGAATTGAAAAAGTATCTTGACGCGATTCGAACAGTTCTCGCTGATCAGCTTCGCCTCACACTTCACCCCAAGAAAATCGAACTGCGAACAATTTCGTCCGGGGTCGACTTTTTGGGATGGATTCACTTTCCATCGCATCGTATTTTGCGAACGTCGACGAAAAACCGAATGATTCGTCGGCATCGGACAGATCTCAGTGAGCACGTGCATTTCTCGTATTTAGGAATGGTCGGTCATGGAAATACGCATGAACTCCAGATCGCGCTTGCGAATGAGTATTGGCTCTTTGGAGAGAAGGATTTTTAAGATTCGATTCAGCTCCTCTCCTGTGCTACCATTCCTCCATATGCGTTTTTCTCGTTCGCCACTTTCGGCGCCTTTGTGGGCGTTTGGTGCGGTGTTGGTTGCGGTACTGTGTGTGGCGACGGGGTATGCAGTTGGTGCTCAGCAGTCTGCTCAGGCTGTTGTTCCTGTTGGTGAAGGACACGTTACGAATCAAGGATTTATTCCGCCGGACGTGAGCAACGACGCGGATTTTGCGACGTTCTGGGAGGTGTGGCGAGCAGTTCGAGCAGCGTATGTGGATCAGCCGGTTTCTGAAAAGAATTTGTATTATGGTTCCATTAGCGGAATGGTTGCATCGTTAAATGATCCCTATTCCACATACTTTACGCCGGAGGACGCTCAGGCATTTGACGAGCAGCTTGCGGGAAGTTTTTTTGGCATTGGTGCACAACTCGACATGAAGGATGATCAGATTGTTGTTGTAGCACCGTTGCCGGGAACGCCAGCCGACCGTGCAGGGCTTCGAACAGGCGACAGTATTGTCGCGATTGATGGGGTAACAACGGACGGCATGAATATCTACGAAGCGGTGAGTCATATCCGCGGAGAAAAGGGAACTGCGGTAGTGTTGAGTATTCTTCGCGACGGCGCAGCGGAAACGCAGGCTTTCTCAATTGTTCGCGACGAAATTACGGTGGACAGTGTGACATACGCCATGAAAGACGATCACGTTGCAGTGATTGAGATTTCGATGTTTAATGAAGATACTTCTTCGCTCTTTGCGAAGGCCGCAGAAAACGCGGTGAAAGACGGTGCAACGAGCATCGTGCTCGACTTACGGAATAATCCAGGGGGATTGCTCGATTCCGCTATTGATCTTGCGGGATATTGGATTCCAAAGGGTGGAACTGCGGTTATTGAAGACGTCCGCGGAACACAGACGAAATATCCAACGTCCGGTTCTGGGAGTTTGAAGGATATTCCGACGGTTGTTCTTGTGAATGGAGGATCGGCGTCTGCGGCAGAAATTCTTGCCGGTGCGCTGCAAGACACGCATGGGGCTACGGTTATTGGCGAACAGACGTTCGGAAAAGGATCAGTGCAAGAATATCGCGATCTTCCGGATGGTGGTGCGGTAAAGATTACTGTTGCGCGGTGGCTTACTCCACTTGGCCGTTCGATTGATAAACAAGGGATTGCTCCAGACAGCGTTGTCCCTCTGACGATTGAAGACGTTCATGCAAACCTCGATACCCAATTCAACGCGGCACTCGATTTCCTCCAGAAGAAATAAAGGAGAGGAAGAGCGTCATCGAACAGAGGTCTCTGCTGGAGGCCTCGTGTTTAAGCGTGTCAACGGGCTGGTATACTTTGCAATGGTAAAGGACTCATACGGGAAGTGGGCGTTTCCCAAGGGTCATGTTCGGCAGGATGAATCCTATCGCGATGGCGCAACTCGTGAGATTCGCGAAGAGATGGGACTGTCCGGTCTGCGTATGATCTGTCGACTTGATACGATCGACATCTGGTTCCGTGATCGGTTCGTCCACAAAGGAAAGCTCGTGCACAAATATATTCACTACTTCTTGTTTGAAGCGGACAAAGACGCCACGGTGCATCGGCCAAAGCCGCAAGAACAAGGCGAGACAATTCGTGCGGTGGGATGGGTTCCGGCAAGGGATTTGCTCAGGCGCTCGAGTTATCGCGACATGATCCACATCATTAAGAAAGCGTTACGACTATGCTCGTCTCCCTCCTCAACGACGTCCGTGCCCTCGGCCCCAAAGGCGCCATTGTCGACGTCCCCGAAGGCTACGCCCGAAGCTTCCTCTTCCCTGAACACCTTGCGGTTTTAGCAACGAAGGACGTAGTGGCAGCCGACAAGGCTCTTGACGACCGGCCAAGGGAAACTAAGACTGAACGCGAGGAGCGCGAGCTCGCTGCCGAAATTGACGGCCTCGAAATTGTGCGGTCGGTGAAGGAGGAAAAGGGAATCCCAGCCTTAGCAATTGAGAAGGAGGACGTGAAGCAGGGGCTAAAGGAGCTCGGATTCAAAGTTCCCTTGCAGTGTATTTCGATGAAGCCGCTGAAGGAATTTGGAACGTTCGAGGTTCCTGTTTTGTTCCCATCCGGATTCGAATCCCAACTTTCCGTCATTATCGAAGCGGCGTAATGCGGCTTTCGGTGATTCGTCGTTTGCCGAACAATGACGGTTGAGTTTTCCACTGGTTCGGTGTTCTCAATTTTGATACCATAGAAAAGTCTTATCCCCACGAGACGTTTATTCTTTATTTTTGGATTATGCTCAACAAAAATGATGTGACAATGCTTCGTGGGATGTTTGTGGAAGTTCTCGATGATCGGGATGTTCAGTGGAAAGCCGATCTTGATCAGCGATTTCATGATTTTAAACACGAAATTCGCGATGAAATTCATTCAGTTGTGAACGGAGCTGTTTCGGCTTCAGAAGCCCGAATGATGAATCGAATGGATGGCTCGCTCGAGCGAGTGAAGGTTGAAATCATCGATGCGATTGGAGAGATCCTTGATGAATCAGTCCTCCCGCAGATTTCGGATCTTCAAGTGGACATGCGACGAGTAAAGAATCATCTCCAAATGGCCTAATACAAAGCTCCGCCCCGGCGGAGCTTTTCGTTTCTATGCATCATCGATTTATATTCATTGTAGGTGGCGTGATGAGTGGCGTGGGAAAGGGAACGAGTAGCGCCGCGCTTGGATTAACGCTGAAGGCAAGAGGATTTGTGGTGACCGCGGTGAAAATTGACCCGTATGTGAACGTGGATGCGGGGACGATGAATCCGGTGGAACATGGCGAAGTATTTGTGACGATCGACGGCGATGAGACGGATCAAGACATCGGGAACTACGAGCGCTTTCTTGATGAGAACATCACATCGGTGAACTACATGACGACGGGTCGCGTGTATCAGTCGGTGATCGAGCGCGAACGAAGAGGGGATTATCACGGAAAGTGTGTTGAAGTTGTGCCTCGCGTGCCGGAAGAGGTGATCGACCGTCTCGAGAAGGCGGCGAAGAAGGCGAAAGCGGATTTCGTTTTGGTCGAGATTGGCGGGACGGTCGGCGAATATGAAAATATTCTCTTTCTCGAAGCAATCCGCATGATGAAACTGAAGAGTCCCGATGATGTTCGTACCGTGCTCGTCAGCTATCTTCCAGTTCCACCGTCCATCGGTGAGATGAAAACCAAGCCAACGCAGCACGCGGTTCGTGAAGTGAATCGTATCGGGATTAACCCCGAGTTCCTTATATGTCGATCGGAAGTCGCGCTCGACGCTCCTCGTCGCGAAAAGTTGAGTCGATTTTGCGGTGTGCATCCTTCACACATCATTACCGCGCCGAATGCAAAATCGATCTACGAAGTACCGAAGCTTTTCGACGAACAAGGGTTCGCGGATTCTATGGTGAAGTCGTTTCGCATGAAATCGCGGACAACGCCGGATCTCAGTGCATGGGACTCGCTTGTTCATACGATCGAAGCCGTCGATCGTCCAGTCCGCATCGGCGTTATTGGAAAATACTTTTCAACCGGCGACTTCATTTTATCGGACGCGTATCTCTCTGTTCTCGAGGCGATTAAGCACGCTGCGTGGAGCATCGGTAGAAAACCGGTGATCGAATGGTTGAACTCGGAAGCGTATGAACAGGATCCTTCGAAGCTCAAGGAGCTCGATGCATACGACGGTGTACTTGTTCCTGGCGGATTTGGCTCGCGGGGTATTGAAGGGAAAATGGCGGCGATCACCTATGTCCGCGAACACAAGATTCCGTACTTCGGTATTTGCTACGGAATGCAATGCGCGGTGATTGAATTTGCGCGATCGGTTCTTGGCCTTACCGATGCACACACTACGGAGATTGCACCGAAGACGAAGAACCCCGTCATCCATTTGATGAACGGCCAGGGCAAGAAACTGAAGGGAACTGGCATCGGTGGAACGTTGCGGCTGGGGTCGTATCCTTGCGACCTCAAGGCCGGATCGACCTCTCGTGAATCGTATGGATCGGATCAGATCTCAGAGCGCCATCGCCACCGATACGAATTCAATAACGATTATCGTCAGCGCCTCATCGACGCCGGTCTCGTCATCGCTGGCACATCGCCTGATGATCGCTTGGTCGAAATCATCGAGGTTACCGATCACCCCTTCTTCGTTGGCGTACAGTTCCATCCAGAATTCCAGTCACGACCGTTGCGGCCACATCCGTTGTTTGTGAGTTTCCTCAAAGCTGCGGCGAAAGGTCGTTAGAAACACAAAATCCCAGCCGATCGGCTGGGATTTTGGTTGCGATTACGCGGTAACTTCCACTGCTGGCTTGATGGAGACGAAGGTGCGGAGCTTGAGCTTTCCAGTGAAGTCTGGCACGCGCTTTTTCATGAAAGAGACTACTCCGTCTGCAACGGCGTAGAGTGTAAAGTCTTTACCGCAGCGTACGTTCTTTCCTGGATGTGCTTTGGTTCCACGTTGGCGAAGGATGATTTCACCAATTTGAACCTGTGTACCATCGGAACGCTTGACTCCAAGGCGTTTTGCTTGGGAATCACGGCCGTTTCGTGTAGAACCTTGGGCGAGTTTATGAGCCATACATTGGGTAAGTGCCGAGCGCCGATCACAGTGATCGGGGCGGCTAACGTGGGGTAGATTAGCCTAATTCCTAGGGAGCGTCAAGCACAGACTGGGGCTATCCGTGGATGAAAAGTGGGGTATACTGTGAAAAGTATGAGAAATGCGATTTTGGCTGCTTTGGAGGATATTCGAGGGAATTTGCGACTTCACCGTGGCGGAATCGATTTAGTGAGCCTGGATGAGGATGCCGGGATCGTTACCTTGCGATTTACCGGTGCCTGCGCCGGCTGTGCGCTTTCGGACATCACGATGAAGAAGGGGATCGAGGTGGTGTTGTGCGAACGGGTGCCGGGCATTCGGAAAATCCTTACCGCTGATTCTCATGCCTAAAATTGCCGTCGAACGAAAGGGACGCGTCGCATCGCTGTTGAGCGTGCGATATTTTCGACTGTGCGTTGGGCTTTCCGCAGGTTTCATTGTGTTGTCGGTCGCGTTACTTCTCTGGCGCTTGTTTCCAGAAATCTACGGGAAGGAAGTGATCCCGTTGCATTACAATATTCACTACGGTGTGGATTGGACGGGGGCGTGGTGGCAAATTTTTGGATACCCGGCCGCGGGCGCTCTGCTGTGTGTGGTGAACACCGTTGTTTTACTCATGCTCGTGAAGCGCGAACCGATGCTTGCTCGCGTCGTCCTTGTTTCCACGGTTGTTCTTACGGGTTTTCTGTTCCTTTCTACCGTCTTCGTCGTTCTTATGAACATTGTGTATGGTTGACGCTTTCGCAATCACAAAGATTCTCCTGCTTGGCACCGCGAGTTTTGTGGTGGCGATTTGTTGGACGCCGCTTTTAACGCACGTCTTGTATAAATTTCGGCTGGGAAAGTCTATTCGGAGTGCGGTGACCGCGCCGATGTTTGCCAAGCTCCACGCAAAAAAAGCGGGTGTTCCAACTATGGGCGGTGTGTTGATCTGGGGAACGGTTGGTGCGATGGCGGCGTTTTTTTCTGCGTGCTATTACTTTGCGCCGACGAGCGCGCTTGGTGAATTACACTTTCTTTCGCGTTCGCAGACGTGGCTTCCAGTTGCCGCGCTTGTTGCTGCGGGAATTGTTGGGCTGGCGGACGACTTCATGAATGTGTTCAAGATTGGTTCACACGGTGGTGGTTTGCATGTTCGTCATCGTTTGTTGTTGTACGCGGTGGTGGCGGCGGTTGGTGCATGGTGGTTCACGGCGAAGCTTGGGTTTGATTCGTTGCACGTTCCGTTTGTTGGCGACGTTGTTGTTGGCGTTGTTCCGTATGCATTCTTTTTCATCGCTGTTATTGTCGCAACATCGTTTTCGGTGAATCAAACCGACGGTCTCGACGGATTGGCCGGCGGTACATTAGCAAGCGCATTCGGCGCGTATTCGTTAATTGCCGTCATGCAAGGCCGATACGACCTCGCGGCATTTTGTGCTGTGGTGATGGGCGCGTTGTTCGCATTCCTTTGGTTCAACATTTATCCGGCACGATTCATTATGGGCGATACTGGTGCGATGTCGCTTGGGGTTACGTTGGGTATTGTGGCGATGATTACGAATCAACCGCTTTTGCTTCCACTCATCGGGTTTATCTTTGTTTTGGAAATGATGACGACTATTTTGCAGATAGGATCCAAAAAACTCTTCGGAAAGAAGATTTTCCTTATTGCGCCAATCCACCATCATTTTGAGGCGCTCGGATGGCCTGAGCCAAAGGTGGTTATGCGGTTTTGGGTGATTTCTTGGATTACTGCCGCCTTTGGTGTGCTGCTCGCGTTGCTCGACATTGCAACGAATACCTCGCCTTAATGGTATGGCGTTTTTTGGAGGAATGCGAAACGCGGATCGAACATTCCTTGCGTTGCTTGGTGGGTTGGTGTTGCTTGGCCTGGTGTTGCTTGCGTCCGCTTCTGGTCCAACGGGTTTTGTGAAGTTTCACGACACGTATTACTTTTTGAAACATCAGATCATTTTCGGACTGATTCCGGGTACGATCGGATTCCTTGTTGCGAGCCGTGTGCCGTACACGACGTATCGACGATTTGCTGGAGTGATGTTGTTGATTTCAATCGTGCTTTTGCTCTCCGTCTTTATTCCTGGTCTTGGCACCGATCTTGGAACGTTCGCGCGGCAATGGATCCATATTGGCTCGTTTACCGTGCAGCCATCTGAACTGGTGAAGCTTACGTTCTTATTTTACATCGCCGCATGGATGGAGAAACGTTCAGAACACGAGATTCGCGATGTGCACAGCGGACTTATTCCGTTCGCGATTGTGCTCTCCGTGGTGATGGGATTGCTGCTCCTTGAACACGACACAGGAACACTCGGCGTCATCGTGATTATGGCCCTCGGCGTGTATTTCTCCGCTGGTGCACCGTTTCGATACTTCGCGCTGTTCGGTGGCGCTGGCGTTGGGTTGCTTGGATTGCTTATTACGTTCTCCCCGTATCGTGCCGCGCGATTCATGACGTTCCTGCATCCTGAACTTGATCCAAAGGGCGTTGGATATCATATCAACCAGGCCTTGCTTGCAGTGGGAAGTGGGGGATTCTTTGGACGAGGATACGGGCATTCGTTACAGAAGTTCCAGTATCTTCCAGAAGTTGCCGGGGATTCTATCTTCGCTGTCATTGCGGAAGAACTCGGATTCCTTTTAACGACGGCATTCCTTATTTTGTACGTTGGATTCATTCAACGCGGTTTCAAGATCGCTGCAGCTGCGAACGATGCATTTGGTCGATATCTCGTCGTGGGCGTGATGTCCTGGATTGGCGCGCAGGCATTTTTTAACATCGCCGCCATGGTTGGTGTGCTCCCAATTACCGGTGTGCCGCTGCCTTTGGTAAGCTACGGCGGAACCGCGCTTGCCGTAACCCTCACCGCGCTCGGCGTCGTCGTCAATGTCTCCTCGCACTCGAAGAACGTATAATGAAATTATGAATCCCTCTGAACATCACATCGTCTTTACCGGAGGGGGCACGCTTGGGCCAGTAACGCCTTTGCTTGCGGTTGCGGCAGAATGGCGAAAACGTGATCCGCATGTGAAGTTTACGTGGATTGGCACGCCCGATGGTCCAGAACGTTTGGTAGTTGAATCTGTAAAGATTCCGTTTCTTGCGCTCTCTGCCCCAAAGTTTGATCGTACGCGGCCGTGGACGTGGATTATTGCGCCAATCCAGCTTTTGACAAGTACGATTCGTGCCGGACGAATGCTTGCAAGTCTTGAGCCGACCATGATCATGACGGCTGGCGCATATGTGAGTGTTCCAGTTGCCTTTGCTGCTGCGGTGATGCGGATTCCTTCCTGGGTGCATCAGCTCGATATCGTTGTTGGTTTGGCGAATAAACTGATGGCACCGTTCGCGAAACGTGTGAGTGTGACGTGGGAAGAAAACGTAGCGAGTTTTGGCGCGAAAAAAACATTTGTCGTTGGTGCGATGATTCGTCCGTTCTTGCGATTAGGCGATGCACAGATGGCACGTGAATTGTTCGGTCTTCCGTCCACGAAACCAACGGTACTCGTCGTCGGCGGCGGCACAGGATCCGCGCGAATGAACGAACGATTCTCCGTGATCGGCCCGGAACTCGTCCGTCATGCGAACGTGATTCACATTACTGGCCGAGGAAAAATGCTGAGCTCGCTCGAAACCATTGGCGATGGATATGTGACGAGGGAATTCATCGGCGAAGGCATGGCCGACATTTTGGCGCTTGCCGACGTGGTGGTGTGTCGTGCTGGAATGGGAACGTTGGCGGAGGTTGTTGCACTCGGAAAGCCAACGATTATTCTTCCACTTGAAGGACAGCAAGAGGCCAACGCGAAAGCGCTCGAGGATCGGGGTGCAGCAGAAGTACTTAAACACGTCACGCCACAAACATTGCTGCAATCGATTTTACGATTAGTGGAAAACCCCGAACGTCGCGAGGCGTTGACGACGAAAGTTCGAACGGTGTTCCCAACGAATGGTGATGAACGGATCGTCCACGAGGCGCTGAGAATATTGAATGAAGAGGCTGCGGGTTAGCCGATTTTCTTGCGCTGAGCGTATTTTTCAACTATATTTTTTCCGGAGGTGCTCAATGCTTCGTTCATATCATCGTTCCAACCAGAAATACAAAGAAAAGCCAATAAACACGAGCATTTTGCTGGAAATGACCTGTGTACAAGTTTTGGGGACTTTTCTGCAAAAGATTCGACGTTCTTTGGCGACGAGATGTGTTAGAATTTCAGCAATATGAAAGACAAAAAATCTCAAACTAATAGAACGAATCAACTATTCCAAATGGTAGGCATCGGAGTCGCCGCTGCCCTATTCTTTATTCTTGGCGGTATCGTCTTTTTCCATTTTACCGATCCCGTGATGCATTTCCAAAACGATACATCGGAGACCGCAGATGTGATTATGTTGTTACAAAATCATGATGACAATGGATTCTATCTTTCTCAAACGCTACACATCGAATCAGGAACGGAAATCAAAGAAAGTATCGGATTCGAGTCTGTTCGTTGTCTGTACGTGAATACGCAAGGCAGTGAGTACTCCAGTGTTTTTGATGCAGATCAGTATGATGTAAAAGACGGCGCACCAAAACGTACCTACATCGACGTATCGTCTCTTGTGAGTAGCGCATCAGCATGTCCGCTGGATCAAACCGAGTTTCAAGTAGGAGTTCGTAACCGTACACAGCTCTCCCGCGATAAGTGGCCAAAATAGGATATCAATCAATACGATGATAAGTTTTTTTGCGATAACGAAAAAGTAATATGCCAAACAAGCCCGGTGTGGAGTGGACCCCGTACACTAGACACACTTCCCCAGGAGGAGGGAAAATATCTACCATATGGGAAAGCACGTTGACGCAGCCGTGAAACAGGCTGCCCTCGAGGACATCAAGAATGGCATGAAGGTCTCGGAGGCCGCGGCGAAGCAC
>CALRHV010000008.1 GCA_943359525.1 Candidatus Uhrbacteria bacterium
CAATAACGACCGCATCCACTCCGCTCACCGGATGCCGCCGGTGACGTTCCGTCACCGGACGAACCAACACGTCGTCACGCACCAAATTCACTCACTCTTACAAAACGCTCTCCTTGGGAACAGTGTCTAAAAAATGGGGTCCTTGCCACCAGAAAAGAAATGTGTGAAGTTCCAAGATTTCGCCAATGACTGGTTCGAAAAGTACGTCATGACGAATAATAAGCTATCTGAGCGAAAATCAAAACGCTCGGTGCTTGACCTTCACCTTCTGCCACTGTTTGGGAAATACACGTTGCAAGAAATAACATCACAACGTGTCCAAGAATATAAAGCAAAGAAAACGGCGGAAGGATTCGCAGCGAAGTCGATCAACAATCAGCTGGGAGTATTGCGACGATGCTTACAGATCGCCATGGAATGGGATCTGCTCGATAAGTTGCCTACTGTGAAAATGCTTCGAACGCCACCACCCATCGTTGAGGCTCTCAACGAGAGCGATTGTCAGGCTCTTCTCGCGGATAGCGCGGAGCCATTGGCGCATCTCATGATTCTCGCCGCTGTACGTACTGGAATGCGTTTGGGGGAGCTGTGCGGGCTGTCGTGGGAGGACATCGACTTCAAGAGTGGAAACATTACCGTGAGGCATTCGTTCGTTCGAGGAGAAATGAACTCCCCCAAGAGCAATAAGATTCGATACATCCCGCTCACAACGGACTTGTCCTTGGCGTTACGGGGAGCCGCAAAACCACGTGGATTGGTATTCCAAACCAACGGGAAGCCTATTACGGGCTATGCAGCATCCGAAATGCTCGGCAGGGCTTGTATCAGAGTAGGAATACGGCACATCGGGTGGCATAAGCTCCGCCATACCTTCGCTTCGCGACTGGTTGCTGGTGGTGCGAATATGCACTCCGTACAAATGCTACTGGGACACTCAACAATGCAGATGACAGAGCGATATGTTCACCTTGCACCGTCGTCGCTCAGACAGGCGATGGCAGTATTGGAACCGAGATCAAATCTCGAAAGTTTAGGCACTCGGCAGTCACCGACGCTTATTCAGCAGGTACAAAACGAGGTGCTTCAAAAGCTCCAAATGAGCATAGTTTCCAGCAAATAATAAAATCCTGATGTTCTTACCATCAGGATTTTATTGGTGCGCCGAGCGGGGATCGAACCCGCGACCACGAGCTTAAAAGGCTCTTGCTCTACCACTGAGCTACCAGCGCATGGGAGAACGTCCTCGTTTTGTCTATTTTCGGCTTGCTGCGTCGCACATTCGCTCAACGTACCGAGAAGTACGTCTCGCGAACTGTGCTCCTGGCGCACCGAAACTAGCCTAAAACGAGAAAGTCCTCGTTCGTTCCTGTGACAAATTACGTCCGGAGGATATCAGATCTTAGGGCGTTTGTGAAGCCTTACATGCGTTATACTTAAGCCATGTCGCCGCTTTTACCTTTTCATGCCATTGAGGCGCACGATGCGCTGCTTTCGCTGCGTTCTTTGATGCAGGGGCTTTCGTCGGACGAGGCGCTGATACGATTACGGGAAGCGGGCTCTTGGAACGTTGCTCCGCCAAAACCGCAGAGTGTGTTTCGGTTGTTGTGGAAACAGTGTAGGAGTCCGTTTATTGTTATTCTTGTTGCGGCGATTGGTATTTCGTTGTGGACGGGAGAGCTGCTCGATGCTGCAGTAACACTTGCGATTGTTATTGCAAATATTAGTCTTGGATTCTTTCAGGAGTTTCATGCTGACCGTGAATTCTTCGCGCTGCAACAATATTTACCAAAGCGCGTGACGGTTCGGCGTGATGGTGCGAGCGTGACGATTCCCGCCGAAGAACTCGTTCCTGGTGACATCGCATTGTTTCGCGCCGGGCAAAACATTGTGTGCGACGGTCGCATTCTCGAAGCAACGAATTGTTCAGTAAGCGAAGCTGCGCTTTCCGGCGAATCTGCTGCTGTAGAAAAACAGGCATCCATCTGTATTGCAACGATTGGCATCTTTGCGCGAACAAACATGGTGTACGCCGGAACGTCGATGATTACCGGTCAGGCGACGGTGCTCGTAACAGCGCTGAGTTCGCAAACCGAGTTTGGAAAGATTGGTGCCATGACTATGAGCGTTGTGGATCGTCAAACCCCGCTTGAAGGGGAGGTGATTCGGCTCTCGCGGGTGTTGACGGCGATGATTATTCTGCTTGCTGCGGTTGTTTTTGTTGCAGCATTGCTTCGAGGCGATCCACTCATTTTTGCAATTTCACTTTCTGCGGCGCTTGCAATCGCCGTCATTCCGGAAGGCTTGCCAATGACGCTGACCGTATTGCTTTCCGTAGCAATGCGACGAATGTTTCGTCGTGGTGTGTTGGTTCGCCATTTGAATGCAACGGAAGTGCTTGGATGTGTGAACGTTCTCTGCGTGGATAAAACAGGAACGCTTACGACGGGTGTGATGTCGATCGTGGAGGTTCGTGCGCCGTTTTCGGTGATTCTTCCCGTCGATGTCGTAAAGGCCGATCTGTTCCCTGCGCTTGGATGCTTTGCAACGATTCATGCGGAAACCGGTGACAGCGCGTTTGCCGGAGCCGCAACGGCCGACGCAGTAATGCGATACGTTCGCGATGCCGCAGGTTCGAAGAATGTTCCATCGGTCGCGACGATTCCATTTGATCCAACGTATCGGATGAGCGCGTGCCTTCCGCAGGGTGCCGACCGGACGGCATATGTAATGGGCGCTCCAGATGTGGTGGTTGGGCGATGTGATATTCGTGATGTCGAGCGTGCTCAACTTTTGAAAACAATCGACGAGATGGCTGCACGCGGTTTGCGAGTGATCGCGATCGCGTCGGCTGCACTCGGCGGCCGCACGTTCGCTATTGATTCCTTCCGTGACGGAACAATTCTCGGTTTACTTGGCATCCAAGATCCGCTTCGTGAAAGCGTTCCTGCTGCAATTGCGAATGCGGCTCGTGCCGGAATTCGCACGGTGATGATGACGGGGGATCATCCAGAAACCGCCAGAAATATTGCCGCGCAAGCGTTTGGTTCTCATGACATTGCGGTAACACTGGGCGCGGATTTTGTTGCAATGTCGGAGCCCGATCGGCTGCATGCAGTGATGAACACCACGGTATTCGCGCGAATGCTTCCCGAACATAAACTTCTTGTCGTTCAGGCGCTGCACGCAAATGGTATGCGCGTTGCAATGACCGGTGACGGCGTGAACGACGCACCGGCATTGAAAGCAGCCGATGTTGGTATTGCAGTTGGGCATGCCACAGAAGTTGCAAAGGAATCCTCCGATCTTGTGCTCCTCGATGGAGATTTTGCGAACATCACCGCAGCAATCGCTGAAGGTAGGACGGTGTTTACGAATGCGAGGAACGTGACTATTTTCCTCCTCGCCATTGGTCTTGGTGAAACCTTTGGTGTGCTTGCGGCATTTTTGTTTTCTATGCCGCTGTTTCTTACTCCACTGCTTATTCTGTGGTTGAATGTGGTGATTGACGGAATTCCATCAATATTTTTCGCCTTTGAGGGTGCCGATCCCCGCGTCATGCACGAGCGTCCGCGTTCCCCAGACGATGGGCTTGCGTCTTCGGATGTCCGTCTTTTTTTATACATTTCCTCGGCAATTATTGCGCTTGTGCTCTGCGGTCTTTTGCTTTTCCTTCGAGCGATTCATGCGGAGCAGGCAACGATTTTTACCGTAGGGTATCTTTTTATTGGCATACTCGGCATGTGTTTTATTTTTGTCACACGATCGCTGCGAACATCTCTCATAACGAACCTGTTCGCGAAGACCCCACTTTGGATTGGCGTCATTCTTGGGTTCCTTTTTCTTGTATTACCGATTGCTGTCTTGCCACTCCGATTGTTTTTTGGTCTTGTCGTTCTTCCGCTGCCAATGATGGGTATAGTGATTGGGGCTATTATTTTCGTTCTCTTCCCGCTTGATTTCGCCAAACGCAGGTTAGTTCACCGTGCGGCGTCGTCGAATTTGGTATCATAGAATCACTTTACGTGTCATCCCCGCGTAGGCGGGGATCCAGAGCGTTCGGAATGATGGATCCCCGTCTACGCGGGGATGACCAGAGGTGAGTTATTAAGACAATATGGATCTCTCCAGCATCCACAATTTTCAAGACGCGGTGGTGACGGTGATGGGTTTGGGTAGATATAAGCGGGGGAGTGGCATGGGCGCAACAAAATGGTTGGTGCGTCATGGCGCACAAACGGTGATTACTGATCTGAAAAATGCCGATGAACTCAAGGAGTCGGTGACGATCATCATGGATTGGTATCGACGGTATCGCGATTTGTTTCCAGATCGCACGCTCTACCAGCCGGTGTTTGTATTAGGTGAGCATCGGAAGGATGATTTTTTGAATGTGGATTGCGTGGTGCAGAACCCCGGCGTGCCGAGTGAATCGGAATATATCGTTGCCGCAAAGGAGCAGAAGGTTCCCATTGAATCCGACGTGAGCTTGTTTTTCCGTTTTTATCGTCAACCAATTATTGCGGTGACGGGAACAAAGGGAAAGACGACGACGACGTTATTACTTGGTGAGATGATGAAGCGAAAAGATGAGAAAACTGTTGTTGCCGGGAATATCAAAGTATCGCCGCTTGAGCACCTTGATGAGTTGATCGAGGAGCCGAATGCGATTCCTGTGGTGCTCGAGCTGTCGTCGTGGATGTTGGAATCATTGCCGCAGGCGTTTGCCGATATTGCGTGTGGCCCCTCAATCTCCATTCTTACGAACGTGTATCCGGATCACCTTGATCGCTATCCGTCGTTCGAGGCGTACACCGCAAGCAAGCGCATTATTTTCGAGCATCAAACGCCGGAGCAATACACGCTTTTAAATGCGGATCACGATATTGTTCGTGGCATGGCGCCGTTGGTGAAAGGGAAGCTCTTCTGGTTCTCAAAGGTTTCTCGCGAAGAAAATGGATGCTACATGAAGGACGGAAACGTCGTGTTTCGGAAGGATGGCGTCGAAACTGTGGTTATTCCTGTTGCTGAAGTTGCGCTGAAGGGTGATCACAATACGGAAAATATTTTGTCGGCAACGTGTGCGGCGATGCTTTCTGATGTTTCCGTTGGCGATATTGCCGATGTGCTTCGGCATTTTGAAGGCGTCGTTGACCGACAGGAGATGGTGCGCGAAGTGGACGAGATTACGTATATCAACGACACGGCGGCAACGGGGCCGGACGCGTCCATTGCCGCGTTGCGCCGTTTTGGCACAGAAAAGAAGGATATTGTGCTGATTGCGGGAGGTGTGAATAAAAAGCTTGCATATGACGGGCTGGGGGAGGAAATTGTACAGGTGTGTAAGGCGGTGTTTTTGTTCCCGGGCGACGCGTCGGACCTTTTAAGCTCAGCAATACAGGCCCGTATTCCGGTAACGATGGTGAAAAGCATGAAAGAAGCGGTACAAGGTGCTCGTGCCGCAGCAGTTCGTGGTGATACGGTATTGCTCTCTCCTGGCGCCGCAAGTTTCAACTTGTTCCGCAACGAATTCGAACGCGGGGAGCAGTTCCGTGAGGAAGTGCGGAATCTCTAATCGTCCTTCAGTCATCCCCGTGTAGGCGGGGATCCATCATCGTCGCTCGCTGGTGGCTCGGATGTGCAATTCTGCACTCTGCGCAAATCCCCTACGCTGCGACGTCGAACGTTGTTCGACTGCAGCTGTGGGGCGTGTGCTCGTTTGAATCACACATCCTCGCCACTGGCGCTTGCGACTCATTCTCCTCTATGACTCTCCTCCGCAAAATCAAATCCCTCGTCCCATTAACAATCGTTGCGCGATATCACCATGCACTCGCCGGCATCGCCGAGGTTGCGTATCGCCATCCGTCGGACGAGATGATGGTGATTGGCATTACGGGAACGAATGGAAAATCGTCAACGGTGAATTTTCTCGCGCAAATTCTGACGACGCTTGGCTACACGGTTGGTTATACGTCCACCGCAGGGTTCAACATCGCAGGAAAGGATACGGTGAATGCCATGAAGATGACGATGCCGGGGCGATTCACGTTGCAGCGATTGTTGCGATCAATGGTAAATGCTGGGTGTACGGTGGCGATTGTGGAAACGTCGTCACAAGGTTTGATCCAGCATCGTCATGTTGGCGTGAATTACGACGTGGCGTTGTTTACGAATCTCACACCAGAGCATATTGAGGCGCACGGTGGATTCGAGAACTACAAAAAGGCGAAAGCAATTTTGTTTAAACATCTCACGGCGCGATCGAAAAAAACGATCGGAGGAAAGCTGATTCCGAAGGTGAATGTCGTGAACACGGACGACGAACACGGCGCGTACTACGGATCGTTTCGTGCGGATCGGCATATTGGTTTCGGATTCTCTGGCACGCCGTCATCGGACCAATTTGTCGCATATGTGGAGGTTCCCGATCGCGCAGGTTCCCCAACGCTCACAGTGAATGGATCCGACGTTGCGTTGGGTCTTCGCGCCGATTTCGAGCACAAGAATGCACTCGCCGCAATCGCTGGCGCGGTGGCGATTGGCGTTCCGTTGAAGGATGCGATGCGAGCCGCTGGCATGTTGCATTCTGTGCCTGGACGATTTGAAATGATTGATTGCGGTCAGCCGTTTACCGTCGTCGTCGATTACGCGTACGAACCCTTCGCGCTTCTTGCACTGTACCGATCGCTGGGGTCGCTAAAGACCGGACGGGTGATTGGTATTCATGGTTCGGCAGGAGGCGGACGTGATGTTGCACGCCGAACAGAGATTGGGAAAGTTGCAGCGCAACATGATGACATCGTTATCGTCACCAACGAGGATCCGTACGATGAAGATCCTCGAGGTATCATCGATGCTGTTGCTGCTGGTGCGCGAGCTCACGGCAAGGTTGATGGGCAGACATTGTTTGCTATTGATGATCGACGAGAGGCTATTGCAAAAGCAATACATCTCGCGAAAGCGGGAGATGTGGTGTTGATTACGGGGAAAGGATCGGAGCCGGTGATGGCTGTTGCGGGCGGAAAAATTCCGTGGGACGACCGTGAAGAAGTTCGAAACGCGTTGGCACAGTCTGGCTACTCCGGACTATGATCCAGCGAAAGTTTTTTGCTTTAGAGCCTGAAGAGGAATTTCTTGGCGTGATTCGCCCAAGTTTGTGGTCGCTTGCTCTGCGAATTCTTTCGGCGCTTGTACTCATTGTGTTTCCGTTCGCGTTTTGGTCGTCGCTTTTGTATCTTGGCGTGCTGTTTGGTGGGTTGCTCGGTGTGCTATCGCTCATTGTTGGAACCATCCAGCTTCGTGATACGCGACGGCACTATTTAGAAAATGGGGTGTACATCACGTCTCGTCGCGCAATTGACGTTCACGCAAAACGAAAATCATTTCGTGTCACTGAGCTCCAGTGGAATGTCGTCGAAAAGATTGTGGCGACACGAAAAGGCCTTTCATCAATAATCGGTTACGGCCATGTGTGTATTCGCGGTGCGAACGAGGACGGTTTTTCACTCATCGTTGGACCGGTGTGGAAACCGGATGCTGTAATCGGCGCATTGCCTAAGGTACAATAGGTGGAGAGTATGAATGATCGTCCGGCGCGTCACAGATCAAAGTTTCGTCTTGCGGTGATTCTTCCCGTTATTTTGTTGTTGCTTGTGGGATTTGGATTTGGTGAAGAGTATTTGCGGAACCGAGAAATTGAGGATCAAATTGCGCGAATGCAGGCAGAGAACGCAAAACTTGATGCAGAACGCCTTTCATCGCTAAAGCTTATTGATACCTTATCGAGTTCGTATTACGTGGAAAGCGAGGCGCGGCAAAGTGGAATGGGAAAAGAGGGGGAACAGTTGATTATTGTTGAGAGCGGATCAGCGAACGATGGTATTTTAGTTCCCGTTGTGTCGCATGACGACGTACCAAATCCAATGCGATGGTTCAACTATTTCTTTGATCACGATGCCTTTGCTGCTCTTACGAACGTATGACCGTGGTATGGCATCACGAACATCGTGTCCATGAGCGTCATGTGGCCCCGGAACGTTCCCGGATTGTTTGGTGGATTCTTGGCGCTTCTTTGGTGCTGAGCGTGGCTGTTGCGAGTGGATGGTTTTTCTGGAAAGGCTGGAGGAGCGGGTCGCTACCAGCGATTGTCGAGCGGACATTGTTTGTGCCGATTGGATACGAGGATGGTCACGTGTTGTGGTTTTCGGGTGTTGCACGGTTAGCTCGAGGCATCTCTGCTGCCGACAACCGATTAACAGTCTCCGAAGCTGATTACGCCCAGGCGATCGATGCGATGGTTCGCAGACACGCGCTCGAAGACATCGCTTCCGAAGAAAACGTCAGTGTGTCGAGCTCGGACGTGTCGTCTGCCGTTGAATGGACGGACGATATTCGCTCGTTTCAATCGCTCGCAGGGTGGAGTGATGGAGAATATTTGAACTACATTCAGCGATCATTCGTGCTATCAACCGCGGTACAAAATGCGATACTCGCAAGCGAGGAATATCAAGCTAGGGCACGGGAACGTATGACAGATTTGCAGTCAAAGCTCGCGCTTGGCATTGCGTTTGAGGACGTAGCAAAAGAATATTCAGAAGATCCTGGCACGGCGCAAATTAAGGGAAGCTTTGGGTACGTTCTCCCGTCCGAAGTTGATGCCGCATTTGCTTCGGTGTTTTTACTGCCGCCAAACACGCCGTCGGACGTGGTCACAACCGCCGATGCGTATTGGATTCTTCGTATCGAGGATTCGGTCACCGATGAAAGCGGAACACGATACTTGCTTCGAGGAATTGCGGTGAAGAAAGGAACCCTCGCCGATATTTTGGACGAACGAACCTCGACAATCACGCCATGGCTTTGGGTGAGATAGCGGTGTATTGTTTGCTTTACGCCAAAGCCCGATCGTGATATAAAACTGCCCGCGTGCAGGAGTAGTTCAGTGGTAGAACGTCTGCTTCCCAAGCAGAAGGTCGCGGGTTCGATCCCCGTCTCCTGCTCCACAAAAACTTCATTATTTGATCCATTTTCGGCTTGCTGCGTCGCAAAGTTGCTCAACGTACCGAGAAGTACGCCTCGCAACATTTGCTCCTGGCGCACCGAAACTGACCACAAATACTGAAGTTTTTACAACCAAACATGCCATTTTAGCTCAGCTGGTAGAGCAATGCTTTCGTAAAGCAGAGGTCCCGGGTTCGATTCCCGGAAATGGCTCCAAAACGCCCTCGATGGTATCGGGGGCTTTTTGTTTCGAGTACAATGGGTGCAGTATGAAAAAACCTTCAAAAAAACTCTCTTTTTCTCGACGACTCGCGATGCTTGCCCCCTTGATGCTTTTGGCGGGCATTGCTGCGGTGCGTGCGACGGAGTTGCATCGAGCCGAAACTGGGCACTTGCTTTCTTTGGCGGATAGCCGTCATGTGGAGAATATGACGTGTACTGGGCTGTGTAGCGATGTATTGCTCGTGAGCGATCAGGAGCCTGATGTGAAGTATTACGAGGGAACGACCGAATCGACCTGTTCCGAAGCGATTCTTTGGGCGAATGAGGGTCGTGAGGGCCAGATTGTATTTGCCGGATATCAGTTTGTGGACGGGTATCAAGAGAATCTTCGAACGCGAACTTTTGGCCTGGATGTTTTGAATGGAATCGATATTGAATTTACGCTGCCAAACAGTGAAGACACACTTAAAGCGCGCGTGAAGGATACGGGAGAATGGAATTCGTTGGACTCCGTAGAATGCAATGAATTGATATGTTCTGGTTCAACAAGAGTGTTCACTGATCGCGATTCTGGTCGGGTGAAATTGTACGATTCGTGCGCATCGTCATCGGATAGCGTGAAAATTTATACGCTGTACCAGGCGCCGGAAGTTCATGGCCCAGACACTGACGACACATATCTCGTCGGGATTTCCCTTCGCGCATTGCCAAGTACTGGGTCGACATCCGGACGTGTTGAGGGCGCAGGATTCGAGCGAATATATGCGTCGTCCGAGCTAAAAGACGCAACGGTTCACGTTGTAGCTGATGTTGGCGACGTAACGTTTGAGTTCGATTTGGTGAAGGATTGACGCTTCGTTCACTCATCAACGGGTCCTGTCACCTCGGACCCCGTTACGGTGCTCACCGCGCACGAGACGTTCTCGGTAATCATCATCAGTATTCTGTGCTCGTTGCGCTCCGTACGGGGGCCTCCCTCGGTGCCACCCGTTGATTCGTTCGCTTCGCTCCGTGCTATAATTCTTCGTATGATCACGTTCAAAAACGTGACAAAAGAATATCCACCAAAAACACATGCGCTAGCTGGTGTGAGTTTTCGTATTGAGGCGGGGGAGTTTGTTTCTATTACGGGGCAAAGTGGTTCGGGAAAGAGTACAGTTGCGAAACTCATCTTTGCCGAAGAGAAGCCAACGAGCGGCCATATTCACATCGGTGACTGGGATATCTCCAAGATTAGCCGATCGGATATTCCGGCGTTGCGCAGGCAAATCGGTATTGTTTTTCAAGACTTCAAATTGCTTCCAAAGAAAACCGCATTTGAAAATGTTGCATTTGGACTCGAAGTTGCAGGGGAATCGACGAAGCGAATTCGCGAGGTGGTGCCGCATGTACTCAAGATTGTTGGGCTCGGTGAGAAGGGAAGCCGCTATCCTCGTCAGCTTTCTGGAGGCGAGCAACAACGTGTTTCAATCGCGCGAGCGCTCGTGCATCGCCCGAAGATCATTATTGCCGACGAACCAACAGGAAACCTCGACGCTATTACTGCGCGTGAAATCATCGAGCTTTTTACCCGCATCAACGATTTTGGTACCACGGTGGTTCTTGTTACGCACGATCGCGATATTGTGAACAGCCTACATCGTCGAGTGATTACGTTGCGTGATGGCAAAGTGTCGTCGGACGCAGAGAAAGGCAAATATCTTCTTGGCTAGCGTATGACGTCATTTTTTCGCATTATCCGGTTTGCCCTTCAAAGCATGATGCGGAATTTTTGGTTGTCGTTCGTGACGGTGTCGGTATTCGTTCTTACGTTGATGACGGTAAATTCGGTGATTATCTTGAACGTGCTTGCAAACGCATCGGTAAAAAGTGTTGAAGGTCGCGTGCAGGTGACGGTGTATTTCACGTCGGACTCGTCGGAAAGCACGGTAAAAAATGTACAGAGCTATCTTCTTGGACTCTCACAGGTGAAGGATGCTTCGTATATTACGGCAGACGAAGCGCTCGTGAACTTCAAATTGAACCATCAAAACGATCCGGTGATTCTTGCTGCGCTTGATGAGGTTGACGGCAACCCGCTGGGCCAAGCACTCAAAATTCGTGCATACAACGCCAGTGACTTTCCGTTCATTCTTGAAGCGCTCGAAACGCCTGAGTACAAAACGTTTATTAAGGAAAAGAACTACGATAACTACGAATCCGCGCTTCGTGTGTTGAGCGATTTCTCTGAAAAGGTTCGTCTCGGGTTCTTGATTCTTGCCCTCTTTTTTGGCTTTATTGCGATTCTCATCGTCTTCAACACGATTCGTGTGGCGATTTACGTGCATCGTGATGAGATCGGTATCATGAAACTCGTTGGTGCGAACGACTGGTTCGTGCGCGGTCCATTCTTATTCGAATCGTTGTTCTACGCATTGATTGCCACAGGAATCATGGCCGGTATTGTTGCTGCCACACTTTCCTTTGCAAATCCCTACATCGTTGTCTTCTTCCAGGGCGTGGACGTGGATCTCGTCGCCTACTACACCGCCAACGCCCTCCCATTGTTCGGCGCCCAATTCGGCATTCTGGCGTTTTTGGGTCTGGGAACTACGGCCTTTGCGATGCGCAGATATTTGCGAGTGTAACGGATTTTTGATACATTCTTTCGGCCGAAAAGGCAGGAGTTTCCATGGTTCCCTCTCTCTGTGAGTCCGATCTCGTCTTCTTCGTCTTTACCGGTGGTCCAGGGCACGGCAAGGATTACCTTCTCGGGCTGCTGATGCTGGATCAGTGGTTTCAGGAGAATGCATCCTTCTTTTCGGAATCGGCTGAATGGACCATCACCGGTCACAAGATGACCGGTGATGACTTCGCGGATCGAGACACTCGGATCGCGTTCCAGAAAACTGTGGCGGCGGCTGGGATGCTCAAGTACCACCTGATGGTGCGGCGTGCCGTCCGTTCCGGGAAGCGATACGGATTCTTCAGTCGTCACATGATCGATGGCAAAGTGTACGTAGACGGTGGCATCGAAGAACTCGAGTTCATCTCTGGGTTCACGCGGGAGGAAATGAGCCGGGGCGTGACTCACGTGATCTGGTGCGGTCCGCCACCCGAGAAGGACTACGAACAGCACAACCCCGACGATCCGACGAAGAAGGGTTTTCGTTTCGAGTCCTATTCTCGCGCCGTGGACCTCGGCCAAGCCGTGCTCGTCGCATACAGGGATCATCACCATTCCGTGCATGAAGTGCACGGGACGGAAGACCCGAACGACAAGTACCGCGCGCTTCGCAGGAGGTTGCACGAACTCGATCCGAACATTCCCGATCTCGAGTGAGATCGGTAAGTCACAGCATCAACGACGCGAACGGTGCCACCCACGAGGGAGGCGCCGTTCATGCGTTCATTTCATCTTCCATTCGATTGGTGCGGTCTGAATTTCTTTGACGATTTCTCGGCGATGTTCGCTGATTTCTTTGGTGAGCTCGTCAATAACCTCGGTTCGTTTTTCCATTTCATTTTCGTACAGCCCTGCTTCTGCAAGATCTTCCGCAAGGATTTCTGTGGTGATGCCGAACTCTGCATAAAATACAGACCATTCGGTAATCCACTGTGCTTTGTCCAGTACCCATTCATCTTTGTCGCCCATTTCAAGATCGTCTTTGAGCTGCTGCAGTGCTTCTCGGGTTTCTCCGGCATCGATACGCGCTCGCGCTTCCTCAAGTTTGTCGCGGCGATTGAGGTCAAGGGAAACGAGAAGATTCGTCGGTCCAATATATAGGCCGCCTTGCATGTAGGCGAAGTCGTTGTGCTTGCGAATGATTCTTGCGAGCTCTGGATTGGCGTAGTCGGGATTGCTTGCAAGCAGTTCTTGTTCGATTGTGGCGTCGTGGCTGCAAAGAAAATGTGTGCATTCGTGTACCACAAGTGTGGAATCCCATGCGTCTTCCTCGTCCGAGTTGAGGACAACGAAATTATCCGATCGGTCGGTTGGCGTGCCGTCGGCAGGGGAGTGGAAGCCGATGGCGTTGACGTCGCCTCCGGCCATCACGGACGTTGGGCCAGCGTAAAAAGCTCCGTTTGCCCAATAGTAGTCCATCGTTTCCTGCGTCTCGTCGATTGCATCAATCATGGCTTCTGGATTGTCCGCGGATCCATATTCGTCAACCCATCCGCCATTCATTGAGTGAACGATTTCTTTGACGATTGGCGTGGCTTCTTTTGCAACGTTAACAAGATATTCCACTTTGTCGTATTGCTCGTCGTTCAGTTTGCTCGTTCCTTCCGGTGGCTCGCCACAGCCGGTAATGGCGAGTGTGGCGGGGAGAATGATGGATTTTGTGATGCGCTCAAGGGAATCGAGGATGGTCATAGATGGAGATAGTGTAGCGCACCAACAAAACACCAGCCATGGGGCTGGTGTTTTGTTGGTTCCGGGACGTGGATTCGAACCACGGTTCACGGCTTCAAAGGCCGCTGTCCTGCCGTTAGACGATCCCGGAGGAATCGAAGCGAAGTGTATCGCAACCTGAAAGAATCATCAAAGCGGGACGTTCCAGAACGGCGCCTATTTTTGCCTATATTCGTCGTTTTCATTGACAAAACGGCACTTTTGTGGTATAGTAGTTCGTCAGTGGGAATCCCTTCTTTTCACGAAAATCTGTTGAATAGGTGATTCAACGGGCTTTCGTGGAGAGAATTCTTTCTCCACACCGCTCCTGCCCCGCCACTCAATCCCCGGAGAACCGCATGTCCCGCAACGCAGCTCACTTCGCTTCTCGTGCCTCCCGCGTCCAGGACGCTTTCGCCTTCCAAACCGACCGCAACATGGGCCGGACCTCGGCGCCGGAATACAGCCGCGAGATCTTCGTCCTGGATCGGATGCAGGTCGTCCGTCGGCCCGTCATCGATCGCCGCAAGGTGATCCCGATGGACCGTGCCGCCGTTAACAACGCGGCGGAGATCGCTCGCAATGCGGAGTTGGAGGCCAAGCGCCAGGCCGCCAAGGATGATCGCGCCGAGCAGGCTCGCAAGGCCACCGAAGTCGCCGAGGCCGCGCAGCGCAAGCAGCGTGAGCTCGTCGCCACTCGTTCCGAGCTCACGGCGTTCATCCAGAAGATGGACGATGCCGCGATCGCTTATGCCTGGAATGGTTCCCGTGATCGGGCTTGGCTCGTTCAGAATACTGCGAATGCGGATCTGAACTGGATCAGCTTGGTGCGCGAGGGGCTCGAAAGCGCGATTGTGCGCCACCAGGAAGCGGAGGGGTATCGTCGCCGGAAAATCGAGGACGAGCAGTCCCTCCTTCGCAAGGAGCGGGACGAGTTGGCGTCGCTCTTCCAGCATGCGGACATGGCAGCAGTCGACTCCATCTGGGGCTCGGGCCGTTCCCGCTGGACGTTCGTTTGCTGGGCCCGAGATCTCAATCTTGAGGAGGTGCGTAGCGTTCGTGCTCGCCTCGAGGCCGGTATCAAGAGCTACGCGGAGGCGAAGGCAAAGCTCGATCCCAAGAGCAAGCACTTCGACGTGCTGGCGCACCTCAAGGCCAACGCCGGGAAGCCCGTTTCCGCCGCCGCCTCGTGTCCCTCGAAAGAGGAGCTTGAAGCGCTCGGTCGGAAGGTTAACGGCGAGAAGAAGGAGAAGACGATGGTCTACTACTTCGACTCCCCCAATCGGACGCTTAGTGATCGGATCCTGGCTCTCAGCCCGGTGACGGTTGCGCGGCTTCACACGGAGAAGCCGGTGCCGCACACCTGGCCGACGATCGAACGAATCCTGAACGCTGTTCGCGGCGCGAAGACCAAGTTCGAAGGGCGAGTGATCGAGGACAAGGGCGCGCTTATCCGCATCCAAACCTTCGTTGCCTGGTGCGAGCAGGGCTGAGTGACTGTGACATCACGGTGACTCACGACGGCGGGCCGGAAGACGAAAGTCTCCCGGTCCGCAGTTTGTTTTAAAGACTTGGTGTGTTCAATGCAGCGTGAGATACTGAATTGAGATATGTCCAAAGTCGCTGTTGCCCAAGGGAACGATTCTGCGCATGCGATCCGCGAGGCGATCGACAATCTTGGTAGTCCATTCATCAATCTCGCAAAGTTTGCGCGATCGGTGTGTATTGTTTCAACAGGATCGGACGAATCAACCCAAGCCGTCATCGATGCGATCGACTTTCACAGCCGCGCGCCGATTCATGTTCTGAATGCCGATGATGAAAACGATGTCATCGAAGCATTGATTCCTCAGGGGGAGGTGCGAGCCCCCATCCGCCGTCCACGCTCCATTATCGACGCCGATGTCGTCATCACCATCGCGCCGATGCTCGCGGATCGTAACCGGCGAACTGCGTTATCGATCGAACAGTTTCTTTTTGCCACGTGGTATGTACCAGAACGTCGCACCACACATGGATTCGTTCGGAGCCATGAACCATGGCTGGAGGGGGATTTGCGCGATTGTGTTCTCGCTGATCTGTACGCTCAACGACCTATCGACCTCGCGATCATCGATGGAACAGCTACGACCGGCATCGCCCTTGCGAGTTTTGATCCCGTTGCCATCGACGCCGTAGCGATGCATATGAACGGAATCGACCCAGAATCCGTTGGCTATCTTTCCGTATTATCGCAACAAGGACTGGGTGTTTGTACGCTTTCCAAGATTGATATTCCACTTGGGCTCATTTCACGGTAAGATAATTGTATTAGACTGATATCCTGCGAGAGATCCTTCGGCATTCGCCTCAGGATGACTGAATCAATTTTCACCCCTTACATTTTATTTCCACGTATGCCCACCTGTATTTTTCCTGGTCGGTTTCAGCCGTTTCACGAAGGTCATCTGCTCGTGGTGCAGGGCATGATGAAAATTCACGGCAATGCCACTATCGCGATTTGCGACGGTAAATCGGAGCACGGTTCGGACACGCCGTTTACCGTGGCGCAACGTCACGAAATGATCAGCGCCGCTTTACTCTCGGCCGACATCACCGAGGCAGCAATCGTCGACGTTACCGATAAACCAACGGATGAGCAGTGGGTGGACGCAGTACTCGATGCTGCAGGCCGACCGACTGAACCGTTGGTGTGGAGTGGACGTGACGAGATTCGCGCGATGTTCGAGATGAAATCGATTGCGACGAAAAAGATTGTTCCCGTTCCCGGCATCGACGGCGCCGCGATTCGTACAGCAATCGTAAACGGCAAGATCGATGAATGGCGAAAAAAGATTCCTGCTGGTGCACTGGATGTGGTAATGGAAATTGTGAACAAACGGTAAACGTGTAACGGCCCGGGTCTCTCTCGAGATCCGGGCCGTTTCCGTCGTGGTGTGGTCAACTTCCAAGCGCACACTTCACGATGTCATCGAAGACGCTCTGGGCCTGCCGCAGATCCTTCGGGTCGTTGGTGATGGTGGGAGCGATCATGAGCGTTTCTTTTCCGATCGCTGCCGCGCCAACGGCATCGATGAGACCGTCCCCGTTGCCTTCGGCCATGCTGAACGCCACTGTGCCGCTGCCCTTCAGGTCGATGAGCAGCATTGCCATGATGCCGAGCGGAGTGCTGTTGTCCACAGCCGATCCGACGCGGATTTCTGCGTGGTTTCCGCACTTGGGGACAGCCCACTGCCATTCGTCCGTGAGGACGTCGCCTACCATCATTCGCTGGTAGACACCGACGCTTTTGGCTTTCTGCACGAGCGACCGCATGTCGGTTGGCGTGGCGCCGGATGCGGAACGGCTGTACATGGCGGCGCTGAGGATGATGAGCAGGCCGATGACGGCCAGAGCGAGAGTGACGTTTTCCTGTCTGCGTGTAGCCATTGAAAATCTCCGCGGCTAATATTAGCAGATTTTGTTGGAAAACTCAAGACCGAGCCTTGTGGGATCGGTCTTTTCAAGTTCCATCACTTTTTAAATCCCTCGATCGCCTTGAGAACTTCGAGTGGTACTGCGAACACCACGGTGTTTGATGCGTCGGAAGAAATATCGTTGATCGAGTTTAGCGTTCGGAGATGCAGGGCGCCTGGAGCTGCGGAAAGCGTGGCTGCGGCGCGCGCCAGGTTTTCTGCGGCGGCAACTTCACCTTCTGAGTTAATGATCACGGCGCGGCGCTCGCGTTCAGCTTCGGCTTGCTTTGCGATAGTGCGCACCATGTCTGGTGGCAAGTTGATGTCCTTCAGCTCAACGGCCGTGACTTCTACGCCCCATCCGCCAGTTGCCGCTTCAACAAGCTGTTCGATACGGCTGGAGATTTGCTGACGCTGAGAAAGAAGCTCATCCAGCGTGACTTCGCCAACCACGTTGCGCATTGTTGTCTGCGCAAGCTGCAATACTGCCCAATGGACGTGTTCGACTTCGATCACCGATTTCTGTGCGTCGACGATTTTGTAGTAGATGACGGCAGTAATTTTTGCGGAAACGTTGTCCTTGGTGATCGCGTCTTGTGGGGGAACTTCAACAGCCTTTAATCGAAGGTCAACTTTCGTCATGGATTGAAAAACAGGGAATACGATGCGCCATCCTGGATTGATCATGTTTGAGTATCGTCCCATTGTGAACTTTACACCGCGTTCGTATTGATTCACCTGACGAAGCGAAATAAGAACGACGAGCACAAGAAGAACGATGAAAAAATAGGACATAGAAAGAGTAAAGAGTATGCAATATGTTTATGCCGATTTTGGGCAAAGCGCAAGGAGTGCGCCGAGTATGGCGTGTTGCGCGGGTTTCTTTTCAACAACGATTTGATACACCGCCTGAAGGAATGGGAGCTCGGCAAGCACGATTCCTGGGATATTGACGACGCAGGGAATGGTATTGAGTGCCTCGCTTCCTCGAATAGGCTTGAGGCCTTGAGCGAACCGAATGCCGGTGGTGTAATTTGTGGAATTCGTGCTTTGCGCGGTTGCAACAAGATCGCCTAACCCGGCGGGGCCAAGCGCAGTTTCCGGTTTGCCTCCAACAACGCTAACCACGTGCATCATTTCTCGTGTTGCCTGAGAAACGAGTGCGCCATGAATATTGCTTCCCATCTTGAGACCGTCGCAGATTCCCAGGCCAAGTGCGTAGATGTTTTTGAGCGCGGCAGCAAGAACGGCTCCGGCGAGATCGTCGGTTTGACATACGACGAGTGGGGTATGGTCGAAGAGCTTTGCGACCGTCGCTCGAGCCTCGGCGGACGAGCTCGCGGCAATTCCGATCGCGGCAAGATTGGCGCTAATTTCCTCAGCAATCATGGGGCCGCCAAGAAAAACGAACGGATTGTGGTTGGGAAGGTTCTGCGGAAAGAGCGTATCGACGCGGTGGCACGTTTCTTTTTCAAATCCTTTTGACGGACTCACGACGATCGTTTTCGGGTTGAGGAATGGATGCACGCTTTGCAGTGCGGATCGTGTCGTCCATGTTGGCACGCAGACGAAGAGGATGTCGCACGTTGGGATGATTGTTTGTAATGTGTGTTGTTCTGGAAGAATATCGCTATTTTTATCCCAACACGTCACCGTGACATCCGTTTGTGGGACGAGCAGGTGATGCATGGCTTTCCCGAATTCTCCGTATCCAAGGATCGCGACCTGTGTGATCATACGACATCAGTATACCGGAATTATGAAACATCGATGAAGCGGTGACTGGAATCGATTTCGTGGTCGATTTATACTGGAGCGAGTTCGAGATGAGTATTTTCTTTTTTGACGTATGGACAAACAGATGCTTAGGCAATATCTTCCGTCGTTCCTTGCTGGGTTCATTGGTGCGGTACTTTTTCAGATTGTGCTTGTAGTGATTGGTCTCGGCGTGCTCCTCGCTTCTCCATTGAAAGATTCGATTCGTGATCGATTGCGTTCTGTGATCAATCAAGCAGTCACGGAAAAGAACCTCACCGATTCAGCGGGGAACCATTCAGACGTGATCGACGTGGTGAGTGCGGTCGATCCTGCTGTTGTCTCGATTGTTATTACGAAAGATGTGCCGAAGATGGAAGAGATTTTGAACCAGGACGGACAACATAATCCATTCGGTATTTTTGGCTGGAGCACGCCGCAGTATCAACAGAATGGAACAGAAGAGAAGGAAATCGGCGGAGGAAGCGGATTCATTGTGTCTGACGACGGGTACATTGTTACTAACGCGCACGTCGTCAGCGATAAAGATGCGAAGTACACGGTATTGCTCAACGATGAAAGCAAACATGATGCGACGGTGGTTGCCGCAGATAGCACGCTTGATGTTGCGGTGTTAAAGATTGATGCTTCCGATCTGCCGTATCTCGAGTTTGGCGATTCTGACACAGTAAAAGTTGGTCAGTCGGTTGTGGCGATTGGGAATGCGCTTGGTCAATTCCGCAATACGGTTTCGGTTGGCGTTATCTCTGGATTAGCGCGATCGATTATCGCGGGAAATAGTGGAGGATCTGAATTGCTTTCCGATGTGTTACAAACCGACGCAGCAATTAATCCAGGAAATTCCGGTGGGCCACTGCTCGATCTCTCCGGGCACGTTATTGGTGTGAACGTTGCGACGAGTAGCGGGGGAGAGAATATTTCCTTCTCGCTTCCAAGCAACATGGTGAAATCTACCGTGGATTCCATTCGTCAACATGGGCGCATTGTTCAGCCGTATCTTGGCGTCCGGTATGTGGTGATTGATGAAGATTACGCCAAGGCGAACGATCTTCCAGTTACTGATGGTGCGCTGGTGATTCGTGGTGACGACGGGAAAACGCTTGCGGTGGTTCCTGGTTCGCCGGCGGATAAAGCGGGAATTGAGGAGAATGACATCATTATCGACGTTGATGGCGTAAAACTCGACAGCACACACCAACTCGCAACAGAGCTCCGTCGAAAAACAGTGGGCGACACGGTGACGTTAAAGATTTTGCACGACGGGGAAGAGCGTACGGTTAGCGCAATCCTTGAGGAGCGGCCAGTAGCGGACTAGCGGTTTCGGGGGAACGGCGTATGCTGATTGTATATGAAACATCCCTTCTCCTTTGCGTTAGTGGCGATTCTTGCAGTGCTTGGCGTAGTTTTGGTGCTTTTGTTCGTTTTCCGGGCGTTTAATGGGGCAATCATTCCTCCGGATTGGAGGGACACTAACGATACGACCACTGTGGAAGATACTGTGAACAATGCGGACGACGTGCCCGACGCCACACAAAGCGTAACGTCCACGTCGGGGAATATGACCGTTACCAGTCCGACGGCAAATGAAATAATCGGGTTGCCTCTGGTGATCAAGGGAAGTGCTCGTGTATTTGAAAGCACATTCAATTATCGGTTGCTTGATACAGATGGCACGTTGCTTACAGAAGGTGCCGCAATGACCAACGCACCTGATGTGGGGGAGTTTGGAAACTTTACTGTCACGACAAGCTATGACACGCCAACGGGCACTGTTGGAACGCTCGAGGTTTTTGACTACAGCGCAAAGGACGGCGCAGTGATTGATCTTGTGACATTCCCAGTAAAGTTTCCGTCGATTGAAACGATGGTGGTGAAGACGTATTGGACGAATCTTGAAACGAGCGGATTGTGCAGTGCGGTGACGGCTACAGAACGTCGTGTCGCGAAGTCTGCTGCCGTAGGCTACACGGCGCTCACAGAGTTGTTCGCTGGTCCAAACACGCCAGAAGCCATGGCACAGCTCTCCACAAGCATTCCATCGTTCGTCGCTATCAAAAGTCTCACTATCAATGACGGCGTCGCAAGAGTTGAGTTTACGAAGTCCCTTGAAACCGGCGGTTCGTGTCGTGTTACCTCGATCCGCGCACAGATCGAATCCACGTTAAAACAATTCTCGACCGTGACATCGGTGATTCTCAGCACAGAGGGTCGCTCTCCGGCAGAGTCGCTGCAGCCGTAATCGTGAAACGAGCGAGTCAACGGGTGGCGCCAAGGGAGGCCCCCGCCCCCTCCGGGGACAAGTACGGAGCGCAACGAACGCCGCAAAAATGTGATGATCTTGGAAAAGGTGGGGCGTGAGCTGAGCACCGTAACGGGGTCCGCGGCGACAGGACCCGTTGATGAGCGAGAGGAACGATGGTCCGTTGAAACAAAAAACTCCCCGATTACTCGGGGAGTTTTTCAATGAACAGTTTAGAGAAGTGCTTCCTTAGCAGCCTTGCTCACGCCGAACTTGAGGACGGTGCGTGCTGGGATCTTGATCGTTGCGCCTGTTGCTGGGTTTCGGCCCATGCGTGCGGCACGCTGCTTCTTTACCATCTTTCCGAGGCCTGGGAATGCAACTTCACCAGCGCGTTTGATTTCGCCGTAGATCATTGCAACGAATCCGTCGTACATTTCTCCAGCTTGTTTCTTGGACACTCCCCAACGTTCTGAAAGGTCTGCCATGATCTGGGACTTGGTGAGACGCTTTGCTGCCATATATCTTGCGGACCCTCTCATCTGAAATGAGCGAGTTCGAATTAGAAATAATGAATTACGTGGGAAAGCTTAGCAATCTTTCACATCTCACGAAAGAAGGTTATTCACAGGGGGATGTGTGTTGCGCGATTGCTCGCTTTGAACTATGAAGGAGATAACAAATCGCTGTATGTCCTTTTTGATCTTTTGGAAACGCGAAAAACGGAGGGTTACATTGCTTGTCGTTGCCATAAGTTGTACAGCAATGGTGACGACTTTTTTGTGGTTTCGTGCAGCTCCGCTTTCGGTTTCTGCTGTCACACCACGCGTGAATAGTGCTGTAGACGCTGTGCTTTCAGCGCGGAAGGCGACGGTGCTTGATTTAGACGACGTGCCATTTGGTAATGATCAAACCATCAACGTTCTCGTGCTCGGACTCGATTCAAGGAAAGAAGGAATCGAGCAACATTGCGACGCGATCCACATGGTGTCTGTCAACACAAAAGAATGGACGGTACTCATGACAAGTGTGCCTCGTGGAACCTATGCGTACATTCCACCGGGGACGTATGCCGACAACGAATACTATTTGGCGAATGCGTGTGCCTTTGCCGGTTTGGACTACGGCGTGGAGCAGATTGAACGCATTGTTGGCGTGAAAGCGGACTACGTGGTGACTGCAGGATTTTCTCAGCTGCTTGGTATCTTGCGTACATTGGAATTGCCAACCACCGAAAGTTTGCAATGGTTGCGTAATCGCCAGAGTTATAGAATTGGCGACCCACAGCGGAGTCAAAATCAAGCGGTTTTTCTGAAAGACGTCGCAATGAAGTTGCTCAATGGCAACGGCATTCCAAATATTCTGTTCCATCTTTTGTACTCGTTCGTTGATACCGACATGGACGAAAGCACTGCGCGTGCGCTGTACGACGGATTGCTTCTTCACGGTATTGTGAGCCGTCCCGACGATATCGTGCTCGCAATGAAACCGCATTACGATGTGCAGGACATCCATTTCGATCCAGCCCAGGCGAGCAAGCAAGTTGACGATCTTCTCGCGAAGCTTGAAGGGCGATTGTCAAAATTCGACCTTGCTGGTCGCACGATTGATGACGTGCAGCGTGATCTCGTCGTATATCTTGAATCGGTTCTGACAGAATCGGAAGGATCGATCATCGATGTCATCGATCAGCAGCTGTGGTTGCAGGTGGAGGAAGAGGGAACTCGAGAATCTTTGCAGTATCGATTCATCGAGGCTCGCACGAAGGAGCTACAAGCAAAGGGCCACGATGCGGCGGTGCAATTCATTGCCGACTATATTTTAGAAAAGCAAACGTTGGGATCGCTGGTGTGGGAGGCAAAAGGACGGGCGCTGCTCGAGGCGATCTTGGCGAAGTGATTGTGGTGTGATACGATTCTTTCACTGTTTTTGATGGTGCGTGGGTTGTGAACCGCAATGGAGGGCTGTGTTTTGCGGGAGACACGGAAAAAATTGCGGTTCGCCGGCGTGCCGTACGATACGGCACTCGGGAAGTTTACCTGTCGGCGTTCGAAAGATCGCTCGCGAGAAAGTGCCCGTGGGGCCTGGGTGGTATCGCGCACCCCGGGGAAGCCGTCACCGCTCAGCCGAAAGGTTGCGCGTTCGGTCGTAAGACCGTTTATGACGGCTCCCCGTCTTCCGCCGATCTTACGATCGATCACAACACACGAACGGAGCAAGACAAAACGGTCTGCTCCGTTTTGCTTTTTACGGAGAAAAATACATATCATAATGAATCCCGCAGTCATCCTGAGCGCATGCGAAGGATCTCCGTCGGTTATTCACCAGATACTTTCATATACGTCCTTCCAGTCAGGATTCGTGGAACAAATGAGATTGTTTTTCTTCGCTCGAATCCAACCTTTCATTTCTTTTTCTCGAGTAATCGCTGCATACGCTTCTCCAACTGGTTCAAAGTATACGAGAATATTACATCGGTATTTCTTTGTGAAACCATCAATTATCCCACTGCGATGCTCTTCGATTCGTCGTTGGAGATTATTCGTTATACCGATGTACACAACCGTCCTCGCGATATTCGTAAGTATGTAAACGAAGAAGACTTTTTCATCCATAATGATACGCGGATAAACCTACGGAGATCCTTCGCATGCGCTCAGGATGACTGAAGTGAATGTCTGCACAAATCTGTGGAACAGATTCCCAGACGTTCGAATTACGCTTTCGATCTTCCCGTCATCGCGCTCGCCAATGTCACTTCGTCGGCGTATTCAATGTCGGCGCCCATGGGGAGACCGCGGGCAAGGCGAGTCATTGATTTCTCGAAGCTTGAAAGCTGGCGCTGTAAATACATAATTGTCGTTTCGCCGTGGACGTCGGGGGAGAATGCAAGGATGAATTCTGTGATGGACGGTGAGTTTTTGACAAGATCAAGGAGCGCTTTGACGTTGAGCATTTCTGGCGTGCGGCCGTCGATGGGATTTAATGTGCCGCCGAGCACAAAATAGCGACCTTTATATACGTTTGTTGCTTCGATGGTAGAAATATCGCGAGCCTCGGCAACAATACAGAGCTTTGTTGCGTCGCGATTTGGGTCTGCACAAATTTCGCAGATATCGTTTTCTGCAAACGTAAAACATGTTTGGCAAAGGGTGATGTTCCCAAGATCCACAATGGCGCGACCAATGCTTGCGAGTTCAAGTTTGCTGAAATGTAACAAAGCGAACGCGTAACGAAGTGCGGTTTTTGGCCCCACTCCCGGAAGGCGACCCAATGCAGCCGCAGCATTATGAATGGGAGTGGGGAACCGTCTCATGTTTTAGAGCCCGAGATTCTTAAACGCATCCAATCCGCCCATCTCTTTCATTTTTTTCATGAGCTCAACCTGGAGCTTGCTGTTTACATCGTTGAGCGCGTCCTTCACACCTGCCTCAATCTTTGATCGATCGAGGGCTTCGTCGATTTTCACGCCGAGCGTTTCGTGACTTCCATTGACGGTGATCATCACCTTTCCGCCCATGCCTTGGCCAACGATAATAACCTCGTCAAGCATTGCCTTCATTTGCTTGCTCTGGTCGCGCATGTCTTTGATCTGTTTGATTTTGTTGAACATAGGGAATGGTTAAGGCGATTGACCGCTCCATCGTACCAATCTTAGTGTTTCGGTGGAAGCCCGGCGCCTTTCGGGGGAATGCCTGGCGGAAGGCCGACGTTGTTTGGTCTTGGCGCGCCTGGTTGCCCTTCGTGCTGCGATGTTGTTTGCATTATTGGTGCGCGAGTTTCCAGGTTTTTAAACGACGCGTGTGTTGCATCCCAATAGAGCGGCACCATGCCCGTTGGTCCGTTACGATGTTTTGCGATGTGGACTTCGGCACGTGTTTTTTCTTCGGGCGTGAGTTCTTCTGGCTGATAGTTTCTATCAGCGGCCTTGCGGTACAGGAACATCACGACGTCGGCGTCCTGCTCAATGCTTCCCGAGTCACGAAGGTGGGCGAGCTTTGGAATGGCTGGTTTGGTCATTTCCACGGCACGGGAAAGCTGTGCGAGTGCAAGCACTGGAACGTTGAGTTCGCGAGCGATCTGTTTTAATCCTCGGGAGATTTCGGCCACTTCTTGCACGCGGTTGTCCGTTTTCTTTCGCGCCTCCATGAGCTGCAAGTAGTCGATGACGATCATGGAGAGTCCGTGTTCGCTTTGCAATCTGCGAGCCTTCGTACGAATGCTCATAATCGTCGCAATCGGAGAGTCGTCGATGAAAATCGGTGCCTCGGAAAGTTTGCCAAGCGCTTCGCCGATGCGTGGGAAGTCGTCGGCAGATTCGGAAAGTCGGCCGGTACGCAGCTTCCACAAGTCAACGTTTGCTTCGGCCGAGATCATACGATCGACCAGCTGTTCCTTGCTCATTTCTAAGCTGAAGAATCCAACAGGCTTTCCGGTACGGAGCGCTACGTTACGGATAATATCCATGGCGAACGATGTTTTTCCAACAGAAGGTCGGGCAGCGAGAATGATCAGGTCGGAGTTTTGCAATCCCGCGAGCAAGTTGTCGATGCCGAAGAATCCCGTCGCTACTCCTCGGAGTTTCCCTTTTTCTTTGTGGAGTTCATCGATGCGGTCGAACGCTTCGGTGAGCAGTGTGTGGAGCGGCGTGAAGGATTGCTTGATGAAGTTCTGGGAAACGTTAAATAATCGACGTTCTGCTTCGTCCAAGAGCACGTCCACGTCCTGTGATTCGTCAAAGCCCATGTCGGTAATGTCGCTTGCTGCACGAAGCAGTCGTCGTAGCGCCGCCTTTTTTGCGATAATTTCTGCGTGATGTGCGACGTGTGCCGCTGTTGTGGTTACGTTCGTGAGTTCGACGAGCGCAGTTCGTCCACCGATTTGCTTAAGTACGCCTTTTTCTTCGAGTCGGTTGCCGAGTGTGAGGACGTCGATCGGTTCGTGTCTATCGACGAGCTCGAGCATGATTTCGTACAAGATTCGATGGGAATCCTTATAAAAATCTTCGGAACGCAACGTGTCACCAATCTTGAGAAGGACTTCTTGATCAAGCAAAAGCGCACCGAGCAATGAGCGCTCGGCTTCAAGATTGTGTGGGGGAATCCTACCGACGTCGGCCATATGAAGAGCATAGTAACCGACCTGGCCGGCGCTCGAAAGCGAAAACGTGCGTAACGTGTGAAGAAGCTGTGTGCGAGGGGTGGATAAGGAAAAATGATACAATGATTGCGCCATGAAATCAGATTCTTCTTTCATTTGGGGCGCGACGCGTCCACTCATCGGCACCATGATTGGTGTGGGGATTTTGGGATTGCCGTTTGTGGTGGCGCAAGTAGGTGTTGTTGTGGGAATGATTGAGCTCATTCTTGCAGCACTCGTGAGCTATTTGGTTTTGCGGTTGTATGGCGACCTCATGATGGTTCGTGGTGGAAAAGCGCGATTTATTCAAGTGATTGGTAGAGAACTTGGGCATTTCGGTACCGGTGTTGCCGCGATTGCATATATTGCCGCAACGTTTGGTGCGTTACTCGCGTTCATCATTTTTGGTGGGCAGTTTTTGCGTGTGGTCACGTTTTCGTTCTTGCCGCTGACCATCCACATGGCGAGCATCGTCTTTTTTGTTATCGCATCTTTTTTTACCATTGGCGGAACATTGTTCGTTGCTCGCGCACAGAAATTTCTTATTCCACTATTCATCGGCCTCGTTGTTCTCCTCATGGTCGTTGCGGTACCGCACATGACGGTTGCGCATTTCTTTGCTTCAACATCTGGCGACTTCAGTGTCCCCCTTGGTGTAATGCTCTTTGCATTTCACGGTATGTCGGCGCTGCCAGAAATGCGCGACATTCTTGGCAAGCGATCAAACCTCCTTCCAAAGTCAACGGCGCGCGCAATGATTGTTGTGGTGCTCGTTTATGCTGTGTTTATTGTGGGAATTCTTGGAGTAACTGGCGCGGCAACCACAGAGAACGCAATTCTTGGGCTGTCCACGATTGGTAAAGGTCTCGTTCTTCTTGCAAGCGGCATCGCCCTACTCACCACGTTTAATGCGTACACTAATGTCGCAACACAGCTGACGAACACGTTCTTGTACGATCTTCGTATGCGATTTTTTGCAGCGTGGTTTCTCACGGCGACGATTCCATTCGTGCTCTTTCTTGTTGGTGCGCAACGCATTTCTTCTGTGCTTTCAATTACTGGTGGCGTCCTTGGATCGCTTGTAGCAATCATGATGCTCGTTGCCTACGAGCGTGCCCGTGTCAGCGCCGACCTTCCAAAAAACTCTTTGCAGATTTCGCAGTGGGTGATTGGTTTAACCTTCGTAATCTTCATTGGCGTGATGGCGACGACGGTGGTGGGGTGAGACTGAACTGATCCTTTGAGCGGGTTGTGAAGTGAACGAATCCTGGACGTCGGTGGCAAGGGCGAACTTTTTCAACGAGCACCCCGCCTCTCGCGAGAGGCGGGGTCGCAGCGTAGGGGATTCGCGCGGAGTGCAGAAGAATGTATCCGAGCCACCAGTTCGGGGTACTGCGACAGAAATCGACACCCTCGTTTTTTGATGTTTTAAAACTGGGTAACAGGACGTGATCTGGAACGGAAATCGATGAAAAATGAAACCGATTTCAGAAATGCATGATCGTTGATCCTAGCCTGCACCATCGACGGCTCCGCGGATCGTCAGAATCACCAAGTGGTTTATTTCTGCGAATCATTCGCATCTGCAAAGCATCCAGTTTGAAATCGAGTACCCTCCACTCTCCTCGCCCAACTCAGGCTCGTCGAGCGCGCCGAGGATGTCCTGTTCACGTCATTCCCATCACGACCCACTCAAAGGATCAGTTTAAATCTCGCGCCTTTTGTTTCTTTTTGCTACGCTCTCCTAATGATTCCTTCGTTTATACGCATTCTTCACAACGAGCTCCCAGATTCTCCTGGAGTGTATTTGTATTACGACACAGGGGGGAAATTGCTATACATCGGCAAAGCGACGAGTTTGAAGCGGCGAGTTGGTTCGTATTTCACCAAATCGCATAACAGCCGAATCGCCGATCTTGTCGCCAACATCGCGCGTATTGATTACGTCCAAACGCCAACCGTTATCGAAGCACTCGTTCTTGAGTCGAATCAAATCCGCAAGAACCAGCCACCGTACAATATTTTGAGCAGAGACGATAAGAGTTTCTTGTATCTTTGCATTACGAACGAAGATTTTCCAAGGCCTGTGTTGTTGCGCGGTCTCGATCTTGAACGCATCGGCATTCAGCCGTTTACGAAAGTATTGTCGCCGACCACGAAGAAGAAGTTTCTCGCCGTTTTTGGCCCGTACATCAGCAGCCGATCGCTGAGAACGGCGTTAGATTTGGTGAGAAGATCGATTCCTTGGAGTGTGTGTGAATCGGGAAAGAAAGCATGCTTTGACTTTCAGATCGGTCGATGCCCTGGCGTGTGTATTGGAGCGATTTCAAAGAAGGACTATCGCAAAATCGTCCGTCAACTCATTCAATTTTTTGAAGGAAAGAAAACATCCATCGTGAAGCAGATGATGAAAGAAATGAAACGTGCCGCACTCGCAAAAGACTTCGAACTCGCCGCGGGCTTGCGAAATAAAATCAATGCTCTCGAACACGTGAACGACGTTGCGTTGATTACACGAGAAGATGATTGGGATGTAACAAAAAGCGTCCTCGGTCGCGTTGAAGCATACGACATCGCGAACATTTCTGGCACGTCAAACGTCGCCTCGATGGTCGTGTTCGAAAACGGTCAGCCGATGAAAAGTGCGTATCGGAAATTTAAGATAAAAAGTTTTGACGGCGCGAATGATGTTGCGGCGATGGAGGAAACACTCAGACGCAGGCTTCGCCACACCACCCCCTCCGACTCCCCCTTGAAAAGGGGGAGAGATATATGGGAACTGCCTGATCTGATGGTCATCGATGGGGGAGAAGGGCAAGTGAATCGCGTGAAATCTGTGATCGCCGAACTCGGATTCGACATTCCGATTATCGGCATCGCGAAAGGATTCGATCGAAAACAGGATCGACTCGTATACGACGAATCGAACGCCGAGCTCCGTCGCATTACGGAATCGAGTAAAGAAATTCTCCAACGTGCCCGCGACGAAGCCCACCGTTTCGCCGGCGCGTATCATCGAGTGCTGCGATCAAAGAACTCGGGAATTACTTCTTGAGCGATTCCGCAATAGCCTTCGCCTTTTTCTGATCGCCCTTTCGTTTTACGTCGGTTTTGAGCGCTCTCGCCTTCTGTTTCATTTTCTCGAGTTTCGCAATTCGAGCTTCAAGATCGCTGATTCGTGTGTGGACATCTTTTGATGGCATATCGTGCAGATCGGTTAGAATGTGACTATCTATGAACCTAAATATAGCAGAAGAGTTGAAGAATGTTCCAGAAGCTAAAGTAGAAGCGCCGAAGGAGGCTATTTCCGCGGAATCGCAGGAAGCAACACTCACCGCAAAAGCCGAAGGCGCCGAGGCTTCATTGCAAGACGAAATCAATTCCATGGAGGATATGTTGGCAAGCATGCCAGATATGGACGCAGAAACCGTAGCAATGATGCGTGGGCAGATTGATGAGATGAAAACAGAGCTCGAAGAGGGTGGGATGCGAACTGCTCCAGGGGAGCCTTCAATGAGGGATTTCAAAATGCGACTCGCGCAACGGCAGGAAGAATTGAAGAATGCGGTGCCGAAAAGCCGCGATGCAGATAACATTCAGCACACTATTTGGCAAACTGAGGCTCAAATTAGAGATCTTCAATGGCAGCATAATCAAAAGAAAAATCCACAAGGATAAAACGTAAACAATACGGCGCCTCCCTTGCGGGTGGCGCCGTTCGTCGTTGTCCCGCTACCGTTCCGGCATCGGGATGCCCGTGTGGCCGATCTCGTGGAGTCGTGTGATGAGCTTCCAGCGCTCCGTTCCCAGCGTGACCGACTTGGTCGCGACACCGCGCATGGGCGGGACGATGTCGATCCACGTCTCGCGGTCCGCATGCAGAAAGCACACGCCATTGATGCGATCGATCTCGGGATCGTCCGGATCCTTGACGTAGTGTTCTGCCGAGAGCAGGTAGCCGCCCGAGAAGTCCTCGGTGGTGTCTCCGTTCTGGTAGAGTACTTCGTTCTCGTCGCCGGTGATCTCCACTTCTTCGCCAGATCGGGTGACGGCCACCAGCCCTTTCGCGCTTGCACGCGGGAGGATGGTTCCGACGTCGATATCCGTGTGCTTGTGAGAGCGTCGGACATCCTTCGGAACTACGCCGTCCTTGAGCATGCGGAGGAGCTCGGTCATTTCCGGCGTGACATCCACCTTGTCGTCACGCCATTGTTGCTCCAGGACGAAGCCGCGGGCGCGAGCAAGGGCCGGAAGGTTCTTCGTGCCGGGGTAGTACAGCCCGCGCTGCATGCAGTCGCCGCTTTTGCAGATGTCGCGCAGCCAGGTTGGGCCCATGCCAAGAATTTCCGACACGGCTCCGAAGATGATGTTCGCCACCCGCATGATGTTGCGGTATACCTCGTCGTTGAAACGCCGGAAGTTCGGGATTTCCGGGTAGGTGTTGACCGCGATCTCTTTGAACCGCGGGTGGTCGGGCAAGAGCGCGACGCCGGTGGACAGGAAGAGCTTCTTGTCGAACGCGCTGAACTCATTCGTTCCCTTGGCGTGCTCGCACCCGAGCGGGCCGTAGCCGCGCTGCCGGCCGTTGCCTCGTTGCTCGTATCGCATCCGCATCTCTTCACTCCAGTCCACGAAGAATACGCGAAGCAGCTCGTAGAACTCCTTGAGAAGCTTGGGCGGGATGCCGTGATCGCTGAAGCGGACAAATCCAATCACGCGGAGCGCCTCCTCCAGTTCCAGGAGGAACCGGATGCGCGTGGCGGGGGAACCTTCGGTGTAGGCACGGAGGGAGAGGGATGGGACGGTGAGCATTGACGACCTCGAAAGAACGGGTGAATTGCGTGAACACTGTCGGGAAAACGAACGTTGGGAGTGTAGCGAAGGGTTGGGGAGTTTGTAAAATTCGAAAGCCCCCGGTGCTCGGACTCGCGACGTTTGCGAGGAGCACGCTGGGGGCTTTTCGTTCGTGGCGACGTATCGCTACGGAAGTTCTGCGTAGTATTGCTCGCATCGCGTGCTTACCGTGTCGTAATCTTCCGACGAATGGGTGTAGCGCGCGAATATGCATACTCGAACTCTGGTACTTCGCTTTCCCCAATTCGGATCCGTCTTTCGAAGGCGATCGATCTCTTCGAAACGTAGGGCTTGGCGCAGTCGTCGAAGATCGGACATCGTCTGGTACACGCCGATGTTTGCGGTGTCGGCCGTGTCCACGTTGTTGCTGACTGGAGCGCCGGTGTCGATCCTCTTCAAGGAGTCGCTGGATTCCTTCAGCTGAGGCTTGTTCGTCCGTTGTGCGGAACGTACTTGTGGCGGCGTTATTGGCGGATCATTGAATTCGAGCGCGCCGATAACGAAGAGAGTGAACACACCGATTCCAGTGCAGAATACACGAAACAGGGAGAAAGAAAGTGCAGCCATGAGGGCTCCTGAGAGGGCGGGGTGGAGATTTGCCAAGGAAGCAAATCGGTAGGAACGGTGTCTATGATACTAGAAATGGCGGTTATCCACAAGAACGAGGCGTTTTTTCTCGGTTTGAACCTTGAAGTGGTGTAAAGTGGGGACGTGAGGCATGAAGTGGGGCACTAAAACACTACCGCCATGTTCCTTGGTCAATACAACCATTCTATCGACGACAAAGGACGGCTCGCCGTTCCAATGAAGTTTCGAGAAGCACTCGCGTATGGCGCGGTGGTGACGCGAGGCTTGGACTCTTCATTATTCCTGCTGCCCTTGGAGGAGTGGGGCAAATTAGCAACATCGCTTGCGAATTTACCCTTGGGCGCTGCCAACGCACGTGCATTCGCCAGGCTCATGCTTGCTGGGGCAATGGACGTCGTGTTGGACAAGCAGGGACGGTGTGTCGTTCCGGAGTATTTGCGGCAATACGCAGGCCTCCGGAAGGACGTTGTTATCGTAGGAGTGAATACGCGCCTGGAAATTTGGGACGCAGAGAAGTGGCAGACCTATGTCGCCGCAACGGAGAAAGACGCCGAGAGTATTGCCGAACAGCTCGGTTCTGTGGGACTTTAGCGCCCTATGACCTCCGATTCGGCAAAAGTGCACATTCCGGTTCTTGCTCGCGAAGTTCTCGACGGCCTGGCATTAAAGCCTGGAAGCCGAGTGCTCGATGGTACCGTCGGCCTTGGTGGACACGCGAAGCTTATGCTCGCAGCCACATCACCGAACGGTGAGCTCGTGGGGTTCGATCGTGACGATCGGAATCTCGTCGTCGCAAAAGAACGGTGTGCGGAATTCGGTGACCGCGTCACGCTTGTTCACGATTCTTTTTCATCGATCGGTGCTCGCGACGTTGGAACCTTCGACGCGATGCTGTTCGACCTGGGATTTTCTTCGGTGCATGTGGACGACGCATCTCGCGGGTTCTCCTTCATGAAGGACGGACCACTCGACATGCGCTACGACACACGGCAAGAACTTTCTGCGGAGGTGATTGTGAACACATGGACTCGTGAGGATCTTACGACGATACTCCGACGGCTTGGCGAAGAACCACGCAGCGCGATTATCGCGAAGGCCATCGTGGATGCTCGACGAGAAATGCGCATTGACACGACGTATCAACTTGCAGAAATCGTTGCAAGCGTCGTGCATCGGTCAGGAAAAATTCATCCGGCAACGAAAACATTTCAAGCGTTGCGCATTGTGGTGAATGACGAACTTGGTGAAGTTGAACGGGGATTAACTGCGGCGCTCGCAATGCTCAACAGCGGCGGACGATGCGCGGTGATCACGTTTCATTCGCTCGAGGATCGACTGGTGAAGAATCTTTTTAAAACTCAGGCAGGACTGAAGCCAATCACAAAGAAACCGATTATTGCGACGGAAATCGAGATGAAAGAAAACTCTCGTTCACGCAGCGCAAAGTTACGCATCGTCGAAAAGATAGGGTGACGATATGCTGCCTTAGTCATTCTGAGCGTAGCGAAGAATCTCTCGTAGGGTAGCCCGGGTTCACCTGCGAGAGATCCTTCACTTCGTTCAGGATGACTGAAAAAAACAGTCATGATTTCAAATCTAACGAATTGTATGGAGGTACAAAAAGGAGGAAACATTTTCGTGAGAGCGCTGAAAAATCCGCGCGTCATGAGTGTGCTGAGTGTGGGCACGATGCTTGCATTTGGGGTGTTGTACGTTGGCCAGGTGAATAATGCCGCCACAAAAGGGTACGCAGTGCGTGCTTTGCAGGAAAGGAATGTAGAACTTCGTCATGAGAGCGCTCGATTGGACATGCAAATTGCAAAATTGCGCTCGTTGGATAGCGTAAAAGCGCGTGAATCATTTCTGGGATTGAAAAAAATTGAACACGCAACGTTTGTTCAGACCGGAAGTGATGTGGTGGCGGTGAGGTAGGGGGCGTGTTATCATACCGTCATTATGACGGCCGAAAATTCGGGAAATGCGCGTCGTCCACGTCCGGTTGTTCTTTTTGTTTTAGACGGTTTTGGCATTGCACCCGATGCTGAAGGAAACGCTATTACCCGTGCGAATACTCCAACGTTTCACGCAATGACGTCGCGGTATCCATCCATGACGTTGCGGGCTTCCAGCGAGGAGGTCGGTTTGAACTGGGGCGAAATGGGAAACAGCGAGGTCGGTCACTTGGCCATTGGTGCCGGTCGTGTGTATTATCAAACGCTCCCACGTTTGGGGAAGTCTATTGCGAGTGGGGAATTCATGAAGAATCCTGCACTCGTGAAGGCATTTGAAAAAATAAAACACACCGGTGGGGTGTTGCACCTCATGGGCATTTTGTCGTCGGGAAAAGTGCACGGATTTGATGAGCACTGTTACGCGTTGCTCCGCATGGCAAAAGAATACGGACTACAGAAGGTTGCGGTTCACGCAGTACTCGACGGTCGCGATACGCTGTACAACTCTGGTTTAGATTTTGTGAAGAATGCGCTCGCGCAGATGAAGGAAATCGGCATTGGTGAGCTTGCAAGTATGTGTGGAAGATTCTTTGCGATGGATCGCGATAATCGATGGGACCGAATTGAAAAAGCATACAACGCGATGGCAATTGGGAAGGCGGACGTGATGGTGGAGAACGCGGTGGAAGCAATTGAGCTTTCGTATTCGCGCGAAGTGTACGATGAAGAATTCGTTCCAACTGTCATCACGAAGAAAGGAAAGCCTGTCGCAACTATAGGTGCGGACGACGCAGTGATCTGCTGGAACTTTCGCCCGGATCGATCCCGCGAAATTACTAGGGCATTTGTGGTGCCGGCGTTTGATAAGTTTCCACGTGAGTACATTAAGAGTCTAACGTTTGTGACAATGACGGAGTATGAGGAAGGGCTTCCGGTCGACGTTGCATATGCGCCAGAAAAGATTTCAAATCCGTTGGCTGAAGTGATTGCGAATGCGGGGCTTGTTCAGCTCCATATTGCCGAAACAGAGAAATATGCGCACGTGACGTTTTTTTTGAACGGGACGCGTGAAGAACCGTTTCCGCACGAGGATCGCGTGCTCATTCCGTCGCCACACGTCGCAAGTTACTCGGAACAGCCGGCAATGAGCGCTGTTGCAATTACGGATCGTGTCGTCCAAGAAATCAAACGTGGGAATTACGATGTGATTCTTGGAAATTTCGCGAACGCGGACATGGTTGGCCATACGGGGAACCTTGCTGCGACGATTGTTGCAATCGAAACGATTGACGCATGTTTGGCACGCATCATCGATGCTGTTCTTGCGGCCGACGGTGTGTTGCTCGTGACTGCCGATCATGGAAATGCGGAAGAAGTGCTCAATTTGCAAACACACGATATCGACAAAGAACACAGCACGAATCCTGTTCCGTTTTGGATCATCGGCAAACAATTTGAAGGCAAGCCTTCTATTTGCGGGGACGTCCCCAGCGGCGACCTTTCTCTCATGCCTCCCTGCGGCATGCTGGCCGACGTTGCTCCAACTATTCTCGCGATTTTGGGGATTCCGCAGCCGGCAGAGATGACAGGAACGGCGTTGCTTTGAGCTCTATAACGTTTGTTTTATGTATTTCCGTCATCCTGAGCGTATGCGAAGGATCTCTCGCAGGTTTGTTGGCTAAAGTTTATGGATGAAAAAGTATTCTTCGTTTACATGCTCACGAATATTTCACGATCGGTTCTCTACGCTGGCGTTACAAATAATCTTCAGCGACGAATGGCAGAGCATCGATCCGGCATCATCGACGGCTTCACAAAAAAATACCGATGCACGATCCTTGTGTATTTCGAAGCGACTGGGGAAGCTTATGCCGCAATTACTCGAGAAAAAGAAATAAAAGGGTGGACACGAGCAAAGAAGAACGTCATGGTGAATTCTGTGAATCCAAATTGGGATGATCTGTACGAAAGTATTTGGTGAACGATAGCCGGCGAAAGATCCTTCGCATACGCTCAGGATGACTGATCCTATGCAATCCACAAAAACCGTCCTCAAAACCCTCACCAAATTCTCCCTCCTCTACCCCGATCTTGGCGCTCTACACGTCGGCACGCCGTATCACATGATTGTGATGGTCGCGTTATCGGCGCGAACAAGGGACGAGCAGATTTTGAAACTTGCGCCGGGGTTCTTTAAGGCTTTTCCGACGGTGAACGATCTTGCCGTTGCCGATATCGGGTCGATCACGAAGGCGATCAACACGATCGGGCTGTACAAACAGAAGGCGAAAAACTTGAAATCGATGGCACTGATGATCGTGTCCGAATTCGATGGGACTGTTCCGCGAACCCTCGAAGAACTCGTTCGCCTCCCTGGCGTTGGCCGGAAAACCGCGAGCGTTATTCTCGTTGCGGCATTCGATACGCCGGCGATCGCTGTGGATACGCACGTGTATCGGGTTACGAATCGATTAGGTTGGGTGAAAACCAAGACGGTGGAAGCCACCGAGCAGGCGCTTCTCAAAATCATTCCGAAGTCGATGCAGCCGATCGTGAATCGCGTCTTTGTTCCCTTCGGCCGTACCATCTGTATCGCAAAACCCCGCTGCTGGGCGTGTCCGCTTGTGAATGAATGTACGTTTGCGCAAAAGAATCTTATCCCTCCGTCCAACAAAGAGAAGATTCTGAATACGATACAATCCATGCGTAACGGGATTCGAATTCTTAAAGAAGCCTTACATGCTGCACTTCGATGAACATCTTACGGAGCAGATTCGCGATGCCGGAAAGCCGTTGCTCCCTTTTTGGCGTTTTCTTGCGAGCTATGGCATGTGGGGATTTCTCATCCTTATTGGTGCGTTGGGTGCGTTTGGCATTGGAACACCGGTCGCTTGGCTTGCATTGTGTGTTCCCGTCGTTATTACGCATCTCCTTACTCTCGCTCTTCAGCTCATTATTCGCCGACCTCGACCGCCCATTAATGTTGCAGCAATCCACATGTGGCATCGCACGCCGTCATTTCCATCAGCACACTCGGCGGGAAGCATGGCTTTCGCGGTGATGTTGTCGTCGGTGCTTTTTTATCAACCCGGCTTTGGTGTGTGGTTTGCGTGCGCTATCACGTTCTTTGCATTGTTCATTGGCATTTCCCGCATTATGGTTGGTGTTCACTATCTTGGCGACGTGCTTGCTGGGCTGTTGTTTGGCATTCTGGTGACGGGGATTTTTCTGACGGTTTTGTAAGAAAAGCATCGCTCGTGTGGATAAGCATGCAGTACGCCGTTCACAATTGCGATATGATTCTTCTGAATTTATTCACCTACCTTTTTCTATGATTGACGCTCGAATTTCATCGGCGACGATAACGCGCCTCAAGAGGTTTACTGCTGCAGGTCTTTTGGCCGCGATGGGATTCTTGGGCACAGGTCATTTTGCTCACGCGGCGGCTCCACAAGGAACGTTGACGGGTACAGTGAAGACATTGACCGCTGGAACAACAACCCCAATTAATGCCATCAAAATAACCGATTTCGGAACAGCAGAAATCACAAACACGAATGATATTAAGATCAAGATTCCAAGCACGGTCAATGCAAAATGGGATACCTCAGACACAACAGCAACATTGACACAGCCTGCGGTAACCGGTGTGGTAAACACAACGGTAACCTATGCAGATTCTGGTAGAACGTTGATTTTGGACGTTACAACAAGTTTTGCGAACTCCGAATTCGTTGAGGTGAGCGGCTTGAGCTACATTCCATTTGCGGCATCTTCGGCTGTGGCATTGACCTGGGCTATTGATGGCGCAACGTATCTTGCGGGAAATGCGAATACGGCATTAACCGTTATTCCAGAGCCACAGCTCACATCTTCCATTACGCTTGGTGGAAACTCGGTCGTAGGAACCGCAGGAAGCACCACGCTTCTTTTGACGCCACCATTCGCGCTTGCGGCAAACGACACTATTGTGTGGACCATGCCAACGAACATAAACGTTCCGCAGGGAGCAATCACCGTTGCGTCGCAAACATTGGCTGGCGGCGGAGTATTTACGTGTACTGGTGTGAATGCAACACGAGTCATTACCTGTACCACGGATGGCGTTATTACTGCTGATGTTGCGGGAAACATTGTCTTGAGTGGAATTACATCAATTTTCGTGGCGGTAACCGGAAACGTTGCGGATCTTACTATTAATAGCGTGACCGCTGGATCTGGTGCGGATATCGCCTTGGATACGACAACGGCGGTAACTGCCACAACAGCCGGCGTGATGACATCGACGAATGTCGTTCCAGGCGGCACAACTGTTGGAACGACGAATACGGCAACGGTAACGTTTACCACCGTCAATTCCATTGCTGCTGATGGTAATGTGAAAATCACCTTTGGTTCCGGATTCGTTCTTACGAGCGTTGCATCTACAGACATGGCATGTTCAACGCTGACTGGCGGAACAACAGCAACGACGGTTTCTGGTCAAACAGTTATTCTCACCCGAACGACCGGGGACGTGGAAGTTGCTGGAGCGCAGACCTGTACAATTGCTCACGTCATTAACCCTGTTACTGCTGGGACGACCGGGACATACACCATTTCTACCACAAACAGTGCAGATGCTATCGTGGACTCTGATGCTGCGGTAACTGCAGACACCATGTTTGCTGCAAGTGGTACGTCAAATTCAGAGGCAACATCAACTCCGCTTACGTACGACATCGCATTGTCTGCTCCGGATGTTGCATCTGCATACGATGCAGGAGACGCAATCACCATTACTTGGTCCACCAATGGAGGAACGGGAGCTGTTGCGGCAGTGAACCTGGATTATTCCACGGACGGAGGCGTAACATTTACTTCTATTGTTACAGGAACCACGAATGACGGTTCATACATTTGGACGGCACCAAGTATCAGCGCGCAAAGCGTTACCATCCGCGCACAGGCAACGGATCTTCTCACCGTTCTTGATACTGACACTTCAGATGCGTTCAGTATTGGAACAGAAGCAGAGGCAACAGAAGATACCGAAACTCCAGTGGAAGACGTAGATACCACCGCAGGTTCAACAACCCTTCTTCCAACAGGAACATATTTCAGGGGGGAGTCTTGGAGCACGGTGTACTACGTGGATGGCACAACACGCCGCCCATTCTTGGACGCGCAAACATTCTTTACCTACGCCGACAATTTCGATGCAGTGATCGAAACGTCTGATGATTACTTGGCGAACTTCACCATTGGCACACCAATGCTGCCAAAGGCAGGAACGGTGCTCGTGAAGATTCAATCAGTGAACAATGTATATGTGCTCGGTGAAGACGGCGAACTTCGCTGGATTACTTCTGAGGCTCTTGCAGTAAGCATGTACGGTGGCGTGTGGGCAGATTACGTTATCGACGTGCCGGTGACTGCATGGGGACACTTCACATTTGGTACAGACATCACATCGATTGCAGATGTTGCTGTTGACCTCACGATTATTCAAACACGCAATGCGCTGAATTCGAAATAATCACATACAAAAAGCTCGGGCCTTAAACGGCTCGGGCTTTTGTGTTACCCTGAAAGCTCTATGATCCAGGCTATTCTTCTTGCAGGAGGAAAAGGAACCCGCCTTGCGCCGCTCACAGACAATTTGCCGAAGCCGTTGGTACAGATCCATGGCAAGCCGATGATGCAGTACGTTTTGGAGCATCTGCAACGCGCCGGCATCACGAACGTCGCAATCTCCGTGGCACACCTTGGCCACATGATTTCCGACGAGTTCGGTGATGGATCGGCACTAGGCATGAACCTCTCGTATCTCGTGGAGCCAGAACCGATGGGAACTGGCGGATGGACGAAGTTGGTGAATTGGGACGATCTCGATGAGAACTTCATCGTCGCAAACGCAGACAACTTGTTCTGGATCGACGTGGCATCGTTCCTCGAACGCCATCGATCCCACGGCGACATCGCGACCATTGCCGGCATTGAACTCCCAAGCGCAGACATTGCGAAGTATGAGATTCTTCGACCGGACCTCGATCATACGAGTCTCAACGCGTACGTTGATCGATCGCAGGCCGAGATCGAACTCGCAGGAAAAGAAACCGGCTTTATTAGCTCCGGTTGGTACGTTATGAATAAAGGGGTCAGGTCGTTTATCGTACGGTCAGAGTTGCCGATCTCAAACGAAGTCCATATCTGGCCAGCAATTTCACAGAGCGGCCGATCCATCGGCTTCTACCACGCCACCGAGCCCTGGTTCGATTCCGGCACGCATGAGAGGCTGGCAAGGGTTGCTGCACATGTAGCGTCGATCAAACAATAAACCCTATGCCAACCTATTCCTGGGAAAAATCGATGAAAAAGAAGGGGTCAGGTCTTTACCTTTCACTTTTTATCGTCGCCTTCGTTGTTTTTGGCATTGGTCGATTCGCGTATTCCGCGTGGTTTGCAGCTCCGACCAACGGCACTCCTGAGGTAAATATCACTGTAGTTGAGGGTGAGCGTTTCTTTGCCGTTGCCAACGATCTTGAAGATCGTGGCGTTGTCAGTGCGTTTTGGCTTCGCGCGTATGTGAAATTCTTTGACGACGCCACAGTGTATCCCGGCGACTACGTTTTTATTCCTGGCTCGAGTTACGCCAGTATCATGGCCGTGCTTCATCAGGTTGAATCGCACGTGGAGCGTATCACCATTCCGGAAGGATATTCTCTTGCCGATATTGGTGTTCGTGTCCATAAATATCTTCCGAGCATTACCATCGAGGAATGGAACAGCGCGGTCGGAGTGGGCGGAACGGCATCAGCACACCCATTTGTTGCGGCATCGATGAAGCCGAGTGACGTCGATCTTGAAGGCTATCTCTTTCCCGACACGTACGAATTTTCTCGGGACGCCACAGCGGATGACATTGCGAACATCATGATCGATACGATGAAGAGTCGTATCGACGATCTCGGCGCTCCGACTGGTGACGCGGCGGGGTTCTCAACTCACGACATGCTTACGCTGGCATCGATCGTGGAAAAAGAAGTGCGTAAGCCGGAAACCATGAACAACGTTGCGGATATTTTCCTAAAGCGCATCGCAATCAATATGGCGCTGCAGTCAGACGCCACAATCAATTACATCATCGACGGCGACAATCCAAGCCCGCTGTATTCCGATCTTGAGGTTGATTCGCCGTACAACACGTACAAGAACCCCGGCCTTCCACCAGGCCCAATCTCGGCACCAGGCCTGAACGCACTCACCGCCGTGTTTCACCCAACGCATAATGATTACTATTATTTCCTTACAACGGACGAGGGCGATATCTACTACGCAAAAACGTATAACCAGCACTTGGTGAATAAGGCGAATCACCTCAAATAATCTTTATGTTTACGATGCTCTTCACGATTGTTGGTTTGGCGGCGTTCGAAATTGTTTCCAGCATCGACAACGCGGTGATTAACGCCGAGGTGCTACAGACGATGAGCCCCAAAGCGCGAAAGTGGTTTTTGCTTTGGGGAATGCTTTTCGCCGTTGTGGCAGTTCGTGGCTTGCTCCCATGGTTGATTGTGTGGGGCGTGATGCCAGACTTGGGCCCTGTTGGCGCGCTCATGTCCACCATGAGCAGCGATCCGTTGGTGCATCTTGCGGTGGAGAAAGCTGCTCCGGTGTTGTTTGCAGGCGGTGGCACGTTCTTACTCTTCCTATTCTTCCACTGGTTGTTCCTTGAAGAAAAACACTTCGGCCTTCCGCATGAACGATTCTTTGCGCGACAAGGTTTGTGGTTCTACGCTGTGGTTTCGATTCTTTTGGCATTCATTGTATGGACGTCGCTCTCCATTGAGCCATTTATGGCCTTTGGTGCCGTGATTGGTTCAACCGCATTCTTCATTACCCACGGATTCAAAGACAACGCCGAGCGTGCAGAAAAAGAACTCCTCTCCGGCAACACCAAGCGCAGCGACGTGAGCAAGATTCTCTATCTTGAAGCCATCGACACCACCTTCTCCATCGACGGTGTGTTAGGTGCTTTTGCCTTCACCCTTTCCGTTCCTCTTATTTTGATTGGCAACGGCATCGGTGCGCTTGTGGTGCGCCAACTCACCGTAAGCAACATCGAAACGATTAAAAAGTACATCTACCTCAAAAACGGCGCGATGTACTCACTTCTCAT
>CALRHV010000009.1 GCA_943359525.1 Candidatus Uhrbacteria bacterium
ATTGGCATGCTCGCGGACTTTGCGAACGGCGATGCACGGTCGGCGCTGAACACACTCGATCTTGCGGTGAAGACCTCGAAAGGATCCGCCATCACCACGAATCTCATCAAAACTGCGCTCGCAAAAAGCCATCTTCACTACGACAAGGACGGCGAGGAGCATTACAACATCATCTCGGCGCTGCACAAATCGATGCGAGGAAACGATGCGAATGCGGCGCTGTATTGGATGGGACGGATGCTCCTTTCCGGCGAAGATCCGCGTTACGTGACTCGCCGGCTGATTCGATTCGCAAGCGAGGACATCGGCCTCGCTGATCCGAACGCGCTTGTTCAGGCCATCGCCGCGCACGATGCCGCTGTTTCGATCGGCATGCCGGAATGCTCCGTCAACATCGCACAATGCGTTGCGTACTTATCGAAAGCACCAAAATCGAACGCGCTCTACACGGCGTGGCAATCGGTTTCCGATGATATCCAAAACCTCCCAAACGAACCGGTGCCGATTCATCTTCGGAATGCGCCAACAAAGTTGATGAAAGATCTCGGTTACGGAAAAGGCTACAAGTACACACCGAACTTTAAGGATGCAAATGAGGCGAAACAGGAGTATTTACCAGATCGGCTGAAGAACAAGAAATATTTACAATAAAGGAAAAGCCGGCCGAGCTCAAGCCTCACCAGAACCTCCCGATCGTCAGGAGGATTCCCTTTTTGGTGAAGCGGACTCGGCCGGCAGTACCACGCACAACGCCACGAGGCCCGCCTCCCCAGATGGGCCAGCAGCAGTTGCACGCGATGTGATCGCCGATTTCTCGGCAGAGATTGCCCGCACCAACGCTCGTCCAATCAAGCACTCGAGGAGACGAGACGGCCGGCTGAACGCAACGAGGAACAGGCAATGAGGACGAATCCCTTGATTCCAATCCGAGCACGAATATGGTCGGAGATGAAAGGCCCAGTAATGAAACCGAGGAACTCGTACGCGCACTGTACTCAAAATCGTCTCCGCGCACAACACGTCAGAATAAACGACGAAGCATTTTCAAAAATTACTCCTGCGACTCAATCCATCGTTCCGCATCAAGCGCGGCCATACAGCCAGTTCCGGCCGCGGTAACTGCCTGACGATAGATGTGATCAGCAACGTCGCCACACGCGAAAATTCCTGGAATGTTTGTTGCTGTCGATCTGGACGGAAGCATAATGTAGCCTTTTTCATCGAGATCGATGAGGCCCTTAAAGATTGCGGTATTCGGCTTGTGACCGATCGCCATAAAGATTCCGTCGCATGCGATAGAACCGTCTTCCCCACTGACGACATTTCGTGTTCGAAGACCCGTGACGTGATTGTCACCAAGAATTTCTTCGATCGTCGTGTTCATCACAAGTTCGATCTTTGGGTTATTCTTTGCCTTATCGATCATGATTTTGGACGCACGGAAATCCTCACGACGATGCACGATCGTCACCTTGTTTGCGAAACGTGTAAGGAATGTCGCCTCTTCCATTGCCGTGTCTCCCCCACCAACAACGACGATCTCCTTTCCACGAAAGAAAAATCCGTCACACGTCGCACACGCAGAAACACCTTTTCCTTGTAGTCGCTCTTCACCAGGAACACCAAGCCACATGGCGGACGCACCGGTAGCGATGATGACAGCCTTCGATTGAATCGATCGCGTCGCGGTCTTAATCGTAAAAGGCGACGAGGTTCCGATAACTTCAACAACAACATCGTCGATGAATTCTGTTCCGAAACGAAGCGCCTGCTTCTTAAGTTTCTCCATCAGCTCCGGTCCGAGCACGCCGTCGGCTTCTCCCGGCCAATTTTCAACGTCGGACGTGAGCGTTAACTGCCCACCAGGCTGCAAACCCGCAATCATTGTTGGTGAAAGATTGGCACGAGCCGCATAAATCGCCGCGGTGTAGCCCGCAGGACCAGAACCAATAATCACGACGTTTTGCATATTATAAATGCCTCGCGACTCTCTCGGCTAATACATCTTTCGTCATCGCTCCAGCAAACTGCTCCACCACTGCCCCACCTTTCATCACTATGAATGTTGGGATGGAGAGAACATTGTAACGCTGTGCCAGGTCTGGCGCGTCGTCCACGTTCACCTTTACCACGAGAACTTCTGGATGTTCGCTACCGTATGCCTCAATGGTTGGCGCCATCATCTTGCATGGCCCACACCACGGTGCCCAGAAATCAATCAACACTGGTGACGACGACTGCAACACGACCGCATCAAAATTCGATGAATTGAGTTCTTGCATAGAAGAAATTATCGATGACTACTTTGCTCCCTCCACACTCAATGTTCGAGCATGAAGCTCTTCGGTGTAGGCTTCAAGAATATCTCCGATTTCGATTTTTGTCTTGCCCACAAAACTCAATCCACAGTCCTGGCCCGCAAGTACATCCTTTACTGCTGACTTTCCGCTCTGGAGTGCCTCGATCTTTCCTTCTCCCACAATCTTTCCATCGCGAAGCACACGAACGATGGCGTTTGGAATGAGCTTTCCCTTCTTTACCTTCGCACCAACGATGTGGCCCTTGTCGGTCTTCTTGAAGAGCGCGAGCACTTCAGCAACACCGATTTCTGTGTGAATCTTTTCTGAAGGAATCAGCTTCTTCAAACGCTCAACCGTGTTTTCGAACAGCTTATAAATAACAGAATATTCTTCGACAGCAATGTGCTTATCGCGAGCAAGTTCGTGCGCCGCTGGTGTCGGCTTCACGTTGAAGGCGAGAACCACAGCGTTCGCGGCCTCTGCGCGCAAGACTTCAGCGTCGGTAACATTGCCGAGTCCCTTGCCGACGATCGTGAGGCCAACGTATGGGTTGTCGATCTTTTCAAGCATACCGATAATTGCCTCGAGCGATCCAAGCATGTCGGCCTTCACAAACACGTTGAGCACCGCCTTGCTGCCGTCCTCTTCTACTTCCTCCTCAGTTTGGTTGGTTGTCTTCACCGTCATCTGGCCAACGGCACCTCTCTTTGTGGCCTGCGACTTAATGGTCTGCAAATCGTCCGCGTTCTCTGGAACTTCCAAAATATCACCAACGGATGGTGCCTCTTTAAAGCCAAGAATCATCACTGGAGTTGATGGAGGGGCTTCCTTGATTGCCTTCCCATCGAACGCTTTCATGGCACGAACGCGACCATAGTTCACGCCGCGAACAGACAAAATATCGGACGCGTGAAGCGTTCCAGCCTGAACAATGATTGTTGCAACAGGACCTTGACCTTTGTCGACGTGACTTTCGATGATGGTTCCAATGGCTTTGCGATTTGGATTTGCAACAATCGATGCTTTCTCAAGATCCGCAACGAGCAACACCATGTCCAACAGCTGATCGATGTTCGCGCCAGTCTTTGCAGACACGGGAACACAAATCGTTTTTCCGCCCCAATCTTCTGGCGTTAATCCAAGCTCGCCGAGCTGAGATTTCACAAGCTCGATGTTCGCGCCTGGCTTATCCATCTTGTTGATCGCAACGACGAACGGAAGCTTCGCAGCCTTAATGATATCGATCGCCTCACGTGTTTGTGGGCGCATGCCATCGTCTGCCGCAATAACGAGAATCGCCACGTCGGCAACCTTTGCACCACGCGAACGCATCACGGTAAACGCTTCGTGACCAGGAGTATCAATAAATGTAAGAAGCTTTCCATCTTTTTCCACCTGGTACGCGCCAATGTGCTGAGTAATTCCCCCAGCTTCCGTATCGATAACGCGCGTTTTACGAATGGTATCCAAAATAAGTGTCTTACCGTGGTCGACGTGTCCCATCACCACAATAACCGGTGGACGAGCAACCTGATCTTCCGCGTGCTGCGATTCCTGCTCCTTCACCTCTGCCATACGGTCGGCAGCATGAGCATCAACGGATTCGTCTGCAGATTCCATTGGCTCAGTAATAAATCCAAGATCTTCAGAAACAATCGACGCCGTCTCATAATCAATGCGCTCGTTCAAGCTGGCCAAAATACCGGCCTTCATGAGCTCTTGCATGACTTTCGCCACCGGCATGTTGAGCGCAACCGCAAATTCACGCACGGAAAGCGTTGGTGGGATTTTCACCTTTGGCGCGTCGCCAGACTTCACCTTTTCCTTGAGCAACATCTGCGCCTTCTGGTTCTCCATCTTTTGCTGGAGATATTGGCGTTTCTTGTATTCCTGCCATGCGTTCATGATGCGACCCGCATCGCGATCTGGGATTTTGATGGCCTTGCCACCAATGTCAAAACCAAGCTCCGGCAGCTTGGAACGCAATTCTTCTGTGGAAACCCGCAACCGGCGGGCAAGTTCAGAGATGTTCATGGCCAAGAGTGTACTCGATGAAGGGCTTTGGAGCAAGAAATGGCTGAGGATTGCAAAATATCGCATCTTTGCTATCGTGGATGCACAACCCAGGTGCTTCTCATGCCGACTGACTCCAACTGTACGTGCACCCACGGCCACTACGATCCCTACTGTCCGATGCACGGACACGGGTCCCGTCAAAGCGAAATCCAACACGCGTTCGACAAGACACTGTGGACCCGAATCCAGGAGTGCCGCGCCCGCCCACCACGACCAGCTCCATCGTCCTACCGCGAGCTCGACCTCGTTCCTCGAGGCTGAGCCAACATCACCGAACACGCGCCGCGATTCCTACGCCAGGAGTCGCGGCGGCTGCGTTATATTACAATTCTTTAGCAAACGAACTCACTCATATCTAATCCGCTTTGCTTGATAATGTGACGCAATGTTCCCGTTCGCATGTCTTTGGAATGGTATGGAACGACGAGCGTTATTGCTCCGAGAGTGTATTTTCGGTGACTTCCCTGCTGAGAAACAAAAATAAATCCAGCTGATTCTAAAACTCGAATAACGTCTTTAGGTTTTAAAACCGGTAAAACGGTCATATCGCTATGCAGCGACACTCACTCCTGCAAGAATGACGCGATGAAAAGGCGCCTTCTTTGTTCGTTTCTTTGACTCATTTTTGAGATATAACGATGCTGCCTCTTGAATATTCACTGACGCCTCCTCAAAAGTATCGCCTTCAGAAATACAGCCCGGCAAAGCCGGAATCGTTACCGTGTAGCCCCCGACTTCCTCGTCTTCCTCAAAAACCGCAGTAAACTGCTGAACAGATTTGGTACGATTGTTCATATACTTCAACGATATCAAAAATCGTCATCATCGAACAGAAGCAGGAAAGATCCACCTTATTTCGCAAAACGGTTCTGCATGTGCATTGAGGCGTGCATGAAGTCGATGAACGGCTTCGCGGCAAGAAATGACTGAGGATTGCGCAATTCCTTTGACGAAGGGCTGAAATCCGATACGATAACGCTGCTGGAACTCCCACCCCATCTAGCAAAAGGCACCCAATGCGCGCTCATTCACTGACCCGTTCCCTCGGCACCCTACTCACCGGAACCCCGCATTCTTCCCGCGCCACTCCGGGCAACGTCCTGTCGGTCTTCGTTCGGAGAGACGAATCCCGACACCTCAGTTTCGTGTTGGACGATCCTCACGGGTTCGCTGTCGGCACCCTCTCGCTGCCGCAAAGCGGGAGAACCCCGACCATCATCAGCCTGGCGATGCCACTTCACGACATCATCTGGGCATGGCGTCAGGGCCTGCGGATGGCGAATCTGGATTTCGAGATTACTGCGTTCGACTCAAAAGAACGTCGACTCTTCCACCTCGAAGGATACCTCCGCAGTGAATGCTCCGATCCTGGAAATCACGTCCGGCAGGAAATCGCGCGATTCCAGAGCGTGAATCTCAAGCTCATCAACATCACGCCGCCGTAGTTCTGACCGGCGAGACACTCCCGACGACCAACGCGCCGCGATTCCCACGAGGAGTCGCGGCGGCTGCGTTTTATTGCAGAAAATCCTCCTGCGTCGTACATTAAAGACGCACCAACGAGGTTCCATTGGCCAAGAAAAAACGTCCAACAACGCCAGAGCTTCTCCTCGCTCTCGACGACGCAATCGCGAGAGAAATCGAGAAAAAGGCTGCTGGCCCGAAGCGTCCTCCACCGCAGTCGATCCGCAATCTCAAGTTTGCCTCCGGAAACTGAGGCACCCTATCTCAGTCAACACACGCACCGAACACGCGCCGCGATTCCTACGCCAGGAGTCGCGGTGTTGCGTTTTGTTGATCGTTTTATATATTCATGTATGATTCCGTGGCTCGACGTCGCAAGGCGCTCGGGTCTACGCCAAGTCCTCCTTCGGGAGGCATCCGTCAGGCCGCTTCATCGCGGCAAATCCCGCAGAAAGTCCGCGTTCACCGGACGACTCCACCCCAAGTGAACACAGGAGAACACACATCGTTCGCGCAACGTTTTCCCAAGGCTTCGGCAAAGGTACAACGTGGGCTGATCCCCCAAAATGCATAAGCAACAGCGCGAACAACACACGACGGCTCAATGCCGAGGAATCCAAACGGACAAGTCCCAAAGTGTCGGGTTTCCTACAACGCTCCTCGACAACGAGCAACGGCGCACACTCCTCTGGGAGTGTGCGCCGTCTTCAATTGCAAAAAATGCTTTTCCGCCGTACATTTTACACACTCACGAGGTTTTCATGTCACGTCGAGACTGTATCTGCGGAGCAAGGCATCGCAATGACTGTATCTGCCAAGGACTCCTGCCGGGAGAGCAAGAACCGAGAAAACATGATGCGATCAGCCCCGCTGATCAAGCCGCCGCCGAAGCCATCCTGGAGTCGATGCAGGGTCCGCAGTTCCAGCAGGCTACCGACGCGGTGTTCGCGATGACCTCCGAGGAACTCGGCCAGGCCGCAGTCGATGGTGCACGGACACGGCAGGAGAAAGGTCTTCCACCGTCGTAGCGCTCCAGCGCCACGATCACGTCAGTCACCACATTCACCGAACACGCGCCGCGGCTCCACGCAAGGAGTCGCGGCGGTTCGTTTTATTTTTGAAGTGAACCGTGCATGAAGTCGACAATGTCTTTCGTAATCTCGATCGGCGCGCGGTTCGTCCAGATTTCGGCGTAGTGCACGCTTGGATCTTTTTTCCAATAATTCGCGACCTGAACTTCATCCTCATGATATCGCTTAAGCCGAACCTCGATCACGTGCGCTTGATCATCGTGACGTCCGCGAACTTTCAATCGATCCTGAACGTCATCATCCGAGAGCATCAAGTGGATGACGTGCGTTGGCTGGTCCATCGCGAGATAGGTTTCCAACGAATGCATCGCCCTGGTGTATCCGTTCAAAATATATCCATTCGCGCACGATTCGCTTGCCAATTTCTGCTTGAGCAATCGATCAACAATCTCTTGCGGCACCATCTCTCCCTTCTGCATATACGATGCAGCCGTTGCGCCGTCCGCGGTTTGACGCACAATTTCTTCGCGCAACATGCCGCCCATCGAGATACTCGGAATACCGAACGTTGCCGAAAGCACTGCGGCATGAGTATCCTTGCCTGATCCCGGCGGCCCACACAGCACAATTTTGATGGGAGAATTCATACGTCATCTATTCTATGCCTTTTCTCCTTATTGATAAACCCGCAGGTATAACAAGCCACGATGTCGTTGATCGCGTACGGAAAATTACCGGCGAGCGTACCGTTGGCCACGCTGGCACACTCGATCCATTCGCGACGGGAATGCTTATCATCGGCGTTGGACGAGAATCGACGAAACATTTGAACACGTTTCTTGGCATGGGAAAGACGTACGAGGCGATCGTAAGACTCGGGGAGAGCTCGACGACGGGAGATCCGGAGGGAGAAATCTCGACCCCCTCCGACTCCCCCTTGGCAGGGGGAGAGTTGTCACGTGAAATGATCGAAAAGGCGATGAAAAGTCTTACAGGTGATATTCTTCAAATTCCGCCGATGCACTCGGCGATTAAGATTGGCGGAAAGAAATTGTACGAACTCGCCCGGAAAGGAATCGAGATCGACCGCCCACCACGACCGGTGACGATTTCACGGTTCGAGATAATGGGATCGGCGATCTCGGGAACGGCCCAATCCTTCCCCTTCGACCTCCCCGTCGTCATTGATTGCTCTTCGGGAACGTATATCCGAGCGATCGCTCGCGATCTTGGCGAGAAGCTCGGGACGGCTGGATACCTTATTCAACTCCGTCGATCAGCGATCGGATCGTACGGAATCGACGCTGCAACCCCGTTGAATGAGATCACACCAGAAAACTGGACATCGTTGGCGAAAAAGCTGGTGCCGTGATACGCTCGAAGCGTAAATCTTGATGAACTCGTCCAGTTCCGGTTGCACAAATCTGGATTTACTCTCGATGTTTTTGAACAATCCTCCCCCTTGTTTTCGGAATTCGGCCGGGTGACTTTGTATGTCTATCTTTATCACCGCTCTTCTCGCGATTGCTGCGGGAGGAGCCATTGGATACTTCGTTCGTGACGTTCGTGGAAAACAGATTGCCGGAAGCGCCGAAGCACGCGCAGAAGAAATCCTCAAAAAGGCTCGAGCAGAGGAAGATCGCATTGCTCGTGACGCAAAATCCAACGAACAGAATATCGTTCAAGCTGCCCGCAACGCGGAGCAGCAGCTTTTGCTCGACGCAAAGGAACGTGCAATGAAGATTATCGAGGATGGCAAGCGTGAGCTCGCCTTCCATGAAACTGGACTGAAAGAAGCGCAGACTCGTATCGCCGACCGTGAACGCCGATTCGACGAAACGCTCCTCGATTTTGAAAACAAAAAAACAAAACTCGATGAGGAAAAGGAAAAGCTCGTTGTCGCAAAAACCGACGTCGCAAAGCTGCATGATGAGGCTTTTACGAAGTTGCAGTCTATTGCGGGAATGACGAAGGAAGACGCTACCGAAGTCCTCTTCAAGCGCATCGAAGAAACGGAAACCGACGCATTGCTGTCGCGCATCCGTAAAATGGATCAAATCAGTGAAGACGCGGTGGAATCCAAAGCGCGCAATGTGCTTTCACTCGCAATAAGCAAGTTTGCGAGCAGTCAGGTGGTGGATGCAACCACAACATTCGTGGATCTCCCGAGCGACGACATGAAAGGCCGCATCATCGGAAAAGAAGGTCGCAATATCAAAACGCTCGAACATCTTACCGGATGCGAACTTATCATCGACGACACGCCAAACTCGATCACCATCAGCGGTTTCTCCCCTGTTCGCCGTCAGGTCGCAAAGCGTGCGCTTGAAGCGCTGTTGAAGGACGGACGCATTCAACCAGCAAAGATTGAGGAGGCGATCAACGCGGCAAAACAGGAACTCGCGAAAGACATGCGCAAAGCCGGTGAGGACGCGCTGTATGAACTTGGCATTCCCGTTCCAAGCATCGATCCAAAACTCGTTGCTATTCTCGGCCGGTTGAAGTTCCGTACGAGCTACGGACAAAACGTGCTTCAGCACTCCATCGAGGTTGCCCGCCTTTCCGGCATGATGGCGGAAGAACTTGGCGCCGACGTGTTCATCTGTAAAAAAGGTGGACTCTTCCACGACATTGGAAAGGCCGTGGACCACGACATGCAAGGCGCGCACCCACAGATTGGCTACAACATCATGAAGAAGTTCGGGTTCTCCGAGGAGCTCTGCTACCAATCGATCGCCCACCACGAGGACAAGCCACGAACACTCGAAGGCGTCATCGTCAAAGCGGCAGACGCAATCTCTGGCGCTCGTCCTGGAGCACGTCGGAACAGCCTTGAGGAATATCTCCAGCGTTTGCAGGATCTTGAAATGACCGCTTCTGGTTTCCCTGGCGTTGAAAAAGTGTATGCCATCCAAGCTGGTCGCGAGGTTCGCGTGTTTGTTCAGCCAGGCGTGGTGGACGATCTCTCTGCACACAATCTTGCCCGTGATATCGCCAAGAAGATTGAGGCAGACCTTACCTATCCTGGCGAGGTTCGGGTAACAATTATCCGCGAAACTAGGGTTACCGAATACGCCCGATAATCGAAACGCTTGACGCTCCTCAGAAATTCCGCTAAGATAAGCGCATTCATTTGACCTTACTTTCTCTATGAATAAGGCAGAACTCGCGCTTCGTCTTTCAGAAAAGCTTGGAGTGCCAAAGAAATCCGCAGAGGATGTTGTGGAAGCATTCGAAGCGATTGTTACCGCAGCCCTTACGAATGGCGACGAAGTCACCATTGCAGGATTCGGCACCTTCTCGGCCCGAACCCGCTCCGCACGGATGGGCGTGAATCCACGAAACCCAAGCGAAAAGATCCAAGTTCCTGCAGTCCGCGTGCCAAAGTTCAAAGCCGGAAAGGCCTTGAAAGACGCACTCAAGGGCAAGCTTACATCGTAATCTCCAAACAAAACGTCGTCCGAAAGGGCGATTTTTTGTTGCAAAAACGAAAACACCATGCTAGTCTCTTGGCTCACTCAGGAGTACCCGTGCCTTCAATCGTCAACGTATTCCCCACCACCTTCGAAAACGATCTCTTCTCCGGCACAGTCTCGGTCGGAGCAACATGCCCGCGACTCGGAGGCGGAGACGGCGAATTCCAGCGCCCCTGCATCAACCTCCACTTGACCATCTACTGCAAGGCCATGGCCGACTACTACGGCGAGCACAACCACCCGGAGATCCAGATTAGGGTGGACCACCTGCCTCAGCGCGTGGATGCCGTGGTTCTCTTCCTCGAGAAGCTCGATCTCGCAGCCTTCGTTCCGGAAACGGCACCGTTCTACACGATGGACTCTGCACTCGACCTCGCCGCGTTCTCGGCTCGCGCGGCCGGAGTTCCCGCAGATGTCGTGAACGAAGTGCGCGCCGAGATCACCGCCACCGAAGATCGGGAAAACAAGACGAAGATTCCCGGTCTGCCGTACAACGAGCCCATGCGGCCGGATCTGTTCTTCAACGAATTCCGCGAGCAGTTCATCGCAGATGCCCGGAATCAGCTCGAAGGCATCGTCGACTAGATCGGCCAACAAGAACTCACGACGTACAAAAACGCCGTCTCACCCGCAAGGGAGAGACGGCGTTTACACGTTTATCAAGGAAAAGCCTACGACGTGATAACGAAGATTTTTGTTGCGAAATAGGTAACGATCAAAGCGATGCCGATGCCCATGACCGCAAGAACCACGTTCAGGATGGCTCGAGCGTCTTTGTCGTCGTTAATGAAGCCGAAGAAGATATAGCTCGCAAAGCCGATAATCAGCAGGAGCGGAAAACCGGTGAGAACAATACCGGCAAGAAGAAGCATGGACATATTGCGTACAGTATAGCAAAAAAGAAAACGACCTCCAAAATGGAGATCGTGTTCTGGTGCGAGCAGAGGGACTCGAACCCCCGACCCTTTGGTTCGAAGCCAAATGCTCTATCCAACTGAGCTATGCCCGCATATCCACTGAACGCGCCAATAGTACTTGTTTTCTTGACCCTGGTCAAAAAATTGTGCATCATACAGCCGTTCGCATCGGTAGCTCAGCGGTAGAGCAGGTGACTCTTAATCACTTGGTCGTGGGTTCGAATCCCGCCCGGTGCACCAGAAAAATACCCCGTCAACCGACGAGGTATTTTTCTTTTCCGAAATCGATGATTACCACCCCTTCTCTTTCAACGCATTCGCAGCTGCGGAGATCTGTGCCTCTTGTTTGCTTGTTCCCTCGCCCTTGGCAACGAGATCCTTGCCCAGATATGCACCCATGATGAACGTCTTTTGATGGTCTGGACCAGACTCTTCAAGCACCTTATAACTCGGAGTCACCGACAATCGCGACTGTGCCGCTTCCTGAAACTTACTCTTTGGATCAATGTACGAGCGTTCCGCGATGATGTCGCCGAGCTTTGAAACAACGTGTTTCAAGATAAATTCTTTCGACAAGTCCCAGCCGAAGTCCAGGTAGATGGCACCGATAATGGCCTCCATCGCATTCGCGAGAATGTATCGTCGCGCCTTCGAGTTAGAATCTTTTTCCTCGCCACGCGAAAGGTACAGATATGGCTCGATGCCGATTTCGTTGCCAATAACCGCAAGGCTATCGCCGTTCACAATCGATGAGCGCCATGTGGTCAGCTCACCTTCTGGATTCTCGTAGGTATTATAGAGATGCTCAGTAACCACGAGCTCGAGCACGGCGTCGCCGAGGAATTCCAAGCGCTCATTGTGTGCCAAGGGAAAATCGGGATGCTCGTTCAAATACGAACGATGAACAACGGCCTGTTCAAGATGGCCACCGGGTTTCAACGGAATATTCAACATTTTCGCGAGTGCCTCAATATCTTTCTGCATACTATTCCTTGATCAGTTCTTCAGCCTTTTTCTCCCGCTCCACGTCAGCCTCTTTCTTCTCCCCCTTTGTGACCATATCCTTCAAAACCGCACCAAGCACGCCATTCACGAACTTTCCCGACGCCTCCCCACCAAACTTCTTTCCAAGCTCGATTGCCTCGTTGATCGCAACCTTCGACGGGATCGACTGATCAAATCGCAGTTCATACACACCAAGTCGGAGGATGTTTCGATCAATGATCGTAATCGAATCTACCGTCCAATTCGGCATGAATGTATTGATCATGGAATCGATTTCGGAAAGGCGGCTGATAATTTCGCCAACTTGATTCTCAACATAGCCACCATCGTCGAACTTTGGCGCGAACTCTTCACGAACCAACGCAACAACCTCCGGAAGCCGTACCGCTTCCTTTCCACGAAAATCCCATTCGTAAAGAACTTGCATAGCCATGGACCTGGCGAGATGACGATTGGACATAGAATGTGCAGAGTATACCGAAAAACACCAAGGCCCGCCAAACGGCAGGCCTTGTGTGTGAATTTACTCGTGGTTATGACCTTCGTGACCAGGCTGAGCAGATGATTTCACTGCCTTTGCTGGCTTTGCCGATTTTACCGCTTTTGTTTTTACGGTCTTCGCAATAGCCTTCTTTACCTCTGCTGCGCCCTTCTTTGCGACGTTGCGGTCTCCGTAGGCTCCACAGTTCTTACATGCACGATGCTGCAAGAGAATTGCTTCACACTTTGCACAAACGGCCACCTGCTGTGGCTTTAAGGCGTGGTGGGAGCGACGACGGCGAACCTTTGATCGTGAGCTTCGGAATGACGGCAATGGCATAGGGAGAATTGAAGAATGCGCAAAGGATAGCGAAATACGCCTTTGACGTCAAGCCAGAAATAGGGCTATTCTCTTGCACCGGCGCAACCGCGCAGGCAACAGTGAAACCCAGGAAACTCCCGTGATCGACCCCTTCGAGACCCGTTCCCCGCTGTTCAGTATCCTTCTCAACACCCCGCTCTACGCCGTCCTCGCCAATGTGGACGGGAACGGCGAGCTTTCCCCGAAGGAAACCGGACCTCAGGGATCGATTGTCTTCATACCGCAAGAAAGCTGCCAATCCCTCGCCGGAAACCTCTGGATCGTTTGTGATCGACGTAGGCTGCCGGGAGGAATTCCGATTGGAAACACAGTCCAGATCTACGCCCCAGGCAAACACCTGGCACGGGAAATCGGCGGAGATCGGGATCTGAACCCGTGGGTCGATGCGTACGGGCCTCCTGCGCTCGTCGTCTCGGCGTTCACGTCCGGCATCACCGGAGCTGATCGTGCGATGGCACAGGCGATGGCGAACGAACTGGCTGACATCGACTACATGCACGCGCTCGACGCTCACAGCAATGGGGTGTTGGCGCATGCGCTGTATACCAACCTTCGAGAAACGATCTCGCTCGAGGAACATCTTGCGAACATCAACGAGCTCGAAGGCTACGCCGCCGCGAGCAGCGGCGAAATTGGCGACGAGATCCGCGTGTTTCTCTCCTCCATGCGGAATCCGCGTGATAGGATCGGACGCTACAATACGTACCGTAAGGTGCTCATCGTCCGCGCCATCCAGCGCCGGGTGAAAGGTATCGTGAATACCAAACTGGACCGCGTCCAGGAAATCGTCGCGGCGCAAAACGCCACGGCGACGTACATCGCGGACGTGGATGCTCTGGCCGGGCGCTTGACGAGCGTTCTCACCGACAAGCAGCCGTGGTGGACGAACAACAGCATCCTCCCGAGCGTGAACCGTCGCATGCGTCGCAAGTTCGTGGATCGGCTGCAAGGCTACGTGAACCATCTCGAGACCATTCACGCCAATCCGTTCCGCACATGGGCGATGCCCGCAGCAGGATGTGTCCGCGACATGATCCACAAGCTCGAGAGTGAACGCTTCGCCGGTATCGGCAACGATTCCATGATGGCACGCGGATACCTGGAAGCCATGCGCGTCCAGGAACGCGTGTCACGCGGCATCATCGCCGTGCGCCAAGAAGACGGCTCGAGCGCGGCACACGATGCGTTCGCATCGGTGATCAACTGGTCGCTGGAGACGGCACCTGGTCTGCACATCCCAGCCAAGGCCGTGCGCACCCTCATCCAAGAAGGCCAGCTCGGCCAGCGCACTCCACGGGTCAAACAGCGCGAAGATGCACTGCGGAACATCGAATGGGCCCTCATGGCCGTCGGCGTCGCACGCGCAGCATAGGCGAACAAGGTAAGACCGAAACACGGACGACCAGGCAACCCTCGGGAAGCCTGGTCGTCAATCGTTTTTACTTCTTTTTTCCCTTTTCCTTCGCCGCTTTCATTGCCTGAATTTCTCGCACCGCACTATCGAATGTGATAATCGCGCCCACTGGAATTTTCTTTGCCTGTTCCTCCGAGAGTCCGTTCTCCTGTAGCGTCATATTTTTCAACCGCGTAATGCGAGGCGTACTCCAGTTCAGCCCACTGTCTCGGAGCATGAGGTGAATGAGCTTATAAATCCACTCCCCCTTTTGCATCACATGCTGCGATCGCTCTTCTCGCGGAATGTCCGCATAGGCTTCCATCACGATCGACTCATACCCCGGAGCATCTGAACCCGCAATCCAGCTTGGTGTATCCTCGGCGTGATTTTGCTGGGTGATAGATTGCGAAACGTCGTGGGGAATGCTTTCCACTGAACCCGAGGCTACCGATGACATTAAAGGCTTCCCTTCCATCTCATCCAACATGTGCTCAACCGATGCGAGATGAATCACCTGTCCGATCGGTAACGTGTCCCAATCAACCGTTGGGTTCTCCAAATCGGCAAAATGTTTCAAGGTCAAAATCTTTTCGCTCGTTGCCCGCAAGCCGCGATCCTGAATCTTGTCTTTCAATACATTCCACAACGTTTCACCTTTCGCAACAACGTGATCGGTTACTGGAGCTTCAACATCGGCCACCAAGGCCGGTCCCGGTTCAGACTCAGAGATCCCTTCGTCAATCGTTGGATCTTCAAGCGCACCAACAACAATATGCGATGAATCAGACTCCGTTTCTGCAAACTCATGGAGTGCAATCGCCGCACCGGCAACCGCCGTAGCTCCAGCGGCACCAAAAAGCAATGCACGAACCTTTGCTCCTGGCGTACGCAGCTGTCTTGACCACCAACCTTCCGGTTTCACCGGATCAACCATAAACGGACGATGCATTTCCGCGTTATCGAGGCCTTTCCGAAGTTCCTTCCATTGTGCGTCCTTGTGTTCCCTTTCCTCAACCCGTCGAATCATCGCTTGGTGCGCATTCATGATGCGTTGAATAAGAGGAGCATTCGCCTCGTCTTCGTAATTCACCCCGTGAAGCTTTCGCGCAACAGCACCGTCGATATCCTCCCGCGATGCCTCTGCCGCTAAATCCAATATCGATTCTGGCGTTTCTGGTAGCACCGGTGCAGACGTTTCATGTTTCTGCGTCTCAACCCGCTGTAACATGTTTTTCCGCGCACGCGCAGCCTGCGCTAACCGAGCTGACGTTGCCTTATTTTCAAAATCCAACCGTGCGAGATGCTCTTCGTATGCCGATTCAATATCTACACGCGACGCATCGGGACGTAATCCCAAAAGTTCTTCGGGTGTTTGCGCGTTTCGAATGCCTTCCTCTCGTCGTGCAACGTCTTCAGCAATGGCATGCGGAAGCGGCACGGCAGTAAGGTCCATTCGTGCATTTTTCGCGTACACATTTGGCTCAAATGCGTCTCCACCCATCGGTACAGTTTCCGGTGCCTGGTGTGTTGGCGCATCCGCAACGTCTTCCGGTGATGCCGCAAGTGCAGCCTTCAGCGCCTCAATGCGCGTTTTCAAAACCAAGAGATTGTGCGTATAATAGACGACCTCTAGGTCTGAAGATTGACTCAAGTCTCGCTCCATGACAACGACCATTTCATCTGACAACGGCCCACGAAATACGTCGACAGGCGCCTCAAGCACGTGTTCAAGATTCGTAAGTTCAGCTTCCTCGGCGGATTCTAGCTCAGCCAATGTCTCCTGACGAGCTATACGCGATAATCCAGAATCCTGATTTTCTGCACGATACCGCGCGTTCGCAACACGCTCAACAAATGATTTCGTAGGATGCGATCGTGCCTCCTTCTCCGGGGTAGAACTCGCAACGTTTCCCTCCGCTAATCTTTGCGTAAAAGGACCGTAAATCATCGATTCTTCCTTGTGTAGTTGTCCTCCATCGCTGTCCTCAACCAACACTGCATCAGCTCTTTCAGGGTCAGACTCAAGATCAGGCAACGCGATCACCGGGGTTGGCGCGTGCAAAACCAAATCTTCCAATACCATCGGCTCACGAAGTGCAACCTTCGGATTTTCGGGCCAGGTTGAAATCTTTCCAATGTGCTCAGCAATTTCGGCAGCACGTTCTTTGGAAATATCAGGTCGATGCTGTTCATACCTAAACCACGTTTGAATCTGCGCCAAAGTCATGGTTCGATTACGAAGCGCGGAGCCCACAAACAAACGTTCTCGCACACGCGAAACGCGATCAGGCCCCGGTTCCTGTCCAGCAATCGTCTCCGGAAGCAGTCTGCGAACAGATTCGAGCATCATTGCTCGACGTCCAAACTTTTTCTGCGCGTTACCAATAAGAAACTCCAAGTAGCTCAACACGCCTAACTCACGTTCGCGCTCTGGCGTACCTTCCCAATGACCATCAGGACCATCAACCGCAGTTTTTTTGTCGCGCATCAAGAAAAATTGCTGACGAACCTTTCCCCACACTGGGTCTGCAAACGAAGGGTGTTCATTCACCAATCGATCAAACCGCTCCTGAGCTTCTGCATTTTGCAACGCCTTCTCTCGCCCCTCAGCGTTAAATGCTTTATGAAGAAGGGCAAACGCCTCTGGTGCATCTTTACGCGATCTGCCACCAGGAGGGGTCGCTCCAGGAGTTGAATATTCTTTAGGATCCATACTTGGATCTATTTTATCACAAAAACAATCGCCCCGATTACTCGGAGCGATTGGCAAACATTCCTTCATTTATTTTTCTTCCTGCTCAATTACCGTTTCTGCAACGACTGTTGCCGTTGCAACCATGTCACCCGTCTGCTTGAATCGCATCACGCGAACGCCTTGTGTTGCACGACCAATAACGGACACGGATGTAACCGATGTACGAATGATTTGTCCGCCTTGCGACATGATGAGCAAGTCGCGCGAATCTTTCATTTCCGTCACGTATGCGCACACGAGCTTTCCTGTTTTTGCAGTAATCTGCGCGGTTTTGATTCCCGATCCTCCACGACCTTGAATACCGTATTCCTCAATGTCTGTGCGCTTTCCGTAACCATTTCCCATAATGGTCAGCAACTGTCTCCCTTCCTTTTGCGCCTCGACAGTGATAACTTCCATTCCGATAATTTCATCATCACCTTTCAATTTCATTCCACGAACACCCGCAGCAACGCGACCCATTGCGCGAACATCTTCTTCAGCAAACCGAATCGACATTCCATTCATCGATGCAAGCATGACGTGATCTTTTCCGGTAGATGTTCGAACCCACTGCAAGTTATCGCCATCATTCAACTTAATCGCGATCAAGCCAGACTTTCGCACGTTCTCGAAATCTTCGAGCTTCGTTTTTTTGATGGTTCCGCGGTTCGTCACCATCATGATGAACTTCGCTCCAAGCTGCTTCTTCAAGTTTCCCACAAGCACTGACGACACCTTCTCGCCCGGTCCAAGCTCGAGGAAGTTCACAATTGCCTGACCCTTTGCTGTGCGCGATGCCTCCGGGATTTCGTACGCCTTCAAACGGAACACGCGGCCGCGGGACGTGAAGAACATCATGTCGTCGTGCGTTGTTGCCGAATAAATCGCCTCAACCGCGTCTTCTTCTTTTGTTGTTAATCCGATGACACCTTTTCCTCCACGACCTTGCTGCGTGAACGTATCCGGCGCCAAGCGCTTGATATAGCCGTCCTTCGTCATCATGACGACTGCTGGAACGTCGGCAATAATATCTTCCATCGAAAACTCCTTCACGCCAGCCTTCACGATCTTCGTTCGACGCTCATCACCAAACTTTTCTGCAAGATCGACGAGTTCTCCGCGCAATACCGCAAGCAGCTTCTTTTCGCTCTTCAGAATCGCCTCAAGCGCTTCCTTGATCTTCATCTTCTCTGCGTATTCTTGCTCGATGCGCAACTGTTCAAGGTTCGCGAGGGCCTGCAACCGCATTTCCAAAATGGCGATCGCCTGACGCTCGCTCATCGAAAATTGCTTCATCAAATTCACGCGTGCCTCGTCCTTGTCCTTCGACTTCTTGATGGTTGCGATCACCTTGTCGATGTTCGCAAGCGCAATACGCAAGCCGTCCAAAATGTGCAAACGGTCATCAATACGCGCCAAATCGTATTCTGTCCGGCGCTTTACGACCTCTTTGCGATGCTTAATGTGCTCCTCAAGAATCTGCTTCACGTTCAGCACGCGCGGCTGAATGCCGTCAATAAGCGCAAGCATGTTGTAGTGGAATGTTGTTTGCAATTGCGTTGACTGGTACAGGCGGTTCAACACTTTTCGTGGATACGCGTCCTTTTTCAATTCTATAACGATACGAACACCTTCTTTATTGCTCTCGTCGCGAATATCGCGAATACCCTCAATTTTCTTCTCACGGACAAGATCAGCAATCTTTTCAATAAGCGTGCTCTTGTTCACGAGGTATGGAATTTCGGAAACAATGATGACGGCTGTATCTTTTTTGCCTTCGATGATGTCGGTCTTTGCCCGGACGACAACTCCCCCACGACCTGTCGCATACGCCGCTCGCAGATCATTCGTTCCGTACACAATTCCTCCTGTTGGGAAATCTGGGCCAGGCATCACTTCAACAATTTCATCGATCGTCGTCTCTGGATTATCGATCAGTTTCAAAATCGCTGTGCTGATTTCCTTCACATTGTGCGGAGGAATGTTCGTGGCCATACCCACAGCAATACCAATCATGCCGTTCAACAACAAGTTTGGAAGTTTTGCTGGCAACACCGCTGGTTCTTGGTGACTTCCGTCGTAGTTTGGAACAAAATTGACGGTATTCTTTTCAATGTCGAGCAGCATCTCTTCCGCAATCGGCGAAAGCTTTGCCTCGGTATATCGATACGCAGCAGCACCGTCGCCGTCCATGGATCCAAAGTTGCCTTGGCCAGTCACAAGCGGATAGCGGAACGAAAAGTCTTGCGCCATGCGAACCATGCTGTCGTACACCGAAATATCGCCGTGCGGGTGATATTTACCAAGCACTTCTCCAACAATGGTTGCAGACTTTCGGAACTTCGCGTTGGCGCGCAAGCCAATGTCCCACATGGCGTACAAAATTCTGCGATGCACCGGCTTCATGCCGTCACGAACATCTGGTAATGCACGAGAAACAATAACGGACATTGCGTAGTCCAAATACGCGTGGCGCATTTCTTCCGTGATGCTTTGCTGAATAAGTCCGCCAACAGGCACGAGCCCTGGATCTTCTGGAAGAACTTCAACGGTTTCGTTTGCTTTTGCCATACAGGTTAGTTGGAGGAAGGAATGGAGGTATCTGAGGTAAAGGCGTCAGTGATTGGTGCGATTGTGCTGGCCGGAGGAAGAACGGAGCCAATTTCTGTTTTGATTGCTCGGAGAAGATCGACTGCGTCACTCGTCACTCCCCGTGTGCGCTCGCGCGTCCAAGTCATCTTCATCTGTATTGCCGTTCCAATAATCACCACAACCACGATCACTCCAACAATCCACACCGTTTTCCCGGCAAGGAATCGTCGCCGCTTCGGGATGACGATGCGTGGAGTATCCATACGTTATCCACGCGTGAGTACCACCACCTGCATATCCTCTTCCGGCAAACCGGACCGAGTAATCTTATACTTCGCCATGGTCTCTGTTGGCGAACCAATCTCGCGTACGAACGCGGCACTTTCGGCAAGTCCATCGCCCTCGAAGGCGTTGACGTACATTGGGATCACGACGCGTGGCTCAATTTGTGTAACAATTTCGGCCGCCGCAGATGCACCAAGCACACTTCCTCCGCCCGCTGGAACCAAAAGAATATCAACAGCACCAAGCGACTCCTGTTCTTTCGGTGTCAGTGCACGATCAATAGCGCCAAGGAATCCAATGTGCATTCCTTCAACATCGAATCGATAGATGGTGTGCGGTGTTCCGTCCTTCTTTGGCGCAGAAATTCCGGTCGCGAACAGTCCGCGCACCTCATACTCACCCGGATGATCGACGACGAATGGCGCCTTGCCGCCGTCGTGCTCCGCGATAATCGCCTCCATATTTCCCGTTGAATCATCGCTATGCGTGCGCACGATCATCGACGCTTCAATTTGCTTTGGAAATTTCATCACACCTTCCGCAAAAAACGGATTCGTCACTAATGACACTTCTGTTTGACCGGGTTTTGCAGTGAGAACAATACTTCCCGCACCGTTCCAGGTAATAATCATAATCGGCTCGAATTCGTGAGTACGGTAACACAAGTTACTCCGCCGTGCCATCCTCTTCATCCTCGCTCAGTACACTGGTCCAATACGTAATTTCTTTTTGCACATCGTCCACGGTCGGATCGACTTCTACCATAGACCATCCATCTTCGAATTGTTGCACGCGCGCCAAAATATCATCGTGATATTCCGGATCACGATCTGCCATTCCGCGCAGAACCTCGATCGTTTGTTGAATATGAGCTTGCGTTGCCGTCCATCGAACCACCAACTCATCGTATGTTCCTCGTCGAGCAGCCGCGCGCTCATCGCATTGTCGATCAAGAACGTCGTGCGCCGCATTAATCTCGCGGATAATCTGCGAACGGTCATCATCAGTGAGCTCCGATTCAAACTGTGAGCTTTTAACGAAATCAAGAATGTGCACGCCATACTTTACGACAGGCTCCATTTTTGTCTTCACCGATTCATCGAGTTTCGCAAGAACGAATTCCTGAAGTCGCGCCTCTTCGTCGCCAGCGCAAAGCTCCTGATACGCCATACGAAACGGAAATTCTTTCCTACCGACATACACCAACGCCTGACGAATTTGTTCAATCGTCGATGATTCGTTCTGTTCCAAATCGTCCGCAAGCTGCACTGCTTCGTCACGAATAGTTTTTGGCGTTAACGGAACCAACCGCGCAACCGCTTTCCGAAAATCCTGCACCATCTCTCCATTTGGGTGTGCCATAGTATGAGTAGTGTAACGACATCGCAATAAAAAAGGCAGAAGTACTGTGGAGAACATCGGGTCTAAACTGAATCTTTGAATGGGTTGGGCGAGACGATGTGAGTGACAATGAGATCGGCTATCCTCATTTGGAAACGTGACCCTCGGTTTTTGATACTTTTAAACCTGGCGATACAACGGACTCTGATCTCGAAATCCGTAAATAATGAAATCGATCCCCAAATTCGCGATCCCCGATCGTAGACGGCGTCATCGGCGACCTTACGTATCGTCAGAATTGACCGGCAGTTTCTTAACGCGAAACGTTCGCGTTACCAAAACGTCCCTTTGAAATCGAGTACCCCACTCCCACCGAAGAGATCTCGTCGGCGCCCCCATCCCATCACAACCCTCCAAAGAATCACTTCAGATCTAGTTCTCTAAACACGAAGACCCACCCCGTTGCGTGGGGTGGGTCTTCGGTCGTGAACTAAAATTAATACGATCCCTGTCGTTGCATGCGCTCCAGTCGTGTAACACGAACATTCAATTGATTGATTTGTGGCAGAACACCATCGTTGATGACTTCAATGATGTCATCACGAACGGAACGAAGTTCCTTTTGGAGCAATGCCTCCATCCAACCCTTCATCCCATCAATCCGGCTCATCATCCGAACTTCCGACTCTCCAATCAATTCGCCAAACATCTCACGCAACACCTGAATATCTTGTGTATCAAGCATAAGAAATATGCTACGCAGCTTATATTACTTCATTTTTCCCCATCCCAAAATACTGCTTCATGATTGCCCGATACATATCACCACGGCCGACAATGCCGACCAAAATATCGTGCTGAACGACAGGAATGTGGTGGATCCCGGATGAAACCATAAGCGCCCCAACCTTCAAAATCGGCGTACTCGGCTCTGCGGTGATGACTCGCGTGCTCATCACGTCGGACACCTTTTTTCCCATCGCGTCGGCCGCATGGTGCTCCATGGCGTTGAAATCAAGGTAATTCTCTGGCGTTTGCACCCAGTCTTTAAAACTTGGAAAAAGTCCTCGGAACAAGTCCTTCTCACTCAAAATCCCCACAAGGTGCCCAGTATCATCAACAACCGGCGCGGCAGAAATGCCACGAGCCAAAAGGAGCTCCGCAGCCTCCCGCCAACTCAACGACGGCGAAACCGTGACCACATCGGTTTTCATCAATTCTCCAACAGTCATAGGATATTGGGCTAGATGATTCTTACTTCATGTATATCACATCTTGCCCATTTTGCCCTTTCAGGCTACCATCTTGGCACTTCTTCATTCTTAGCCCCTGAGCGCCTACTCGCCACTTGGCCCGTAGCTCGATCAGGATATTTTCTTTATGAAAGAAGCAACGAAGGTAGCGGTAAGCACATCAAGCAAGCTCGAAGAGCTCTTGAAGGAAGAGGGATTATTCACCATCCCAAAGCTTGGTGACACCATTAAGGGCAAGGTGCTTTCCACAAAAGGCCGCGAAATCCGCATCGACATCCTTGGTTTAACCACTGGTGTTGTTCGTGGTCGTGAGCTCTACGCAGAAGCTGAGGCGTACAAAAACCTCAAGGACGGCGATGAAGTTGAGGCAACCGTCGTCGATCTTGAAAACGAGAACGGCGAAGTTGAACTCTCATTCCGTTACGCTGGTCAACAGCGCGCATGGAAGGACTTGAGCGAACTCTCAACGTCTGGCGAACCAATCCCAGTAAAGGTGTTGGACGCAAACAAGGGCGGGCTTATCGTTCGTGTGAACCATGTTCAGGGCTTCTTGCCAGTGTCGCAGCTTGCTCCAGAACACTATCCGCGTGTTGCCGGTGGCGATAAGCAGAAGATCTTCGAGAAGCTCCGCAGCTTTATTGGCGAAACCATGCGCGTTCGCGTGCTGGACGTTCATGAGGATGATGGAAAGCTCATCGTGTCGGAAAAGGCGGTCTGGGAAGAGGAGCAAAAGAACATCATCGCACAATGCCGCGTTGGCGACATCGTTGCTGGCGACGTATCTGCAGTGGCAGACTTTGGAGCCTTCGTGAAGTTCTTCCCAACCGGAAGCACCACCCCACTCGAAGGATTGGTTCACATCTCTGAAATTGCTTGGCAGCGTATTGATCACCCACGTGACGTGCTCAAGATGAGCGATAGCGTTCGTGCGGAAATCATTGGTATTGAAGGAAGCAAGATCTTCTTGTCCATCAAGAAGCTCACCGAAGATCCTTGGAAGACAGTGGCAAAGCGCTACAAGGTTGGCAGCTGGGTGGAAGGAAAAATCATCAAAGTCAACCCATTTGGTTTCTTCGTTGAACTCGATGCCGACATTCAAGGCCTCGCTCACGTGTCTGAACTTTCCGACAAGCCGGTGGAAGACCCAACCAAGTTGGCAAAACCAGGCGACGTCATGAAGTTCCGTATTGTCTCCGTAGAACCAGACGAACATCGCCTTGGTCTCTCCCTCAAGGAAGAAGGCGCAGCGAAGGCAGAAAAGACCGAAGACAAAGCGTAATCACTCGTCACATCCCAAAAAAATCGCCAACACTGGCGGTTTTTTGTTTGACGAAAACGAAAAATTGTGGTCCAATCTTCGGGCCTTTCGGCAATTCCCGCCCCTTCCACATCCCCACAGGATCACATGAAGTCCCTTCCCACCGCCCCCTCCTCGCACGCCAACGAAGGACCCCGCACTCAGCGGATCTTCGTCATCAACCTTGGTGGTATCGACCTCCGCTCACACGAAGAGCGTGCGGCCGACGAGATCGTAGCGAACATCGGTAAGTGGATTGAGATCACCGATCCCGAAACCACCGCCGTACAATTCATGCGCGCGCTCGATCAGCACCGACTCACCCTCCGCCACGCATTCCAACTCTGGGAGACTCTGGAGAGCCTCAAGAAAGCGGGCCTTCAAGTGGATGTAATTCGTCTCGTCGTGGCTGGCGCGTTCTCGCGCAATGAGCTGATCAGCCCGAACCGAGTGGTCGCATACCTTACTCGCTCGGACTGGCCGCAACTCCTTCATGCCTGGAAGGAACAGGCGTCGACGCGGGAGATCCGTCACATCGCGAAGCGGCTCGACAGGCAGCGTCGCGCTATGATCACAAGCGCCCAGATCGAGCTTCGGCCCAACGTGGAACCGCGCATTGATTCGGATTCGTCTCCCCCGTCGCTCCGCGAAGTTCTCGAGGCCAACCTCCCAACCAAGGCACAGCCGATGGCTGGGGCGGTCGCGATCGCGCTCGGCATACTGAAGATGGAGCGAAAGACGTGGGAAGTCCCGGCGATCGTAAAGCGGGTCCAGAACATCCTGGGCTCGACCGCTCGCGTCGCGGACCGACTCATCGAAGCCGCCTTCCGATGGCTCGCACAGATCGGTGTGGTCGAGGGCAATAGCAGCTACCGCATCCGTGAAGAAGCCAGCGACCCGCTCGGGCGCCAGATCCTCTCGATGATCGCGTAGCTGCGGACACGAATTCGTTAGGCACGGCGAGTCGCCCCACGCAAGGGCGGCTCGTTTGCGTATTGAGCCCTTTTCTGGCATCATTTCGAAACATTGACGCTTCAATTTCCTATGAAACCATTATCAAAAAACGCCATCGGCTTCCTGCTCGTTCTTGTTATTCTTGGCGTCATTTTCGCCAATGCAGCTGTGCCGTCCTCAACAAAAACGGAATCGGTGAGCATCTCAACGCTCATGGATAAAATTGAACAAAAGGAAATCACCAAAGTGATCGTGGTTGAAGATACCGTTACCGCAACAGGCACTGACAACACAGTGTTCGTTGCACGCAAAGAGCGCGGCCAGTCGTTCAACGACATTCTTGATAGCGACAACATCAGCCCAGAAATCCGATCTGGCCTCACGGTACAAATCGACGAGCCGAGTGCCGCAGTCACCTTTGCAAAAAACGTGTTGCCGACTGCAGCAATCGTTATTGTGCTCTCGATTGTCCTGTGGTTCTTCCTTCGCCAGATGCAAGGCGCAAACAGCAAAGCAATGACCTTTGGCCAAAGTGGTGCACGCGAAGTCACGAAGGGGAAAAATCGCCTCACGTTTGCCGACGTTGCAGGAAACCCGGAAGCAAAAGAAGAACTGTCTGAAATTGTTGAATTCCTTAAAACGCCAAAAAAGTTTGCCGACCTTGGTGCAAAAATTCCAAAAGGCGTGTTGCTCATGGGCCCGCCAGGAACCGGTAAAACGCTCATCGCTCGCGCTGTTGCCGGTGAAGCTGAGGTTCCGTTCTTCCATATCTCCGGATCAGAATTCGTAGAAATGTTCGTAGGCGTTGGTGCAAGCCGAGTCCGCGATCTTTTCGCAAAGGCAAAAAAGGCCGCACCGTGTATCGTCTTTATCGACGAAATCGACGCTGTTGGTCGCCAACGCGGAGCTGGTCTTGGCGGCGGACACGACGAACGCGAGCAGACCCTCAACCAAATTCTTGTGGAAATGGATGGCTTTGAACCGAACATTGGCGTCATCGTCATTGCCGCAACCAACCGCCCAGATGTTCTCGATTCTGCGTTGCTTCGTCCAGGCCGTTTCGATCGTCGCGTCACGCTCGATCGTCCAGATTTGAAAGATCGTGAAGCGATTCTCAAAATCCACGCAGAAGGCAAGCCGCTTGATACGAACGTGGATCTGAAGCGCGTTGCGGAACGCACCACCGGACTTTCCGGAGCCGACCTCATGAACATCATGAACGAAGCGGCCATTTTCGCCGCACGCCGCAATCGCAAAACCATCATGCAGGAGGACTTGCTCGACAGCATCGAAAAGGTGTTGCTCGGACCAGAGCGCAAGAGCCACATGCTCTCCCCTATTGAGCGCAGTATCACGGCGTATCATGAATCTGGCCACGCCATCGTCGGCCACATGCTTCCGCACTGTGACGACGTTCATAAGGTGTCCATCATTTCCCGTGGTCGTGCTGCCGGATACACGATGAGCATCCCGGACGAGGATAAAAAGATGCACTCGCGCCGCGAATTCGTGGACGAACTCGCCATGATGCTTGGCGGCTACGTCGCAGAACAAGAAATCTTTGGCGATCTCACAACAGGAGCGTCAAACGATCTTCAACGCGCAACGCAGCTTGCTCGCGAACTCGTCACCCACTACGGCATGAGCGACGCGCTTGGCCCTCGCACATACGGTGGCCAGGATGAAATGGTGTTCTTGGGCAAGCAGATGAACGAGCAGCGCGGATATTCCGAGAAAATTGCCGAACTCATCGATCAAGAAATCAATGTCCTCCTCGGCGCCGCCAAAGAAACGGCTCGTGGAATCATCCGCAAGCAACGCGTGCAAATGGACGCGATCGTGAAACACTTACTCGAAAAGGAAACCATCGAGAAGGAAGAATTCATCGCCCTCATCGGTCCAGCAATCAAGGCCGAAACGCTCGTCCCGCTTCCAGTGCAAAGCTAAGTCACAAAAACCACCACGCCGTTCGCGAACGGCGTGGTGGTTTTTTGTTGGACATTAGCCAAGAAATCTGATACTTTCCCGAAGCCATTCTGGCAAAGAATCGTCACACCGCACCAAGGTACTGTCGCCATGTCCACCATCCCTCGCCTCGTCGTCTTCGACTTCGACGGCACCTGTACCGACGCCGAAAAAGAAGGCGAAGGATTCGTCACCGGCGTCATCGCGACACTTTCCGAGATCACGGGTCGCGGTACGAATACCATTCGCGACCGCTACAAGGACGCCGAACGGTGCGTCCTCGCCGATCCGTCCAGGTTCGACTGGGTCATCGATGGCATCGCCGTCTGTCCTGGAACGCTCGACCCGTACCTCCGGAGCAATCACGCATCGCGAATCATGCTTGAATCCTTCGGATTCAGCAAAGAGCGCATCGAAGGATTTAGGCGCATTGTCGGAGAGCGGTTCAACGACCACTACCACCAAGGCAGCATCGCGATTCGCCCCGGCATTCCGGAGCTGCTCCGCGACGTCCAGGCCGAGCCGAACCTGCACCTGGCGATCGTGACGAACAGCAACACGGACGCAGTGCGGCGAAAGCTCGCAACCATCCCTGGTACGATTCTCGATCACACGAAAATTCGCACGGTCGGTGGCGCCAAGAAGTACGTCGTTGGGAGCACGGATCAGATACTGTCCGATGATCCGCTTTTGGACTTCATCGAGGGATTCTATCGCATTCCGCCGACGCTCAGCATTCGCGGTCTGGCACGACCAGTTCAGCTGCGTCGGCCGTTTTACTATGCGTGCCTCAACCGGCTTCGTATCGAAGCGGGCGTCAAAAGCTGGGCAAACGTGATGGTCATCGGCGACGTCCTCGAAATGGATATCGCGGTGGTTCATGCGCTCGGTGGAGAATTCGGCCTGGCGGCAAATGCGTTGACGCCGGCCTACGAAAAGGCCTACGTCGAAAAATACCCGCTCGGCGACGTCCTCAATTCGCCGGACGACATGCGACGGTTCGTGTTCGTGGGATAACGCAACGTCACCACTCACGGGACCTCGGCTTGAGAGAGCCGGGGTCTTCGCGTTTTGAGTGGTATACTTTTCATATTCTCGGAGGAGTATGAAACGAATAAACGAAAGTCCAATCTATCGACCAATGCTTTGGCGTGCATTGCAAACAGCCTGGGGGCACAAAGAGCTCTGGCCTTTTGCGGTTCTTGCTGGCTTAGCGGGCACTGGTGTTGTGGTGAATGATCTTTTGCAACAAGCAGAGATCGCGCTCACGCCTGGCATTGATATCATCAGTGCCATTGGCGGAAATTTTGCAACGTTCATTCGCAGCTACGCAGGACTAGTGCTCTCTTCCGGCACTGGACACATCGTTACCGCGACGCTTGGTATTTGCGCGGTCATCGTTGGTGGATCATTCATCGTCACCCTTTGTCAGCAACTTCTCCTCGTGGCAATGCATCGATCGGTGCACCGAAAAAAACCACTCACCGGTCGTGATCTTCTTCGCGCGCTCCATCATCATCATTTCCTCCGAATCCTTGGCGTTGATCTGCTCTTCCACGTTGGTATTTTCATCGTTCTTGGCGGTGGCGGAGCGCTCATTCGTGAGCTTCCAACAAGCATACCGGCAGGCGGCGCAACGGCAATTCTTCTCATGGCCGCAACACTCTTCGTGGCGTTCGTCCTCAATGTGATCGCGATGCTCACGCTCATTGCCGTTGGCCAAGAACATGTTTCCATTCTCGACGGTATCCAGGAAGGCGCAGCGCGATTCATGCGTCATCCGCTTGTTGCCTGTGAAGTTGCAATGCTTGTCTTTGCCGCAAACCTCGTGCTCACCATTGCGTTCTTCTTTGGCCTCACCATTCTCGCACTGCCAACAGGATTCCTTTTTGCTGAAGCCCTTGCTCAAGGATCACTTGGCATGATGATCGGCATCGCATTCGTGGGAACCTTCGTTGGACTGATCTTCACGGTGTGCATGGCAGGATTTATGACGACGTTCACGTACGCCATATGGACGTTGCTTGCTGAGTATCTCGATCGTGCGCCATTTGGTTCGCGATTTCATCACCACACGCGCCGCGTGTTTTCCAGATAATTCATGTCGGGAAATCTTCCATCCATTGCGGATCTCTTAAAAAGGAAACCCGCCGATAGCGTGTCGGCGCCAGTTCCGGTTGCGACGATTCCGATCGCTACGGTCGCGAAGACCCCCTCAGACACACTCTCCTCACCCAGCTCAGGCTCGTCGAGCGCCCTGGCAGGGGGAGATGTATCAGCCGTAACTCCCCCGCCATCCACGAAAGCTTCAATCATCATCGGAGCCGACGAAACGTCGTCGAAACTCACGGAAAAGATGCAAAATATCTCCCTTCGTGAACGGGAAACGGAGGTTGAACGGACATCGAAAACAACAAACATTCCTTACATCAATCTCAAAGGCTTTCCGATTAGCCCAGATGCGCTCGTTCTCATTCCAGAAGAACAGGCAAAGCAAATCAAGGCCATTTCATTTCTTTTCACCGGTCCAGAACTTCGTATTGGGGCAACGCAGCCAGAGGACCCTCGCATCAAAGAGCTCGCATTTGAGCTTGGTGAACGGCATAAAACGAACACCGCAGTGTATCTCATGAGCGAAGAAAGCTTCGCACAAGGCATCAAGATGTACGACGCGCTGCCAAAGATTAAGCCAATCGTGAAAGGCGTGCAGATCACGGAGAAAGAAATCGTAAAGTTCCAAGCGCAGATGACCGATTTCTCGTCGATCGCCGGTGTGCTTGAGCATTCCAACGTCACCGACGTTATCGCCGTTGTCATTGCCGCATCACTCAAACTCGGCTCCTCTGACATTCACATTGAGGCCGAAGAAAAAGGCATCGCCGTGCGCTTCCGCGTCGACGGTATTCTACAAGACGTTGCAAAACTCGCTGCAGAGCAGTGGAAAAAAATTATTGGGCGCATCAAGCTCATCTCGAGCCTAAAGATTAACGTGAACGACCAGGCCCAAGACGGTCGATTTACGATTTATCAAAAAAATAAGGAAATCGATGTTCGCGTTTCGACCATTCCAACGGCATACGGCGAATCAGTGGTAATGCGTTTGCTTAATCCAGATGCAATCGCTGTGGAATTCGAGGCGCTCGGATTCCGTCCGGCGTCGTTAAAGAAGCTCCAGAAGGAAATCGAAAAACCAAATGGCATGATTATCACCACCGGTCCAACCGGAAGTGGTAAAACAACCACGCTGTACGCAATTCTGCGCAAACTCAATACGTCCGACGTAAAGATCATCACTCTCGAAGATCCGGTGGAATACAAAGTTGAAGGTATCAACCAAAGCCAAATTGACTACAGCAAGGACTACACCTTCGCAAAAGGACTACGATCAATCCTTCGACAAGACCCGGATATCGTCATGGTTGGAGAAATCCGCGATCTCGATACCGCCGAAATTGCTGTTCAGGCTGCGCTCACCGGTCACCTTCTCCTTTCTACCATCCACACGAACGATGCCGCCGGCGCCATTCCTCGATTCTTATCAATGGGCCTCGCTCCTCATCTTCTCGCTCCGGCTTTGAACGCAATCATGGGTCAGCGACTGCTCCGTAAGCTCTGCAAAGAGTGCAAACAGATCGTTGAGATCGATGCCGAAACTCTCGTTGACGTGAAAAAGCATCTCGTTGAAATCCCAGAGGCGTCTGGCGAGGCAAAAGTGGATACCGCAAACCTCAAATTCTACGGACCAAAAGGATGCGATATATGCAATAACACCGGCTACAAAGGACGAGTCGGTGCGTATGAAATTCTCATCAAAACCGTCGATCTCGAAAAAACCATCATCGAAAAAGGCGCAATCAGCGAGTACGACATGCGAGAACTCGGCAAAGTACAGGGCATGGTAACAATGACGCAAGATGGCTTGCTGAAGGCGGTCGACGGCATCACGTCCGTTGAAGAAGTAAAACGAAACCTCGGCCTGTAATGATACAGCGCACGCTTCAATTGAAGCGTGCGCTGATTCGTTTCGAAAAAAAGTTTTTACACCCCTCCCATGGTTGAAACTCGAGATTCCACCGGTTGCTTAGATCCGTATCTCAAGACGACAGCAGCGCCATTGCAACTCAAAATCCTAGCAAAAACACAAGATATCGTCAATCTCACATATAAACGCAAAAGCCACCGCGACCGGTGGCTTAACGGCGTACGTGCGGCTAACGACCCCATACAAGGTCGAGCACCTGCTGTCCAAAATCGTCATCCGCATCCCAACGGAGTTTATACCCGTGGGTTGCATACTCGACGACACCATGACCCTTGTCCATCCACCACATAACGCGTGCAGTCGGCCGAAGATTCCAGCGATCTTTATGTAGCGTTTTTGGGCTAATGAAGCGAAAGTGAAGGTCTGCGACACTGTGGTATAGTCGCAAGCCCCGCATAGAGAAAAGGATCTTCACGAGCCGAGGAACTTCCCGACGATGCTGTTTCTTTTTTAAGGCTCGACGATACAGAAGTTCCGTCAGAGCACGAATCCTTGCATACGTAGGCGCGGACGAATTTGGCAACATGACTCTTACCTCTGGAGCGTTGGAATGGTATCACAATAGTATTACGCCGCTACACCAAATCGGATGAGCGCCGTTGCAATCGTTGCCGCAGTCTCTGCGCGCATCACGAGGTTGCCGATTTGAACAACTGTGGAGCCCGCGGATGCAAGCTCGGCGATTTCGTTATCGGAAAATCCTCCTTCTGGCCCAACAAACACCGCAACGTGATCCATCATGCGAACATTCGGCATTATCGCAACCTTCCCCGCCGATTCGTGCAGAACGATTCGATCGCACTTTGTCGTTTGTTCAATTGCCAACTTCAACGATGACGGATCGTGAATAACCGGAAGCGTTGTTCGACCAGACTGTTCACTCGCCTCACGAAGAATATCCATCCATCGCGCAGGCACATCTTTCGTCTTTTTAATCACGCGATCAGTAATGAGCGGAATAAATGCTGTCGCGCCGATTTCTGTACACTTTTGCAACGTCCATTCAAATGTATCGCGCTTTGTGATTGCTGCACACACGGTGATCGATGGGCGAAGAGGCTCGCCCATTCGCGTGCCAATGATGGTTCCAAGAATAGCCGCCTTCGTAATTTCCGTAATTTCGCAATCAATTTCCGTTCCATCGTTTGGACACAAGCTCACATGATCACCCGCCTTCATTCGAAGCACAGAAACAATCTGCTTATGCATGGATCCTGCAGGAATCGAAAAGGCCTGCGCACTTTGCGCAATCCAATCAGATGGAACAAAAAAACGGGCAGTTCTCATATCGACGAGGATATCTCACGAGTATAGCACTACCCTATCACACTCCCTCTTCGATCATAATTGTCCGAGATTGCTCGTCTTTATGCTCAATAGTGACGGTATACGTTGGTTCCCAATCAACGGTCGGCAACGCATCTGGCCATTCAGCAACAATGACCGTGTCGGGCCGGCGATACTCATCGAGCTCGAGAGCACCAAGCTCCTCCGCTTTCGTGAATCGATAAAAGTCACAATGAATCACCCGACGAATCGTTGGATGGCTCGAAACCGCATATTCGTTCATGACAGTGAACGTCGGCGACTTCACACGTGACGTTGATCCGATCGCACCGACGAGGCCCTGCGTAAACGTCGTCTTCCCTGCCCCAAGGTCGCCGATCAACGCAATGAACTCCCCGCCAACCAGATGTTGTGCAAATTCAACGGCGATCGATCTCGTCTCCTCGAGAGAGTTCGTCTGATACGTCGTCTTCGTCATATATCCATATTTGAATCAACAACCAGCGCCAACGGATCGGCGCTAATGTCGCGAACCGCACGGAAGTATCCCGCAGCACCGATCATTGCCGCGTTATCAAGAGAGTATTGAAATGGTGGGAGGTGCATCGTCATGCCGCGATGCTCCGTCGCCTCCTTCAACCGATCTCGCAGCGTGGCATTCGCCGCCACTCCGCCAGCAAGCACAATACTCTTTGGCATACACTTCCCCGCCGTTCGCATTGTTTTTTCAACGAGCGTTTCCACAATCGCTTCTTGAAACGATGCGGCGATATCGGCGCGGAATGCTTCATCCGCCATTCGAGTGTCGTTCTTCCGAAGCTCGTACAAGACGGCAGTCTTCAGTCCAGAAAAACTAAACATCGCGTCGTCACGATTTATCATCGGCCGTGGAAATGCGAATGCTTTCGGGCTTCCCTGAGCCGCGAGTCGATCAACCGCCGGACCACCCGGATACGGAAGTCCCAGCATCTTTGCAACCTTATCGAACGCCTCCCCCGCTGCGTCATCCAACGTTTCGCCAAGTCGTTCAAAGCTTCCGTGATCACGCATGAAAACGAGTTCGGTATGACCGCCAGACACGATCAACGCTAAAACGGGAAACTCGGGAGCATTCTCAATCCAGTTTGCGTAAATGTGTCCTTCAAGATGACAGACAGGTATAAGCGGTTTCTTCCACGCCCACGCCAACGTTTTCGCAACTTCAACACCAACGCGCAGTGCCGGAGCGAGTCCCGGACCAGCCGTCACAGCGATAGCATCGATTCCCGCGCCATCCGGTCGTACCGATCGTGCGATCATCGACGTAATCATTTCAAGATGTTCGCGGGCCGCAACCTCGGGGACAACACCGCCGTACGCCGCATGAATATCAATCTGCGAACGAACCAGCGACGATTCAACGCGAAGACTGTCATCGATCCCATTCAGAATCGCGATCGCAGTCTCGTCACAGCTACTTTCAATGGCTAAAATACGCATAGCTTCGCAAACACACTCGTGCTACCATCTAGTCATTCTTAAGCCTCATTATGCCTTATTCAGAAGTAGCGTTCAACCTTCCGGAGATGACGGGATTATCAGGGAAGCAGATCGAAGCGCACCTCAAATTGTACGCAGGATACGTCAAAAATGTGAACGCCATTGCAGCAAAGATTGATGAATACAAAAAGGATTCAGAAGTGAATGCTATCGCCCTTTCCGAGCTTACCCGTCGGTATGCATTTGAATGGAACGGCATGCGATTGCACGAAATCTACTTTGCTGGACTTGGCGGAGATGGATCGATGACCGGCGCTCTCGCCGATACACTAACCACATATTACGGAACGCTCGACCTTTGGAAAAACGAAGTGAAGGCCATGGCGATGATGCGTGGAATCGGCTGGGTGCTGCTCGTGATCGATCGCGAGACGAAGACCATGCGAAATATCTGGGTCTCCGACCACGAAGTCGGTCACCTCGCCGGATGCGACGTGTTGTTTGCTCTTGATGTCTGGGAACACGCGTATCTCCTTGACTACTTGCCGGCACAACGAGCCGATTACGTAAATGCAGTATTTGCGAACGTGAATTGGGTCGCAACAGAAGCACGATTCGCAGCGTAATACGCGAAGTGAGCGATGAGGGACACTTTGCGCAGCGAGAGCGCTGATGCACAGCCACAGGTGAGCGAAGCGAACCGTCGTGGCGTAGCGTGATCGGTCACAGCGAAGCAAAGTCGTCCCGAGTCGCCACGAAGCGATTCCTACTGGATCCCCGCCTACACGGGGATGACTGAAAGAGTGACCAGTCCGCGATGAAAACGACGATTATTTCGGATCATCACTCGCGCGCCAAGCGATGCCAAAAAGCAAACGGAGCGAATCCGCGAGCGCCTTGCTTTCGATAATAATCGTAATCGGTCGGTTCGTGTACGT
>CALRHV010000010.1 GCA_943359525.1 Candidatus Uhrbacteria bacterium
GATACGAACCACGATCAAATGTTACCGTGGTAACACCGAGTGCTTTTGCCGCAATTGCGAGCGCGTTGCCAACGTTGGCAGCACGAACAAGTGGCTTTTCAGCCCTTGGCATTTTCACATCAGACGCGGAGCATAGCGTCTTGCCAATGTCGTCGTTTACGAGCTGAGCACTAATGTGCTTGCTTGAACGAAACACCGTCAAACGAGGTCGCTCTGCAGTGCCATGAATTTTTGCGCGAGTACGGAGAGCACGGCGTTCTGCGCCATGACGTTTCGCGAGGATATTCTTTCGCAACATAGAGAGGATTATTCGCTCTTGGACGCCTTACCAGCCTTACGACGAATAATTTCGTCGGTATAGCGGAAACCCTTGCCCTTGTATGGCTCAGGCTTTTTCTCTGAACGGATCTCTGCAGCGATCTTTCCAACAAGCGCAGCATCTGCTCCACTAATGGTGAGAACGTTCGCTTCGATTTTTGCAGCGATTCCTGCTGGCAACACGAATTTTACATCGTGTGAGAAGCCAAGAGAAAGCACCAACGTTGTTCCTTGCAAGTTCATCTTGAATCCGACACCGTTCAATTCCAGGGCCTTCACGTATCCTTCGGACACGCCCTTCACCATTTGTGCAATAAGCGCGCGCATGGTTCCCCAGATTGCACGGTCCTCACGATCAGGATCCATGACGGTAACGTTAATTTGCGAAACACCTTCTTCCGTAGAAAGCGCCGCGGTGGCATGTGGGTGAAGTACGAGCGAAAGCTCGCCTTTTGGTCCTTTTGCGGACACGGTGTTCCCAGCGATAGTCGCGGTCACACCAGCTGGCAAGAAGACTGGTTTTTTTCCAATGCGAGACATATTAGTAGATTTCGCAGATAAGTTCACCGCCCAAGCGACGCTTGTGCGCTTCTTTGTTCGTCATCAATCCGTTTGGCGTCGAAAGAATCGAGCACCCTTGTCCGGATCGGACGCTACGCAAGTTGTCCGCCTTCACGTACAAGCGAAGACTTGGCTTGCTCTTTCGGGTGATGGACGAGATTGTTGGCTCACCAGTCTCACGATACGCAAGACGAACACGCAGCATTGGCTTTGCGCCATCCTGGAACGTTTCAACGGCTACAAGATATCCCTCCTTTTCGAGGATCTTCGCCATTGCGAACTTCATTTTAGACATCGGCATCTCAACAGTCACCGCGCGCGTCATTGACGCGTTGCGGATTCGGGTGAGCATGTCGGAAATTGGATCGGTCATCATAGGATTACCAGCTTGCTTTTCGAATTCCCGGAATCTCACCTACGTTCGCAAGTTCACGGAAACAGATACGGCACAGGCCAAAGGCTCGCATGAAGAAACGCTTACGGCCACAGCGCCAGCATCGATGAACGACACGGGTGCTGAACTTTGGCTTCTTCAGCGACTTTGCGATTTGATTCGTCGTTGCCATAGCTTATTTCTGTTGCTTGGAAGCGAACGGAAATCCGATCGCCTTGAGAAGGGCAAGGCCTTCTTCGTGGTTCTTTGCCGTTGTGGTGATTGTCACCTGGAGCCCATGGAGCGATTCCACTTCATCTGGATGAATTTCTGGAAACGCGATGTGTTCCGTAAATCCATAGTTGAAGTTTCCCTGGCTGTCGACAGCAGACTCGGGAATACCACGGAAGTCACGAATACGTGCGAAAGCGATATTCGTGAGCTTCGTGAGGAAGTCCCACATACGCTTGCCGCGAAGCGTTGCCATAACCCCCACTACCATGCCTTCACGAACCTTAAAGCCAGCAATTGACTGCTTAGCCTTCGTGCGAACTGGCTGCTGGCCAGTAATGCGACGGAAGGTTTCCACCACGACATCAGCGAACTTGGCATCCTTTCCTTTCCCGAGCCCAGCGTTAAGCGTCACTTTCATGATCGCTGGCGTCTCGTGAATATTGGTATAGCCGAATTCCTTGCGGAGTGCTGGCCCAACGGTCGTCTTCATTTGTTCTTGGATATTCTGCATACTAGTCGATTTGTGTCACACCCTTCTTTGTTCGAAGAACGCGCACTTTGTGCTGTCGTCCGTCCTTGGCGATAAACGCATAGCCTACACGGCCCTTTACACCACCTTCGCCCACAATGGCGACTTTCGATGCTTGAAACGGTGCATTGAACGTCACACGTTGCCCAACAGCAGTCTTGCCTTTTGCCTTGATGTGCTTCACTGCTTGGTTCACGCCATCAACGACGACGAGTCCACGTGCAGGAAATGTCTGCACAACCTTTCCCTCTTTTCCTTTATGTTTGCCCGCAATGACGCGAACATTGTCTCCGGTTTTGATTTTCATAGGAGAGGATTTAGAGGACTTCAGGAGCAAGAGACACGATCTTCGTGAACCCTTCCGCGCGCAACTCGCGAGCGATTGGTCCGAAGATACGCGTTCCTTTTGGTTCCTTTGAGACACGGTTAATGATGACGCCTGCATTTTCGTCGAAACGAATGTAGGAACCGTCCTTTCGACGGACCTCTTTTCGTGTGCGAACAATCACCGCGTGGACCACGTCGCTCTTCTTCACCATTGTGTGTGGAGATGCTTTCTTCACTACAGCGGTAACAACGTCTCCCAAACGAGCGTACCGCTTTTTGTAGCCGCCGAGGACACGAATGACTTGGAGTAGGTTTGCGCCGGTATTATCAGCGACATTCATCATGGATCGATGTTGCAACATACAAAGTCGGGTTACGCTTTTGGCGTTGAAACAACGCGGAAGCGCTTTCGAGCCGAAAGCGGACGCGTCTCTTCAATAGTCACCGTATCGCCCTCGTTTGCGACCATCGCCTCGTCATGCGCCATGAACTTGGTGCTGACAATGTAGCGCTTGCCGTATTTTGGGTGAACCTCAGTGCGGTCAATCCGTACGACAATTGTTTTTGGCGTTTTGTGTGCCGAAACAACCACGCCAGTAAAGCGGCGGTGCATTTTTGCCTTCACAGCGGTTGGCTGTTCAGCTGTTGGTGTTGTCTTTTTGGTTGCCATACTTAGGAGGTTGTGATCGCGGAGCGTTGTGTCTCCAGGCGAGCAATACGTTTCTTGGTTTCACGAACGGTGCGAACCGCGCGCAATTGACCAACGGAAAGTTTCACGTTCATATCATGGAGCTTTGCGCGTTCCTCAGCAATCATTGCCAAGAGCTCTTTTGCGTTCTTACCCGCGAATTCGTTCTTTGTAGGCATATGCTTAGGTTTTGGTGACAATCTTGGTCTTCACTGGAAGTTTGTATGCTGCAAGGCGGAATGCTTCTTGAGCAATTTCCGGCGTCACACCATCCATCTCAAACATCACGGTGCCGGCACGGACTGGTGTCATGTAGTAATCGACGCCACCCTTACCTTTACCCATCGGAGCTTCCGCTCCATGGTTGGTCACTGGATGATCTGGAAAAATACGGATCCAGATTTTTCCACCACGCTTGATGGCACGCGTCATCGCGCGACGTGCTGCCTCAATTTGTCGGGCAGTCACCCACGCTTCGGTAATGGCTTTGAGCCCATAAGAGCCAAAGGCAACATCCGTTTTTTGCGTCGCCAAGCGATCGCCGGCTGTCCGACGCTTGTGCCACTTGCGGTATTTCATTTTTTTCGGAAGCAACATACAAAGATATCAATTCCTATGACCGTGCGCCGCGGGAAGGTGCGGGACGATGCTCTGCGGACTCAGTTTGTGCCTGTGCCTCTACCGATGTGCCGAACACGTCGCCGCGATAGATCCACACTTTCACACCGATCACTCCGAAGATCGTGTTTGCACGCACGCGAGCAAAGTCGATGTCCGCACGAAGGTTGTGCAGTGGAATACTGCCCTGAGCGATTGTTTCCGTTCGTGCAATTTCCGAACCGTTCAAACGACCGGAAAGTGTAAGTTTCACACCTTTCGCGCCGCCCTTCATCACACGCTCGATTGCCATTTTCATGGATCGGCGGAATGGAAGACGCTGCTCAATTTCACGAGCGATCTGATCGCCAATGATTTGTGCAGACATTGTTGGCCGAGAAACCTCCTCCACGTTGATGTTCAACGTGACGCGTTGACCGCGATAAAACTCTTTCGAGAGCTTCTTCTTCAACTCTTCGATTCCTGCACCAGCACGACCGATGATCACACCTGGCTTTGCAGCACGGATCGTGATCGTAACGCGCTTTGGTGTACGATCGATTCCGATCGAGTCCAAACCGACGTCTCGGAGTGACTTACGCAAGTATTCGCGGATGTTTACGTCCTCTTTCAAAGAAGACACAAATTGCTTTCCGCGCGCGAACCACTTCGAGTCCCACGTGTAAATCGTGGAAAGACGGAAGACTTTTGGATTGACTTTATGGCCCATAGGTTAGGTGGTGATTTTTGGCGAGACCACAACGTGGATGTGCGACATTCGATGACGAATTGGTGTCGCGCGACCCTGTGCACGTGGAGCAAACCGTTTAATCTTTGGACCTTCGTCGACCCACGTCTTTACGACGATAAGCGTTGTAGGATCGAGCTTTGCGTTATTCGTTGCGTTTGCAACAGCAGAGTTCAATGCCTTCAAGACTGTTCGTGCTGCGAGTTTTGGGGACACCATCAACTGACGACGTGCCTCGTTCACCGACTTGCCACGAATCAACCCCACCACAAGACGAGTCTTGCGAGGTGCGATTCGGATAAATTTTGCGACCGCTTTGACTTCCATAATATTTGGACTAGCGAGCAAGTTTCTTTGCAGCCGGTGCTGCTGCCGGTGCCGCTGCAGGTGCCGCAGCCGCCGCCTTTCCTGCGTGACGAACGAATTTTCGTGTGAGCGAGAATTCTCCAAGCTTGTGACCAACCATGTTTTCCACCACACGGACTTGAACGAATTCACGTCCGTTGTGCACACCGAAGGTAAAACCTACCATTTCCGGAGTGATAGTCGATGCACGCGCCCATGTCTTAATCACTGTTTTGTCGCCAGCGCGAAGATTTGAAACCTTCTTTGCGAGCTTCGGGTCAATGTATGGACCTTTTTTGAGACTTCGTGCCATAGGATTATTTACGCTTCGCGTGCTGACGACGACGCACGATGAACGAGTTAGAAGGCTTCTTGCTCTTACGCGTCTTCACTCCGAGCGCCTTCTTTCCAGTTGGCGTCTTTGGCGACGGCATACCAATGGAGTTTCGAGCCTCTCCACCTCCGTGTGGGTGATCCACTGGGTTCATGGCCTTTCCACGAACGGTTGGGCGAACGCTACGATGACGCATGCGTCCAGCCTTTCCCCATCGCACCAAGCGCCAATCTGGATTGGACACTGTTCCGATGGTTGCGAAACACGTTTTTGGCACCATGCGAACTTCACCGGACGGAAGACGGAGCGTTGCACGCTCGCCTTCGATTGCGAGAAGTTCTGCTGCGGCACCAGCACCACGAACCATCTTTCCGCCACGACCTGGCTCAAGTTCCACGTTGTGTACCTGCATACCAACCGGAATCTTCTCAAGCGGGAATCGGTTTCCCATCGCTGGCTCTCCGCGCTCAAGGGAAGACACGATCATCATGCCAACGGTGAGACCGAGTGGCGCAAGGACGTAACGCTTTTCTCCATCTGCGTAAGCAAGGAGAGCAATACGTGCACCACGGTTTGGATCGTATTCAATTGTTTGTACCTTTGCTGGGATGTCGTACTTGTCGCGCTTCCAGTCGATCACACGAACATGGCGCTTTGCACCACCTCCACGATGTCGAACGGAGATATGACCCGATGCACCGCGACCCGCCATCTGCTTTTGGGAAAGCACGAGCGATTTATGTGGCGACGTGGATGTCACGTCGGCGAACGACTGAACGCTCGACTTACGGCGTCCGGCTGTTGTTGGTTTGTATTGTTTAATTGGCATACGCTTAGACAACAGGTGCAAAGACGTCGATCGTCGCTCCTTCTGGCAACGAGATCATCGCTTTCTTGAAACTCTTGATGTGTCCGTTGGATTTGGCAAAGTGCACGGCACGCGGACGAACCGTAATGACGTTCACCTTTACTGGAGTAACGCCGTACAATTCTTTAAATGCCTGCTTTACTGCAACACGCGTTGCAGACAACGCAACACGGAAAACCATAACGTTATTACCCGAAAGCATTGCGGTCTTTTCCGTCACCATTGGCGCAAGAAGCGTGTCGGTTGCAAAACGAGAAAGCGCTTTCAGTGCTGGAGCTGAAGTTTCCACGGCTGCCTTCTTCGATTCAGTTGATTTCTTTGGCATACGTTACGCGCTAAACGTTTGAACCATCGACGCGATGGCGGCTTGTGACGCAACAATAGTTCGGTACTTCGCCACATCGCGAACGTTCAAGCTCTGGGCGTGAATCGTTGTCGTCTTTGGCAAGTTCTTTGCAGCACGCTTCATGAGAATATCGTCGGCGGTAACCACGATAAGTGCAGAACCACGAGCGCCAGGGAGTGCTGCGCGCATTTGCGCGACGAACTTCGTCTTTGCTTCTGGGAAACCGAAGTCTTCCACCGCAATGAACGCACCGTCCTGAAGCTTGTCGGTGAGCACCATCGCGAGCGCCGTGCGCTTCGTCTTCTTATTGAGCTTCACTGAGAAATTGCGCTCCGCAAGCGGACCATGTGTGACACCTCCACCCACCCAAATTGGTGAACGGGATGATCCGTGACGAGCACGACCGGTGCCCTTCTGCTTCCATGGCTTCTTTCCACCACCAGAAACCTGGCTACGATCCTTGGTATGCGACAACACCACACGTGAGTTCGCTTCTTGCGCAACAATAACCTCATGAATAAGGTTGCCGTTTGGTTCCACGGCAAACAATGCGTCTGGCAATGTGACCATGCCAGCGTCTGTTCCTTTCCAATTGTAGAGTTTTACTTGAGCCATACATTTCCTTCAGTTGCGAGAATAGTCACGAGGCTTCCACGGCTCCCAGGGACTGCACCCTTAATTCCGATAATGTTCTTCTCCGTATCAATCGTCATCACTTCGAGGTTCTTGACCGTGACACGATCGCTTCCCATTCGTCCGGCCATGCGCATTCCTTTGAACACGCGTTGAATGCCACCGGCACCAATGGAACCCGACTTACGCTCTTGGTCCTTGTGACCGTGCGTGCGTGGATGGCCATGGAATCCGTGGCGCTTCACGACACCTTGGAAACCGCGACCCTTTGAGGTGCCAACGATGTTCACGGTGTCACCGATGGTAAAGACCGAAACCGTGACAGCGGTGCCGCGCTCTGCGGTGTCACCGTCTGCAAGAGGAAACTCTCGCAATGTTCGAAATGTGCCAAGGTCTCCCGTTACTCCAGCTTCCGCCTTTGTGACGTTGGTTGTTTTGTCGAAACCGACTACGACAACCGACTGACCTTGAACTGTCTTGCGTACCGCGACGATCATCGACGGCTCTGCCGCGATAAGCGTGACAGGTACAACCGACCCGTCTGGTCGGAACACCTGGGTCATGGCGATTTTCTTTCCGAGAAGAACTTTCATAGAATCTTTCGTTCATGCGCAAGGCAGAGGAACGGTATTAAGGGCCCTTTGAACGAAAAAACCAGAAGCATCCATCAAAGGATCACTTCTAGCCCAAAACAACAGAGCACATGGATCGCCGAAGCGAACCGGGAGTTGATTGAGTTTTCTTGTCGTTAAAAAGAGGTCTCCTGAACTCCGCACGAAGCGTCAAGAAGGTTTTCCAAAAGGATCTATCTTCTCGGTTCGATGTTGGAGCGACTGTGCAGTGGATACTGCGAGCAAATCATCTACAAGAGATGGTTTCTTCGCAATATCCACGGCGTGAATTACATTTTGATTTCGATGTCGACACCTGCTGGGAGATTGAGACTCATCAAAGCGTCGATCGTTCGCTCTGTTGGACTGACGATGTCAATCAGGCGCTTGTGTACACGCATCTCGTACTGATCGCGTGATTGCTTGTCGATGAACGTTGAGCGGTTCACCGTGAAACGACGGATTTCCGTTGGCAATGGCACCGGGCCAAGGACCTCTGCTCCGCTACGTTCTGCAGTTTTGATGATGGTCTGTGTTGCGGCGTCGATCACTTTATGATCATACGCACGGATCTTGATACGAATCCGTTGCTTCACGTCTTCTTTTGTTTTGGCGGAGTCGGTCATAGTGAAAAGGGCGATTTCTGAAACAGAGGAAGGCAGACGTTTTTGCGTTCTGCCTTCATGTTCTTTTACAAGAATTATTCAAGAATTTTGACAACGATACCTGCACCAACCGTTCGACCACCCTCGCGGATAGCAAAGCGCATCTTCTCTTCGAGTGCGACTGGGTTGATAAGGGTAACAATTCCGTTCACTTTGTCTCCTGGCATTACCATTTCTGTGCCTTCTGGAAGAGCAATTTCACCAGTTACGTCCGTTGTACGGATGTAGAACTGTGGCTTGTAGCCCTTGAAGAATGGCTTGTGACGACCACCTTCTTCTTTGGTCAAGGCGTAAATTTCAGCCTCAAACTTTGTGTGTGGCTTTACGGATCCTGGCTTTGCAAGAACCTGACCACGCTGAACATCTTCCTTCTTCACACCGCGGAGAAGAATACCAGCATTGTCGCCAGCCATGCCCTTATCGAGGGACTTGTTGAACATTTCGATGCCGGTCACCGTCGACTTGACAGTGTCCGTAATTCCAACGATTTCAACTTCATCACCAACGTTACAGATACCACGCTCGATACGACCGGTTACCACGGTTCCACGTCCTTCAATAGAGAAGACGTCTTCCACTGGCAACAAGAATGGCTTATCAAGATCGCGAACTGGTTGTGGGATGTAGCTGTCCAATGCTGCGAGCAAGTCGCGGATTGGCTGTGCGCCAGGACCGGTTGGGTCTTCAAGTGCCTTCACGGACGAGCCGCGAATGACTGGAACTTCGTCACCAGGAAAATCATACTTCTTCAAAAGGTCACGAACTTCTTGCTCAACGAGGTCGATAAGTTCTGGATCATCAACCATGTCAACCTTGTTCAAGTAGACGAGAATTGAAGGAACACCAACCTGCTTTGCGAGCAAAATGTGCTCACGTGTCTGTGGCATTGGACCGTCTGCTGCGGAAACCACGAGAATCGCGCCGTCCATCTGGGCGGCACCGGTGATCATGTTCTTCACGTAGTCAGCGTGTCCTGGACAGTCGACGTGTGCGTAGTGACGGTTTGCCGTCTCGTACTCACAGTGTGCCGTCGAAATGGTGATTCCACGTGCCTTGGATTCTGGCGCCTTATCGAGGTCGTTAATACCCTTTGCTTGCGCCTTGTTTCCCATCGCAGCAGCCACTGCAAGCATTGCAGCGGTTGTGGTGGTCTTGCCGTGGTCGACGTGACCAATGGTGCCGACGTTCACGTGCGGCTTTGTCCGGTCAAACTGTTCTGCCATACGAAGAAATTATGCGGGCATTCCGTGTGCGGAATACTCAGCGATTTAGGACTGCGTTTCGGTAAATAAATGTGGCGAGAGTGTAGCAAAACCAAGAAAATCACGCAAGTCCGCTTGTGCACGCCGGCTTAATCGATAGCCTCCAGGTAGAACCCCTCTTCCCCACCATCACCCTTGTTTGACTTCTTTTTTAGCAGTTCCTGTGGCTTTTCGACGATTTTCTCCTCCTCCTTTCTTTCCTCAACTTCCACAGGCGTCTGCCAAAGACTCTTCAACGCCTCCTCGTCAATATCAGCCTCATCCGCAGTCTCCTCAGCAATCTCGGCGATGACCTCATTGGACAGATCGATCATAGCCTCGGCCTCTTCCTCCTCGGGCTCGGCTTTCGGAATTGGCCTGCTCCGACCCTCTCCATACACTGGCACATCAATACCCCCATTCCCGAACACTTCCTCCCCCGGCCCAAACGCCTGGTCGATAAGCGCCTCGTACTCCTCCAACGGCAAAATCACCATCGGTTCCCCTCCCCCAGCCTCGTCCGTCACAATCAACCGATCACCCGTTCTCCGAGCCAATCGCAGCAGTCGAGGAATGTGGTTCGTTGCCATATACGACCATCTTAGGAAGTGTGAGGCCAAAGGGCAAGGAAACGACCCACACATTCAACCCTAAGGGTTGGTCAACGCTAAGGGTTGAATAACAAAATCCTCGACGAAACGTCAATTTCACTGTATTCTCACCAGGATAGTTTCACCATTCATCAACTCCGATCCCAGGAAATCACCATGGTCGTTTTCACCAAAAACGCCGTCGATGCTGCCGTTCGCAAAATTCTCGTGAGCGCGCCTAGCCTCGCGGTCGCAAGAAAACAAGTGGAGGAGATGGTCAAACGAGAACTCCCGAAAGGGGCATACTCGTGCTTCACTCCGAGTGTCCTCTTTAAAAAGGACGGCACACGCACAACTCGCCTCACTCTTAGCGAGAGTAGGGATGCGAGCCTGGACCGACTCCTTCACATTTATGTGATCATCGCTCCCAGTGAAGTCTCCATCGGATCATGATCGAGGTCACCACCACGCCTCGCCCCACGTGAGTCGACAAACCCCAGCTCGAGGGCCGTCGTCTCAACGCGGGGTTTGTTTTTTTGGGAGTATAGTAATCCACGGAGGAGACAGGAGGAACAAATGGTCAATCTTCTGTCTTTAGGCGTCATCATCACACTCATCGGCTGCGGCCAAGGAGAAACGACGGATCACATCCGCGGAGATCGTTACGCGGGAGAGATCGAGGGATGGAGGCTCGCGGATAGCGTGAAGGAAATAGAGCCGTCAACGCTCACAGTGGATTTCTCCGCCTGCGATGGCAACGGGCAATGCGCAGAGATCAACTTTGACGGCGAACTCACCGTCATTGGAATCACGGTTCGCGACAGTGCTGCGCAAATGGTGCACGACGTCATCGTCGATGGAGACGCGCTCTTCTGCGAAACGGAGGCGGGCGAGTTCACCTTGACCATCGATGGCACGTTCACCAGAGATCGCACCGCACTCGATGCATCGGTATCAACGCCGGTGTTTGGTCAACCGGTCTTCCTAGGCTCCGTACACCTGGTTCGTCAAGAACCCGAAGATACGACCGGCGACACGAGTAGCGACACTGGTGACAACACCGACTAACAACGCGACGACGCCCGGCTCTCTCTTCACCGAGGGGGCCGGGCGCACTGTTTTTTTTAAGAGCATACGAAACGCCGAATCCCTTTACAGAGATTCGGCGCGCGTCGTTGTGACCGAGAAGCATTGTTTAGATCAGACCGAGTAGATGCTCAGCCGCAGTACACACGTAGTGACACAGCTGATCCTGCCAGATCTTTTTGATCGTCCCCCTTCCCTTCAAGTAATCGACGAGCGCGTGGAGCGCCATGTGGATCACCAGTCCGTACCACGTGATGCGGAACCCGGGCACCGCCACGAGAAGCATGAACGGCGAGGCCTGCGTGATGACGTGATAAAACAGCACCTCCCTGTCCTTCGCTTTTTCCATCGCCATCCACGCGCTTTGAAACGCGAAGTCGCCAATGTTGTGGCACGCGAAGAGCACCGCGAGGTACTGCCAAAGTTCGAGTTGACCGGCCATGGAACACCTCCTGGATGAGTGTTCGATAGTGAGTATCTATCCACAACCACAATGTTCCGAGAGCATCTGTCGGCGTACGCGACGACATCGTCGGCGTACGCGACGACATCGTCGGCGTATCTGTCGTCTATACGGACAACAGTTTGACTTCTGTACTCACAGCGCTATGGTGATGATGTATGCGTATGTCATCCTCGAAAGAACTGAATCGTGCTCTTGTTGCATTCGGGTTCGACGATAAAGAAGCATTGCTCTACCTCGCAGGCATCGAACTTGGCGAAGCAACCGTGCTCGAACTTTCGCGGCTGACGAAGCTTCCACGAACCACGTTGTATCTGATGTTGGAAAGTTTGTGTCGTCGAGGATATTTCCGATTGAAGAATCTGCAGGGAAGAAAAAAATTCGTCGCGAATCCTCCTGATCTTTTCGTGAAACATCTCGCGGATCGCCAAGAGAAGTTTCGCGAAATCCTTCCAATGTTCGAAGCGCTCAAAGCAAACGATCCCGGATCCGTTGGCGTGACCATCTACGAAGGCACCGAAGGGTTTAAACAGTTCTGGCAACAAATTTTCCGATCGGGCGTAAAAGAATATTGCCTACTCACAACGGGTGTACACATGCTCGACTACGTCAAAGAACCGTATTTGATGAAACATATTATCGACGAACGCTTACGACGTGGCATTCGCAGTCGTCAACTCGTCGTTGAAACCGCAGAATCGAAAAAGTTTGTACGGCGCGATTCCTCCGAGCTTCGCGAATCCCGATTCCTTCCACCGAACGCACAAATCCCCGCAACGATGCTGCTCTTCGGCAACGACGTTGCATTCATCACCACACGAAAAGAAAACTCAGTCATTCTCGTGACGAGTGGAGACGTGTCCGTCACACTTCGAACAATGTTCGAACTTTTGTGGAGCGGCGCAAGATTGACAGTCTAAATGAACGCACTGTAGGAAAAATATCTTAAAACGAATTCGGAGTATCATTGTTTCATTATATGCTTTCAACATTCCAAAAATTCTTTGTAGGGGCGACCGTAATCACCATGGCAGTTACTGTGGGTATATTCGTATTTTTCAGCATGTCGCCACTTCCATCAAAAATAACCAACACCATTGTCGACGAAGCACCTGTAAATACAGACGATAACGACGGCACCACAACGCTCACAGACAATGGGTCTGCCAGCATTCCTACCATTTATGTTTCCATAGTTACGCACGTTGAGGAACCAAACGGACAACCCATTCATCCCGATTTCACGAAAAACAAAGAAGCATTCTTTACCTACCGCGATGCATTTGTGACATTTGCCGACATGCTGTACGACCTACACGTTTCATACGACTGGCAGTCGGACTGGAATCTTCTCCTTGCTGCAACAATGTTTGACAACGGCACACCATCTACAAATAATAAGAATTTCGTACAATATTTCTCTGAAAATCTTGGAATGCCCCTTAACCCTCACGCGCACGAAACGCAATACAACTATGCGGACGTTGCCGCGCTCATTGCAAAACTTGGCGTGGAACCAGGAGGTGTTGTTGGAGGCTATCTTGTCTCGCCACCAAGACTCTCAAAACTTGAATACTTACGCGCGCCAATTACCGGCAACTTCTACGACTACACATGGCAGGCAGAGATTCTCTGGGGCGGCGGCACACAGGGCCACGTCAACGATACAAATGCCTCTGGCGTTTGGCGCCCCACCAATACAAGATACATCACAACACACGACGAAAACGGAACGCTCCCGAACGTTGGTACATACCTTTCCACCTGGAAAGGACTCGATGATCTCCTCGCCCTTCAAGCCGCAGGAAAACTCATCAAAGGACGCATCTACACCGCAACCGTCTTCGCACCACCGGCGGAAATTCTTATCGAAGAAGGACGAGAGGAGACCCGCGCGCACATTGCCGCACTCCAAAATGAAATCGCCGACGGCCGCGTCGTATTCGCAAGCATCGAAGACGTCGTAAAAATCTGGGAAGAGCGATACGACGGCGAACCAAACGTGTATCAGGAACCGGAATAACTCTCCTCACGGTCTCCCATTACTCCAACGATCGTTTAATTGCGCCTACTTTTTCCTCTTCTTCCCGTCGCCTTGCCATTCGGAGTGCCTCTTGCATGTCTTTCTCCGCCTTAATCTTCACAACATTTTCTTCAGCGACTTCGTCAGCTAAGCGCTTTTGTTTTTCAGGATTTGATCCGATACTCAGAACTTTGAATCTCGATTTTTCTAGAATTTTTACAGTGTCCTCAGATTCTTTAATGAGTTTTTTTATATTGTCTGCTATGTTAGGTTTTTGTAAATCAGTACTCAACAGCGTTATTTTGTCCTTCGCTGCCTTCAACGAGGCATCGATCATTGGCAGAAATTCATCACCAAATGTTTTATATAATTCCTCTACTCCGAGTTCTGCTACTCCCTCCGCGATCAAATAACCGTCTATACTTGTTTTAAGCTGCTGTTCTCCTCGATCCCATGAGCCTTGGTGCCCATTCAAGCCTTCATCGATAGCTTTCGTCATGGATTCAACACACTCCTCAAAAGAATAGAACGAACCCCCTCTACTAGACGGGCGTTCCTCTTGCCCTGGCTTCAACTCTCTTTTCGCGAGTTTTCCTGCGAGCTCGTTCCAGCCTGTAAGCACAAGACCGTCGCGTAATTCTTTTCCTAATTCATGCATCTTCTCGTGTCGTCTAACATCTAAACCCTCCTGGCGCGCGCGTTTCGTGCTCCCAACTAACGAGCCCTGTTCCTCAAGTTCGGCACTAGATAATGGAACTCGCCTTCCTACAAATGTATTGCCAGTTTCCGTGGCAGTTTTATCGATAACAATTTTATCAAATTTCATAAATGCAACTTTTATTCTCAAGAATCTTTCAGTCTTTCTTTTCAATTATCCACCCCCCCCCCGCATTTCCAGCAAACAGTTATGGGGATAACAAAACCGACCTCACTTTGAGGTCGATGATGTGTATTTTTGTATAGGCTATGCGGAAATAAAGTCGAATCGCTGTATTTCTTTTTCAATACGCTTCCCCGATGCATCCTGTTCAAGAAGCAGCTCATATCGAGACTGAAGATTCGTCCAAAATTCTGCAGAAGTTCCGAAGTAGGCTGCGAATCGGAGTGCGGTATCTGCAGAAACAGAACGATTACCATGAACGATTTCATTGATTCGACGAGCGGGGACATTAATGTTTTTCGCAAGACGGTACTCAGTGATCGCTAATGGCTTCAAAAATTCCTCACTGAGAACTTCGCCTGGATGAATCGGTGAGATTTTAGTGATCATATATTTAGTGATAATCCTCAATCTGAACTTCGTATGCATTTCCATCTTTCCAGGCAAAACAGATTCGCCACTGATCGTTAATCCGGATACTGTAATATTCCGATCGTTTTCCTTGAAGCTTCTCTAATCTATTTCCCGGAGGGATCTTGAGATCCGATATCGATATTGCCGCGTGAAGCATTTCCAATTTTCGCAAGACTATTCGTTCAAATTTCTCAAATATTTTTACGCGTTCTCGAAGGAATATCTTCTCCGTTTCATCATTCCCAAAAGTTTGAATCATACGCAGACAAAAATCATTCCTTACCAGATAGTAACGTATAACGTTACTATTGTCAATAGTTCTATCAAAAACATCACCGACCTCATTGCTGAGGTCGGTGATGTTTTTGACGAATAATTGATCAATTATTTTCCCGTCCGTGCTTCGACAATTGTCTTTGCCACATTGTTTGGCACTTCCATGTACTGACCGAACTCCATGGAGTAGCTTGCTCTGCCCTGGGTCATCGATCGGAGTGATGTAGAGTAGCCGAACATTTCTGCGAGAGGAACAAGGGCCTTTACGAACTTGATGTTTCCGCGGTCTCCCATTTCCAGGATTTGTCCGCGCTTTCCGTTCAAGTCGCCCACGACGGATCCCATGAACTCGTCTGGAGTAACCGCTTCCACTTTCATCATTGGCTCAAGCAATACTGGCTTTGCTTCCTTGACGGCAGCTTGGAATGCCATGCTTCCTGCCATTTTGAAGGCTGCTTCGTTGGAGTCCACGTCGTGGTAGCTTCCGTCGAATACAGTAACTTTGATGTTGATGAGTGGGAACCCTGCAATCGCACCGCGGTCCATAGATTCACGAGCGCCTTTTTCAATTGCTGGAATGTATTCGCGAGGGATGCTTCCGCCCTTTGTTTCTTCAAAGAACTCGAAGTTCTTTGCATCTTCCCCGGTAGCTGGCTCCACACGCAACCAACAATGTCCGTACTGACCACGTCCACCAGATTGCTTGATGTATTTTCCTTCACCTTCAGCTTCAGCACGAATCGTTTCGCGGTAGGCTACCTGCGGGCGACCAACGTTCGCTTCCACACCGTATTCGCGCTTCATGCGGTCCACCATAATTTCCAAGTGGAGTTCTCCCATTCCAGCGATAATCGTCTGGTTGGAATCTGGATCTGTGTGCACGTGGAATGTTGGGTCTTCTTCCTTAAGCTTCTGAAGTGCCATGCCCATCTTTTCCTGATCGCTCTTCGTTTTTGGTTCAAGTGCCTGAGAAATAACAGGCTCAGGGAACGTAATCGATTCAAGCACTACCGGATGATCTGCGTCACAAAGCGTGTGGCCTGTTGTTGTGCTCTTCAAGCCAACGGCTGCAGCGATTTCTCCAGCGAACACCTCCTCTACGTCCTCGCGGCTGTTTGCGTGCAAACGAACGATGCGAGAAATACGCTCTTTTTCACCGGTTGCAGAGTTCAATACGTATGTTCCAGCCTTTACCGACCCTGAGTACACACGGAAGAACGCAAGCTTTCCCACAAATGGATCTGCTGCAATCTTGAACGCGAGCGCCGCAAATGGAGCGCTGTCTTTTGGTGGACATTCAATAAGAATGTCATGATCATCTGGATCAAAACCACTGATTGGTGGGACGTCCAACGGCGACGGCAAGTAGTCGACAACTGCGTCAAGCATCTGTTGAACACCTTTATTCTTGAGAGCGGAGCCACAAAGAATTGGGAAAATTTTCAACGAGACAACGCCCTTGCGAAGCGCAACCTTCAGTTCTGGCACTGGAATTTCTTCACCAGCGAAGAACCGGTCGAGCAAGGCCTCGTCTTCTGCGACGATAGCCTCAACCAAATTCTTACGATATTCCTCAGTCTTTTCTTTATACTCTTCTGGGACTTCAATTTCATCCACAACCTTTCCCATGTCGTCCTTGTAAATGAATGCCTTACGCAACAACAAGTCGATAATACCAACGAAATCACTCTCAACGCCGATTGGCAATTGAATTGGGTATGCATTTGGTGCCAAGCGCTTGCGAATAGAATCGACGTCCTTGTAGAAGTCGGCGCCAGTACGGTCGAGCTTGTTGATGAAACATACGCGAGGAACATGGTACTTGTCGGCCTGGTGCCAAACCGTTTCAGACTGTGGTTCTACGCCAGCAACACCGTCGAACACCGTTACGCCACCGTCGAGCACGCGAAGTGAGCGCTCCACCTCCACGGTGAAGTCCACGTGTCCAGGGGTATCGATGATGTTAATGCGATGATCCTTCCAGAAACATGTGGTCGCAGCAGCCGTAATGGTGATTCCACGTTCCTGCTCCTGTTCCATCCAGTCCATGGTTGCCTCACCTTCATGCACTTCACCAATTTTGTGTTTCTTTCCAGTGTAATACAACACGCGCTCCGTTGTGGTGGTTTTTCCCGCATCGATGTGCGCAATGATTCCGATGTTCCGAACCCGTTCCAATGGATAATCACGGTTCATAATATAAAATGATTTTACAGAGGGCTTCTCAGTTGCGACGAGTTTGGGTGCGCGGCAAGGAAAGTTTCCGAGACGTACTTCATGGTACGTTGAGGAAATTTCCGATGGCGCAAGCCCAAAATCGGCCAACTGAGGAAGCCTCTATCGGGCGAGGTGAGCAAAAGCGCGGTTCGCCTCTGCCATTCGTTGTACGTCCAATTTCTTCTTCACCGCATCTCCTTCATTCTTGGATGCTGCAATCAACTCTTCTGCGAGCTTCTCGCACATTGGGCGACCCTTTTTTCCACGAGCAGCAACAAGGATCCAACGATATGCCAAGGCATAACGGCGATCGCCACGCACTGGCATTGGCACCTGGTAGTTTGCACCACCAACGCGCTTGCTCTTCACTTCCACTGCTGGAGTGACGTTCTTAATTGCGGTGTCGAACACTTCCAATGGATCAGCCTTGGTTTCTTCGGCAATGATGTCGAATGCGTCGTACACAATTCCGCGAGCAATGGACTTCTTTCCACTTTCCATGACGTAATTGACTAACTTAGCAACCAAAACGCTCCCGTATTTTGCATCAGGAGCTAAGTTGCGCTTAGGAGCGGCTTTACCACGCATATTATATTGCGGATGAATCTATTTGGCCGATTTTGGACTTGCACCATCGGAAACTCGCTCATCGTACCGTGAAGTACGTTTCGCGAGATTTCCTCGATGCGCATCCAAACTCGTCTCAAATATATTCATCCGGTAGTTATCGATACTGTTCTTCCCACGTGGGTGTGGTACTCAGTATCATTAAATTAATTCCGAACCTTATTTCTTTTTCGCTGCACCTGCCTTTCCTGCCTTCGGACGCTTGGTTCCGTACAAAGAACGGGAACGGTTGCGGCCCTCCACGCCTGCGGCGTCGTATCGGCCACGAACAATGTGATAACGCACACCTGGCAAGTCCTTCACGCGTCCACCACGGATCATGACGATCGAGTGTTCCTGAAGGTTGTGACCTTCTCCTGGAATATACGCGGTAACTTCCGTTCCGTTCGAAAGACGAACACGGGCGATTTTACGCAAAGCCGAGTTTGGCTTCTTTGGGGTCATGGTAGTGACCTTCACACAGACGCCGCGCTTGAATGGAGCGCCACGGCGAAGGATGGTTTTCTTGCGGTGCAAGGAATCCAAGGTGTACTGCATGGCCGGCGAAGCACTCTTGTTCTTGGCTTTTGTGCGGCCCTTGCGAATTAACTGGTTGATTGTTGGCATAGTCGTGCGTTCCTCAACGGGAACACCCTGTTAAAAAGTAGCAAAAGCCTACCACAAGCCAAAAAATGGGTCAACGGATTATGACGAATGAGTCGTCTTTTTAGTTGACAAAATGCAAAAATCCTTTATATTTTATGTTACCAGAGGTAACGATATGGCCTTTCGTTCTAACAAACCCTTCACACTTCAAGTCTCACTGTCCGAAACGCTGGACCGTGTTGTGACAGCACTCAAACAAGCGAACCCCACGATGAGCGACGAGGCGCTCTCAGAAGCCTGCGGATGGAAGGCGACAACGATTCAACTATTCCGCGACAAACGTCGGTATCCCGGAGGATCGCATCTGAAAAATCTCGAATCCGCAATCGAGAACGGGCGAGTAAATGGCTCGGCCTCAGCCATCTACGACATCCGTTGCATCCTCGAGCATCCCATCTTCTAGGCCGCCGACCGACCGCTCACACGAAGAGTCGTCGCAAGGCGGCTTTTCTGTTTTCAACCCTTAGGGTTGGTTAACGCTAAGGGTTGGCTGTTTCCGAAGATTTCCCTTATTTCTTGCTCATCAAGAACTGGATCGTGAATCAACCCTTGGTAGTGACGATAGCTCGACCACGGATATTCAAGAAGCTTCGCGTGCTGGTCCATCTCGTCAATTGATACAAAAAGCTCTTTGGCGTTCATGTGAATATAATCGACGAGACTATGCAGGTATATATCGTCCTCAATGACCTTTGCTTTAAACGTTGATTCAAACAATCGGCCGGACCGTTCATTACGAAGATTAAAGTATTTTGTATAACTGTTACCGAATCGCTCCATAAATAACGAGACTCCCCCATCCTCCAACTGACGAAGAAGAAAATGAAAATGGTTTGGCATCAACGAATACGCAATAACAGCAACGTCATGTCGTCGATCGTCGAGGTTGTGCATGCTCCTGAGCACCGAAGCAAGAAAGCGCTCATAATCCGAAACATCTGAAAAGATATTCCGTTTATCCGTTCCTCGATTATAGACGTGATAGTAGCCGCCAGTTGAGAATTCGAGCAATCGCATAGTTTGAATTTTCAACTCTTAGGGTTGGTCAACGCTAAGGGTTGACCGACCTACCCTCCAAAATACACCCCCAACAACCCACCGCAGGATGTGCCGATCAGCTGATCGCAACCAAAATAGGATGCAAGTTGAATAAAGTAGAACGGATCGTACGACGTCATGAGAGCAATCATCACGAGGATGAGCATGATTCGTGGACCATTAATTTGCAGCCAGCGCGCAAACCATTCGTAGCCAGTGCGATACGTGACGACATCGACGAGCTTTGATCCGTCCAGTGGATGCACAGGAATAAGGTTGAACACCAAAAGTAAAAGGTTCACAAGAACAGAAAGCACAAGGAATGCGCCGAGCATTGTGTCCATGCGAACGACGCCGGTCTCCAAGAAGATTCGGAAGAGACCTGCGGCAACCACGGCCATGATGAAGTTCGAGATTGGCCCGGCCAACGCGATCATTAATCCGTCTTTCAGTGGTGATTTCAAATTTTGCGGATCGAATGGCACAGGCTTCGCCCAACCGAAACCAACGGTGACAAGCATGAGAAATCCCAACGGATCAATATGCGCTAGCGGATTCAACGTGAGCCGACCGAACTTTTCCGCCGTGTCGTCACCACGCCACTTCCCCACCAACGCATGAGCAAACTCGTGCACCGTGAGCGCGATAATCAACGCCGTCAGCCAGACGAACGCGAGCATTGGCATGGTGAAAAAAAGTTGGAGAAGCATATTCTAAGTCGATCATTATGACGCGGTCACGTTCGCCCCGACAGCCTTCAATTTGCCATACAGATCCTCATACCCGCGTTCGAGGTGTTCGAATCCGCTGAGCGTCGATTCTCCTTCGGCGACAAGTGCCGCGATGACGCAGGCCAAACCAGCACGAATATCGAGAAGTTCGGTAGTGACGGCGTGCAACGGCGTTGGACCTTTAATGATCGCGGAGTGTTTGTGGTTGTGATCCTTAAACCGGCAGACAACCTCGCCAAGACACGTGTCGAACAACGTGATATCTGCGCCCATCTCCTTCAACACATCGGTGTATCCGAATCGCTCCTCGTACACCGTTTCATGAATCACCGACGTGCCTTCCGCTTGTGTCATCGCCACAAGGAACGGCTGTTGCCAATCCGTCATGAATCCAGGATGCGTGTCGGTTTCGATTTGGATTCCTTTGTACTTCGCCGCGCCTTTGAACAGGATTCCATTATCACGGACCTCATAATCGCCGCCGATGAGACGAACCGCATTCAAAAATGTCACCATGTCGCGATGGACGGCACCTTCGCAGAAGATCTCTCCGCGTGTTGCCAACGCCATGCTTGCGAAGCTTGCGGCTTCCATACGATCCGCAACCACTGTGTGTTCACAGCCATGCAATTTTTCTACTCCGATGATTTCAATATGACGACCAGCGCCGAGTTCGACGATTGCGCCCATCTTCTGGAGCATCATGATAAGTTCGATGATTTCTGGCTCGATCGCAGCGTTCTTGATGACCGTTCGACCCTTTGCGAGCACGCCAGCAAACAGTGCGGTCTCGGTCGATCCAACCGATGGATACGGCAAATCGATGATCGCACCCTTTAACCCATTTGGCGCCTTTGCGTGATAGCCCTCAGCATCGATTTCAATGATGGCGCCCATCTTTTCCAAAGTATCGATATGAAAATTGACGGGACGTGGACCGATCTTATCGCCACCGAGCGATGGCACGAATGCTTCACCGGTGCGATGAAGCAGTGGGGCAAGCGCCAAAATCGCGAGACGGTTCTTGCGTGATAACAACATCGCCGACGACGAGCCGATCGTTGCGACACGAATCGTCAATGTATGATCGACGAGATCGGTTGTGGCTCCGAGCGTGGTGACGAGCTCACGAGCGATCTCCGATTCTTTCTGAAGCGGAATATTATGCAAAATCACTTCCCCGTCCGTCAGCAAGCTGGCAATAATCATTTTTGATGCCGCATTTTTTGCCCCCGCGATCTTCACCGATCCTTTCAAAGGTTTCCCGCCAACGATTTTCATCATGTTCATAGATGGGGAAAGTGTAGTCGAAAATCAAAAAAAACGAAACGCGACCCAGGATTTCTCCCAGGCCGCGCGTTGCGTCGTCTTTTTCTTTCTACTCGCCGATGTACATACGAGCGTCGACTATCTCCCGCCCATCGCGCCGATACCAGCGCAACAGCGGGCCGTCGATCCGCAGCTGGAAGATGGCGTGTGCCGACTTCCCGACCTCCTGCATCGAACGCCCTCGCTTTCCGAGCACGCACCATTGCCGCGCAACGTCACCCCGCTTCCGCGCGATCACGAACGTTTCCGACAGCCGCTCGTTCACAATCAGGCTCTTCAAGTCCACGTCGTACTCTTCACTGAGCTCGACCGGGCCAGACATTCCCACGAATTCGTGACGACCAGCCTCGTTCCGCTCCATCACGACTAGGGTACGCTTGAGTTTTCCGTGAAGCATATCCAGCCCCACGGCACAGAAGCCGCCCTCAATCACCTGGAACTTCTCGACGCTTCCGCTGAATTCCATGACGGGCCGCATGGTGCCATTACCAAGGTACTCGGCGACCTTCACGATTCCGCCGAACTCCTGGAAGAGCACGTACGGCTCGTGCACCGCGATGGGTGCTGCATGAAGCTTCGTCTCTGCTCCGCCGAATTCGTTCACGATCATCGTACCGTGTTCGCACAGCGCCCGCACCTTGGCGATGATCGCGCTGCCGTTTTCGATCTCCATCCGCACCGGATCAGATACGATGGCCCCGATCGCCAGCGGGACCTTTCCATTCGGAAAACCCACGACGAGTTGATCGTCGATCCGGAGGAATACCACTCTGTTTGGCAACACGATTGGTGCCGAAATGTAGTGATGTGCCCCCGCGGACTGCCACACGAGCTTGCCATAACGAAGGACACGGAAGATGTAGGTGGCATCATCGCCTTCACCGAGCCGGAACACTACCGCAACCGTGTCGCTTGATTCCGCCACGGCGTGCACCGCTTGATCCGGGCGCATCGAGAATGAACCGAGCGCGGTCCACGATGCCAGCACGTTGTGACGGTAGACGCCACCGTATTCAGTCAAGACGATCAATGATCCGTCTTGCGACGAGAGCAATGCGCCCTTCGGAGTTCCGTAGTCGGGACGAAATGGTTTAATCCCATCATCCGTCACGATGGATTCAGTCTCTTCGTTGTACCCGATGAACGGATTCCGCGAGAGCAGCTTCGTCGCCACGGTCGCTCCACTGAGCAGCCGAACCTGTCCATCGCCGTCCAGAAAGTGATCATACCTTCCGGTGCTCGGCAGGAACGGTCCGCCGTCGAGCTGGTCCACAAGGAGATTCTTTGGACCGAAATACGGACCAGAAGTCCAGTACCGATCGTCGTTCCGGACACCGTCCATGATGCAGCCGCAGACGTCACGCGGTACGCGAACCGAGTCCACGTTGACGTTCTTGGGAATGAGCTCGCCGAACTGACGTTCGAAGACCTCTCCGGGACGAAGCAGTCCCCACGGGTTCTCGACAACCCGTTCCAACAGCTCCACGGGGAGATTCCCCGTTTCGACGTCGCGACAGATCTGACCGAGAACACCAGCGAGCCGCAGCCCGCTATTTTTTACCAATCGTGACATGACATCTCCCCTACCACCGTGCCAAGCGGAGTGCTGAGCAGCCTTGGGTAGCCGGCCGAACCGGTACGCTCAGAGTACGAATTTACAGCGGGATCGTCAAAACACAACGCCCCGAGAACATCGGGGCGTTGTGGTGAATCGTGAGAACTAGAATCCGATAGTCGAGACCAACCACGCGTTCAACACCCACGTTCTTGCTGGCATCACGCGCCAAGCGAGGACTCGGCCGGTGTAGGCGTCAACTGCAGCAACGCGCTTTCCGCCCGGAGCAACAACCACAAGGTATTGAGAATCTTTGTATACAGAAACCGTCGTAAGCTTCCGCGTATTTGGCATGCTAAACACTGGATAGTTCACCGTCGTGCCGTTGCCATATGTAACGAGAATCGCCCCATACGATGCGCCGGTTGCGGAAAAGTATGCACGAGAATCATCGAGATCGTTCGTGTTGGTGACGTAGCCCGATGGTGCGGTGGATGAACAGACCGCGGTCGATTCAATCGATGACCCGAGCGAATCCGCATCGGCATCACGATAATACGTTTGGAGCGATGAAACCGTCGCATCGGAATCGTTACAGTCGAGGTCGACCACAACGCCATCATTGTCAGCGTCGATAGGCGCTGGTGGCGGAACAGGGACAGGAGTTGGTTCCGGAATCGGCTCAGGAACAACCGGACAGCTCACTGGGAAATTGTCGTAGCGATACACCGGACCAGTGTCGTTCGCAATGAAGAGCGAGGCGTTACCAGCAGCGCAATTCACTCGAAGCGCGACACCTTCTGGCTGAGGTTGGCTCGGCAATGCGTATTCCACATAACTGTGATCGGCGGCAAAAGCACGAAGCACACCGGCGCCCATCACATATAATTTGTCGTCGCCAGCGAAGGAGAGTGCAGAAAGTGTGGACAATCCCGTCGCCCAAGATGTCTCGAGAATTGGCGAACCGCTCGCGATGTCGAATTCATATACCGATCCGTTCGACTGCAATCCAACAAACAATGTTGTGCCATCAATCGCGAGGCCCTCAATCCCCAGGTTATCGCTTCCCGCAATCCACGGTGAAAGATCATACGTCGCCAATCGGCTTCGCGTCTCCATATCGTACACATACACATCGCGATCTCGTTCATGAGCGATGTACAACGTGTTTCCGCTCACCGCAACGCCTTCAAGATCCGCACCACTCGCAACAAGCCATTCGGAAAGCCCTGTTCCGCCGTCGTTCATCGTCGCAACGTCGCCTTCGTCGGAAACGAGAACGATGCCGCTTGGAGTAACAGCGATGTCACTCGGCTCAAAGACGCGGCCACTTGGTGGCAAGGTTGATTGCAGCGCGCTAGAAATGGTCGTCACCGTTTGCGTTGGCCATTGCTGTGCCGCACTCACGATTGAAGGAACGAACAGAGATGCTACTACTGCTACTCGAAGAAGAGTGTTGCGCATATGGAAGGAGCATACCAAAAACGCCGCCTCGATGCGAGACGGCGTTGATGATGTTTTAGATTCCTTCGCCAAAATGGAAACGATCGGTGAGCTTTTCATACATGAAGAGCTCGTCATCCGTGAAGAAACGCTTGATTTCAGTTGCGGCAGCATCAATAGAATCGGACGCGTGTACCATGTTGCTTGGAACATTCATGGAGAGATCGGCGCGAATGGTTCCGGCATCGGCCTTTCGTGGATTCGTCGCACCAACGACCTTGCGAACTTCGTCGATGATTTCAATGCCTTCGTACACGATTGCAACAACCGGAGTTGAGCGCATGTACTGCACCAGCGATGGGAAGAAAGGCTTGTCCTTAATATGACCGTAGTGCTCTGTGAGCGTTGCCTCGTCCAAGTGCGCCATTTTCATTGCCACCATCTTCAAGCCTTTGCGCTCGAATCGTGAAAGAACTTCGCCGACCAATTCACGCTGTAATGCATCTGGCTTAATGAGTACCAATGTTCGCTGAATATCTGCCATAGAATTTGGTCTAAGATTTGCGGAGAGTGTAGTCGAAAAGCGACAATCGGGCAAATTTAGTGGACGACAACGGCGCCATCGGCAATATCGACGAGAATGTCGCCCGACTGATCGGTACGGAATATCTGCGCGCCAACGGATTCCAATCGGCCGATCGTGAAAGGAGTCGGATGACCGTAATGATTATCGGCGCTCACGGAAATGACAGCAATCTTCGGCTGGAGCATTTCCAAGAAATCGAGGCTGGACGACGTATCACTGCCGTGATGACCGACCTTGAGGACGTCGATGTGGCCGATGGCACCGAGTTGTGCCTCGATATCCGATTCAGCGTCACCGGTGAAGAGCATCTTCTTTTCGCCGACCTGAAGGAGCGCAATCACTGTTCGGGCATGGACGTTGCTCGCGGCAAGATCGGTGGTGGCGTCGGGAGGCCAGATGATATTGAGGGTTGCATCGGGGCTGAGACCCCAAGATTGCCGCGTCGCGATTACGCTCCTCGCAATGACGGAATTCGATTCTGATTTCGCGACATTAAATGCTTCGGCCGAGGGCGCTGCATATGCCATGCCGTTATCCACGATCTCGTCGATGGAATGCGTTTCGATGAGATTGATGAGGCCATTAACGTGATCGGCGTGCGGATGCGTGGCGATGATGGTGTCGATGTGGCGTTCCCAGGGGAATCGGACTGTTGAGAGCTTCTCCACCATGCCGAAGCGCGTTGGCCCGCCGTCGATGACGATGTCGCGATCGGCGCCGTCGAGATAGATGCCGTCGCCTTGGCCAACATCAAAAACCCACACGTGAACACCTTTGGTATTCCATCGCTCGCCGTGGATTCCGATGATGCCGATGTTCACGATAAACAGGAGAATGAAGGCGCCGATGATGAATCGAATATGTTCCCAATGCCAGGAATCGAGATCGCGTTCAAACACTGGGTGAAGTTTTCGAATCATCGACGCAGCGGTCGCCAATCCGATCACCGAAGCAACAATCGCGATCGACGGTGGGATCGGAACTGATGCAAAGGGCAAATGGGCAAATTGGGCAATAATCCCAGTCATCGTAACGAGCGACGTCCACGCCGGAAGCGCGATCCAAGTTCCGATCGAAGGAAGAATCGATGAAACAAGAATCGATCCGGCACCAAGCGCCATCGCAAACGGAATGAACGGCAACACGAGCATGTTTACGAATGGTGCGACGACCGAGAGTGATCCGAAGGAGACGAGCGTAATCGGCAGCGTCGAGATCGTCGCCGCGAGCGTTGAGGCGAGGGATTCGCGAACGCCGAATGATGTCGGAATCCGTTTCAGCATTGGAGCAATGCGATCGGTGAGCACGATCAACCCAATTGTGGCCGCCATCGAAAGCTGAAAGCCGACGTCGTCGCGCAACAATCGTGGTTCGACGAGAACCATCGCCGCAATCGTGAGCGCGATGATGTTTCGCGGCGACGTGTGGCGGCCGATGTGACGAGAAGTCAGCGCAAGAACACCCATCACTCCAGCACGAATCACCGCAGCACCAGCACCGGCGATGATGACGAATCCGCCAATCATGAGGACAACAATCGGAAACGCTTGTCGGCGATACAATCCGAGCGTGACAAGGAGAATCAATGCCAAATCGGCAACCACGGCAACATTGTATCCGCTTGCTGCAACAATGTGACTCGTTCCCGTTTCCCGAAATATCGTCTTCCACGTTTCTGAAAACGCATTCTCCCCCATCAACAATCCAAGGAGCAACGTTGCTTGCGGCTCCGGCAGAATCGATCGAACCTTGTGATCAACGAACTCGTGAATTGCGCCGATCGTCTTGTAAAATCTATCGCCAATCGACGGACTAACCGGAGCAAACGCAAACGGTGCACTCGATAGTCGACAGATTGCGTAAACGGATTTCGCCGCAAGAAACCGATCGTATGCAAAACCATCAAACGGCTGCGGCTCTTCCAAAACACACGACGCACGAATCCTGTCGCCAATCCTTCCCATCGAGGAGATCGGTGCGTCGATAAGAATACGATCAGTCCGCGCTGGATTCGACGGCGCTTCAATCGAAAGCAAATCAACCGTGTACGTCACGCCATCGTCCTTCAGATCGGCCCCGATAATCCGCCCCTCAACAACAACATTCTTCCCAACTTCATTGGCAATCGAATTCGCCCCAGGCCCAACGCTCCAGTATCGCCCAACGCCGAGGAGGAGTCCGATCGTAAACACCCCAACCAAAAGCACCCGATCCCATTTAGGAATCGAGCGCATCAACCAAAACACTATTCCGAGACATACGATCGCAACGATCACGATTGGAAGAGGCGACAACCACGATGCAAACCCGATTCCAGCACCAATACCAAGGCACGCGATGAAAACAATCCACGAAGGCGTCGCCGTCACGTTCACACCACAAAGTTCACCAACTTCCCTTTCACGACGATTGTCTTTTTCGGCTCATCGATCACGTACTTCGCGACATTCTCATCAGCACGCGCCATTGTCACAATCGCTTCCTCAGTTTCATCGGAACCGACAACGATCGTTCCGCGAAGTTTTCCGTTCACCTGCACCGCAATCTCTACCGTGTCGTCCTTTAACATCGACGCGTCGGCAACAGGCCATTCCTGTTCTTCAACGAATCCTTCTCCGCCGAGATTCTCCCACATTTCGTTCGCCACGTGCGGCGCAAATGGAACAAGCACACGCAAAAACGTCATCAGCGATTCTTTCGTGATCGATCCCTTCTCTTGAACCACATTCACAAACATCATGAGTTGCGCAACAGCGGTGTTGAATCCAAATCCTTCGATGTCGTCGGTAATTTTCACGATCGTTTTATGCAACATCTTCGTCACCTCAGCATCTTCACGATCGGAGATTTTCTCCGTCATCTTCATCGCCTTATCCAGGAATCGTCGAACGCCAATAACACCGTTCGTATTCCAAGGCACCGGCTCGCTAAACGGACCCATGAACATTTCGTACATTCGGAGTGTGTCTGCGCCGTGTTCATTCACAATCTCATCGGGATTCACAACATTCCCCTTACTCTTACTCATCTTCGTTCCGTCCTCGGACATAATGAGTCCGTGACTCAAGCGTCGAGCATATGGTTCACTCGTTGGAACATGGCCACGATCGAACAAGAATTTATTCCAGAACCGTGAATACAAAAGGTGGAGCGTGGTGTGTTCCATTCCTCCATTATAAATATCTACCGGCATCCACTGTTTTAACGCTTCTTTTGAAGCAAACTCGTTGTCATTATGCGCATCGGCGTATCGAAGGAAATACCAACTCGATCCTGCCCAGTTCGGCATCGTATCTGTCTCACGCCTTGCTGCCCCGCCACACTGAGGACATTTTGTATTCACGAATGAATCAATGCTCGCCAATGGCGATTCACCGTTCTCGCTCGGCTGATATTTTTCGACGACAGGAAGAACGACAGGAAGCTGCTCGATCGGCACCGCAACCCAACCATCGACCTCACAGTGTACAAGTGGAATCGGCTCCCCCCAATATCGTTGACGAGAGAACACCCAATCACGGAGCTTGTATTGCACTTTCTTTCGCCCGCTAGTTTTCTCAACAGCTTCGTCGAACGAAACAAGTGGCCGATCAACAATCGGCAAATTCATCGCCTCCGAGAAGGCCCGATCTCGATCATCGTGTTGCGGCACAGCCATCACCGCACCGGTTCCGTAGTGTCCAAGAACATAATCCGCAATCCAGACAGGAACTTTTTCATCGTTGGCGGGATTGATGACATAAGCGCCTGTGCATACGCCGGTCTTCGTTTTCGTTTCATCACCGCGTTCAATGTCGGTTTTGGATTTCACCGACGCAGTATATTCATCGACCGCGCCGCGTTGTTCATCGGAAGCAATCAATACGACCAACGGATGCTCTGGCGCAAGCACAACATACGTCACACCAAAAATCGTGTCTGGTCGCGTAGTGAATACAGTGATCTTTTCCGATGAACCGTCGACCGCAAAATCGATCTCGGCGCCTTCGCTCCGCCCAATCCATTCTTCCTGCTGCTTCTTAATCTTCGGCAAATAATCAACCGTATCCAAATCGGCGAGCAGGCGATCCGCGTATTTCGTAATTGCAATCATCCACTGTGACTTCAGCTTCTTTTCGACGGGAGTTCCGCATCGTTCACACTTCCCCGCAATCACCTCCTCATTCGCAAGGCCGCATAAATCTTTCGGACACCAATTAATCGCCATCTCTGCTTTGTATGCCAATCCAGCCTTAAAAAACTCGAGGAACATCCATTGCGTCCATTTGTAATATGCAGGATCGGTCGTGTTCACCTCGCGACTCCAGTCAAAACTAAATCCAAGAGATTGGAGTTGTCGACGAAACGTATTGATATTTTTCTCCGTAAACGTACCAGGATGGTTCCCCGTCTTGATCGCGTAATTCTCCGCAGGCAATCCGAATGCGTCCCAACCCATTGGGAAAAGCACATTCTTCCCCTCCATCCTCTTTTTGCGAGCGACGATATCCATCGCCGTGTAACTTCGCGGATGGCCAACGTGGAGCCCATCCCCCGACGGATACGGAAATTCCACGAGCAGATAACACTTTTCTTTTGAAGAATCCTCCTTCGCCTCAAAAACCCCAGCATCCATCCACCGCTTCTGCCATTTTCCGTCGACCGACTTGTGATCGTAAGACATATGCCGAGTATCGTATCGAATTGTGAGAGATGTGGGAAGAAAGATGAACTTCTGCTATGCTCCCGCCCATGTCCTTCTCTCTCCCCCAAGACCTTATCGACAGACTCGAAGAACAGTTTGGCGTTGCAAAAGCACGCCAGGCCGTGATGGGTATGACCAGCCGCAACGTAACCCTTCGCGTGAACACGCTGAAATCGACTGATGCCGCGATCATGGAAGTGTTCCGCCAGGAACTGATTCAGTTTGAACGTGCAAAAGGATTACCACACGCGTTCATCGTGAAGAATCGAAAAGCGAAGGAACTGCTGAATCATCGAATGTGCTTGGACGGCCTCGTCTATCTTCAGGGCCTCACCTCGATGTTGCCGCCGATTGTGCTCGATCCACAACCGAATGAATCGATCGCGGATTTTTGCGCGGCGCCAGGAAGTAAGACAAGTCAGATGGCAGCGATGATCGGTTCAACAGCGAATATCACCGCCTTTGAACCAAACTTTGTTCGATATCAAAAATTGCACAACACGCTCAAAATCCAAGGAGCTGAGTTCGTCAAAACGCAACAAATCGACTCGATAAAACTTGGGGCAACTATGCCAGAGGCGTTCGACAAGATTCTCCTTGATGTTCCCTGCTCCGGAGAAGGTCGCATCGATGCCGACGACGACAGCTCCTTTGAAACGTGGAACGACGCAACGCATGCCGAGTACCCAGAACTCCAGCGCCGATTGTTCACCTCCGCATACATGGCGCTCAAACCCGGCGGAACCCTCGTCTATTCCACCTGTACTCTCGATCCGAATGAGAACGAACGCATCGTGAACTGGGCGATCAGCGAGTTTTCCGATCTCTTCGCCGAACCGATCGATCTCCCATTCCCAGGAATCCTCCACAAAGAAACAAAGTCCATCACCCTTTTGCCAACCAAACTCTACGAAGGCTTTTTCGTTGCGAAGTTGAGGAAAACCGCGTAATTCGATACGATAGGCGCGAGGATCATTCTCATGTTACGACAAGCATGTCGCCGCGACGATCAAGAAGCCATCGGCATCGACAACCTTCTCAATGGAGAAATCGACATCTACTACTTGACCCGGGACACCCAGGCGTTGGGAGACGTAGTCAAACGCGAAATCGTCGGAACTCACGTGTTCACGTCGTTCACCACGAGCCTCGCTGCGCTCATCCAGCTCGCCAGCTTCATGAAGGCAGAGATCGTGGACAGTCCTCCGAATCTGCAGGAATGCTTCGACAGCGGTCGTTCCGTCGCCATCAGCATCTTTCCGAACGCCGACCCGAATGGACCAACGCAGGCCACGGCCGTGTTCATGCGACGACGCATTCCGGAAGACCCAAACGAACCCACAGAGCTCCTCGCGATCGCGGTCAGCCACCGCATCACCGACGACCACATCACGATCAAGATGGGGCTGTCGAAGAACATCGCGTGGGCATTCGTGAGCGCTCTCTACGCGAAGGAGAACCTCGAAGAAATCGCTTCAGCGCTCCTGGGCATGTTCGCAGCCACAGAGAACGCGACGTTCGCGAGGCTGTCAGAAGAACCGTGATGAACGCACGCAACGACGCGCCGCCAACCCCATCCTGTGGGCTGGCGGCGTTTACGCTTCATGTTGCCTCAACAGCAAAAATCCTGTGTAATCCTTGCGTCCACCAACACGGACAAGGAGAAAAGATGTTCGATATCGAAAGGATCAAACAGCAGATGGCCGACGCGTTGCGCTCCGGGACGTCGATGATTGCGTCGTACAAGAACATCCGCACAGAAACCACCGGACGCGTCTCGATCGGCACGGCGCGGTGCGGAAGCGCCATCAATCAGGAAGAAGTGTCGTTCCTCGAGACACCGTTCCTCACAGTCGACGCCGACCCCACGTACGCGTTCTTCCTCCTGGTGCTCGAATCCGGCACCGGAGAGCAGGTAAAGGTGCGGGGCGACGGATATCACGCTGACTACGTACGGAGTTTTCGCATCACGGCGGACACACGCCGCGATGTGGTACTCGCCGCTGTTACGGAAGAGGCCACGATCATGGGCATGCTGCGTCGCATCGCGGGACTGAACTGACGTTGCGTGCGGAAACGCCGCCAACATGAACACGCAACGACGCGCCGTCGGCCCCTGTGGGCTGGCGGCGTTCCTGTTTCTGGGCACACGCCGTACAATCCTCACATATGGATCTCTTCGACTCTGTCATCACCCAACCTTCCGCGAATACGCCGTTGGCCGAAAGAATGCGGCCGCGGACGCTCGAGGAATTCGAGGGTCAACAGGACGTTGTTGGGCCGGGATCGCCACTGCATACGGCGATCGTGAGCGATGATGTTCCCTCGTTAATGCTTTGGGGCCCGCCGGGAACGGGAAAGACAACGCTCGCCCGAATTATCGCAACAATGACGAAGGCACGATTCGTTCCCTTCAGCGCGGTCGGAGGCAGCGTGAAGGATGTACGAACCATCATCGACCAGGCCGAAACCGATCGGAAATTTTATAAACGGAAGACGATTTTGTTTGTTGACGAGATTCATCGATTCAATAAAGCGCAACAAGACGCATTTTTACCATCGGTGGAAAACGGCACGATCACCCTCATCGGCGCAAC
>CALRHV010000011.1 GCA_943359525.1 Candidatus Uhrbacteria bacterium
GTAAGCTCACGGGTATCGTCGCGAAGTCTGGAACGGTGGTGATTTTTATCAACCAGATTCGAATGAAGATTGGTGTGATGTTTGGCAATCCGGAAACAACGCCAGGTGGAAACGCGCTGAAGTTTTACGCGTCGGTTCGTATGGAGATTCGTCGTGCTGCGCAGATTAAGCAGGGTGAGAAGATCGTGGGGAACCGCGTGAAGGTGAAGATCGTGAAAAATAAAGTTGCTCCACCGTTCCGCACGTGCGAGTTCGATATTATGTACAATGAAGGAATTTCCATCGCGGGCGACATGCTCGATCTTGGTGTGGAGGTTGGTTCCGTGGATAAGCGTGGGAACAGCTATCTCTTTGGTGAAGAAAAGCTTGGCGTTGGTCGTGAGGTCGCAAAACAGTACTTGCGTGAGCATCCAAAGACGCTTGCAGAAATGCGTACTGCTACAACGGCGGCTGCATTAAAGAGTGAAGGATTCGCATCTCGCCCAACGTCCAATCCTGATGAGAAGGATGCTGTTGCAGAAGAGGCATAATACGCCTACACTTGATGCAGATGGAAATGGCGTTGTCGATCCATCGATCTCGCGGTTTACATCTTTAGGTTGCGGGACGAGACTGGCATCCTTTGCGAAATCACGAACGGCCTTACACGGACGGTGTAAGATGTTTCTCTCCTTCGTTCGCTGAGATCGTAAATATATTTTCGCTCGTTCTCTTCCTGCATCCTGATCGCAAATAAAAAATCACCCCGAGAAATCGGTGGTGATTTTTTGTTTCGTCATCCCCGCGGCCTGTCCCCGGATGGGGAAGGCGGGGATCCAGTGACTGACCGCTCGCTGGTGGCTCGGATACATTCTTCTGCACTCCGCGCGAATCCCCTACGCTGCAACGTCTCACTTCGTTCGACTGCAGCTGAGGGGCGCGTGCTCGTTGGAAGAATGTATCCTCACCACTGACGCTCGCGATGTCATCGGTGTCACTCATTGAATTGTTTATGAAGAAATAAGAACACCCCGCCGATCGCGAGACAGGATGTCTCGGCGGATCGGCGGGGCGTGCGAGCTAGATGTAGATGGCGTCAAAGCTCGGATGAGCGTAGAGCGGTTTCGCTGGTTGCGTTGGTTGCAGATTCGAGGGCCAGTCATCGTACTGGTCTCGCCGCCGCCGTTCGATGACTGGCGGAGGCAGTTCTTCCTCCACGAGGAGCGGACCAGCGACTGGGTTCAGCGGGGTGCAGGCGCCGTCGTGATCCACTTGTTTGCACTGAGGACAGATTGAAGGAGGGGTAGAACTCATGGCATTCCTGGGTGAGCGGCAATAGAGTAGCGCGTTTTTTGACGATTGTCACGAATTGAAGCACCCCGCCCGCCGAAGCGAGTAGGGGCTTCGGTCGAACGGGGTGTGCGTGGTGGCGACGGGCGGATCGGAATCGATCTCGCCCCCTGAGCACTAGGCGCGGTCGCCTTCCATCGGCTCCGATGGTCCGCCGATGTGCTGGTCGGGGAGGTATGGAACGCCGTGGGCATGAAAGGCGGTAGCTTCCATGATCGGCCTGGGGCCGGGGATTTCGACAGGACCGGACAGCGTTTCGCCGTCCGGAAGGAACTGGGGAAGCAGGCGTGCCGAGGGGCGGCGAGCAGAGGGATCGAAGGGACGCGAAGAGGACATTGAGCACCATGGGTGAGGGTTGCGCACATAAAATAGCAGATATTAGCGAAAAGGTCCAGTCTTCGCTAAGGTTTCGGCCGGCAGGTACCTTGTTCGAGATCGTTATTTCTCCGCCAAGGTTCGCGGTAAAAGGGGGAAGTTGTCCACCGGTTCTCGTTTGACCGATTTTGGGCTTCGTGATATCCTCGCGACCACTTGGGAACCTTCGTTGTGTCGTCTCCGGGCAGCTGCTGTGGGCAGCATTGACCCCTGACTGCTAGCAAAGCTCACCAAATTCTTCAATCGTCAGTGCATGCCAACCACAGGCCGCACCGTTACGACCCAGAAGAACTCATAATGACCGTCGCTTACGCGGCGATTTTTTCGTTAGAACGTACTATTTGGTCTCTTTTCGACTCACGTCGTCGCAAGATCGTTCAACGTACATCTTTGTACGTCTCACGATCTTTGCTCCTCGTTCATCGAAAATAGCCTCAAATATTCCGTTCTAAATAGTCTATGCTTCAACGTAAGTATTTCACTCCACTGCGAGACGCAATGGATCTTCCGGACCTCATCGAGGTGCAGAAGTCTGCATACGCGTGGTTCCTGGAGCACGGTATTCGTGAACTGTTCGACGAAGTCACTCCAATCCGCGACTCCATGGGTCGTGATCTTGAGTTGACGCTTGGTGATTATTACCTCGACGAACCAAAGTTCGACGAAGTGACATCGCGTGCAAAGAACGTCACATACGAAGCACCGCTTCGCGTGAAGACCCGTTTGAAGAACCTCCGCACGGAAGCCGTGAAGGAACAGGAAATTTATTTGGGTGATCTTCCAGTGGTTACGCCACGTGGAACGTTCATCATCAACGGCGTAGAGCGCGTTGTCGTCTCGCAGCTCGTTCGTTCTGCTGGTGCATTTTTCACTGCAGAAGTCATTCGCGCTCGTCGTCACTACGGTGCAAAGATTATTCCAAACCGTGGTGCATGGTTGGAGTTTGAAACCGATCCAAAGAACGTGCTTTGGGTAAAGATCGATCGCAAGCGTAAGGTTGCGGTTACCTCATTGCTCCGTGCCTTCGGTTTCTCCACGAACGAGGAAATTCTTCCGTTGTTCGCAGACATCGACATTCACCCAAGCATCCGTTACATCGAAAACACGCTCGCAAAGGATGCGGCAAGCAACGAAGAAGAAGGATTGAAGGAAGTGTACAAGCGCATTCGCCCAGGGGATTTGGCAACAGCTGATAACGCACGCAGTTTGATTCACGCAATGTTCTTCAAGTACGAGCGTTACGACCTTGGCGCTGTTGGACGCTACAAATTTAATTTGCGTTTCGGTTTGGAAGGAACGGATGAGGAAGTTGCAAAGGAAGAGAATCGCATTTTGACTAAGGAAGACTTGGTGGCGATCATCCGCGAAATTATTCGCTTGAACAACAGCCAGGAAGAAGCTGACGACGTTGACCACTTGGGTAACCGCCGCGTGCGTGCTGTTGGAGAACTGCTCCAGTCGCGTTTCCGTGTGGGTATGGCTCGTATGGAACGCATTGTGCGCGACCGCATGAGCACCACGGAGATTGATTCCCTTACGCCAGGAAAGCTCATCAACGCACGCCCTGTCATTGGTGCGGTGCGTGAGTTCTTCATGTCGTCACAGCTCTCGCAGTTCATGGACCAGACCAACCCTCTTGCTGAGCTTGAACACAAGCGCCGTATTTCCGCGATGGGACCTGGTGGCCTTACCCGTGAGCGCGCAGGTTTCGAGGTTCGCGATGTTCACCCAACGCACTACGGCCGTATCTGTCCTATTGCAACTCCAGAAGGACCAAACATCGGCTTGGTTGGCCACTTGGCCAGCTATGCTCGTGTGAATGCATACGGATTTATTGAAACGCCGTATCGCAAAGTGGTTCAGGAAAAGGGTCGTTCACGCGTGACGAATGAAATCGTGTACGTAAACGCGTTCTTGGAAGAGAAATCCACCACGTGTCCGGCAACCGTGCCGCTTGATAAGGACGGATTCATCATCGCGGAATACGTGGAAGCACGTAAGTTCTCCGATCCTCGTTTGGTGCCGGCAACCGACATTAACTTCATGGACGTGTCGAGCACGCAGATTGTGTCCGTTGGTACTGCGCTTATTCCTTTCCTTGAGCACGACGACGCAACGCGCGCCCTCATGGGAACGAACATGATGCGTCAGGCTGTGCCACCGGTGAAACCACAATCGCCAACCATCGGTACCGGCATGGAACGTCGTGCTGCACTCGATTCCGGTCACGTTCTTGCTGCAGAGGAAGATGGTGAAGTGACCGCGGTTGATGGCGCGAAGATCACCATGAACTACAAGAAAACTGGAGAAAAGACATACACGCTCAACAAGTATTTGCGTTCGAACAACTCCACGGCAATCACCCAGCATCCAGTAGTATTGCCAGGATTGAAAGTAAAGAAGGGTGATGTGCTTGCCGACGGTCCATCCGTAGAAAATGGTGAACTCGCACTTGGTCAGAACATGCGTGTGGCTTTCATGAGCTGGGATGGCTATAACTACGAAGACGCGGTGATTGTGTCTGAGCGCGTGGTTCAGGACGATCGTTTCACCACGATTCACTTGGAGCACCTCACGCTCGACGTTCGCGACACAAAACTTGGGCCAGAGCTTGTTACCAGCGACATTCCGAACGTTTCAGAAGAGAAGCTCAAAAATCTCGACGCTGAAGGAATTATTCGTGTGGGAGCTGAGGTAAAATCTGGCGACATTCTTGTTGGAAAAATCACACCAAAGGGCGAAACAGAATTGTCTGCAGAAGAAAAGTTGCTTCGTGCAATTTTCGGCGACAAGGCTCGTGATGTTCGCGACTCCTCGCTGTACTTGGAGCACGGCCGCAAAGGAAAGGTGGTGGACATCACCATTTTCAGCCGTGAAGCTGGCGACAACTTGCCGCCAGGAGTGATCACATCGATTCAGGTAACCATCGCCGACCTCCGCAAATTGCAGGTTGGAGATAAGGTTGCGGGTCGTCACGGAAACAAAGGTGTTATTTCCAAGGTTGTCGCTATTGCAGACATGCCATTCACACAGGACGGTCATCCAGTGGACGTGCTCCTTACTCCACTTGGTGTGGTTTCTCGTATGAACCTTGGTCAGATTCTTGAAGTTCACCTTGGCCTTGCAGCATCAACGCTTGGCTATAAGGTTGCGGTTCCAGTGTTGGCTGGTGTGAAGGACCAGGATATTAAGGACGAGCTGGTAAAGGCCGGCTATCCATCCGATGGTCAGGTACATTTGTACGACGGCCGTACTGGCGAGGCATTCCATCACAAGGTTACAGTGGGAATCATGTACATGATCAAACTCAACCACATGGTGGAAGACAAGATGCACCAGCGTTCGATTGGTCCATACTCGCTTATCACCCAGCAGCCGCTTGGTGGAAAGGCGCAGTTCGGAGGCCAGCGTTTCGGTGAAATGGAAGTCTGGGCGCTTGAAGCGTACGGCGCAGCGCACACCTTGCAAGAGATTCTCACCATTAAGTCCGACGACGTTCCAGGACGTGCAAAGGCATACGAAGCAATCATTAAGGGAGACGTCATTACCAAGGTGAATATTCCAGAGTCGTTCAACGTGCTTTGCAGAGAATTGAAGGGTCTTGGTTTGGACGTCGAGCTGTTGAAAAACGGAAAGAGGCTCGAGGTTGGTGAGGACCGTAACGCACGCCGCGCGTAAGCGCCCCTCCATATGGCAATGAAATTCGACACATTAAAGTCCACCGACTTCGATTCCATTCGTTTGAAGGTTGCTTCACCAGAAGTGATCCGCGCATGGAGCTACGGCGAAGTGAGCAAGCCAGAAACCATCAACTACCGCACGCAAAAGCCAGAAAAACAGGGCTTGTTCGCGGAAGAAATTTTTGGACCATCAAAAGACTGGGAATGTTACTGTGGAAAGTATAAGAAGATCCGTTATAAGGGCATCGTGTGTGACAAATGTAACGTTGAAGTAACGCAGGCTTCGGTTCGCCGCGAGCGCATGGGCCACATTGAACTTGCATCGCCTGTTACGCACATTTGGTTCTTGCGCGGCGTTCCATCAAAAATCGGAACCATGTTGGACATGGGCGTACAGACCTTGGAAAAGGTGGTGTACTTCGCAAGCTTCATCATTACCGATGTGAACGAGGACGCTCGTCAGATGACTATTGAGCAAGTGAAGGAAGAGTATCGTGCAAAGAAGAAGATGATCGAGGGGGAGACAAAGCGCGACATTCAGCGTGCGGAGGAAAAGGAAGGCGCAGACAAGAAGATGATCAAGTCGGAAATCGAGAAAATCGAAAAGGCTGCAGAAGATCGTCTCGCTGAGCTCGAGGAAGATTTCATTCAGGTCGATAAGGACCTTAAGGAGCTCACTCCACTTCGTGTCATTTCCGAAGCGACGTACCACGACTGGTCCATGCGTTACGGTCACATCTTCGATGCCGGAATCGGCGCCGAGGCTCTGATGAAGTTGCTTGAACGCATCAACATCAGTGAAACTGTGGTGAAACTCACGGAAGAACTTGCCGCGACAACGTCCACCGCAAAGTACGAGCGCATCATGCGCCGCTTGAAGCTCTTTAAGAGCCTTGAGAAGAACACCATTCAGCCACAGTGGATGGTACTCCGCACATTGCCAGTGATCCCACCAGACTTGCGCCCAATGGTGCCGTTGGATGGTGGTCGCTTTGCAACGTCCGACTTGAACGACCTTTACCGCCGCGTGATTAACCGCAACAACCGTTTGCGCCGTTTGTACGCACTTAACGCTCCAGAAGTGATTACGCGTAACGAAAAGCGCATGTTGCAGGAGGCTGTTGACGCGCTTATCGACAACAGCGCACGTCAGAGCAAAACCGTAATTGCCGCAACCGGAAAGAAGCGCCAATTGAAATCGTTGGCCGATATCTTGAAGGGCAAGCAGGGCCGTTTCCGTCAGAACTTGCTCGGAAAGCGTATCGACTACTCTGGTCGTTCGGTTATCGTCGTCGGTCCACACCTCAAGCTCCATCAGTGTGGTATTCCAAAGAAGATGGCGCTCGAGTTGTTCCGTCCATTCGTCATCAGCAAGTTGATTGCGCGTGAATACGTTCACAACATCCGTTCGGCGAACCGTTTCTTGGAATCGGATCGACCTGAGGTCTGGGATATTCTCGAAGAGGTTGTCGCGGATTCGTATGTGTTGTTGAACCGTGCTCCGACCTTGCACCGCCTTGGTATTCAAGCATTCCGTCCAACACTCATCGAAGGAAAGGCAATTCAAATCCATCCTCTCGTTTGTGACGCGTATAACGCTGACTTCGACGGAGACCAGATGGCTGTTCACGTTCCACTTACCACAGAGGCAAAGAAGGAAGCTGAGGAGCTCATGCTTTCTATCCGTAACTTGCTGAAGCCTTCGTTCGGAGGCCCGGTGGCAACGCCAGGAAAGGATATTGCATGGGCATCCTTCTACCTGACGAGTACCGACACCGAACCAGATGAGAAGAAATTGAAAACATTCGTTGACGATGATGAGGTGCTGTACGCCATGACGGAAGGCAAGATCACGCCACAAACGTGGATTCGCATTCGCCGCGATGGCAAGATGCTCGTCACCACTCCAGGACGTATTCTCATCAACCAACAGTTCCCATCGAGCATCGGTTTTCAGAATGAAATTCTTGGAAAGAAGCAGCTCGCAAACATCATTCGCGACACACTGGAGTTCCACGGTCAGGAATTTACTGCTGGAATTTTGGACAACTTGAAGGATCTTGGGTTCAAGTACGCAACACTTTCTGGATACTCATGGGCAATGGCAGGGTTGCCAACGCTTAAGGAAAAGCCAGCGTTGGTTGCCGAAGGCGACAAGCGCGTACGCGAAGTCGAAGAGTACTTCAGCCAAGGATTGCTCACCCAGAGCGAACGCCACACACAAATCATAAAGATCTGGACTGAAATCAAGGACCGAATCGCGGACATCAGCAAGGACTCGCTTCCACACGAAAGCTCTGCGTACACCATGATTGAATCTGGTGCTCGTGGTGCATGGGGCCAGCTTACGCAGATGATCGGTATGATCGGTTTGAAATCGTCACCTTCCGGAGACATTATCGAACTTCCAGTGAAGTCGTCCTTTAAAGAAGGCGTATCTGTGCTGGAATTCTTCATCTCATCTCACGGTACGCGTAAGGGTCTTACCGATACGGCTCTTCGTACCGCTAACGCTGGTTACCTCACTCGTCGTTTGGTGGACGTTGCACAAGACGTGGTGGTTCGCGAAGAAAACTGTGGTGATGACAAGGGTGTGTTGTTGACTAAAGAAGAATCCGACGAAATTGGCGAGCCATTGCTCATTCGTATCTTGGGTCGTGTTGCATTGTCCGATATCAAGGTTCCTGGTGAAAAGAAAGCATTCGTGAAGGCGAACGACCTCATTACCGAAGTCCACATCCGTGCTATTAAGGCCACCGGAAAGGAATTAATGGAAGCGCACGTTCGCTCTGTCATGACATGTCGCGTTCGTCGCGGTGTCTGTATGAAGTGTTACGGATACGACTTGGCGCACAACAAGATGGTAAAGCCAGGTGTTGCCGTGGGCATCATGGCCGCGCAGTCTATCGGTGAACCAGGAACGCAGCTCACGATGCGTACGTTCCACACTGGAGGTGTTGCAGGAAAAGACATTACGCAAGGCTTACCACGTGTTGAAGAATTATTCGAAGCACGTTTACCAAAGCGAAAGGCCATCATGACCGAAGTCGCAGGTAAAGTGGAAATTGAAAAGGCGGAGCGCACTATTGTCCAGGCTGGAACCGGCAAGAAGATGCTGGACGCAATGCCAGGACAGAAAATCGTGAAAATCCGTCACCTCGCCGTTGATGAAAAGGTCTTCATGATCGGTCGTGGTGCAAAAATGAAGGTTGCTGAAGGCGACAGCGTCCGCGAAGGCGACGTGCTCGGCGCAAAGGTGGACGGCGAGAAGATCACGTCTGACGTGAAGGGTGTGGTGAAGACGGTCGGTAAGACATCAGTCACTCTCGTTCACGAAGGTGAGAAGATCCGCGAATACATTATTCCGCAAGGCTTCACCATGTACGTGAAGGAAGGGGACGAAGTCACTGCCGGCGACGCGCTTACGGATGGTCACTTGGACTTGCAGGCACTCTTCGCAGCAAAGGGCCGCGATGCCGTGCAGCGTTACCTCTCAAAGGAAATCCAGTTCATCTACGCATCGCAAGGACAGAAGCTCAACAACAAACACATCGAGGTTATTGTTCGCCAGATGTTTAGCCGCGTTCGCGTGCTCAACCCGAATGATACCGATTTGCTTCCAGGAGAAGTCATCGAGCGCGCAACATTGTTGGACGAACAAGACGCGGCATTCGCAAAGAGCGGTAAGTTGGCAGAATACGAGGATCTCTTGCTCGGTGTCACGAAGGTGTCGCTTTCAACAGAAAGCTGGCTCTCCAGCGCATCATTCCAGGAAACAGCTCGCGTGCTTATTGGCGCAGCAGTCACCGGAAAGATCGACGAGCTCCAGGGCTTGAAGGAAAACGTCATCATCGGTCGCCTCATCCCAGCCGGAACCGGATTTGGACTCGCAGGTTCGCCTGAACTCGCAAACTTCGAATCCCTTGCAATGGCCACACCAACAATCGTTTCGGAACTCGAAGCGGAAATCGCAGCAACCGGCCCAGGAATGGGTAAGGAAGCAAGTGCAGAAGAAAAGGCAGAGGCAGCAAGAGAGTAAGTAGAATTCCGTCATTGCGAGGAGAGCGTAATCGCTCGACGCGGCAATCCAGGAATACAAAGACCCGTGGCTCACGCCTCGGGTTTTTGGTTTTCACGAAAATCGGCTATAGTGTTTCCATATGCTCAGCACCTATCTCGTACTTCAATTAGCGAAGGCAAAGTATAAACTTCTCGATGATGGATCGTATTTTGGAGAGATTAAGGGAGTGAAAGGCGTTTGGGCGAATGCGAAGACGCTTGAAAAGTGCCGGGAAGAATTGAAAGATATTTTGGAATCTTGGGTTGTCGTCACGCTTGCGTCCGGAGAAAAGATTTCCGGTCTATCACCATCAAAAAAGCAAAAGCATCGCGATGCGATGTATGCTTAAGCCAATGTCGTGGCGAGCTTTTGTCCGTCGACTGGGAGATTTTGGCTTTACTGGTCCGTTGTGGGGCGGGAAACATCCATTCATGGTGAGGGGAAGTTTGCGATTGCATATTCCGCGAGATCATGGATCCGACATCGGCGTTTCATTACTTCGAGAAATTCTTCGTCAAGCAGAAATTTCAATAGAGGATTGGCCGAAGAAATAGGTATGCGCATTCTCGGCATCGATCCAGGTTATGGAAGACTCGGCTACGCGATTATTGATGTTGTGCGGGGGAAACCGAAGGCGATTACGTATGGGGTAATTACGACCGCGCCGAAAACCTTAATGCCAGATCGATTATTAGAGATTGCGGCTGATGTTCGCGGAGTTATAGCAAAGTATAAGCCTGAACGGTTGGTGATCGAAGAATTATTTTTTGCGAAGAGCACGACGACAGCGCTGAAGGTGGCGGAAGTGCGTGGCGTTATCTTCCTTCTCGGCGCCGAAGCTGGACTTGAAGTAGTCGAAGTGAAGCCAAATGCGGTAAAGTTGGCGTTGACGGGATACGGGAAGGCGGACAAGCGGCAGATGCAGGATATGGTGAAGGTGGTTTTCGACCTGAAGAAGGCACCAAAGATTGACGATGCCGCCGACGCACTCGCCATTGCCTGGTGCGGAGCAGTAAAACAATAATTGATATGACTACGAACATTCCTCCAATCATCACAACCCTTTCTGAATCTATCCGCGATGCTGGTGGACGGGCGCTTTTGGTTGGTGGATGCGTGCGTGACATGCTGCTCGATATTGCACCAAAGGATTTTGATATTGAAGTGTACGGCTTGGCACCGGAGAAACTCACCGAAGTTGCAAAGACATTCGGCGAGGTTATTGAAGTCGGAAAGGCATTTGGGATTTTGAAATTAAAAATTACCTCCCCCCAACCCCCTCCTTCGAAAGGAGGGGGAGATATCACTGACTTCGCTCCCCCTTACGAAGGGGGAGTTGGAGGGGGTCTCATCGACCTCGGCATCCCACGTTCCGACTCCAAGATCGCCGACGGCCACAAGGGCTTCGATGTTCACGTTGATCCGTCGATGATGCCAGCTGATGCTGTGCTTCGTCGCGACTTTACGATCAATGCGATCATGATGGATCCGTTGACGGGTGAGACCATCGATCCAACGAATGGCACAAGCGACCTCGAACAGAAAATCTTGCGCGTGGTCGATCCCGTTCTCTTCGGCGACGATCCGTTGCGCGTTTTGCGTGCGCTGCAGTTTGTGGCTCGATTCGATCTTGTTGTCGATCCGGAATCGATGAGCATCATGAAAGCGACCGTGCCAAGTTTGAAGGAGCTTTCGCCGGAACGATTGCGCGATGAATGGCGGAAGTTGCTTGTGCTCGCAGAGAAGCCATCGATTGGGCTTCAGCTCGGGTTCGATCTTGGTGTGTTCGATGTTCTGCATCCCGAGTTGCCACCATTGAAATCGACCGAGCAGAATCCAGAATGGCATCCAGAAGGTGATGTATGGATTCATACGTTAATGGTAGTTGATGAAGCTGCGATGATTATTCGTCGTGAAGCTCTCGATGAGGAATCAAGTTTTACGATCATGCTCGGTGCGCTTGTTCACGATCTCGGCAAGGCGCTGTGTACGCGAGTGATTGATGGAAAGATTCGATCGATTGGTCATGAGGAAGAAGGAGAAGCACCAACGCGATCATTTTTGAAGGCAGTCGGTGTGTCGTCGGTGATGACGGAAAAGATTGTTGGGATTATGAAAGATCATTTAAAACCAACAAAATATTATTTGGATGATCACAAGGAAGGGATGTCGATTTCGGACGGGGCGATCCGCAAACTCGCAGCAAGAATTGCTCCAGCCACGATGAATGAACTGCTACTCGTCGCTGAGGCAGATTATTTTGGTCGGGGTCAATGGAGACACGGTGAGGCTCGACAATATCCTGAGCGACAATGGTTGCTCGATCGCGCAGCAAAACTCGATGTCCTCGCTGGCCCCGCTCCTCACGCTATCACCGGTGCCGATCTTGTCGCGCTCGGCATCGAACCTGGTCCAAAGATGGGGGAGATGATTCGCGAGGCGGATCGGTTGAGGGATGATGAGGGAAAGACGAAGGAGGAGATTCAAGAATGGATTGCCAATGAGATTCGGTGGATGTAATGCGCGAACGCAATTTCAGTACGTAAACGAAGAACCGCCCGCAGAGCGAGCGGCTCCGTGGGCGGTGAGGTTAGTTGTTGAGGTCGATGAAGCGAGCGTGGGCGACCGTGAAAGTCCCTTCTCCCTCATCACGACTGAAGGCTTTGTACTGCTCCCATAGGCAGTCGATTACGACGAACTGCTCATCGCGATACGTCACGATGTGGCCACAACCGAAGGTTTTCCCTTCAAGTTGAGCCCACACTTCGTCCGGCACAAGATCAGTTCCTTCGAAATCTTGACCCTCACACTTGAGATCCTGCCAGCGCCAGTGAAACGCCGTAGGGACGTTGAGCTCACTCAGCGCTTCTGACCAAAACGTTTCCCGGTCACGTTGTGATTGTTCGCAATCATACCCCTGGCGCACCGACCACGCTTCAGCTTTTTCTCGAATGAGCGAGGCGGGGATGCAGAGGTTCTTCCGTCGCCTTGAGAAGCAGCGGGGAAAGCTGCGCTGGAGCACGCTGAGCTCTTTGTTCCTTGCGGAGTACATCGCCATGCGCAGGTGGACATTCTCGATCTTGCAGATCTGCTTCCAGTTCGGATAGAAAGGCATTGTATTCTCCCAGTGTTTTGATCCTACAGAGCCATCGATCGTTCGATAGTTCTGCGAGATGGCGATCTGAGAGCAGAGTGAGCTCAATCAGATCGCCCGTGTGTACGAACTGTCACACGATTCCTACGACCTTGTGGTTAGGCAAAGGCACACTGCCAGCCTCCGATCTTTTGAACATCCGCCAATTCCTGCACGCACCGGATCATGCACTTCTCGATTTCCCGAGGAGCCATGTGGTCGGTGCGGTGGTGGGTGCTGAACAGGTTGTAGCCTGCCCAGTCGTCCGCGTGGACAATGTTCTTTCCGTTGCGCGTGAACCACTCCGTTCCCGGCAGCATCGTCGCCGACAGTGGCAGGGCGGAGTCGAGGTACCCGTCCGTGATCAGCTTCCTGGAGGCGGCTACATCCTCATTGAACATCTTGCGCGTCTGGTCAGGTGTGCCAACGATCAGGCTTGTGAGCACGTACACTCCCGCCTTGCGTACACGCCTAAGGTTTTCCAGACTGTTCTCGTACCTTTTGGTCATCGAATCCGCAGAATTCATGTTCTCGTTCCACGAGCGCGGATTAAATGGCACGTAGAGCGAGATGCACTTGCCAGGCGCACCGTCGTTGTACGCGATGATTGCCTCGACGATCTCATCCGAGAAGCTCTCGAACTCGACGCCGCCGTTGTCGGACCACGAGAGTCCGCGACTCTTCATTTCTTTGAGCAGCGGCAGAAAGAACTGCCTCGCCCGGAAGAGTACGGCATCGTCTTGGAGAACGAGCTCCTGAATGCCACTCGCCACAAAGTGGTCGAGCTGCGCCCGGATTCGATCCCAGGACGATTGCGTCACCGCCTGTTCCTTGCGACCAGCGAAGCAGAATGCACAGTCGCGGTAGCAGCCACGACTCGCCATCCAGTCGACAGACTTGAGGCCCGACGGGTAGTTGTGCGTGGGCGGCGTGGAGTAGCCGGCATTCGCGAACAGGTCGCAATTCATGACCGGATACTCCTCCATCTTCTGGAATCCGCCTTTGACGATTTTACTCGTCAGGTGTCCGGACATCATTGCTTCGATGGTCGTGATAGCATCGCCTGCCGCGACGTGATCGACCCACGGATTGTCGCGGACGAACGCCTCAGGATCGGCGGTGATGTGCTGACCGCCCATAACTACACGAACGTGCGGCAATTCCCGTTTAATCCGACGGCCGAGGGAGGTAGCAGCCAAGTAGTTGGCGGACGCGGCGAGCGGAATGCCGACGGCTTCGACGCCGAGGACACGCAGGTGCTCGATCGTCTCTTCTTCTGGGACGCCGATGCGAGCAATGATCCGCTCCACGGAGCCGTCCCTCTTGAAGGCGGACCACTTCTTCAGGAAATCGTCGGGAGACAGAGTGCGGAAATCCGCCATCTTCTCCGTTTGGACGTCTTCCCAGGTGCGATCGATCGCCCGTTCGTGAATGCCACGAACGTTGTTGGGCTGCAACTTGCGGACGCTGAGCGAACGGCGTTGCCAGCCACCGTTCCGAACGGACTCGTCGAGGTAATGCACTTCGTGGCCCCGCTCTTTGAGAAGAGAGGCCATCAGTGCGGGGCCGATCTGGATACCGCCGCGAGGCGGTTCGTGAATGGCATCAACCTGACGCTGAGGGGAAACGAATGCGACGTTCATGACGAACTCCGGGGAAATTCATCGAGTGCGTTCGGCGGGATGCCGTTCATCACCTCGACACACCACGATACCAAAATATACGATTCTCGTCAATAAGTTTAGTCAGTGTTGTGGATAAGAATGATATACATACTGAATATAAAGGATTTTATTGTTGACTATAATAATTGACAGAATAGGAAAAGTGCGGCATTCTGGCGGTATATGGCAACAAGTAAAGAAATCTTAAAGCAGTTTTCGCTTACAGATGAAGAAGCGGACGTGTACTTGGGCCTGCTCAAAACTGGGCCGACGGGGGTGACGGATATTGCGAAGAAAATCAAAAAGAACCGCACGGCGGTGTATTTTCACATGAATAAATTGGTGGAAAAGGGAATTATTCATCAAACGCAACAGGGAAGAGCATTGATATTTAGTGCTACGCCGCCGTCTGAACTTGCAGAACGGTTCGATAAATTGACGACGGAGTTTAAAAGCATTGTTCCGCAACTTGAGGCCTTAAAGCGGGCAGAAATGGATACGCCAGTGGTGCGGGTTACGGAATCTCGGGCAGGATATTTTCAAATGTACGACGAGATCTCGTCATTACCCGAAGGCTCAACGTTCTATGCAATCGAGGGTGCCGCTGCGTTGCAGAATGAGCTGTCCTTACTTTCGCCGGAAGCCGCGCAATCATTCTATAAGAAAATGGTTGATCGAAATATTGAAGTGAAGCTCATTCTCACAGAGGAGGCGTCGAAAGTTCCTCAAGCTGTGATGTCGGGCGAAACATTGGCGCTATTCAAGAAGCGTCGAATTACTTCGCGCGTTCATCCGGAATCGGTGTTGCCATTCCAAGGGCTTACGTTGTTGTACGGGAATACGGTTGCGCATCTTATTCCGGGGAAAGATCTTGTGATTACCATTCGTCAGCAGGATATCGCAGAGTCGTTTAAGGCAACATTTGAGGCGTTGTTTAATATTGGACGGCCGCATTCCTTTAGTTCGTAGATTTTTGGCTGAGGTTTGTCATTTTTTCTCTATTCTTGTACCGTGCTTGTCGCACGGGGAGTACAACCAACCCCAAGGCAGACGGAGTGACTATGGCGAACGAAGAAGGGCAGGAAGGCGGTGGCGGCGGCGAATCGGAGGGTGACGACATCGTCACCTTGGTCGATGCGGACGGAAATGAGATCGAGCACTACTGGCTCGGTTGCGTCGAGTTGGACGAGGAGCGGTTCGCGCTGCTGTCTCCGGTCGACGAGGTGAATGAAGCGCCCGAAACTACCAATGTCTACGTCTATCGCTACTCGGAGAGCGAAGACGGTGCCGAGGAGTTCGAGGCTGTGGAGGACGAGGCGCTTCTCGCGCGAGTCCAGACCGCGGCCGAGAAGATGTTCGCCGAGGCTGATCAAGCTGCCGGCGGCGAAGGTGACGGTCGCTAGTCACGGCCACATGAGCACGACGAGGTTCTTGCGCAACGGCGCGGGGACCTCGTCTTTGGTTTTAGGGGACGATCTTCACAATTCCTGTCGCTCCGTCTATTTCAATGACGTCCCCATTTTTGAACAGACTTGTCGCGTTCTTCGTTCCGGTAATACACGGCTTTTCGAGCTCTCGCGCCGTAATCGCGGCGTGGCAGGTGATGCCACCTTCATCAGTAACGATCGCTGCACAGCGCACCATCGCCGGGAGCCACGTGATATTCGTCATCGTGGTGACGAGAATATCGCCCTCCTCAACGAGACGACAATCCTTTCCGCACCGAATAATCACCACTTTCCCCGCCACCGATCCTGGAAATGCAATCATGCCTTGAACTTCTGTCGACCTGGGATCGGAAGTTTCCGGATTCTCCCACTCATGACCTTTGCAGAATTCCTCAAACGTTCCGCCGGTCGTGATCGTATTATTGTATAAAATGTACATTTCGAGTCTTGCAACAATTTCATCTCGATTCCGTAGTCGATAGGTGGTGAACATTCCCACGGCTTCATCGATGGTGAGCACGCGGGCCAAACGCTGGTCGTAGCCAAGAACGGATAGGAAACGAGCGAGTATTTTTCGAATTGCGTCGTCGGCTTCGTACAAGATACTTTCCGATGCGATGCGCGATTCCATGGCTTCTGGTTTCGCTTTGACGAACGTATCGCTCACGACGAAAATGTAGAACGACATGATGCCGCCGATGAGGTCGCAGCACGTTTTCAACGTCCACGAATGCAGATCGAAGTCCTTTAGCGCGGCAACGTCAAGAAGAAATCGATTATTTTTTGCTGTAAAGAGCGCTTCGTCGCGAATAATTGACGGTGTAATTTCTGTCTTGAGGCGATCGAAGTCGGTTTGAAGATGATAGAAATGCACTTGCGTTCCGTTGAATGCAAAGATAATCGGAACATTCCACGCGCCGTAGCCTTTCTTCCATGCCTCAACGCTCACGAGGCAAAGATCCCGTTTGACTGTCGCCTTTAGGGATTCCATAGTGTAGAATCGATTACAGAAATCACCTCCTTTTATGGAATTTATACGTGAATTCAACGCGATCAACAAGAACGATGTCCACTTGGCTGGTGGGAAGGACGCGAATTTTGAATAAAATATGAAAGAACCACGCTGGGAACAGAATGCTGCTTCTTCGGAAAAAGCACGGGAAACTATAAAACAATATCGGGACGTTGGGCATGAATCTTCGCAGCAAGATATTGAAGATTTGATGATTGATCGATATCCGTATGGGTATGCAAAAGTCATTGCCGAGGATTTTTTCTGTTTAGCTCCAAATACAGAGCTTTCTGACAACGATGCTGAAGATTTGGAGCGATTCATGCGATATGCCGGGAAACGGCTTGTTATTGGGCATCTTGGTTCTCCAGCAAATGAACGGAAAACCCAAAAAGAGAAAAGAGAGTACGACGCATCGGGGTTTGCGACTCATGAGATTGGCCATGCAGTGGCCGCGTACGCAAGAGGCAGACAGAATTCAGTTATTCCAGAAATGCTCACAAAACCAGAAGAGGTTTGGTACACGGATCAAGATATTCTTGCAGAAGAAATGATGGCGAATCTTTGGAACGACAAGGAAAGCCTTCAAGCGGTGGTGACGGGTGGCCTTCCAAAATATGTAGAGATGATGCGGCGAATTTTAAAGGAGGGAGCACGGTATGAGCAGAAAATGGTTGACGGGTCGTTTGATACGGCAATGGACAAGTTTAAAGAAGCGCCAAGTCAGCTTTTAGTTGAACTTGTGAAAAATATCCAGGAAGGATACGCCGAAAATCCAAATATTCTTTTAACAGAATTCCACCGGATTTGTGATCCACTTTTACATCGATTACGTCAGAGTTCGGAATACACCGTTGAGAAAATGAAAAAACGAGACCTTGACGCGAATATGCGCTCAGACGAGCGTCGGTTGGAAGAAATTCGTCGAATTAAGAGCCTTTTGTAGCGTCTTTGTATATGCAATTTGTCCGCGAATTCGGTGCGATTAATAAAAACGACGTCCATCTTGCTGGCGGAAAAGGCGCGAGCCTTGGGGAGATGACTCAGGCCGGGATTCCGGTGCCGCCAGGGTTTGTGGTGCTGCGGGATGCGTTTGATCGGTTTCTCGAAGAAACCGGGCTGAAGGCGGAAGTCGAGGCACAGCTGAATAAGGTGAACTATGAGGATGTGGCGTCGGTAGAGCGGGCGTCGAGGGTTCTGCATGATCTGATTCACGATGCGCGGTTTCCGAAGGATCTTGAGGAAGAGATCATGATCGCATTCGCCGCGCTCGATTCGGAATTTGTCGCTGTTCGATCGTCCGCAACCGCCGAGGATTCATCGACAGCGAGCTGGGCGGGGGAGCTTGAAAGTTATTTGAATACGACGGAGAAGAATCTGCTCGGCAATGTGAAGAAGTGTTGGGCGAGCTTGTTTACGCCGAGAGCGATTGTGTACCGCATGGAAAAGGGAATGCGCGAAACGCATGTTTCCGTTGCGGTCGTCGTTCAGAAGATGATTCAATCCGATGTTGCGGGAATCGCGTTCACCGTTCATCCCGTTACGAAGGACCACGACCAGATGATCATCGAGGCATGTTGGGGGCTTGGCGAGTTCATCGTGGGTGGAATCGTCACGCCAGATTCGTATATCGTGAGCAAAAAGACGAATGGCATTATCGAGAATTACACGTCGGAACAAGAAACGATGTTGATTCGGGGCGAACACGGGAATGTCACTGTCGATGTGCCGGCGAATAAGCGTGAAACAGCAAAGTTGAACGCAAAGCAGATCGAATCCATCGGCACACTCTGCATCGCCATCGAAAAACACTACGGTTTCCCCTGCGACATTGAATGGGGCATGGAAGCGGGGGAGTTTTATATTCTGCAGAGTAGGCCGATCACGACGTTATAACTATGGACCTCTCGACGCTCTACAAAACACAGATCTCGCTGACGGAGTGGTTTCAGAGAATGGGATTGGAGAACTCGGAGGCGCATCGGAAGGAGGATAATGATAAGCGTGAGAGGCTCGCGGTGCTGAATGAGTATTTTGGTTTGCCGTTCGATCGGCCAACGCAATTTGCGGTGAGCGAGATTGTGAGTTCGTCGCCAAGGTTTGAGGAGTTTTTGAAAACTCGGGGAAGCGAACTTTGTGCGTTGCGATTGATTCCGATTGACCCCGCGTTGTCGAAGTTGCGAACGCGAGGAGCGTCGATCGCCGAATCGATGAAGTGGTTTGCGTTGCAAGAAATCGATCCTGAGAAATACAAAGCAGACTTCGTTCCGCATCCGGCCGATCATGTGTGGAGCACGATTTTTGTTATCAATCAGCACGGCGCGTTCGGGCAGATCGTGGCGGGATCGCATAATCAGCTTACGCAAGGATTTTATGACGAAGGGACGGAGCCGATTACGTTTTCGTGGAATGGAGCATCGATGGAATCGAATCCGAAGAATGGTGATGCCGAGGCGCATCTTCTTGAAATCATCGGAATGTTGCGTGTTGTCGATTCTGCCGCTCGCGAAAAGCTCGTCATCGAGTTCGGTGCGAAGTTCTTTGGCGAGTTTCTTTGCGGCTACTTTGAAACAGCGTCCTCAAAGCAATTCGGAACCTGGTTTATCGATTGGAACCGGATTCTTGGGGAATCTTATGGAGACATGACTTCTCTCCACCCATTTATGGGGGGAGTCGGAGGGGGGCCAGAATCGGAGAGCGTGGAGGCTCGGTCTCTTCGAGGTCAGATCGGATCTCGCGGCTCCGTCACTGGTCGGGCTCGCGTCATTCGCGCCGTCGATCTCGTTGGTGCCGACATCGAACCTGGTGAGATTCTCGTCACCGACATGACGACACCAGATTTTCTGCCCCTGATGATGAAAGCTGGGGGAGTAGTGACGGCGTGGGGTGGAATCTTGAGCCATGCGGCGATTGTGTGTAGAGAATTGGGGAAGCCGTGTGTGACGAATGTGAAGGGACTGCTCGAATTAATTCACGATGGTGATCTTATCGGCATTGATGCGATTGAAGGGACGGTAAATATGATTTTTCGTCAGAGTTCAGTTTTGAAATGAGAGGAACCAGGTAGCTTCACAAAATCTTTACTTTTTGTTATACTATTTTGGCAAAAGTTCGGAGATATCTTTGCGGGTATCGTATAGCGGTTATTATTCTAGTTTTCCAAACTCGAGATAAGGGTTCGACTCCCTTTACCCGCTCCATAAAAACAGCTTTACTTGGCCGATTTTTGGCTTACGGCATCGAAAACTTTTTCAACGTACCATGAGTACGTCTCAAAAGATTTTCTCGCCGTGCACCAAAACTCGTCGCAAGTAAAGCTGTTTTTGTTTTATGTTTTTCGAATCTTCCAGGTTTTATCGGTGGTCTGTTCCATCTGCGCGTTCGGCACCTTAAACCCCGCGGCGAATTTATGTCCGCCGCCGCCGTACAAGCGCTCGGCAATTTCGGCCACGTTCTTTGTTCGTGCTCGTGCGCTTCCTTTTACTGCACCGTCTTCCGTTTCGCGGTACACCACAATAATGTCGTGGGTCTCGTCGAGGACGGCGTTGAGAAACTCGGAGACCACTCCCGCGATGCTCTCAATTTCTTCTGGTGTGGCGCCTAAGTCGGTAATGTCTTTCCGTGTCACGACTGTCGCGATACCGCCAAAGCTGGAATCGATGAAGAGTCGTTCAAGCGCGATTCCCCAGATGCGCAGAAAGTTTGTGGATTTATTCACGTAGTTCGCACGAATGATTTCTTGAAGCTTCGCGCCGTACTTTACAAGCTCAGCAGCTGCCTCGATCGCCGCATTCGTCGTATTCGCAGAGAAGAAGACTTGCGTGTCAGTAATAATTCCGGTGAGAAAGCATTGTGCCGCGTTCGGAACGACCGGATACCCCGCAGCTTTCACAAAGCGCCACACAACATCGGCGGTACTCGCTGCGGTTGGTTCGACGGCGTTCGTCGTGCCGTAATTTGGATTGGTCAGATGGTGATCGAACGAGATTAGGGGAACTTTGCGCGCCATCTTTGCGAGAATCGATGGGAGATACGCGCCGTCGGAGCAGTCACAGACAATAGCGAGGTCTATGCTCGGTTGAGCGAGGATATCGAAGTCTCTGCGGATCACGTCGATCATCGGTAGATACGCGAATGTCTTTGGAAGCGGTTTTGGCGAGAACACGTCAACACGCTTTCCAAAGCTTGTGAGGGTATGAAAAAGCCCCATTGTGCTTCCCAATGTGTCGCCGTCGATGCGCTCGTCGGTAAGCAAGAGAATATGCTCGGCTTGGGCAATCTGTGCGGCAATATTTTGAATCAAGAGAGCGTTCATAGCAGAGGGTAAGTATAGCAAGGGGAAAGGAAAAAAGAAACCTGTGCTACTATGAGAGTATTCTTTTCTTTGTTTATATGATGAAACGCATTGTTGGGGCATTTGCGACGCTTGTGTTGTTGGGCGGTGGGTGCGCCGGGGGAGCAGAGACTGTGTCGCCAACGCTTGGGTACACCTTGCCGAGCGATGGATCGATTACGGTCACGTCGGCGGCAGTGAACGCGGAAGACGTTGTGAAGGCTGATGCGCTTTTTGCTCAGGCCGCTGAGTGCGGATACGCCCGAGCCGCGGAGTATTACCTTGATACTGCATCGCTGTTTACTGGTGAAAAAGGCACCCGATACACGTTTACTATTGCTGGGAATTACGAAATGCCAACATGGACGGTGACGGTGTTGCCAAATGCGCCTGCCTACACCGAAGTCGGAAGTTTTAAAACAGACTTTGACATCTGTGCTGTTGGTGGCACGTTGTATCCAACACAGATGAGCTCGTCGTCATTGATGTTTACCGCAAGCTGCGGAAGTGGGTATTCTGGCGGAAAAGAGAATGGTTGCGACGCAATCCGTACCGCGATTGAGTCCACATTGACCATCAAGTAGTCACGTCTTTCGAAAACAGCAGACGGCGCCCCGCGAGGAGCGCCGTTGTCGTCCGTTTATTGCTTGACGGAGCCTCGCGATGACGTGGTAGCTATTGACGAAGGTGTCTCGATTTTGATTTCGTCGAAGAGCGTCTTGTGCAATTCTGTTGAACGCTTCGAGATCCTCATCCGTGAATGGACAGAGATGACTGGTCCCCGCGATGGGGAGCCATGTGACGTTTTTCCTCATGGATTCCTCTGGATTGGGACTCGAAGATAGCAAATATTAGCCATTTTGTACAGACTTCGACCATAAAAGCCCCTTCTGCTACACTTTCTCCAACTATGTACCTGTCAGCCATGGAGATTCAGGGGTTTAAGACGTTTGCCCAAAAAACGCGATTGGTGTTTCCGGCTCCAAAAAAAGGCGATCACGCTGTAACTGTTGTTGTTGGGCCGAATGGGAGCGGAAAGAGCAATATTGCCGACGCAATTCGGTGGTGTTTGGGTGAGCAGTCCATGAAATTGCTCCGTGGAAAGACCGCGCAAGACATCATCTTTTCCGGTTCCGAGGGTCGCGGTCGTTCCGGTTTCGCCGAAGTCAGCCTTACGTTTGATAACTCGGATAAGTCGTTGAACGTTTCCTTCGCTGAGGTCGTTATCACTCGCCGGCTCTATCGCGATGGGGAATCGGACTATCTTTTGAATGGGCAAACGGTTCGGCTTTCAGATATTCAGCTGCTCCTCGCCGAAGCCGGTGTTGGTCAGCGATCGTACTCGGTGATCGGTCAGGGCATGATCGATCAGGTGCTTTCGGCAACGCCAGAAGAACGAAAGATTTTCTTCGATGACGCAACGGGTGTTCGCGGTTTACAGATTAAGCGTCATCAAGCGTTACTGAAGTTGCAGAAGTCCGCAGAAAATCTCGCTGACGTAGAAATGGTGTTGCGCGAGCTTGAGCCTCGACTGTCGTTGCTTCGAAGACAAGTGAAACGATTGAATGATCGTGAGGTTGTCGCAAGCGAACTCAAAATACTTTCGGCGGCATATTACGGAACGATGTGGTGGAATGGAATTGATGAGCGATCGGCGATTGAGATTCTACAGCGTGCATCGTTGGAACTCGTTGTCGCGAAGAAAGTCGATCTTGAGGCTCGCGATGCCGAGCTTGTTGCGCTGGAGAAGAATTTAGACCCCCTCCGACTCCCCCTTGAAAAGGGGGAGGGCCAGGCAAGTCATTCAATGCAATCGCTACAGGCCGAGTATAAAAAAACGCAACAAGATCTCGCCGATGCTCGCAGAGCGCATTTCACATTGGAACGTGAACTCGAACTTGCGAAAGTGAAATCACAGTCCACGTGGGCGCCGTTGCCGTTGCCAGACATCATCGCCGAGGTGAAAGATGTTTCTGTTGCGCACGAATCATTGCTTGGTCGGCTCAAGGCTGTTACCGATCTCGCCGATCTCGCTTCGATTATTACCGAACTCGACGGAATCTCGGCGCGATCGAAGAAACTTCGCGATCGGCTTACGCGACCGAATCCAGAGGACTTTACGCCGAGCCCGGAATCGATTGTGGCGATTGCGAATGCGCTGACCGGGGTAAAAACGGCGGAGGATTCGGTGAAACGAGCGGAAGTTTCCATGGATGCAAAGGCAAAGGCTTCTGTGACAGCAACGTCGGAAGTATTTGCGGCGCAGAAAGATGTGCGACGATTGCAGCAGGAATTGTCAGGTCTCGAAGGACAGGCGCACGCGGTAGCTATCGATCTTGCACGTGTTGAGACGCGACTTGAGGGTTTGAAGAGAGAGATCGAAGACGAATCTAGTTTCGGTCATCCCCGCGAAGGCGGGGATCCAGAGTCGATCATGCGAGTTGCGCCCGCCGATCGCATCGTCGACATCGGCCCAACGCACGATCGGATCTTGCGCCTTCGTCATCAGCTGGAACTTATCGGTGGAATCGATGAATCGGTGATGAAGGAGTTTGGGGAAGCTGAGGAGCGATCGACGTTCTTGACTACGCAGGTTTCCGATCTGAGATCGGCGATCGGGTCGACCGAGAAGGTTATCGACGAGCTCGACGAGCAGATTCGTGCGCAATCCGACGTTGCGTTTAAGAACATCGCGACGGAGTTCCAGAAATATTTTGCGATTTTGTTTGGGGGAGGGCGATGTTCGTTGGTGAAGTTGACCAAAGAAGAGCTCGATACCGATGAATCCGGTCATCCCCGCGAAGGCGGGGATCCAGACAGTTCCGCGGAACTCGTTCATCATGACGATGTCGATACACTCGAGTCGATCGCGAAGAGAGTGCAAGAGCGCAAGGATTCGGTTGTGGGAATCGATATTCAGGCAACGCCGCCGGGAAAGCGATTGAAGGCGTTAAACCTTTTGTCGGGAGGTGAACGTGCTCTGACGTCGATCGCGCTCGTTTCCGCCATTATGGCCACGAATCCGGCGCCATTCGTCGTCCTTGATGAGGTTGACGCTGCACTTGATGAGGCGAACACGGTACGATTTGCGAATATCATCAACGAACTGCGAAAACTCACTCAATTCATCGTGATTACGCATAATCGTGCCACAATGGAGAAAGCTGATGTATTGTACGGGGTGACTATGGGGGATGACGGGGTGAGTAAGTTGTTGAGTGTGAAATTAGAGGATTACGTGGGTGACGAGACTGCGCGACGATAAAATTAACTTAGGGGTTTCTCATTTGAGACTATTTTCGATGAACGAGGAACAAAATTGCGAGACGTACTGCGCGTGTACGGTGAGCAATTTTGTGACGAAGTGAGTCGAAAAGAGGCCAAATGAGGAAGCCCTAATATATGGAACATACATCTTCACGAAGAGGGCCGGCATTTGCACGCCGCGGAAAGGGAATGCGAGGCACGCAGCATGGCGACCGAACGCAAGGAGTTCAAAGGATCGATCGTGCCCCGCGGGATTCCCGAAGCGAGCCTCGTTTTGGCGAATCTCCTCGCCCAAGCGTACGACCACCGTTTATGAAGGACGGCAGACGAGCGGCTCGAACCGTTCCATACGGCGAGCGATCACAACAGGTGATCAGCCGAGCCGAAGGTGGTAAGCCGAAATTCGATCAACGTAAGGCCGGTCCTCGCGCCGCAGCAGCAACAAGCTGGGAGAATGTTGCGGAGTGGTACGGAACGCATCTTTCTGCGCCAGGAACCTATCAGTCAGAAGTGGTGTGGCCGGGCGCATTGCGCATGCTTGGCGTTGGCCCGGGAAAAACATTTCTCGACGTTGCATGTGGCGAAGGAAGTTTTGCGAATCTTGTGGTGAAGCAGGGCGGGGCTGTGGTCGGCATCGACGCAGCGCCAACGTTGATTCGCCAAGCGCAGAATAAACATATTCGTAATGCCGAGTTTCTGGTTGGTGACGCCACGAACGCGGACCGAAACCTGCGAGATCGCAAATTCGATGGCGCCGCACTCGTCCTCGCATTGCAAAACATCAACGACATGCCAGCAGTGTTTGCGAGTGTAAGCCGAATGCTCAACAAGAACGCGCCATTCGTCATCGTCCTCAACCACCCAGCGTTCCGTATTCCAAGGCAAAGCGCTTGGGGATTCGAGGATGAACGAAAGATGATGTATCGCCGCATTGATAGCTACATGAGTGAAAACGCCATTCCAATGCAAATGCATCCAGGAGACGCGCCAACCATCAACACCACGTCGTTCCATCGTCCAATTTCGTCGTACATCACCGCACTCTCCGCCGCCGGTTTTGCGGTAGACGCTATGGAAGAATGGATCTCCCACAAAGAAAGTACATCAGGGCCTCGCGCAAAAGCCGAAAATCGCGTGCGCCGCGAAGTGCCGATGTTCTTGGCGATTCGGGGGAGGAAGATGTAGCGCAATACAAAACACGACCAGACCGGTCGTGTTTGATTTGTGATCGATTAGCCTCCGAACACCTTTGCGTACAGAAGAATCCCACCAACGATGATACAGACCAGGCCCGCGAGCATGGTGAAGAGATGGCTGCGCTCTACGCCTGGATGGTCGTTCAGACGAATGCCGGCACCAATAAAGAGGCCAAGGCCAAGAACCAAGAGAATAATGCCGCTGATGATCATATGGGGAAATTATAGCAGAGGTCTGGGTTTGGTATTCTTGGAGGGTATGAACGATGAGTTTGTCGATATTTCCATGACGTGCCCAGCCTGCGGGGCGAAGTGTGAGAATGAAAAATGCAAAGTGATTTGTCGGAGCGAGAAATGCGTGTATCGGGTGGTGATGAATTGCTCGGAGTTTGAGGGATAGCTTTAGGCAAGCTCCTTTTGGCGATCCTTGATTATTCCCGTGGTACGAGCGAGGCGTTCGGTAAGCGAGTGTATCCATGAGGGTGATGGCGACGGCTCGGGTGCGGCGCCAATAAATGCATCAACAACCTTGCGTACACCACTAAATTCTTTGGCTGCGAGCATTTCAGTGTGCTTTTGCTGCAGCGTTGAAAGCGTTGCGTTGAGTCGATCAATACTGACGAGCGTTGATGCGAGCGATACTTCGAGCGTTCGCAGATCCCGCTCCTTTTCTTCGATGGTTCCCGAAAAATCACTCCATTTTTCATTGATGGCTGTTCTCTTCTCTGTAGCCTCGGCTTGAGCCTGCATGAGTTCTGTTTCGGTGCTTGAAAGTGCGTTTTCGATATTTCTCATACGGATTGATCTGATTTGTGCATCGATAAAAGAATCTCTGTTTTTTGGAGCAGCACATCGAATGCTTTATAAAACGCCACTTCCTCTTGTACTGTTGCTGTTTTTTCACGAACTCTTCCTGCAAGTATCTTTATTTCATCGAGGGTCATAGATGGGAAAAGTATAGCAGGGAATCGAAAAGCCGCACCCGTGAGAGCCGGGACTGGCTCTTCGAACGGATGCGGCTGCGTGGGGCGTGTTCGTTGTGCGTCAGAACAGTGAGCCTCCGGTGAAGACTGGTCCGCAGAGCAGCGCGATGAGGAGGATTATTCCGATCGCGTAGATCAGGAGGCATCCACCGAGGAGGACGTGTTCTTTGGGAGTGAAATCCTTGGACGATGGTTGATTCATGCGTGCTCCGGCACTAGAGTATAGTGTGCATTTTGAGCATGCGCGATCTGGTGGGTTTACGCAACAACTTTTTTCGTATGTGCCCCTACAGGTCTTGACAAACTTTTGGCCGCGGAGCATTCTATTGCTATCATTCGTTTATTTTTCTTATGACCACTATTCGTTTATCTCGAACTGGCAAGCGCAAGCAGCCATATTACCGCATTGTGGTGCAGGATGGGACTAAGGATCCTTGGTCACCGGCAATCGAAATTATTGGTAACCTTGATCCACGTGCAGAGCGTAAGGACGCCGTCGTCAACAGGGAGCGCGCAGAATACTGGCTGAGCGTTGGTGCACAGCCGTCAGCTACCGTGAAGAACTTGTTCATCGACCTTGGATTGATGAAGGGAAAGAAGGAGAACAAAATCACCATCACAAAGGCTCGCGCAAAGTCGATTGCAGATAAGAAAGCAAAGGCAGCGGCGTAAGTCATACACAGGGCGTCGTTCCCATCGAACGGCGCTTTTTGTATTATTGGAGCATTCGAAAAGTAAATCCTGTTTTTATGGAGTTCGATCAGCAGTTCGTGGAATTCATTGTGAAGGCACTGGTGAACAAGCCGGAGGAGGTTCGATCAGATCGAAAGGTCGATGAACAGGGTGTGTTGATTACCGTTCACACCAGCCCAGAGGACACCGGATACGTCATTGGAAAGAGTGGAAAGACCGCAGTCGCGATTCGTACGCTTCTTGCCACCATCGGCGCAAAAGCGAATATGCGTGTGTCGTTCCGTATCGATGCTCCAGCGTCATCGACTCGCCGCGCGGCGATGGGTGATGATACAACCGCGGCAGCAGCAGCAACGACCGCAGCACTTGCAGGAGATGTTGAACAGAAAGATGAGGACGCAGATTCCGTCGACAGTCTCACGTTCTAACTGTTTCATCGATAATTACCGTGGTACCATCATTGGGCACGGTGATTTTTGATTATGACCATCGACGAGGCGCGTTTGGCACTTGTACAGGAAGGCTTCTCGGACATTGACGAATGGCACGACGCGCCAGGGATCTTTTACCCGTCTCACGAACACGACGGTATTACCGCGCATATTGTGGTGGGAGGTTCGATTTTTATTACGATCGATGGAGTCGAAAAGGAATATTGCCCAGGCGATCGATTCGATATTCCGGCACACGTTGCCCACTCGGTGCGGATGGGTAGTGAGGGGTGTACGTATATTTTTGGGGAGAAGGTATGACTAAAAAAGATTTTCCAGAAGCAACGACGGAAACGGCCGTTGAGCAACGCGAAAGTAGTGTAAAAGAAACTCCAGAACGTGCGCGGTTGGCGCGGTTAGATTCGGTTAATGCTGAGATCGGGCTTCTCCGATCTCGAATTCCGTCATCGGAGGATACTGCGACGTTTGAAGCTAAAGCGAGCGATGCGTTTCAGTCAACAATAGTGGGAATCCAGGAACTTGTTGGAACGTCGGTCAGCGAAAAGACGAAAGATGTCATTTACGCGAATACTGTTGAAGCTTCTGTGAAACGGAGCGAGCGTCAGCAGGAACGAATGCGGCAATTGCAAAAAGAAAAGTTGCACGCGCTTTTGTTGACACAAGATGAGGAAGGATTAGAGACTGGTTTACAAGGGAAACGCGTGTATGCGAAAAAAGAATTTCAGGATCATGAGGGCAGCGTAATACTACGTGGGACGAGTCATGCTGCTACTTTGGAAAAAGAATATACCGTGAATGGAGAGCGATTGATTCAGAATCTTGATACAGTGTACGAAGAATTGGCAGCGGAAAAGCCATCAATCCTTATGCACGAAGGGAAAGATATCCATGATATCTTTCCGGGAATGTCCGATGAAGAAATTCGAAATCTTGATTCGGCGTCTGTGATTTCAAAGAGCGAACAAGTTTACCTTCCGTGGAAGGCATTCGTGAGCGGGATCGAGACAAAATCTTGGGATTTAACCATGGCTGAGCAGTTTACGATGCTACTGAAGTCTGAGGACACAAGTGTTCATCCAAAACATACGCCAGAGGCAATACAAGCCTGGCTTGCGAGTGCTGCATTGGGAAAGATATATGAAAAGAAGGAGACTGTAGATGGAAAAGATATTGTTTTAGATGAGGAAATATTGGAAGAGATATTAAAATATGTCGTCTCAAAAGAAGAACAGGAATCATTGAAGGCCATTGGCGTTGACTGTAGTGCACCTGCAATGCTTAAAGCGCTGGAATCATTTTCTGGTAAAATGACGAAAGAGTTATTTGGTCGTTTTAATACTACGCAGGATCGAGGAGATGATTTCTCCGCGCTTCGTGCACTGATTGAGCCGCGAAAGAGTTCTGGCGAGATGGGGCCGACGAATTGGGTATTGTACGATGCAAATCACGTCCGCGACGTGCATGCGATCGATGTGTTAGCAGAACAGAAAAAGAAACATCAAAAGATCGCGATGATTGCTGGAGCGAGCCACGTCATTACCTGGGAGCCCGCAGCGAAGGAATTGTATAACGAGCAAAGGTAAGTGAGTA
>CALRHV010000012.1 GCA_943359525.1 Candidatus Uhrbacteria bacterium
CGTTGTTGGCGACATCGGTGGCATCCGGATTCACGTCGTCGTCATCATCGTTGCAGTCCGTACCGTCGGAAACACCCGACGCCGCATCTTCTTCGCCGTAGCCGTCCTCGTCCGCGTCGGTCATGCAGCTCGTGCTGGACTCCTCGAACGCGGCACCCGGGTAGGTGAACTCGTCCGATTCATCGCAGTCCGTGCTCACGGCCGAGTAGCCGCTGGGCATGTCGCACTTGGACGTGGTGCCCGACGCGGAGAGGCCGAAGCCGTCCCCGTCGAGATCCGCGTACCAGGTGGTCTGGCCCGTGGCCGAGCCGTCGAGGTCATCGACGAGTCCGTCGCAGTCCTCATCCGCCGTACCGCTGTCGCAGACCTCGCTCCCGCCGGGGTTGATGGCGAAGACGAGGTCGTTGCAGTCGGTGCTGCTCGTGACGGAACCCGACGGCGCCGCGCAGGCGTAGGTGGCCGTTCCCGAGCCGTACCCGTCGCCGTCGGCGTCGGAGTAGTAGTTCGCGAACGTCAGCCCGTTGTCCGCGCCGCCGGTACAGTCCTCGTCGTCCCCGTTGCACGTTTCCGTGCCGCCGGGATGGTCGAAGGTGTCGGTGTCGTCGCAGTCGGTGTTGTCCGCGACCCACCCGGCCGAAGCCGAGCACGCCGTGGTGGACGACGCCGCGTCGCCGTAGCCGTCAGTGTCGACGTCCGCGTAGAAGGTGCTGGTCACGCCCTCGTCGATGCTGCTGTCGCAGTCGTCGTCGATGCCGTTGCAGGTCTCCGTCTCGCCGGGGTTGATGTCCCACCCGACGGTCACGACGTCGTTGCAGTCGTCGTTGCTCATGGAGTAGCCCGAGGAGGGCATGTCGCAGAACATCGACGCCGCAGCCGCCATGTCGCCGTAGGTGTCACCATCCGCGTCGACGTAGAACGAGCTCTTGCCGCTCGAGCTCACGCTCGAATCGTCATCGTCGCTCCAGTTGTCGCAGTCCTCGTCGGTGTCCCACGCATCACAGACCTCGGTCGCCGCGGGGTTGATGGCCGCGCCGGCCGTGGAGTCGTCGCAGTCGGTGTTGTCCTCGATGTAGCCGGACATCGACGTCACGCAGGACATCGTGCCACCCACGCTGTCGTCACCGAAGCCGTCGGCGTCAACGTCCGGGTACCACGTCCGCGTCACCCCGTCGTCCGCCGTGCCGTCACAGTCGTTGTCGACCATGTCGCACACTTCGGTCGCGGCGGGGTTGATGGCCGCGCCGGTGGTGGAGTCGTCGCAGTCGGCGTCGACGTCACCCGCGTCGTCGATCTCCACGTAGCCCGAGGGCCAGGTGAAGGAGCAGACGTAGGTCGCGCCGGTGAGCGAGTTCTCCTCGAAGATGTTCGAGGCGAGCACGGGATCACCGGCGTAGGTGTCGCCATCGACGTCTTTGCCGTAAACCTTCGCCCACTCATCGGATTCGATGGTGGTGTCGCCGTCGATGTCGAAGCTGATCGCTTCACAGGCCGCGAGGCCCGAAGTGGCGTCACCCGACACACGCGAGGCGGCGTCGGTGGCTTCTTCGAGGCTGGCGTAGGAACGCGCCTCGACGTTGTTGTTGCCGGTTTCCTGTTCGCAAGCGGACAGGGAGAGAAGAAGCCCGAGGGCTCCGATCATGCGAGTCATGTGTTCTCCGAACACTGAGAGTACAAACACGACGTCCCCGCGGGGAGCGTCGTTCGGGTACCGGGAAGGAGTATTCCGTTCCGGGCCTAACTCTGCGAACATGGCGAATATTCGCGCAGAATTCGGACCGAAAGGAAGGCGGATCCTTTCACGAATCAAGGAAAGTGTCAAAGATTTTCTAAATAAAATGACTAAAATGTGCCATAAACGCGAAGAGGCCCCCGATCCAGCTGTAAGCCGAATCGAGGACCTCGCGTTGCCGACGCTCCGTAGCGCCTGCCCGTGGTGTTGTACCTAGCCGAACACCTACCCTGACTCGGACTCTCGCCTAGCTCGGCGTCGTCGGGATGACGAAGATGAGGTCGCGCCCCACCCACGGCGCCGAACCGGTGTTGCTCCACGGGTGAAGCATCCAGCTCAGGCCCTCGGTGGACGTCGTCCAGATGTCGTCACCGGGATCGGTGCCGCCGATCGTGTAGCTCACGCCCGCGATCATGACCGTCTCGATGTGGTTCGGAACGGTCGCGCTGTCGAGCATGACCAGCCAGTAGGTGGCGCTGCCCGACACCTCACCGTTGGTCTTCTCCTGATCGCCGACCACGAGCACCTCGCTCGAGCACGCCGTCGTAGTGCCGCTGCTTCCCGTAAAGGGCAGCGTCCACCAGGTATCGGTGTAGTTCACGGCGTAGAGGGAGATGATGTCGCTCCCCACGTCCGCCGTGCCCGAGAGGCAGAGCCACTCGGTGTCGGTGCCGTCGCAGTTGTTGTCCTTGCCGTCGTTGTCGACGTCCGTGGCGCCGGGGTTGATGGCCCCGTCACCGTCGTTGCAGTCGGCGCCGCCGCTCGCGATCGAGTCGTAGCCATCGCCGTCGACGTCCGCACCCGTCGTCGTCACCGAGTCGCTGCCGTCGCAGTCCTGGTCGATGCCGTCGTCCATCACCTCGGTGGCTCCGGGGTAGGCGGTGGAGCTCGTGTCGTCGCAGTCGGTGCTGTCCGCGACGTAGCCGGGGGGCTGCTCACACTGCCACCACGCCATCGCCGGGTTCCCGTAGGTATCCGCATCGTTATCGATGAACCATTCCACCTGATCGACGACGCCGGTGTCGTCGTCGTCGATCAAGGTGTTGCAGTCGTTGTCCACGGTGTCGCACACCTCGGTCGCGGCCGGATTGATGGCGGCGCTGGTGTCGTCGCAGTCGGTGTCGTCGACGACGTAGCCAGCCGGCATGCTGCACGCCGTGGAGGTCGCCGAGGCGTCCCCGTAGGTGTCGCTGTCGGCGTCGGCGTAATACACGCTGGCACCGCCGGACTCATCTACGGAGCCGTCGCAGTCGTTGTCCACACTGTCGCACGTCTCCGTCGCAGCCGGATTGATGGCCGCGCCGGTCGCCGTGTCGTCGCAGTCGGCGCTGATGTCGGTGTCGTTGGCAACCTCGGCATAGCCGAGCACCACCCGATCGGCACAGGCGTACTGGCCGTCCGCGAAGATGTCGGTGGAGGTGGTGGCCTCGACGGCGTAGCCATCGTTGTCCGCGTCCTGTCCGATGAGGATCAGGAAGCTGTCGTTGATGCCGTCGCCGTTCGAGTCGTACGGGGTGCTCTCGCACACCGTGACCGACGCGCCGGAGAAGCGCATGGCCTTGGCCTCCGAGAGGCTCATGACGGGCGCGCCGTCCTGCGAACAGGCGGAGAGGAAAAGAATGGAACCGAGAGTCAAAGTCGAACGCATGGGAGCTCCTGAGGGGGCTGTCGCAGAATTCCAGGATAGGAAGACTGTGCGCAGAGATTAGCCACTTTTTCCAAAAACGTCAAGGTTTTTGGCGTATTGCAAACAAAAAAGTGGCTAATGTAAGCCACTTTAATGTTTTGCGATTTTACGCCGATTTCTCTGCAGCGTCCTTCAAGCGCTTTGCAATGATTCCAACCACCTTTTCCACATCAACGATCTCCTGCGCACCAGATTCCATGTCGCGGATGATAATTGTGCCGTCGAGCACTTCTTTTTGACCGAGAATCACCGCAACTGGAGCCTTCAACTTATCGGCGATTTCGAGCTGAGCCTTCAGTGTTCCCTTTCCGAATGCCTCCCCCACCATAATGCCACCTTCGCGGAACTTCTCGTACACGGCAAGGCCCTTTCGGCGTGCACCTTCACCAAGCTGGCAGAAGAACACGTCAATCTTTTCACGACGTGGTGGCATCACATTCGCGGCCTTCATGGCAAGAATGATGCGCTCCACACCCATGGCTGCGCCCATCGCGCTCGTGTTCTCGCGTCCGCCAAGCATCGGAATAAGTCCGTCGTATCGTCCGCCGCCGCCAAGAGCCAAACCTTCAAGCTCTGGTGACGATGCGTTGTTCAAGACGATTTCAAATGTTGTTCTCGTGTAGTAATCCAATCCGCGAACCAAACATGGGTTCAACGAATACGGCACTTCAGTCTCATCCAAGTATTCAAGAACCTTCATGAAGTGCTGTTTTGATGCTTCGTCCAAGTAGTCGAAAATCTGTGGCGCGTTCGCCTTAAGCTCTTCCATCCCTGGTTCTTTCGAATCGAGCAAGCGCAATGGATTTTTTGTGAGACGTTTCAAATCCGTTTCCGACAACGCCTTCTTGTGCAGCTTAAAATACTTCACCAACTCTGCGACATACTCCTTGCGTGACGTTGGTGTGCCGAGTGAGTTGATTTGGACAATAACGTCGAGGCCAAGATCACGACAGAAACGCTGTGCCATGAGAATCACCTGTGCATCAACAACAGCGTCGTCGGATCCAATCGCTTCAATTCCCCACTGGTAGAACTGACGATATCGGCCAGCCTGTGGACGCTCGTGACGGAAAAATGGCTCAAAATACCAGAGCTTCACCGGCTGTGACTGGTTCACCATGCCGTGTTCAATATATGCGCGAGCAACCTGCGCCGTGCCTTCTGGACGCAATGTCATCTTCACACCGCCCTGATCCACGAACGTGAACATTTCCTTTTCCACGATATCCGTGTCCTTTCCAACCGATCGCTCAAAAAGCGCGGTCTGTTCAAGAATCGGCATGCGGATTCTGCCAAAGCCATACGCCTGAGTCATGCTTCGAGCCAAGGACTCCACTTTTTCCCATGCAGCCTGTTCGTCCGCTAATACATCACGAAATCCGCGAAGTGATTCTGGGGTTTTTGATTTCTTCTTTGCATCGACGACTGGCGCCGCTACTGCTGCTGCTTTTTCGGTTGGCATAGGTTGGTTTAGAGAAGAGCCCGATCTTACTCTGAATACGTAGGAACATCAAACGTCGTTGCTCGATCAAGTGGCAAACCACGAACCCACACACGGCCAATGACATGATCACGAGCCACGGCACCGAAATATCGGGAATCCAGGCTTGCATCACGATTGTCGCCCATCACGTAATACTCTTCCGCGCCAAGCGTTCGACGATCACGACCTTCAGTAACCTCGCTAATATAGGTCTCTGAAAGTGAGAAGCCATTTGGAACATCGTTGTTGTAAATCGTAATTACACCGTTGCGAATTTCTACCGTTTCACCTGGAAGCCCAATAACGCGCTTAATATAATACTGTTCATCGTGTTGCGGAGGACGGAATACTATAATTTCTCCGCGCTCTGGATTACGGAAACGGAACGTGAGCTCGTCGATAATGAGATACTCGCTGTCGTAAAAGTTCGGTTCCATGGAAGCACCCTTCACAATGAACGGCTGAATAAGGAAGTACCGCACCGGCAAAATGATCGCAAGAGCTAAAACAGCAATCTGCACAATCTCCACAACGAACAACGCGAGCGCCCCGAGTGTTGGCCCGAACCACTTCATAAACTTGTGCTCCCCCGTTGGCGTGTTTTTGCTTGAAAACAGCATAGTAGTGAGCACGATAGCACAATCCATACCCCCCGTCATCTTGCGATCATGAACGTTTTTTGATATCCTCTCACCGATCTTGAACTGATGATGACGTCACCAGTCGAGGCCAGTTTGGACGCGCCAGGAGCAAAGTTCGCGAAACGTACTTCTTGGTACGTTGAACGAATTTGCGACGCAGCAAGTTCAAAATGGACCGACTGGTGACGTCATCCCATGGCTGGGTAGCTCAGTTGGTAGAGCGCAGGACTCATAAGCCTGTTGTCGCGGGTTCGATTCCCGCCCCAGCTACCAAAAAGAACCGATTAACTCGGTTCTTTTTGTTTCTTCCTCTACGCAACACGCTGTTCCAAGAACACTAACCGAGATTCATGATTATCGATCTGTGGAACGATTTCGTTACCGACGATATCGGTCACACCTTCTAAGATCTCATCTTTTATCTCGTGCATCATTTTCGTCATTCGTGATTCCGATGCAGAAATACAGGAACGAATTTCATCACGAACTTCGTGTTTAAAGTCCGAGAACCGAATATCGAGTCTCTTGTCCCATTCTCGATTATTTTCTGTAAACACATCACGCAACACCTGAATATCTTTTTTGCTGAGCATAATACAAAGATATTATACGAACTTCCATGATATTCCCGAAATCATGTGTCGCAAGAATGAATTCATGCACTGGAGAATATTTCTATACTATCACACCGTGTACGTTGTCGTCTTTAATGACTCCGGGATCGTAAAAAGGATTTCGACCGCCTTTGCGACGGAACGGTCGATGATGCCGTGTTCTTCTTTCATGAATCGATTGAGCACGTAGGTTTCGAGAGAAATGTTTTCTGGAGGTGGGTTTACACCAACTTTGATACGCCAGAATGCTTGGGAGCCGATGTGTTGAATGATCGACTTCAAACCATTGTGGCCGCCGGCACCGCCTTCAGATCGTACTCGGAGGGTTCCAAGGGCAAGCGCAACATCATCGGAAACAACAATCGTCGATGCCGCAGTGATATGAAATCGATCCATCACCATTCGAACAGCTTCGCCAGACGCGTTCATGTACGTCGTTGCCTTCATCAACAACACTTTTTGTCCGTCGATATTGCCCTCAGAAATCGTCGACCGCAACGTTGGCTCGTGTTTCCAGCTCAACCCCTTCGCCTTCGCAAATGCATCCACCACCATGAATCCGGCGTTGTGCCGTGTGCGCTCATAATCCTTTCCCGGATTGCCAAGACCGATGATGAGGGTAACGTTAGTCGCCATATGTTGTGTGCGACTTTCGTGTTGCCGAAACGCGAATACGAATTGGCGTTCCCAAGAACTGATACTTCTCACGCAAAATGTTTTCAATGAATCGCAAGTAGGAATCGGCAAGCGAATCTTCGCGCGACAAGTTCACGGTGAGCATGAACATTGGTGGATTCACGCCAGCTTGATGGAACTTTGTGATGCGAGGATGTTTCACGCCCTTTCCCTTACTTGGCTTGTGCTTCACGATAGCCTGCGAAATAAATGCCTTGGTTTCTGCGTCGCTCAGGTGCACGAATCGGCTTTGGAAGACGGTATCGATTGAGTCGAAAAGAACGTTCGTTCGCTGGGAATGCAACGCAGAAACGAACACGATCGGCGCATATTTGAGGTGCGGAAGCAAGCCACGCATGTAGCGCTCCACGTCGTTGATGGTATTTGGCGTTTTTCCTTCAACAAGATCCCACTTATTTGCGACGATAATCACGCTCACACCAGCGTCGGCAAGAAGACCAGCAAGATGCTTATCGTGTGCGGTGATTCCCTTTTTTACATCGAGCACGAACAGCGCAACATCAGTTTCCTTCAAAATCTCAATCGTTCGCATCACACCCTGTGCTTCCAAATGCAATCCCGCGTTGCGGATGGTTGCGTTGCGACGGATTCCCGCGGTGTCGATAAAAAGATAGTTCTTGTCGTTTCGAGTAAGCGGTGCGTCGTTCGGTTCGCGCGTAGTATGTGCAACGTTTGCCGTAATGAATCGCTTCTGCCCGAGCATCGCATTCAACAGCGTCGATTTCCCAACGTTCGGTTCGCCAAGCACCGCAACACGCATCGTGGCAACCTTAGAAATATCCTGTGGTGGTTTACCAATCTCAATCAGTTTCTCTCGTGCAGCATCGAGCACGTCGCCAACACCGCTTCCCTGCTTCGCGGAAACAGACAACGGGCGCGGCAATGGCCACGACAACCAATCCTTTCCATCGGCTCGTGCACGAAGGGGTGCCGTGTCTGCTTTGTTTCCAAGAACGAGCACCGGCTTCTTTTTCTTAAACAACAACTTTGCAATATCCAAATCATCCGGTGTTGGACCAACCATCACGTCGACGACGAAAAAAATGAGGTCGGATTCTTCAATCGCAATCGTCGCCTGCTCAACAATATTTTTCTCGATTTCATCGGCACGTTCAACGTTCAACCCGCCAGTATCTACCAACCGCATCACTTCGGCGCGCCAAACACAGTCCGCCTCAAAGCGATCACGCGTGGTTCCGGCAACGGTGCTGACGAGCGACTTCTGTTCTTCGACCATTCGGTTGAACAACGAAGATTTCCCAACGTTTGTTCGGCCGATGATGGCAATTTTTGGTGGCTGTGTCATAGGAAAAGAGAAGGCGGAGGTTATCATCGAATACCGATCTTGTCGACCAAAGGCCTTATCGCATGACGAGATTCATGCCGTTCTCACCAATAATGATCAAAAAGTCGATATCGGCGCCGGCTCTATTGGGCACCGATCCCAATGAATCTGGCACAACGGCGTCGGACGAAAGATAGCCTTGAGGCGTCATGACCACGTCGGCATCAAGGTATTTCTGCAAGGAAGCGAGCTCCTCAGCCTTCTTGCCATTCGTGTAATCGAAAATCATCGTCTTTGGGTAGTTTCGGATATCAGCGTTGCTCACAACCGCAATCGTAAAACCAGAACTTGCAAGAAGCTCGGCCGTTCGAGCCGCAAGTCCCGTCGTGCTCGTCCCGTTTTGAATCTCGATCTTCACGTCGTCGGTTGCGGACGGCTTTTCTGGAAGCGCGGCTGATTGCGACGTCGCAACATCGGACGTATCAAAAATGTTCGTTGCGATGAGTTTTAAATCACTCCAATCTTCATTGCGCGGCAAAATAACATACGCGCCATTGATCATGGTGGAATACAGCGGGCTTCCTGGAGCAGAGTCAAGCACACGCATGACAATTGCCTGCCGATGAATCTTTGGAATGTATTCCGCCAGACGTATCATCTCCCAAATACTCATGTCGGTATGAACATTCTCGCGAATCGTGGAAAGAATCTTATTCAACTTTGCAGGGTTGAGAAGAATGTTAAGTGAAAGCGCCTTGTCCTTTAGTGCAAGCAAGATTTTTTGCTGACGTGCAGCGCGAGCAAAGTCGGATCCCTCGCCGCTATCACCATGACGAGAACGAGCGTATTGCAGCGCCGTCTTTCCGTTCATCGTTGCCCAGCCCTGAGTAAAAGAAACGGTCTGCACGCTTCCCAAATCGTCGTCGAGTGGATAGGTGCTGTCGGTAAACGAAGTATCAACGTACACGTCCACGCCACCAACGTCGTCGATAATGTCAGCAAATCCACCAAAATCTACCTTTACCGTGTAATCAACAGTCTGACCGAAGATATCGTGAATCGTGTTCGCTGCTGCCGTCATTCCCGAACCGTTGGCATTCATTTCCGCAAGTGCGTTCACAGCATTAATCTTGCGATACCCGTAGTTTGGAATATTCACCGTAAGATCGCGTGGGATCGAAATCATCCCAACATCACTCGTAGAAGGTTTGTAACTTGCGAGGATCATGGTGTCCGTGAGCTCCGGCCCATCATGACCAGCGCCTCCGATTCCAAGCAGCAACACATTAATACGATCACTATCTTCACCACTCAGCGCTTTGTCTGGCGCGGTTACGAGTCGGCGCAATGAAGAGAAAAGGGAAAAACCATTCGAGACCTGTGGTTCTTCGGCTGTTGTTCGAGCGATCCGTGTGCTCGCAAAAGCCCCAGCAGCAACCAAAAGGATCGTGCCAATACTCAGCATTTTCGTAACGGAACCAATCTTTGCACGAGCCTGGCGCTCAGAAAGAATTGGGGATGATTTTGGAAGAAGGTCAACGGACGGCTCCTCAATGTGCATAGGCAGTCGAACAGGAAAAGATTCTCCAAGAGTATACCTTATGCACAATATATTCAAAACGACCCCAATGGCTTGGGATCGTTTTGGTGGATGTTGGTGGGTTCGAACCACCGACCTCTGTCGTGTGAGGACAGCGCTCTAACCAGCTGAGCTAAACATCCAGGGATGACGGCACCAGTTGGCCGATTTTGGGCTTGCACCATCGAAAACTTCTTCAACGTACCAAGAAGTACGTCTCAGAAGCTTTTCTCGGTGCGCACCCAAACTCGACTCAACTGGTAACGTCATCATCGTACTTGGAGAACGCGTAGTACATTTTCGAAGCGAACTTAATCGAACTGAGAAGAACGTCACCATTTTAGGCCAGTTTGGACGCGTCAGGAGCAAATATCGCGAGACGTACTTCTCGGTACGTTGAGCGATTTTGCGACGCAGTAAGTTCAAAATGGACAAAATGGTGACGTTCTTGTGGTGCCGCGGGAGGGACTCGAACCCTCAATCCCTTGCGAGAAACGGATTTTGAGTCCGTCGCGTATACCATTCCGCCACCGCGGCATACTGCGGCCAGAAGTTTAACATAATCGCCAGAAACCTCAAGATGTGCTATCATGCCGCCATTATGACGCTTACAACCCACGCGGCCATTGGGGCTGCAATCGGTAGCGCAGTCGGAAATCCGGTGCTTGGATTCGCCCTTGGTGCAGCATCACACTTTCTCGTCGATATGATTCCTCATGGGGATAATCAGCTCGCCGACCTGTTCCGTATCCACAAGAAACGTCGAAAACTCGCCGTAGCCTACGTTATGGTAGATGGTGTGGTAGCAATGTACATGGTAATGGCAGTATTCCTGGTACGCACGGACGCTTCCCACATCATTTTTGCCGCAGCGATTGCTGGCAGTATTCTCCCCGATCTCTTGGTTGGTCTCAGCGATATTTTCCACACCAAGGCCCTCCGCATGTTCTGCAAAATTCACTTCTTCTTCCACGACTTCTTCTCCCGCAAGTACGGCGACGTAAAGCTCAAATACGCCCTCGTCGGTCAAGCAATCTTCGTGGCGCTACTCCTCAAACATATCTAAAACATCCAAACGAGGCTCATGGCCTCGTTTGTGTATATATTGATCGCCTTTTCAAATCGCGCTACACTTTTCAGGCCTCGAAAATCCCACCCCATTCCTCAGAGCTCCTCATGCAACGTCAACTTGTCGGCGATCCACATCGCGGAACCATCATGATCCGCGGAGTCCCGATGACCGGAATCATCAAGCCCACCATCTTCTTCACGAACTCCGTCTTCGGGATCTATCCAGTTCAAACGATCCTCGGAGTCACGTACACCGAACACGGCGGCAAGAAAGAGAGCGAGCACACCCTTCACGCTGTTGCACGAGCGTTTCACGGTAAACCGATGACGGTCCTCGGCCCTCGCTGGGTTGGATTCGTCACCGCGCTCCTGGAAAAGAACCACATCGTGGACGACGACCTTGCTCGAGAAGCATGGTTTGCGGCGAACCGTGAACCAACCGCGCTCATGATCGGCAACGTCGAACGAGGGTGCGCCGTCATGAAGACTCGGCTCGGGGAGGCGCTCGTCGAACGTATCCGAGACATCACGCCCGACATCACGGCCTGAACACAGAGCAGGCAAAGCCCCAGCCGCACGCAGCGGCCGGGGCTTCACCGTTTTTTATCCCGCAATCGACCCGCCCGCCAACGTGATCGCTAGCACGATTGCTCCAACCAGCAACATTCCGCAGAAGATTGCCGGGATCGCTTGCCGCCACGGAAGTTTCAAGGCTACCGCAGCCAAGACAGCGGTCCATACTCCAGTTCCCGGAAAAGGAATCGCCATAAACGCGATAAGTCCCAAGGTTCCATATTTTTCGAAATCTGATCCGAACTTTCGGTGCGCTCGCGCGACCAAACGATCAAGCCACTTCACACTCCATCCTGCATGACGCTCCGCAAAGGAACGAAGCGCAGTAAAGCCAAAGAAGATCGGAATAATCGGCAAAGCGTTCCCGAACATCGCCAATGTATACACAAGTGCCGGATGAAGCTTCCACGAAAGAATCGCTACCGGAATAGCGAGCTGTGCCTCAGTGACTGGCAACGCAGAAAGTACGATGGTTGCGAGCCATGGTGGGATTGACGATGCCCAAGAAAAAAGTACGTCTACAATCATAACTTCGGCCACGTAAATGTGTTAAATGCCCAGACCGCGAGCGCTTTTGCGTCGTTAAACCGATCGAGCTTTGAGCGCGCACCCAGCACGGCAACGAACACTTCGTCACCATCGTGATCGACTGTGGTAATGAAACAATAGCCAGCTTCCGGAATGTATCCGGTCTTTCCACCAGTAATCATGTACGGCTTTTGGTCGAGTAAGGAATCAAAAAGCGCATCGGTCGATTGCACTGTAAACGCCGCACCGCTGACATGACGGACGGAAATCTGATCCGACGTCATGAATGTGACGAGCTCATCCGATCGCTCTGCCTCGCGAAGCAGCAACATCAAGTCACGCGCAGTGGAAACATTTCCACTATCAATGCCCGTCACTTCAGTAAACGTACTCGATGTCATTTCAAGCTCCTTCGCCTTCGCATTCATCGCAAGAATAAAATCTTCGTAAGACATTCCCGACAATCGCGACAACGCTTTCGTCGCCGTATTGTCCGACCCAACGATGCTCGCACCAAGCACATCGCGAAGTCGAATGCCGTCATTAAAGTTCAGGTGAACAATCGCTCCCCCAACATAATCGTCATCGACAATCTTCACCCACGAATCGAGATCTGGCTTCGTATCGAGGAACACGATCGCGGTCATCAACTTTGTGATACTCCCGATTGCTCGCACGTCGTCCGCGTTCTTCGCAAACAGTGCAGCACCGCTTTCCGTATCGGCAACAAACACGCTCTGCGCATCGGTGACCACGCCATAACTCGACAGATCAGTCTTCTTTGGCGGAAGGAACCGATCATTCGAAGCCGGCAGCGAGATCGGTGTTGACATCAGTGAGAGTAGTGGCGCAGCAAGAGCCTCGGGAGCCGTCGGAATACCAATCTTCCATTCCAAATTCGCGGCGTCCACGGGAACAATCCGTAGAACAGTAAACGCGAGAAGCATTTGTGCGACGACGCGAGAGATCATACGCTGGACGATTCGGTGGTGAGCGCGGAAAGCAACGCATCAATTTTTGAATTGCCGTGAAGATCCGCGTAATCCGCAAGCTCGTTCACATTGTGCAGCCCAAGATATCGCAACGCGTCATTCGTGAGGCTGTACACCGGCTGAAGTTTCACTGCATCCTCGTTTTCATCGATCAACCCTCGCATGAGGAGATTCCGAAGAATCAGCGTACAGTTAATTCCACGAATCGCCTCGATTTCCGGCTTGGTGATCGGCCCGCGATACGCGACAATCGTAAGCGTCTCGAGCGACGGTCTCGTCAGCTCCGATTCAACGTCTTCCTTCGACAAGTTTTCAATCACAGACGCGAACAACGGATTCGTCGCGAGTGTAATTCCTTCATCACCGATAACGACATGAATACCGGAGTCATCAATGTTCCTCATCGAGGCGAGATCATCAACCGCGGCGACTGTTTCATCGACCTGACAATTACAGGCGGTCGCTAAAAACTTCATCGAAATCGGCTTCGAACTTACGAAAAGAATGGATTCGATTTTTGCGGCAAGCTCGGTCATACCTCGATTCTTTCTAAATGAATTTCTGTTCCGTGCGATTCTTGTTTTGCGGTGAGATGCTTGCGGCGAAGAAGCTCTAACAACGCCAAAAAGCTTACCACAACTTCCCTCTTGGTTCCGGCACCAGCAATCACGTCGCGGAAACGCAGATTCGCTCGCGTCTCAAGTACCGATTTGAGTTCATCGATCCGTTCCTCAACAGACTTCGTTCGTTCCATCGATGTTTCTTGGAGCGTAAAGAACGGTTCAAGGCGTTTCAAAATCGATCCGAATGCATCACGCAGCGTGTTCATCGTCACATTCTTCGCTGGGTTGAACGATCGCGCCACTTCGCGATTCTTCATCGCCGGACGAGTAAACATCGCCTTCACCACGTATCGCTCTTCAAGTTTGACGGCAGCGGCCACGAACTCTTGATACAGCCGCAATTGATCTTCGAGCTTGGCAGCCGCCGCATCTTCTTCATCGATTCGCAAATACGGCATCAGCTCGCAGCTCTTGATGTAAATGAGACGCGCAGCAATCAACAAAAAATCCGCAAGCTCGTCGCTCGGCACATCGTGAGCTTCAAGATATCGCAAATACTCGTCAGCAACCTTCGCCAACGAAACTGTGGTAATCGGCAAATTCTTGCCCTCGATCACCTCCAAAAGGAGCGCCAACGGCCCAGAAAATTCATCTTGTTCCACCGAAAATGACATATAAGGAATTGTAGCAAAGAAACGAAAAAGCCGCCCGAAGGTCGACGACGACTCTTCCGGGCGACTGCGTAGAACTGCGGTCACCGTGCCTCACCCCAAGACCACCTACCGCCTCTTGAAGGCGACGTACTCCAGAAGCGTCTCGCGATGGAGATCGCCCCACACCTCGTACGCATCAGGGTCCGCGGTGTTCATGTCATCCACGACGCGAACGAGGCGTTCGATGATCTCTGCACTCGGAGCAGTGTGACGATTCAACAAGCGGGAAACCATCGCCGAGGACATGTCCATCAGCTTCGCGAACTCACGGATGTTCAGGCCGTCCTTCTTGTACCGAATCCGGATCCATTCCAGCGCCATGGAGATGTCGGGGATCTTGGGCTCGGCATTGTTCTCGATGGTGATGGTGGCGTTGCCGCAAGCAAGGAGGCAGCGAATGATCTGCGCTTCGAGATCCGCCATGAGCCGAACTGCCAGCTGGCGCGCTTCGTCGACACTGACCAGATCCACTCCGGTGTGTGCAAGAGATGCGCTGGTCCGATGGCAAAACCGCGTGTTCGTTACAATTTTCTGGAACATGATGAGAGTCTCCTGAATGGGCGGGATGCCCGTCATTCAGCACGATCGGACGATCATGCGGAGTGATGGGCCTCGGTCCTCATGTAATGGATGCATGGACCGACGAACCACAATAACAGAAGATCATCCTTTTGTCAATCCAAAAGGCGCAGGAATACTGCGAATATTAGGGAAATATATAGTAACTGAGTGTATTTTTACGGTCGCAAGCGTTGGACGTCGCGTGGGAAGATTGTGGCTTCCTTTACGTTCGCGAGACCAAGAACATTTTGCGTCAATCGTTGCAATCCAATGGCGAATCCGCCTTCTGGTGGAATGCCGTACTTGTGCATCATCAAGTAGTCTTCGAAGTCTGCTGGATTCAATCCTTTCTCCACAATCCGAGCCATCTGTTCGTCGTATCGGTTGATACGCATACCGCCAGAAGTAATCTCGCTCCCAAAGCCGATGACATCGAACGTGAGTGTGTTCTCTGGATTCGCAGGATCAACCTTTGCATAGAACGGACGCTTTGATGGCGGCCAGTCGGTAACGAAAACGAATCCGCTGTTATGATGTTGAACCGACCACACGGTCGACAACCAACGCTCTGCGGCTGGCGAGAGATCAGGTTCGTGTGTCTCGTCGATTCCGGCCTCATCGCGATACGCTTCGAGTGCGGCCTTCAGCGTGATTCGAGGAAATCGATCTCCTGTTGGCGGAAGTTTTGCCTCGAGGAGTGCAAGTTCGACCACGCAGTCTTTTTCGACCATCGCGAGCATTTCACGAATCGCGCCTTCCTCAACGTCCATCACTTCGCTCATATCGGAAACAAATCCCATTTCAAACTCGAGCTGGTTGAATTCTGTGAGGTGACGAGATGTTGCGAACTTTTCTGCGCGGAATGAGTAGCTCAATCCATACACGCCCTCATACACTCCCATCGTAATCTGTTTGTAGAGCTGTGCCGACTGCGTGAGCGTTGCTTCACGGCCGTAATAATCCACCTTAAAGAATTCTGCACCGCCTTCGCTCGCAGCACCCGCGAGAACAGGAAAGAAGATTTCGGTGAAACCCTGCTTCTCCATGAACGATCGGTAGCCATGAACAAGCGCAGCTTGCACACGGAAAATGGCGCGCTGTTGTGGATGACGAAGGGTGATGACGCGGTTGTCGAGGAGTGTGTCGAGGTTCGCATCGAGGACCGGCTTACCAATCTCCACCGGAACAACGTCAACAACCGGCGAAAGTATTTCGAGCGTCTCAACTTGCATTTCGACTTCCTTCACCGAAGGATCCTTCGACTTCTTCTCGACAATTTTTCCGGTCACCGACAGCACGGTCTCGACCTGCAATCCTTTGAGTTGTTCGAGCTGCTCGGCGTTGAGCACGGTTTGCGCAAGGCCAGATCGATCGCGAATAATCGCAAAGCCAAACTTGCTCATGTCGCGGAGTGCGTTGAGCCAGCCAGCGATCGTGACTGTTTCGCCGAGTTTCGAGGGAAGTTCCTTAATGAGAATGCGATTTTTCATAAGTATATTTCAGTCATCCTGAACGAAGTGAAGGATCTCTCGCAGGGATTCGGGACACCGACGAGAGATTCTTCGCTATGCTCAGAATGACTGAGGCTCGGTAAAGAATGTATTTATGGAGTTGAGCGGTTGAGCATGCGTGGGAATGCGATAGTTTCGCGAATGTGGTGCACGCCGGTAATCCATCGAACCGTTCGCTCGAGGCCGATGCCGAATCCAGAATGTGGAACGCTGCCGTACTTTCGCGTGTTCAAGTACCACTCGTACTCGGCCAACGGATAGTCGCGATCGATAATCTCTTGCTTAAGCGCTTCATAACTTTCCTCACGCTGACTGCCGCCAATGATTTCGCGGCCTTCTTCTGGAGCGATGAGGTCGGCGCATCGGGCGCGAAGCACGCCAGCATCGTCCGTGTGTCGTTTCATGTAGAAGGATTTGATCTCTGCTGGATAATCTTCGATGAAGACGGGGAGCTGGTACTTATTTCCGAGTGCGATTTCTTCTTCCGTCGACATGTCTCCGAGGAGATCGACCGGCTCAACCGTAAGTTTCTCATCGTGCAGAATCTTTTTCGCTTCAGAATGTTTCAAGTGGACGAATGGCTCGCTCACGATACGTTCAAGAATCGTCGTGTCGCGCTCAAGAATCGCGAGTTCTTGCTTGCAGTTGTCGAGAACGTCTTTGACGATGCGCTTCACCATGCGTTCCTGTACTTCCATGTTCATCGCTTGATCGAAGTACGCCATTTCCGCGTCCATCATCCAAAGCTCGGAAAGATGGTGACGCGTCTTGCTCTTCTCGGCGCGGAATACTGGACCGAAGTCGTACACCTTTCCAAAGGCCATAATTCCCGCCTCGCTGTAGAGCTGACCGGATTGCGAGAGATATTTTGGTTCGCCGTAGTAATCCACCTGGAATAACTGCGTTGTATCCTCGCAGCTTGTTGGCTGAATAATTGGGGTGTCAAAACGAATGAAACCTTCTTCGTGGAAAAACTTTTCGATTGAGAAGAACACACTGTCGCGAATTCGGAGCACGGCCCACGGTGTCTGCGATCGGAGATACAGATCGCGATTTTCGAAGAGGAATTCTGGACCGTGTTCTTTCTTTCCAATTGGATAATCCTCCGGCGCAGCATGCACCATCGTAAAACTTGTTCCCGAAATCTCGAATCCCGACGGCGAACGAGGCTCGGCTTTCACGATGCCCTTTACGATGACCGACGACTCAATGCGAACACCTTGGAGCGATTCCCATTGTGCGGCGTCGATATCCTGTGGCGAATACACAACCTGAACGCGTCCCGATCCATCGCGGAACTGGAGGAAGTAGATTTTGCCGCTCGATCGGAAGTTGTATGCCCAGCCCTTAAGCTCAACTTCTTGCCCAACCATGGATGCTAACTGAGAGATGTAGGTCATAAAAAGAAAAATTCGCCTGTACAGAATCACGATCAAATGATCATGAAGCTGTACGGGCGAAGTTACTCGCGGTGCCACCGTACTTCACCAGTCCTTCGAAGCTTTAGCGAAGAAGGATAGGACTCATTGATTGTGGAACACTGAATCTAGAAGTTGTTTGCTCCTAGCGTCGCTGTCACGGCGAACATCAGTGAGAAGAGTGTAGCACGGAGGCCTGTTCCTTTGAAGGGGTGGGGATGGGGAGAAACTGATCTTGGAAAAGGTGGACGACGACGGGAAGTGGTCGGCGAGAGCGTGTGCATTTTGCGATTTAACCGATGTTAGGTCGACTTAACATTTTATTTGCAAAAAGCCCAATGAATCGACGAGTGAAATGTTAGGTGGACTTAACATCGGAGAAACAGGAAATCGAGAACCCCGGCTCGCGGTCATTCCCCTCCCAACCCATTCAAAGAATCACGTTTCTCACTATTTCACTTTCCCCGCCCTCAACGTTTTATCACTCATCGATAGTTTCTCAAATCGTACCTGCTTACTCCGCGCCAATTGAAACTGTGTAATCGCCAAAAACCACGCGAGAAACGTAACGCCAATCATTCCCACTATTTGTTGCCAACGAAACACAGGAGAAATTGCACTTGCGATACTAAGCTCAACATCATTCCCGTTTCGATACATCAATCCATCAACGACCTCTCCTTGGCGTACCGTAAACCAACTCGGAGCGACCGTCCAAGCGTCCTCAACGATCTGGCCATCAACTTCTGCGGATAAAAGAAACTTGTAATAACTCACACCTTTCTTTGTTAATCGAACTTCTTGCTTGTCGACGATTGTGACAGCAATCTCTTCCGTATGATTTGCATAAAATGGATATATCGCGACACAGCGTGGGACGAGAAACGCCGCCATTCCCGCAAACCACACAATAAGCACACCAACACCAACAAACCAGTAAAAGCTTCTCTCTTTATCCGTTAATGTCACCAACCTCGAGGCGGGAATCTTTGCGTACAGCTTTGCGTATCGTTCTCGAATAATTTTCATTTGACCTCGCGCCGACCAGAAACCAACAAATATAAAAACGAACGACACAAGAATGGCGATCAAGATCACGAGATTATACGATGGATAACTCATACGGCTTGTGCTGCTGGAACCAATAATACTCCCGTCCAAAATGGCATCGTGATCTCACCGGGGACGTGATAGACGTAGACGTCGTGGACACATTGGACGAAGTCTTCTACTTGCTGGCCGAGCAAAGGCATGCGCATGAGCGATTCATATGATTGATCTCGCCCGATTCTCATCAACGTCACAATCTCTTCGTCCATTGGGCGCGCCGAGAACCAGTCTTCGGGATTTTTCTGTACACAATCGGAGCACACCAGTCCCCCACGTCCGCCGTGCCAACGGAATGAAAGTGGCAACACATTTTTTCGACAATCAAGACAATCGTGGAGCTCGACACCGTACCCGAGACGGCCGAGTAATCGAAGAATTGTTGCGCCGAGAACGAAGGCGCTTCGGGTGTTCTGTAATGAAACTTGAGCATTTAAAAATCGAACCAACCCAATCACCTCATCAAACAATTCTGGATCTGCGAGATCGGGACGAATCGCCTTCGCTAACATCGCGAATAATGTTTGCGTGAACATGCGATGCTCGAGATTCGTCTGAATCCGATCGAACACTTCACGTCGCTCAACACCGATCACCGTCGTCGATCGCGCGCCACGCACAATCTCCAGCTCGACGATCGCGAAGGGTTCAAGATGCGCGGCAAGTTTCGCTCTCGATTTCTGCGCACCGCGCCCTACAAATTCAATGAGTCCGAATTCCGGAGTTAATGCGCTATACCATCGATCAGACTCTCTCCACGCCGATGAAGTTAATACGATCGCCATCGTTTTCATTGTCGACCACATACTATTCTTCCTCGCGCCGTTTTGCGTCGTCGACCGTGAGTTCAACATCGCCGTCGAGAAATGCTTGAAGGATGATCTTTGCTGCCCACGCATCTTCTGGCATATCGCCACCGTATTCCGCTTGCAATCGACGAGCCTCAGCTGATGTGAACTGTTCATCGACGACGAATACGGGCATTGGGGTCGCCGCTTGCACGTCGCGAACGAATTGTTTTGTCAGATCGAGCTGTGTCTCCGATTGATGTACGTCCGGAATCGGCAGCCCGATGACAAGCGCCTCAGCGCCTTCGTCTCTCGCCCGATTCATGATCGTCGAAATCGCCTTCACTCCCCCGTCGATGTTCCCCATGGGAAACGCCAAACCTGTCTCGTCGTCACCAGACGCGAGGCCGATCTTTCGAACGCCGAAATCGATTCCTAAATATTTCATAAACATTTTCTTCACAGTATCAGACTCAGTCATCCTGAACGAAGTGAAGGATCTCTCGCAGGTGATCCGAATACCCTACGTAAGATTCTTCGCTACGCTCAGAATGACTGACATTATTTTGTCTCAATTGGTGCAGTAAAATCAGCACGAACCGACGCGCCGTTCGACGTCACTGGCATGTCTTGCGAAATCACCAATTTGCCGTCGCCGTTATCCGCGTGGAGCAATGCAATATATAGCGATCCAGCGTCCATCGGCTCTGAAACCAAAATCGTTACCGAAACATTTTCGCCCACGGAAACAAGGCCGGATGATCCAATGATTGGCCCAGGTGCGCTACCAACTGCACGATGAATCGTAACAAATCCCGGTTCCATAAGCGTCACAGTAACATCGACCTCTCCATTTCCTGGTGCAGTCGCAGCGATCGAGCTCCCTGCAATTTCAATCGGTCCGTAGCTCAGCTCTGGCGCCGATTTTGCAAAGTACAAAAATACTCCTATCGCCGTGATCACAATGAGGAGAACAACGCCACCGAAGATATCATCTTTTTTCATAGAAACTTTTTACCATCAGTTTCAGTCATCCTGAACGCAGTGAAGGATCTCTCGCAGGTTATCCGAATCACCTACGAAAGATTCTTCGCTTTGCTCAGAATGACTGAGTGAATGTTACATCGTGACTCCTCGGACTTTTGGAACTGGAGTAAGAATCTCTGGTCCGTTTGGCAAAATCGCGACGGTAACTTCGAAGTGTGCCGCATCACTCTTATCGGAGGTCACGATCGTCCACTCATCATCGGCCACCTCAACCTCATGCGTTCCCGTCGTCACCATCGGTTCAATAGCGATGCACATTCCATCAAGCAACAGCGCCTTTGGGAAATGCTTTCCTCGGTAGTTCGGAACGTTCGGCGCTTCGTGGACTGCATGACCAACGCCGTGGCCGACGAGCGACTCCACGATGCCGTACCCCTTCGGGACTGTGTCTTCCACAGCGCCAGCAATATCCATGACGGTATTCCCGATCACCGCAGCATCAACGCCAGCCACCATCGAATCATACGTGACACGAAGCAACGTTGCGCGTTCTTTCGTAATCGATCCAATCGGCACCGTCACCGCCATGTCGGTACACAGCCCCTTATACCAGCAACCGATATCCAAACCGACGATGTCGCCTTCGTCGAGCGCAATTTCCCGATTACCCAAGCCGTGCACAACCTCTTCGTTCCGCGAAATACACACGGTCGCGGGAAACGGCCTGCCCTTTGATCCGTAGCCAAGGAACGACGGCGTACCGCCACCAGCCTCGATAACGCCGCGCGCAATGTCGTCGAGTTGCTTCATCGTCACCCCAGGCTTCGCAGCGTCAACCGCAGCCTGAAGCGCCTTCGATAAAAGAAGGCCACCTTCGCGCATCGCTTGAATTTCTTCTGTTGTTTTGATGTTTGCCATACAGTATTTCAATCAGATTATGCAGTGGTCATCCCCGCGTAGGCGGGGATCCATAATTCCGGACAGCTCTGGATCCCCGCCTACGCGGGGATGACCAGAAGTGAGCGTAACATCAACAACCTCCCTGCATCGTACAAACGCCGTAAATCCGATCGGCGACGTCCTCAACCGTCCCAACGCCATCTACCTCACGAACCAATCCTTGCGATCGATAGTTATTAATCATCGGTTCCGTGTCTTGATCGTAGATTTCGAGCCTGCGACGAATCGCTTCCGGCGTGTCGTCCGTCCGATGTTCAGTACGCGATCGGTGCGCAATACGTTCGATGGAAACATCGCGAGGGACTTCGATCACGATCACTGCCGTTGGCTTGTCATACTCAGCATACATCTCGTACTGGTCTTGGTTCCTCGGAAAGCCATCAAGAATGTATCCGTTTGCACAATCTGGTTTATCGAGCCGAGAGCGAAGCACCTCGGCAACAACTTTTCCTGGCACAAGTTCCCCTTTTTCTTGGATGGCACGAATGCGCTCAGCAAGATCATCCTTCCCCGCCGCGGCCTCTCGCAACAATCCACCCATCGAAAACTGCGGAATTTCGAGACGCGCCGCAAGAATCACCGCCTGAGTCCCCTTTCCGCACCCTTGTGGTCCGAGCAAGAATATTCGATGGATCATAGGTGGAATACGCTCCTAACAGTACAGCCTCCGGGCTGCTTTCGCAAAACCGGAGGCTGTATAACTGTCAGAAGTTCTATGAACGATTAAACATCGTATGCGCGCATCGTCAACTGCGACTGAACCTGCTTCACGATATCGATGACGACGGAGACGACGATGATCATGGATGCGCCACCAATCGCGAGGCTTTGATTGCCAGTGATACCCTGAACGACGTTTGGAAGAACGGCGATTGTCGCAAGGAAGAACGCACCAGAAAGCAACAAGCGATTCATCACCCATTGCAAGTACTTTGTGGTTTGCTCGCCCGGACGAACGCCGGGGATGAATCCACCCTGCTTCTGCAGGTTCTCCGAAATCTGTTCTGGACGGAACACGATAGATGCGTAGAAGAAGGTAAAAGCGAATACAAGCACAAAGTAGAGCACCGCGTAAACAGTATTATCCTGGAATGTGACCACCGTCCACTGTGCGATGTCACGAATGACTTGTGTTCGAGCCTGGGTGAAAAACTGTGCCAACAACGGAGGAAGAACGACAATCGAAAGCGCAAAGAGAATTGGAATCATTCCGCCGATGTTCAAGCGAAGCGGCAAAGACGACTGCACTTTGCCCGACATCTGCCCACCGCCACGAGCGTACTGGACGAGAATATTGCGCTGTCCTTCGGTTACTACAACCACTCCAACAATCGTCACGACAGCCAATGCAGCGAAAAGACCAAGGCTCAAGAAATCACCAGAATTATACGTTGCAACGGCCTGTGCGATGGCGCTTGGAAGGCCGGCCATAATACCCGCAAAGATGAGAAGTGAGATACCGTTTCCCATTTTTCGCTCTGTTGCAAGTTCACCGAGCCACATCAAGAAGATGGAACCAGCGGCCATGGAAATCAATGCAAAAGTAAGCTGAATGCCGGTCAAATGAATACCAAGCTGCTGCTGAGCTTCAAGCAAGCGTAACACGCCATATCCCTGCAAAAACGCAAGCGGAACCGTCGCAAAGCGTGTCCAACGAGTAATACGTTGACGACCTTGCTCTTCTTTTTGCAACTCTTCCAACGTTGGAAAGATCATTCCCATCAACTGAAAAATAATCGATGCCGTAATATACGGAGAGACGCCGAGCGCAACAATAGAGAAGTTGGCAAGCGTTCCTCCCGAAAACATGTTCAAGATGCCCAAGAATTGATTTCCTTCCAAAATGGAAGCCAATCCCGTTGCATCAATGCCCGGAACCGGAATGTGCGCAGCAACGCGGAACACCACCACAACGAAAACGATGAACAGAAGTGCATTACGAAGCTCTGGAATGCGGAAGATGCGTTTCAAGGTTTCCATACATGGGAAAAAGCTAGACGTTTACGGTACCGCCGGCCTTAGTGATCTTTTCTGCGGCTGATGCAGAAACAGTACAATTCTTCACCATGATTGCAACGGTGATTTCCCCTTGGGCGAGAATCTTCACTGGAGCAGTCTTGCTCAGCACCAATCCCTTTTTGACGAGGGTTACTGGCGTAACGTATTCGCCCGCGATGTACTTTGACGCGATCGATTGCAGATTCACCGTCTGTGCCTTTGGCGCAAGCGACTTAAATCCGCGCATCTTTGGCGTTGCGAGCATGAGGCTTCGCATACCGAGGCGTTTCAAACCACCAACACCAGAACGAGCGCTCTGACCTTTTTGTCCACGGCCAGCCGTGGTGCCACGCGAACCCAAGCCGCGACCAACGCGACGCTTGCTGCGCTTTGCACCGAGTGCGGAGCGAAGATTTGAGAGAGAAATGCTCATATTAAACGGTAATAACTGGAGCAGCTTCTGGCTTACGCAATGCTGCGAGCGCCAAGAACGTTGCCTTTGCGTTGTTAATTTTATTGCTCGAGCCCATCAGTTTCGAGACAGCATTTGGTACGCCAGCAAGTTCCAACACCATGCGCGCAGGACCGCCACACTTGAGTCCAGTACCCTGTGGCGCCGGCTTCAAAAGGACGATTGCTGCAGCGAACTTTCGTTCAATGGCGTGTGGGATAGTTTCCTTCACGAGCGGAACGGTCACCATGTTCTTCTTTGCTTGACGGAATGCCTTTTCAACAGCCATTGCGACGTCGGCACCCTTTGCGACACCGAATCCGACGCGACCACGACGATCACCAATAACCAAGCTTGCGCGGAAACGCATGCGCTTTCCACCTTTGGTTACACGAGTCACACGAGCAAGTTCGAGAATCTTCTGCTCGAATTCGCGTGGTTCACGGTCGTCGCGACGGCCACCACGTGCACCACCCTTCCCGCGGGAGTCACCTCCACCTGGTCGGTTGCCACCCTGGCCTGGACGTCCGCCACGACCTGCTGCTGCACCACGATTGGCACCAAACGCTGGTCGAGCAACTCCTGTCGCTGCTGGTGCTGTTGTCTTTGGAGAGTCGGTCATAGGTTAGAACTGAAGTCCGTTCGCGCGACATGCTTCCGCAATCGCAGCGACACGACCGTGATAAAGATACGAACCGCGATCAAAAGTAACAGTCGTGATACCGAGCGCTTTCGCCGCTGTCGCAAGAGCGACACCAACGTTTGCTGCACGAACCAGAGGCTTGTCCGCCTTTGGCATTTTCACATCAGAGGCAGAGCACAACGTCTTACCGATATCGTCGTTCACCAACTGTGCACTAATGTGCTTGCTGGAACGAAATACTGTGAGGCGAGGTCGCTCCGCAGTGCCATGAATTTTTGCGCGAGTCCGGATAGCGC
>CALRHV010000013.1 GCA_943359525.1 Candidatus Uhrbacteria bacterium
ACGTCCTTAATGACCGACGGCAAAATACTCCCATAGTGTGGCAAGCCCGTCGCGAACGGCGGACCGTCGTAAAAGGTGTAACGCTTATCTTCGGGCCGCTCCTCAACGCTTCGCTCAAAAATTCGATTCTTCTCCCAAGATTCTAAAAGTTCCTTTTCTTGATCGGAATGACTTTGCATATCAGGCAAATGGAGCAACGGAACACCGCGCTCGATAAATTGTGATGCGATGATGGTATCAAATCCACGCCGTCATTGCGAGGAGGGTAATCCCGACGCGGCAATCTAGGTAAAAGGGAGTCAAAACCTGATTCTTTGAGTGGGTTGGGGCGGGAATTCGAGAAGTCGTACGAGTGAGAGTACTCGATTTCAAACAGGGCCTTCTGCTAATGCAACTCATTTGCATTAAGGAAGTGATGGCTGATATTGGAGATTCGCGAGGCTGCCGAAGATGCCGTCTACAACCGATGATCCTACTCTTGCAACGTTGGTTTCATTTTTTCTGAATTTCAGGATCATACATGATCGTATTGCGCAGTTTTAAAACCCCAAAATCACAGGAGATGTTTTCTGGCGCACTACCCCAAGGCCATTGCCCTCCCAACCCACTCAAAGAATCTGCTCAGACCCCTCCTCCCAACCCTATCCAAGATCAGTTCATATTTTTTCAGTTATACTTCCCTCATGCCCTCCCCCTCCGTCATCTATATCGGCGCCGATCATGCGGGTTTTGCCCTCAAGGAAAGCGTAAAGCGCCATCTTCACGATCGAGAAATCGATATTGAAGACCTCGGTGCTCATGTTCTTGATATGAACGACGACTACCCGACGTACGCGACGCGAGTCGCTGGCGTTGTTCGAGAGAATCCCCGATCTCTTGGCATTCTCGTCTGCGGAAGCGCCGAGGGGATTTGTATTGCCGCAAATAAGTTCGACGGAATCCGCGCAGGAATCGGGTTCTCAATTCCTGCAGCACGAAGTTTACGGAATGATGATGACGGAAATGTACTTTGTCTTTCCGGCAAAATCGATGCTGTCGACGCACCGCTCGCGATTGTTGACGCGTTCATTAATACTCAATTTTCAGGCGAAGAACGACATGAACGACGGGTGAAGGAGATTACAAACATCGAGGAAGCAGAATAAATTCCGTCATTGCGAGGAGGGTAACCCCGACGTGGCAATCCAGGCGTACCCTAGATTGCTTCGGCCGATTACAGCCTCGCAAAGACGGACACTCTATGATCGAAGTCCTCCCAGGTATCCTTGCAGAAAATGCTACCGAACTTCGTGAGAAGTTATTTTTCCCTGGTTTTTGGCAACCAGGAATGACGGCGCATATCGACATTCTCGATGGCACGATGTTTGGCGCGACGTGTTTTTGTGATGCGATGGCAATCGGAGGGCAAAGGAAAGAGGACAGAGAAGGACGTGGCCCGTCAATCGAACTTCATTGCATGGTTCAAAATCCAATGCCGATCATTGAACAATGGAGATCGATCGTGCCGGAGACGATTCGGGCAATCGTTCATGCGGAAATTGAACGGCCGATCAAGCCGATTCTTGATCGGATTCGCGAGCTCGGGATTGAGACTGGCGTTGCGCTGTGTCCAGGAACGCCGCCCGACATCCTTGGCGATCTCCCAAAACTTCCCGATCGCGTCCTCATGATGGGCGTTGAGCCTGGAGCGTCGGGAAAACCGTTTCTCGGAGAACCGATTCTTGCAAAAATTCGTCGTGCACGAGTGATCTTTCCTTCGCTGACAATTGCTGTTGACGGAGGGATGAATACAGAAACCGCTCAATCTGTCATTGCTGCCGGTGCAAGCGCGTTCGTGGCAACCAGCGCGATTTGGTCTGCAAAACGGCCTCACGATGCATATCAACAGCTCACACACAGCATGATACTTCCCGACGGTAGGAACATTTGATATCATTTCAGAAGTAATATTCCTATGACCAAACGCGCTTTTTCTTTCTTGGGATCTTTCATCGCCGTTATTGCTCTTGTTGGTGCCGTCGGGCTATGGCACACCAATCGAGTACAGGCATCGTCTGCCGTGGCACCCGGTGATCTTATTCGTGGCACAACATTCTCCGCCGTGTACTACATGGGCGCCGACGGATTCCGCTATGTATTCCCAAACGACAAGACGTACTTCACGTGGTATAGCAATTTCGACACCGTGAAGTTCCTTTCAGATGCCGATCTCGCAAAAATCCAAATGGGCGGTAACGCAACATACAAACCGGGAAGCAAGATGATCAAGATTAACTCCGATCCAAAAACGTATGCGATCAGCGCAGGCGGCGTTCTTCGTCACGTCAGCAGCGAAGCCATCGCCATTTCGCTGTACGGCAGCGCATGGAATACAAAAATTGACGACGTCCCAGATGGATTTTTCACCAACTACAGCATTGGCAGCGCAGTCGCATCCGCAAGCGACTACTCGGCAACAACACAAAGTGCAACCGCAACCAGCATCAACGTCGACAAAGCGCTTACCGCACCTGAAATTATCAGCATCACCGCGAACGGGTATAGTCCAATCGACGTGACAATCAGCGTGGGAGAAACAATACAATTCACAAACTCAGATACAGAAAAGCACACCGCAACAAGCGACGACCTCTCATGGGGAACCGGAACTATGCAGGCAGGCGGAACGTTTACCCATCGCTTCACCGAAGCAGGAACGTATACGTTCTTCGATAGTTACGATAGCGGGAACACCGGAGCCATTTACGTCGCTGAATAATCAAAAAACAATAGGCGAGGCCACCGTGCCCCGCCTATTGTTTTTTGCTATACTTAGGCCATGCCACCACGCAATCATTCCATTCGCGCAATCACCGATCCTGAAGTTCGGAACCTTGAACTCATCGCGAACAGCATTCGTGAGGATATTTTAAAAATGCTTCTTACCGCTGGCAGTGGGCATAGCGCAGGACCACTTGGCATGACGGACATTTTCACCGCGCTGTACTTTCATGTCCTTCACCACAATCCAAAGCGCCCAACGTGGATCGAGCGCGATCGACTCTTTCTCAGCAACGGCCACATCGTCCCCGTTCGATACGCCACGATGGCTCACGCCGGCTACTTCCCTATGAACGAACTTGAAACCCTCCGCAAATTTGGCTCACGTCTTCAAGGACATCCGGAAATGCGTTTTCTCCCGGGGCTCGAGAACACGTCCGGACCGCTGGGCGATGGATCCTCTCAAGCCGTCGGCACTGCGTACGCCGCAAAAATGGACGGATCCTCGTGGCATACCTACTGCGTCATGAGCGACGGCGAACTGGAATGCGGCATTACGTGGGAAGCCGCCCTCTTCGCCGCAAAAAATCAACTGAATAACCTTACCTGGATCATTGATCGGAACAACATTCAAATCGACGGGTACACGGAAGACATTATGCCACTCGAACCCGTTCACGATAAATTTGTCGCATTCGGCTGGAACGTTCTCGAGATTGACGGTCACAACATTCGCGATATCATCAATGCGTGCGACCGTGGCGAAAGTACGTGGGAAGCGCCAACGGTCATTATCGCCCACACCATTCCCGGTAAAGGCGTTTCCTTCATGGAATGCGAGCCAAGCTGGCACGGCAAGCCACCGAAAGACCGCAAAGAACTTGGCTCGGCCCTAAAAGAATTGCGCACCTTGGGTGGAAAAATACACAACGAAAGTCTATGACCCACACACCATTACTTCTCGTACGAATCGCTCGGATCACACTCATTACCGGTCTCACGCTCGTCGCGCTCATCTTGCTTGCAACCTACGCCAGCGTTTCCCGAACATCGTCGATGATGAGTTGGTGGAACGACGACGCAAGTACCGGCTCCTCGGCTCAATCGAGCAAAACCACCGAGTTTTCTACCGGATCTGCTGGATTGATGATGGGATATTCCATCACTGCTCCCGAAACCACTCCGGCACCATCAGGTATATCGGTATTTGATACTGAAGGAACTCTCACCGTTGAACAGCGCATCATCAAGACAGGATCAATCGACATGACATCGAACGACGTCCCCTCAACCGTCAGCGCCGTCTCAACTCATGCCATCACACAAAATGGATTCGTTCAATCATCTGCAGGAAGCGAGGACGAAGAAGGAAAATCATCGGCGTACGTCATTATCCGCGTTCCGTCGGAAGTGTTTGAGGCAACAATGAATGACATCAAGGCGCTCGGCGTTCACGTCAACAGCGAATCGATCTCTGGTGAAGACGTGACGGAGCAATTCACCGATGTTTCTGCTCGCCTCGCTGCCGCAAAAGCCCAAGAGGCGCAATACCTCATCATTCTCAAGAGCGCCACAACCGTTGGCGAAGTCCTTGCAGTTCAAGAGCATCTTGCCATCGTGCGATCCGAAATTGAATCCCTTCAAGGCCAAGTGAACTACCTCACCAACCGCGCCGACCTCGCCACAATCAGCGTCACAGTCTCGGAGGAACCAACAGTGGAAACCGCAAGCAGCAGCAAATTTGATCCTGCTCGCGACGCAAACTCTGCCATTGCCCTCGTTATCACCCTTGGTCAGCAAATGCTCAGCGCACTCATCTGGGCCGTAATCATCGGCACAGCTGTCGGAGTCCCTGTTGCTCTCGTTGTATTCATCTATTGGCTCGTTGCACGTCGACGAAACGCACCAGCAATACGCCGCAGGTAATCTATGTCGCTCGCCAGCGCAAAACTCGTCCGCGATCTCTTCGCAAAAACCATAAAATCCGAACCAACACGCAACGGATTCGGTCGCGGCTTAGTTGAGGCTGGAAAGCAAAATGGATCTGTCGTTGCGCTGTGTGCCGATTTAAGCGAATCGACTCGTGTTCTCGATTTCAAAAATGCTTTTCCAAATCGATTCATCCAAATGGGCGTGTCCGAGCAGTCGCTCGCGGCAATCGCCTCGGGAATGGCGCTCGCAGGAAAAATTCCGTTCATCGCGAGCTACGCCTGTTTCTCCCCCGGCCGAAACTGGGAACAGATTCGCACTACAGGATGTTTGCAGAATGTGAACCTCAAAATTGCCGGTTCGCATGCTGGCGTTTCCGTTGGCCCAGACGGCGCTACACATCAGATGACGGAAGACATCGCCTTAATGCGCGTATTGCCGAACATGACCGTACTAGCCCCGTGCGATTCCATCGAAGCTGAGAAAGCGACGATTGCAGCAGCCTCCATTGACGGCCCGGTGTACATTCGCCTTGGCCGTGAGGCAACACCGATTTTCACGACCACAAATTCACCATTCGAAATAGGCAAGGCACAAGTGCTCACCAAAGGAACCGATGTCGCGATCATCGCATGTGGTCCGCAAGTCTACGAAGCGCTAAAGGCAACGCACGATCTTGAGAAGTCGGGAATCAACGCGCGCGTCATCAATTGTGTTTCGATCAAGCCGCTCGATACCGAAACGATCGTGAAGGCGGCAAAAGAATGCGGAGCGATCGTGACGGTGGAGGAAGCTCAGATTGCCGGCGGCATGGGCAGCGCAGTGTGCGAGCTTCTCTCCGAACACCTCCCTGTTCCGATTCTCCGTATTGGCATGCGCGATGAATTCGGCCAGTCTGGAACTCCAGCGGAGCTTCTGGAACACTATCATCTAACCGCGCCGTGGATTGTGAAGGCGGTAAAACAGGTTTTAAAAAAGAAGGCCTAAATACATAGAACGACGGCTTTCGTGGCCGTCGTTCCGCTTCGTTGATCGCCTACGAGGCAACCTCTGTTTCATTTTTCTCCGCGGCCTCGGCCTGGATTTCCCGAAGGAACCCAAGAGCACGGCTTGGAACGCCTCGGCCGAGAGCGTCCATGATGTCGTGGAAGCGACGGTCCGTTTGGAGATCGGCAGGCACCGAATGCACGAGCCTCCTCGTTTTTCCAATAACCGCCGTTGGCTGGCTCTCTGCTTCCTCGAGAATGGCCTCGAGCGCCTCGATGAGATCGATCATCTGAACTCCTGGAACGGGTTTAGGGAACAAAAACAAAGGAAACCGCCTGAAACGTAGCAAAAAAACCGGGTTTCGTCTATACTACGCCGCATATGGAACTCATGCGCCTCAATAAATATCTCGTGGATGCTGGGGTTTGCTCTCGCAGGGAAGCAGATCGGCTCATGGTGGCTGGGAAAATCGTCGTCGACGGCAAGAAGGCCGAGCTCGGAATAAAAGTTAACGGCACCGAAACAATCACCGTCAACGGAAAGCGCGTGGGGCAACTCCCCACAAAACACGTGTATTTGGCGTATCATAAACCTATTGGAATCATCTGTACGTCGGATCCAAAAGCACAAGACAACATTGTTGAGGCAGTAAATTATCCAGAACGTGTTTTTCACATCGGCCGCTTGGACGTGGCATCGTCTGGTTTGATTTTGCTCACAAACGACGGTGACATCGTGAACAAGATTCTTCGCGCAGAAGGAAAGCACGAAAAAGAATACGTCGTTACCATCGACCGTGCAGTGAGCGACGATTTCGTCCACCAAATGTCCACCGGAGTCGAGATTATGGGACGAAAAACCTATCCAGCAAAAGTGGAGAGACTCGGTGACATGAGTTTTGCGATTACCCTCGTGGAAGGCAAGAATCGCCAAATCCGTCGCATGTGTGAAGCGATGCACGTGAACGTTAAGAAACTTGAACGCATTCGTGTGATGAACGTGAAACTCGGCGGACTTCCTCAGGGTAAGTGGCGCCATCTCACACCAGGCGAAGAAAAGGAATTGCTCGCAATGCTCGGACCTCGATAAGTTTTACGATGCCTTCCCTGCTCTTTTTCATCTTCTTCATCATCGTCGGCACCATGGCATGGGGCGCGATTCTTGCGGCGCCGTGGGTGCCAACACTGAAGGCGCAGAGAAAGCTGTTGGTGGATAATCTGGATCTCCTCGAAGCCCCCTCCGACTCCCCCATAAATGGGGGAGAGCTATCACCAACCATCTACGATCTCGGCTGCGGGTCGGGGTCGATCCTCTTTGAGTTTGCCGATCACTATCCGAACGCAAAATGCATTGGTTACGACGTCGCGCTCTTCCCTCTTTTCATCGGATTGATCGTAAAGCTTCGACATCCGATCAAATATAAAAACGTTTCGCTCCGATTTGGAAACTTTTTCAAGCAACATTTTGCCGACGCAGACGTGGTGGTGGCGTTCCTCATGCAAAAAGCCTACCCAAAGTTCATCGCAACCTTGAAACGTGAACTCAAACCCGCCGCTCTCATCGCCATCGAAGCCTGGCCGTTGCCTGATATCGAACCGATCCAGATGATTAAAGGCGAAAAGCTCGTGCCGTGGTACGTGTATCGAGGACTGAGGTGATCGCTTGCTGGTGGCTCGGATGTGTAATTCTGCACTCCGCGCAAATCCCCTACGCTGCGACGTCTCACTCCGTTCGACTGCAGCTGTGGGGCGTGTGCTCGTTTGAATCACACATCCTCGCCACTGGCGCTTGCGATATCCTCGGCGCCACCCGTTGATTCGTTCGTTTCGCGGTATACTCCTTGCGTATGCTCGATTTGATGACGGTTGGCGATATTAAGTTGGACACCTTTATTTTGGTGCCCGATGCCAGCGTGATGTGCGCGTTGCACATGCCGGATTGCAAACTGTGTATTGCGTATGGCAAAAAGATCCCTGTCACCGCCATGACGTCGCAAATCGCGGGAAGCGCTCCAAATGTTGCTGTTGGCGTGGCAAAGTTTCAAAAGAAAACCGGAGTTGTCAGCGTCATGGGCAATGATGATATTCACATCCATGCGAAATCCTTTCTTAAACGCCACGGCGCCAATGCTACACACGTCGTCGCAAAACCAGGAGTCCGATCGAGCGCAGCAACTATTTTAACGTATAAAGGCGAATCGACACAGTTCGTTCATCACGCAAATGTCGAATACCATCTTCCAAACACCACAAAACACGCATCATGGCTCCACATTTCAGAACTTGGAGAGGAATACGAAAAACTCTACGCCGATGCCATTGCTACCAAAAAGCACCACGGCACACAGATCAGCTTCAATCCAGGAACCGTACAAATCGCCGAAGCAAAAACTGCACTCTTTCACCTTCTCCGCGTTACCGATATCCTTTTTGTGAACATGACTGAAGCACGAACGCTTCTCCACGTGCAAAGTGGAGAAAGCATTCGCGGCACTGTTGCCGGCCTTCATCACCTCGGTCCGCAGATCGTCGTCGTGACCGACGGCGCAAAGGGCGCCTATGCCTTCGACGGCACGTCACTCGCCTTTGCCCCGGCATTCCCCAGTGATCGCGTAGAAGCGACCGGCGCCGGCGATGCGTTTTCATCGGGCTTTCTCGGTGCGATACTGCACAACCTTTCAATCGATGAATCACTCCGATTTGGCTCCGCAAATGCAGCATCCGTCATTGCACAAGTCGGTCCAACTGCAGGCTTGAAAACATTTGCCGACCTCAAGAAAACACTCGCAAACAACCCGTCGTACAAAACCAAAACGCTATGAAACCAATGTTCATCCTTCCCTTCGACCATCGTAACGGAATCATTCATGAGCTCTTTGGCGTGATTTATCCGCCAAATCCAACAATCGCAAAAAAAGTTGTCGCACTAAAAAAGATTATCTGGGACGGCTTTCTTCTTGGATACAAAACCACAAAAACCCTTGGTGACTGTGGCATTCTTGTTGACGAAGAATTCGGTTCTGCAATTCTCGACGACGCACAACGCCTTGGTATCACCCATATTCTCACCACAGAAAAAAGCGGAACCACCGGATTCAGTTTCGTTCACGGGAAGGGATTTGGGCGCGCCATTATACAACGCGATCCAACGTACGCAAAAGCCTTGGTGAATTACACCGTCGGCGACACCGAGCTGAACAACGACAATTCCGAAAAGCTCCGCGAGCTCTCACATTTCTGCATTGAAGAAGGCGTCCCCCTCATGCTTGAACCATTATTCCACGGGAAAAAGTCCGCTTTTGCTATGGCGAGCACCGGCATTCATGACATGCACAATCATGGCATTCACCCGGCCGTATGGAAACTTGAACCGATGCCAACACAAAAAGACTGGAAGAAATTGGCAAAAATTACGAAGGTTCCCATGATTCTTCTTGGTCGAAATGCATCAATAAAAGAGGTTGACGAATGGATTACGACTGCTGCAAAAAGCGGCGTCGTCGATGGATTCGCCATCGGCCGTACCGTATTCTTTGACGCTCTAAAAAAATACGTTGCAAAAACTCTTACCCGCGACGCCGCAGTAGAACTGATTGCAAAAAACTACATACATTACGTGAAACTCTGGAACAAATCCCGAACATAATATGGCTTCCCCTACTGTTCTCACTATTGGATCCGCCGTTCGCGACGTTTTCCTTTTCTCGAAGCTCTTTAAAGTGATGCCAATGCCGGGAAGCCCTGGCGTAATGGCGGAATGCGTTACGTTAGGATCGAAAATCGACGTCGATGAACTCACCATCGCAACTGGCGGCGGTGCAACGAATGCCGCAGCAACGTTTGCAAACCTTGGCTTCCCAACGAACCTCATGTCGAGAATTGGTGACGACGCAAATGGACGAGAAATCCTCGCCGAGCTCGCGAGCCGCGGGATCAACACATCTCTCGTCTCGATCGCGAAAAAGGAAATGACCGCCTACAGCACGCTTCTTACCGCAGAAGGTGGTGAACGAACGGCGCTCGTGTTTCGTGGTGCGAGTGCGAACCTCACCGAAAAAGACATCAAACTCTCGAAGATTACTGCGGACGTCGTGTATCTCACTTCCCTCGCCGGCAACGTCGCTCTTGCGCTCGGCATCGCGAAAGCGTGCGAACGGAAAGGATCGATGCTCGCATGGAATCCGGGCGGACAAGAACTGAAAAGTGGCAGAGGACTCGATCCCATTCGCAAACTCGTCGCAATTCTCATCGTGAATCTTCAAGAGGCACAGCTTCTCACGGGAAAATCGTCGAATGATCCAAAGACACAGTGCGAGCTTCTCGCGTTGCCCGGACAGATCATTGTTGTTACCGATGGACAGAACGGTGCGTGGGCACACAAAGACAAATTCACCTGGCATTGTCGTACCACCGGCGTATCGTCCGTCTCAAGAACTGGCGCCGGAGACGCCTTCGGCTCAGCGTTCACTGCAGCGATTGCGAGCGACCTCAGCGTTGAAGATGCGCTACGCCTTGGCACGATGAATGCGGAAAGCGTTGTCCAACATGTTGGCGCGAAGGCTGGTATACTTCGCACGTGGCCGAAGGAAAGTGAGATTGGCGCCTACCGAATCCGCAAAGTGTAATTGTATCCTATGGACGACGTCACGCACACACCAACCAGCAAAGTCCACACCTGGATGCTCATCCTCCTCACCTGGATCGCAGTATTTTCCATCGTGATTGTTGGAATCTTGCTCACCAAGAGCTCCTCCAACGGACTCTCGTCATCCGAAATGGCCGCCGCGTGTCAGAATGGCACGATTAATGGAATTACCACGAATCTGACGAGGATCTCGGAAGCGTGTCAGGATGTGCCAACAGAGTCTGCAACAATTCCCATACAAATCGCTTCATCACTCATTCCATCCGAAGTGACGCCTGACAAACAAGCAGCGTACATTGCGGCACAATTTCCGACAGACAAATTTGCCGATGTTGCCATTACGACACAATCCTTTCCCAATGGCACACTTTACACCGTCACGGATACGCTTATTGGAGCGATCGGTGATGGCAAAGAGCTCTCAATGCATTTCTTTGGAGCAACAAACCTCGTTGTCGTGAATTACACCGGCACAGATCTATCGGTAATCAAGAATTCGTTCGACTGGTCGATGGTGAAGTAGGATATGACACGAATCTTCGTCACCCGTCATATTCCCTCCCCCGGCATCGAGCTTTTACGATCGATGCCCGATGTTGAAGTCGACGTATTTGCCGAAGACCGGATCATTCCTCGAGACGAACTTTTGAAGCGCGTTAGTGGTGCCGATATTCTTGTTTCTATTCTTACCGATAAAATCGATGCCGAGCCTTTCGATGCCGCTGGTCCGCAATTGAAGATGATCGCGAATTATGCGGTTGGATTCGATAACGTCGATGTGATCGAGGCAAAGAAGCGCGGAATCATTGTTACCAATGCGCCAACACCCGAAATCAACGAATCGGTTGCGGAGCATGCAATTGCACTCATTTTCGCCCTTGCTCACCGCATCGTGGAAACCGATCGGTACACTCGCGAAGGGAAATATCACGGTTGGGGCCCGGAGCTCCTCCTTGGGACTGATGTCGCCGGAAAAACGCTCGGCATCATTGGCGGTGGCGCGATCGGCTCCGGTCTTGCCCGACGAATGAAGGACGGATTCGGCGTTCGTATTCTCTACAACGACATTAAACCGAATCCAAAGTTCGAAGCCGAATTTGGCGCGGAATTCCGATCAAAGGAATCGTTGCTCGCGGAATCCGATATCGTGAGCCTTCACGTTCCTCTTCTCCCATCGACCACGCACCTCATCGGTGCAAAGGAACTCGCGATAATGAAGCCGTCTGCGTTCCTCATCAACACCGCCCGCGGGCCGATCATCGATGAGGCAGCTCTCGTCGATGCGCTCGAACACGGAAAGCTCGGCGGCGCTGGACTCGATGTGTTCGAGGGCGAGCCGAATATCGCTGCCGATCCCGCAGTCGCCAATCGCCTCCGAAAGCTCCAAAATGTCGTTCTTACGCCACACACGGCCAGTGCCACACTTTCCACTCGAGTAGCGATGAGTAAGCAGGTCGTGAAAAACATCGAGGAATTCTTGGCCGGCGAAGTACCAGAAAACGCGGTCAAATAGCCTTTGACGCCTTTCTCCAGGTTTGATACAGTACTCGCGCTTAGGGCCAATAGCTCAGTTGGTAGAGCATCTGCTTTGCAAGCAGAGGGTCCAGGGTTCGAGTCCCTGTTGGTCCACCATAAAAACACCTCGTCGCAAGATGAGGTGTTTTTATATTGCATAGCGCGAAGCGGTATACTACTCGTGCTATGGATCGATTTCGATTTCTTTTTGTGTTGAGTGCGCTTCTTTTTTGCGCCCCTTCTCTTTGCCGTGCCGCGTCGCAACCGGACGTTCGTATTCTCGACACCGAAGGAAATGTCGTAACGGTCTTCACGCCGTACACCGACGAAAACGCACTCATTGGAAGCGTTGCGAGTGCCGATCTTGGAACAGACGGGACGAGTGAAATCCTTGTGGGCTCCGGCGAAGATTCCGATGCGACGGTTTCCGTTTTTCGCCAGGATGGATCGTTCGTCGGCTCATTTCTTGCATACGACAAAGGGTATCGTGGAGGTGTAAGTGTAGCGGCATGCGATGTTGATGGAGACAACATTGCGGAAATCATCACCGGCGCCGCATGGTACGGCGGCTCGCACGTTCGAATCTTTGATGCACTCGGCAACATAAAAAATCCCGGCTTCTTTGCATTCAATGAAATGTTTCGTGGTGGTGTGAATGTTGCATGCGGCGATATCACCGGTGACGGAATCGGCGACATCGTTGTTGGCGCAAATGCCGGAGGAGGACCAAACATTATTGTATTCGATGCGAAAGGAAAAAAGGTCGCCGAAACGTTTCTTGGAAGCGCGTTCGATACCACCGGTGTGGGTGTTGCGGTCGGCGATATCAATGAAGACGGCATTGATGAGATTCTCGCGTCTCCGATGACGTATCAGGCGAACCCAACAATCACCATGCTGACGTTCGACGTAGCGACGTCATCACTCGTCGCGACATCATCGGCAACCGATCTCTCCTCAACGAATACGCTCGCGGCACCATTCATGATGAACGGTAACGTTGGATACATCACAAAAGGGCATCAATCACCGAGCATTCTTTTCCTTAATACAGACGGTGTGCGCACGAAAGTTATCGCGCCATATGCAACAGATTCAACAGACGCGCTCGTTGCAGCAGCAATTATCGACGATGCGAAAACCACTGGTATTGTTGTTGCAAATACAGCTACACACATGAGCGACGACGTTTCTGCTAAATCTATCCTCATTGATAAATCACAGCAACGTCTCACAAGTTACGAGTACGGAATTCCAATGCACACGTTCCTTGTTTCAACAGCGAAGAAAGGATATTACACACCAGTTGGAAAAACGACAGTGCGTGCAAAATTGTTGTATCACGATTACAGGTGGATTTTTGGAATTGGCGACCCGCGAAACTATTTTGTTCCCGGCGTGAAATGGAACTTACGAATCTACGATCATATTTATATTCACTGGGCATACTGGCACAACAATTTTGGCCATCCAATGAGTCATGGCTGTATAAACATGAACGCTGAAAATTCAGAATGGATTTACACTTGGGCAGAAGTTGGTACAGCGGTAAACATCGTCGATTAATGCAAGTGATCGCGAGCCTCCGTCTTTGCGAACGCAGTGAAGCGATCTAGGATCACGAAGATTGCCACGTCGCGATTACACTCCTCGCAATGACGGAAAAGATATGCAAAAATATTTTCATCCTGTGTATAACTCGAATGTTTTTTGCATAAAATCTTTATTCGATGCATTTTCACTGCTATACTTCAGCTAGCGTCATGAAGATTTCTTCGTGATGACACTGGTCGCGATATTAATGTCGTGCACCAATAACTAATGTCATACTTTTATGGCAATGAAGAAAAAGGCACGGAAGGTTGCGAAGAAGGCACCAGCAAAGCGCAAGGCAGTGAAGAAGGCAGCGAAGAAGGCACCAGCAAAGCGCAAGGCTGCAAAGAAGGCTCGCGCCTAGTTTCAAAAAATTCCCGTCGTGTGCGATAAGCATGTCCTTGGAGGAGATGCTGATCACGCAGACGGGATTTTTGTTTACTCTTTTTCAGCGAACATCCAATACACATTCGCGAGTTCTTCAGAAACCATCTTCGTGTTTCCATGACGTAACAAGCCGGAATACGACGAAAACACTTGCTCCGTGGGCTTTTCCGTTAGCCGCCGAAACATTCGATCTCTGCTGGCTTTTCGCAATACTCGATGATCGGAAAAGTGAATCCAGCCGAGAAAATCCACACCCGACGTATATGTTCTCAGTTCAATCTTTTTTGGATGCAATCGAAGCTGTAACGCGTTCCATAAGAATTCCTCGATCTGATGCAGCTGACGAATCAGCGCGCCCCTATCCTCATGCAACAGCACGAAGTCATCGGCGTACCGAATATAGTGTTTCGCCCGAAGCCGATGTTTCACGAACTGATCGAGTTCATTCATGTACACGTTCGCAAATAATTGCGACGTGAGATTCCCGAGTGGGAGTCCCCTGCCAGTGCCAACTCCGGTAAACGAAGAAACAATGCGCTCGAGCATCCACATTGTTGAAAGATCGGGAATCCGATTGTAGAGAATCGACAAAAGAACGCTATGGTCGATGCTCGCAAAGAACTTTCGGACATCAAGCTTTAGCACCCAACACGTTCGTGTGCCATTTCTGCTCACCGATCGCGCGAAATAACGAAATCTCTCCATCGCTTTATGTGTTCCCCTCTCTTCTCGACATGAGAACGAATCGGCGACGAATACTCGATCGAAAAACGGATAGAGCTTCCGGTGGATTGCGTGATGGAGCAACCGATCACGAACCGACGCCTTATGAATATCCCGCGGCTTGGGGTCGGTAATTGTAAAATGGTAATATGCCCCATGCTGATAGCGGTACGCGACGAGATCATCGTGAAGCAATCGGATATTCTCCAAAAGATTCTCCCTGAATGTTTGAACGTCCGATTTGTTCCGCTTCCCCGCGAGAAATTCTCCCCATGCCTCTAGGAGATTTTCCATAGAAACAATTTCCTCAAACTTCACCCCAAACATCTTTCGACTATGCTCACCCCCCCCCGACAACGTCCATGGCAATGTTCCTGTTTTGCATACATTGAGTGACGTGTATAAAGAATGGCAGATTGCATTCACGAATATTCCAAGGCTTTCCCGCTACACCCTTGGCGCAAAAATTGACCTGCTCTTTTGCGAAGCGCTTGAAGGCATTTTACTCGCTGCGTATTCACCACGCGAGCAAAAGCTTCCACATATTCAGCGTGCCAGCGCAAAGTTTGACGCCCTCAAATTCTTTCTCCAACTCGCGTGGGAAATGAAGCTTCTCGACCACAAGAAGTATCAGTCTATCGCCACACCGCTTATCAGTGTTGGGAAAATTCTGGGAGGCTGGATGACGTCGCTCAAAACAAAAGCTTCTGGAATGCCAGAAGCTTCTGAAACATTGGTTTAAACCCGTTGCTCGGCGAGAACGTGGTAGTTCCGATTGAACCGGTTCTGCACGTCGTTGAGGTTCGCGTTCCGCTTGCGATCGTTCTCGTTCAACACGAGGAAACAGTCGTTCCCGTCAGAATTGCGGCACCCTCGTCATTATGCACCACGCCATCCGCATCACCACCCCTTGAATGCTCTCGGGGCTGAATAGTATTTGGGACATTGCGTCCGCCAGCATGTTGCACCAAGGAGTTTATGTTTAGGAAATGTGCAGCGACACACTGACGTTCGCGGTGCGAATCCTTCATTCTGGTCAATTGCGGTTTCCAGATTTCGACGGCCCCAAGCCGTAACCGAGAGCGCAAATATTCTACTCTCCAGGCGTAATCATACCAAAACGGAAACCACGCCAACCCTTTCGGATCGGCGTGGTCGTGCGCACACATAGGAGTACCCACACCGGAAGGACCAAGGGACCGAGTGTCCGAGCGCCGGCCCGAGGAACCTAGGTTCCGGGGGCCGCCTCCTTGGGCTCGGCGAGAACGCGGTAGCTCCGATTGAACCGGCTCTGCACGTCGTTGAGGAACGCGCGCCGCTCGCGACCGTTCTCGCCCAACACGAGGAAACAGTCGTACCCGCCAGAATGGCGGCACTTCTGGCCGCTGATCACGAGGGGGTTCTTGCGCTGCGCGTCGGGGTTCTTCGCCGCCCACTTGAGGCCCTTGTCCGGGTTCACCGGCTGCATCGGGGGTGTCAGACTGGCGAGGTAGGCGGTCGCCTCGGCGTCGTTCCATGAGTCCAGGTCGATCTCGACCGGGACGACGCCCTCGATGGAGACGAATGGGTCGGCTCCAGGGAAGTGGGCATCGTCGATCTCGGGGTTGACGTAGCCGTTGCAGGCGAGTTCGGCCATGAGCATCTTGATGCCGCCAGGGATGGCCACCTTCCCGTCGAGGATCGCGAGAATGTAGTTGATGGTGGCAACGGCCTTGGGGGACGTATCGTTGCTGAGGGCGGAGATGCGGGAGATGAGGCTGTCCATGGGGACTCCGGAGGTGCGAGATGAGGGAAGGTGCAGTGAAATCTTGCCCATACAGTATAGCAAAAAATAGCCGAAAAGTCAAGCTTTTTGGCTATTGTTGGCGGATAAATAACCTAAATAGCCTAGATTGCCACGTCGAACGATTACGTTTTCCTCGCAATGACGGAGGGCGCGTTAGGCGACGCGGTGTTCAAGGCGGACGAGGCGGGATTCGTGATCGTCAATTTGGGGAAGGATTTGCTCGCTCATAAAATCAGTGAGATCTGCGATAATCTCACCCTTCTGTATTCGAAGAAGCGCTTGCATTTCATCACGAATCTCACGCTTCAGCTGACGACCAAAAACGCCGTTATTTTCACGAAGCATCTTACTGAACATCTTTTCGAGCATCTGAAAATCTTTTGTATCGAGCATAGTAATATATGCTTACGCAGACTACCTGGGCGATCCCTTCCTCGCCTCAAGGCTGCGTGGATAAATAACGTGCACATGGGATTCCTTCATCCTATCACAAATTCAAAATTTTCACCTTTCCATAAATCCCATCGTATCCCGGCGTGATCGAGACGTTGCCAGATCGCACACGAAGAACAGCATCGGCGATCCTTGATCCTGCAATTGCTGCGATCGATTTCGTATCAGCATCAAGAAGAATATGGAACTCATTTCCAATCTCGCGAATCATTTTCTCGTACATCTCTTGTACCTTCTTCCCCGCGGTCGACGAGACACCAACGCATTCGGCGATGATTTCTTGCAACGGTACGATCGACTTGAACGGAACGTGGTTCGCGGGCATGATATCAATCTTTCGATCGGCGAGGTCGTTCACTCGCGATACGACGCCGATGGTGAGTGGTCGTTTACACGTTGGGCAAAGGCCTCCGATCGCCTTCGTCTGAATCGGCTCACAAGAGAATCTGCATGCTGCACAGCCGTCAATGTGATACTTTCCTTCTTCTGGAAAGAATTCGATGGTGTATTGGAATGCCTTTGTATCTCGTTCACGCAAGATTCGAATGAACTCATCGTAGGAGTACTTTGTAGGATCGATCTCAAACACGTTCGCTTCGCGCCCAAAGTTTCGAGGCGAATGCGCGTCCGAGTTCGATATCAACATGACGTTATCGAGCTTCGACAGCGATCGGTTCATCAACGGATCACTCGAGAGTCCAGTTTCAATGGCGTAAATGTACGGCGTCATTTCGCCAAAACATTCTTCGAGCCAGTCAAAGCCGGACTTTGACCCGAACACAGAGAACCACGGCGTCCATGCATGTGCCGGAATCATCACGATGCGCTCGTCGATTCCGCGAAGACGTTTGTAGAGTTCCTCGGAGTCGAGTCCGAGGATTGGTCGGCCATCGGAGCGGCGATTGTAGCCGGCGCTATCGAGCCATTGATTGATCTTCGCAACCGTTTCAATCGACGGCGCGAGGATGATGTTGTGAATGCGACGCGTCTTTCCTCCCTGTTTATAAATCTGCGCAACCTCCGTCGTCATCATGTAGCGCATTGATGGGAACCGCCCCGATCGCAGCGCATATAAACCAGGCTCTGCTTCAACCAATTTCTCTTGCATCTCCGCAAACCAAACTGGATGCGTAAAATCTGCTGTACCCAAAACATTCACACCCTTCTTCTCGCACCACAGCGCGTTATTTTCCAATGTGAGTTCCGGCGAACAGGCTCGGCTGAATCGGGAATGCAGGTGCCAGTCCGTAATGATCCGCATATGATCTGCTTCAGTTACTTCAAATGAGTCATTCTGAACGAAGTGAAGGATCTCTCGCAGGTTACTCCGAATCACCGACGGAGATTCTTCGCTATGCTCAGAATGACTGAAGTGAAATTTACGACATGCTCTATCGTCGATGCGCAATCCAGGCACTTGTTGCAGCGAGCGTGAGAATAACCAAGCAATATTCCATTGCGCTTCCCACGGTCATGCTTCGGCGAGTCATCATAAACAAGATATCCGAGATTGCCGAGACAGTAAGTAGACCAAGGACGATACTCACCGAAATCAACGCTGCACGATGACGAGCGAAGTGAAATCCGATCGCAAGGATGGCAAGAAAGATGATAAACGATCTTTCGATCGACAAGAGCGTCACGATATGCGTGATGAAAATTGCGCCAATAGCGAGCGTTGATGCAATGGCTCGCGACAACGCCTTCGTCTGAAGAAAATATGCGCCGGCGACGATGAGAAGCGCGCTCAGAAAAGCGACCGTAATAGCACTATTCGAAAGGTCAGTCGTCATTGTCCCTACCCCGCGCGATGCAAAGGATGCGTCAACGAATGCTCCGAAGTACTGCCACAAGAGGATTGGAACAAGGCCAAGAACAATACCCGTCGCAAGAACGATGCCGCCAAAAATCGGAGACGCACGAAGGAGCCGCATCACGTCGTCACGAAAGGCAAAAATGAATTCACGTGCATTCGTTGATTGGTGTTTAAGCAAAACAAGAAGGTCCATATCCGCCAATGGTACCAGAATCTGCCCTACGAGGAGAGGCGGTTCCAAAGTTCGGTGAAAAGCACTTTCTGCGTTTCGTACATCGCCCGATTATCGATGATCAGGCCCATAAATTCGCCGCGGCCGTCCAAAAAGATGTTCGCGACTTTCCCGGCGTAAATGAGAACGTACGTTGGCGCGCCGGCGGCGCCCTCCACATGTCGACGCTCATCAAGCCCTGCTGGCTTCCCAGATTTCCCGAAGCTAATATTTTTGACGTGGATCCTCTTCTCAATCCGATCCTTCGTGTAGTCTGGATATCCAACGTATAACCCGGCATTGCGAACCGCACTAGCGGAATACACGTAATATTCAGGATGAGACGACAGCCCAACCGACGCAAGAACATCCTCCAAAATCTGACGTACACCATCGGCGCCCTCATACATTCTCACGATCGGTTCACGGTCTCCCCCGTCGTAAAGCGTTTCGAGCTGTGAGACGACCGAGGAAAGCTCATGCGTTGCCTTGTGCAGATCAGCCTCTTTCTCAACAAGTATCTCCTCAAGCCGTTTTGGCGAGACTGCAACAAAGTATTGGCGAGTCTCCGCATTATAAAAGCGCGCCAGGCCATGGGCCTGGAGCTCTTTAAGCACATCGTACACCGTACCCCGGTTCATTCCCGTTGCGACAGCCAGCTGTCGGACACTGCTCGGCCCCTCTTTGACGAGAGACAAATAGACTTTTGTCTCTTTTGGAGCCAATCCGAGTGCTGCGAAAAGTGATTCGTAGCGTTCCATGCCAGAAGCGTATCAAACTGACACCGAGTGTCAACGAAAATCCTGACAGTTATCCCTTCGCCATCACCTCCGCGCGAGCAAGCTCCTCCGGTGAATTGATTCCCACAACGTCCATTGGATCGGCATCGGCCGTCACGATCGTCACACCCTCTTCCATGGCTGCTCCGATAAGGTCGGTAAGGTAGTATTCGCCACTCGCATTCGTATTCTTCAGATTTTCCAACCGATTCCAAGCCCAAATAGCAGGAAACGCAAAGATCGCCGGATTCACCTCGGTCACCGCGAGCTCTTCAGGCGTAGCATCTTTCGCTTCCCGAATCGCCGTTACGTTCCCATCGGCATCGCGCAAAACCCTTCCCCACTTCACAAACGTCGCAAACGTATCTTCAAAATTCGGCACTTTCGCCGTCAGCATCGCCACGGACGCCGGATTTACTGATTGAATATCAACGAGGCGCCCCATCACTTCAGGTCGAATAAACGGGTGATCGCCATACAACACCACAACACGACCCGCATCGCCGACCGCCTCTTTCGCCGATCGGAGCGCGTGCCCGGTTCCGAGTTGTTCCGTCTGCACCGCGTAATCAACCGAATCCTTCAAAACATCGCGGAACATCGCCTCGCTCCAGGATCCGACCACAACAACAGGCTTCTCATCGATCCCCGACTCCTTCACGCTTCTCACAAGCCGCGTAATCATCGGCTCCCCCGCCACCGAAATCAACGGCTTTGGAATATCGCTCTTCATTCTGGTTCCCTTTCCGGCCGCAAGAATCACAACGCGAGTAGTAGGCATAGTGCAGAAATGGTAGCACTTAGCTCGTTTTTAGCCTATCTGCGATTTCTTGTGCTGATACCTGATCTTTCTCGTGTCGATTTTCTCGCTCGGCAATTTTCTTCGGATTGTCTTCAAGAGCTTCAAAAACCGCACCGGAACCTTCGGACATTTGCCGATCCTGATCCTTATAGAGTTCCGCAACCGCCGGCCCCCACGTCCGAACATGACTTCCGCCAGCAACTGCAAGAACATTTTTATATTTCGACTTTGCCTCCTCCATCACATCAATCGCATGCTGATCCCGAATCACATTCATGTCCTTCAACACTGCATTAGTTTCACCGGGATATGCTGGGTCGAAATACCGATGAAAGAAACCGTTATCTTCTTTTCGTAGTTTTTCATCAGAGAATCGTTCTGCAAGTGACGTGAAAGATGTCTTAAGATATTTCTGTGCAGCACGTTCAAGTGATGCGAAGCTGAGATCGATTCCTGCAGATGCAAGATCATCTCTGTCTTTTTGGGAAAGCACCCTAGGAAGAAGATCCTCCATGGATTCTTGCGATGGTTGTATATTGTCTTGATACAGTTTGCTGAGCGCAATAGAAACAACAAACCCCGCGATAGCTTCTGGAGTATGGCGATGCGCAACCATTTTTACTTGCTCGCTAAATGGAATATCCCACGATTGTACAGTTTTTCCATCTTTCCACGCCTGCCATGCAAGAAAGATTTGCTCTTGATTCTTAGCGATGACTACGGGATCAAGCTCTCGTATTTCGTCTTCCGTCATTCCTGGAAAGACGTTCTGAAACACAACACGAATGTCATTTCCCTCGTGAAGAAGAATTTCTGGATCTGTCTCACGATACACAGCAACATCCTTTTCGATGTCGATAAGATTTGGTGAATGTTTTGTACCGAGCAGTCTGATGTTTCTATCGCCCTGTTGAAATTTCCTTTCGAAATATGGTCGACTCTCGCCCCACTCATCGGCATCTCCCTTTCTTGCCTCAACTTCCTGTTCCATCGTTAATAATAGCGAATGAAGTGACTTCTTTTGCTCGAATGTTGGGAGTTCGAAGGACATATCGAGCATTGTACGCGAATATTCACCAAATCCTCTGTTGATAACCAGTGGCAGAATTGGGGGGGTGAGTACAATGTAAGAAGAATTTTAACCTCGAATTTTATGTCACAGGAAATGCCACCAAAAAAAGAGATGTTACCGATGGAAGTTTTGGAATATATGGCAAAGATTGGGGCTGATCTAAGCCGAATCGCAACGGATAATCAAGCGATGCTTGAAGAAGCAAAAGCCCGCGGTATTCCGGTTGATCTCTCCGGCAGTGAGAGAGTAAAAAAGTTTGCACCCATGGGAGAATATGAATCGTTGCTCGTTAAAATCAAGAACGAGCTTTCATGGATCGGAACCGAAATATCACAACAAGGAGTACTCATGACGGCAGACGATCTCGCAGCACGATTGGAGAAGATGAAAAACTAAGTTATTGATGAACGAGCCTCGGAGATGAGGCTCGTTTTTCGTTATCATCAAATTCTCGCCATTGAACAAAAACGAGCCGCTGGGGCTCGAGATTGTTTCTGACTGTCAAAAGATACTCTGTCCTGGCGGCCACCTACTCTCGCCAACCTTGACTACCATCGGCCCGTGCAGGCTTAACGACCGTGTTCGGGATGGGAACGGGTGT
>CALRHV010000014.1 GCA_943359525.1 Candidatus Uhrbacteria bacterium
GCAAGATAGGTTCGAGATGTTCCGATGATGCGTCTTTTGTGATTGCTGCAAAACGCTTATCGAGAACATCATTCTTTGGTGCCGGCGTGGTAACGGCAGGAGCAACCAATCCGACCGCATCCATCGATCCACTCCCCATCGCAACCTGCCTTGCTTTCTTCTCTGCCTCTTTCAATTTATCCTTCCACGAATCATCAATATGACTCGTTGGCACAGGAGCCTTTGGTGCGTTGATAATGGGAAGTTCGGAGGTGATTTCGTGGGATGGGGAGAGTTCGATGGCGGTCGAGATTGGCGCCGCCATAACCGATTCGGATCTCGCGAATTGTTCCTCGATTTCCTTCACCGCCACCTCGCCACTATTCACCGTGTCGCCAACACCAAGCTGCCGACTTCCTGGAGCGCCTTGATCACCGCCACTAATGATGTCGATTGTATCGCGACTCTCATCGATCGTACTCAAAAGCTTCTGTGCGAGTTCCGGCGACAAACCAAGTCCGCCGATAGTTTGACCACGCGAAAAGAATGTTAACGTCGATTCCTTCGTCTTCTCTTTATTCCAATACGCGTACAACAAGAATGCACAGCGTTTGATCATCACCTCCGAAAAATTCATCTCCAACTTTTCATCCAACTGGCTTGCAAACGTCTCTGCACTCATCTTCATTTTCCCAACCCTGGACTTTGGATATTTACTTAAATCCCCACCCCACGCTGTAATCTGCGCCGCAACACCCGGAACGTATTCCTCCAACGGCAACAATCGGAACCCCACAACATCACACGAAACCTTCTGCGCTCGTGCGACATCTACCCCGAATGCCTCGGCAAGAAGCTGTGGAAATGCGTCGACGGTAATATTTCCATCCAAGACAGCATCTGTTAAATCAAGAAGCTCCTCTGCCCGATCCGTCGGCAATGCAAACTTTTCCAAGATAGCTCGAAACACAGTCATCACCGAACCGTCGGAAAGGAATGCCTGTACTGGCGGAATTTTGATGAGATCAGCGATGGCCATAACAGACTATCTTGTTGGACCGGATCGATATTCATTTGAAGGGCGTGGCGCAGCGGAATTTGGACGTGCTGCGGAGCCATATGTGTCCGATGGACGAGGCGCAGCGGAATTTGGACGTGCTGCGGAGCCATATCTGTCCGATGGACGAGGCGTTGCTGAAGTTCCAGCAGCACTTGTTCGAATCGGCCGTGCAGATCTTGATGCAGCGTTTGGTGTTACGGATTGGGTCCCTCGATTTACCGAAACGACAGGACGAGGAACGGTTGCATTATCTGGGGTTGTTCCTGCTCCACGTATTTGACTGATAATAGGCCCAGCGCTACCGGCCGATGCTGTAACTCCACCACCAGCTCCGCCAGCAGCCGAGCCCGCCGTTCCACCACCAGCCGCTGGAGCAGCACCACCTCCAGCTCCACCACCTCCAGCCGGAGGAGTTCCGCCACCAGATGAACCTCCCCCACCCACTGGCAAAATTGGAGGAACACCGCCGCCGCCGTCATCACCATCGTCACCGTCATCACCACCACCGCCCGCAGGAGGCGCCGGGTATCGATCACCAAGTCCGAGTTCGTCTGCAACGCGCCTCAATGTTTTCAGACGATTCTTATCAGCTCCCGGTCTACTCATTTCTGCCGTCACAGCTTTCTCCATGGTCTTCAATGCAACTGCAGCGCGAGCGCCCTCGTCACCGCCTTCACCCGAGGATCGCTGCAGTTTCTTGACAGCCTCAAGGTTCACCTTTGATGCAGCAAGGGACGACGCTGCGTTTGCTGTGGTGCCAATAGCGCTATCAAGATGACGTACGCTCTTAGAATCCGCATCAAGCAATGCCGCAGCACGCTGATATTCCACCGACTGCGGATCAGCATCGGCCTGACTCATTGTGGAGATGAATCCACTGCCAAGAACGGAATTTGGATCTGTTATTGTTTCGTTTCCAGTATCATCAATTTCCCCATTCAATAACGATGATGCGGCCTTGCCATATATTGTTGCGCCAAAATCGGTTGGCGCAGACGACTGCATCACTGTGCGTACCGCATCACGACGGGTTGAGCCCGTTCCATCAGCATCATTTCGTGTGACCGCGTTCGCTTTCACCAAAGAACCCACACTCTGCTTACGAGTAGCGGCATTATTTACATCTTCAGCGGTGATAGTACCGATTATCGCGTCGCGCTGCTCAGTCCTGCCCTTTCCATGGGAAACAATGTCATCCACAACATTGATATCCTTACCCTTATCGTCCCGTCGAGAAACTGTCTTCTTGTAGAATGCGGCTGTGGCTGGATGTTTGAACGAATTCGGATCAAGCAAATCGATATTCGCTCGGCCTTCCTTCTTGGATGTATCCCAAATCTTCTTTCGTTCTGCCTCGTCCTTTGCGGCATCTCCCGTGTTCACAAGGTGCATATTCGCAAACTTTGCATCCTGAAAACGATCCTTCTCGGTATCGTCCATAATTGCCTTTCCTGCATCGGTGTCCAAAAATTTGGACGATTCAGCAAAGAGCGTATCGTGTTTAGCCTGTGCATCTGCCTCAGACATTCCACCCTTAACCAAATTGGCCTTGTACTTGTCGCGACGCTTCTGATCCGATCCAAAACCTTTTAAGTATGCGTTCTTTTCAGCGGTAGGAAGTGATTTGAATGCATTCGTTCCGTTTGCAGCAGAAAGATCGAGTGCGGCGATCTGATCATCCGTACGTTCCTTGAACTGATCTCCGCCCAGTTTTGCTTCGTCTTTCCTGGTGGCTTTTGCGCCCTTTATCATGTTTCCCCCAACAGCTGCTGTAGCATTTCCAGCCCAACCAAGTCCTTTAACACTCGACATAGCAGTTCCGGCCTTTGCGAGACCAGCACCAATACCCTTTCCTAAGCCTGGTGCATATGCCCCAGCCTTCTGTGCTTTATCATTCACCCATGCACGTTCTTTTTTAAATCCTCCCGCAGCAGCAAACGGACTTCGTGCAAGGCCTTTCAACAAGCCTGCGCCGAGTTTTGGATCCATCATCTTTTGCGCAAGGCCGCCAACGCCTTCTGCAGCATTCATAGACTGCTGCATGCCGGCCATAAGAATTGCCACCGCAATAAACATGCCAAGGAAATTATCCAAAGAGAACATTTCTAAAGGAATACCCGCGTCTTCTTGCGAATCTGGCATTGGGAAATCTTCTGTTTGCGCAATGTTGCTGCCCGACGACGCTGCAAGCGCAAGCCATAAAAAGAACGCCATCATTGGGCCAAACGTAAGAGCGCTCGCAAACTTCTTCCACCACACCTGATAACTTGCATCTGCAGTCTTAAATATGTCCTTTACACCAATCATAAAGAACGCGAGTGGTGACATGATGATGAGCACCCACAGCATCACAATGCGCCACACAAACGCAATCGCGAGCAACACCAGTATGCCCAACACCGTCATCACGAAAAGAACCTGTAGATAGGCGGCAAGAAAGAACTGAACCGCACCCAATCCGTCACCCGATGCATTCACTTTTTCAATAAAATCACCCCCAAATTGTCCAAACGTATTCATGCTAAACATGGACGCAAAATTTCCTGCAGCAATGGAGACAATGGCATTCACGAATGTAAACATGACCACCTGACTGACGTCGATCAAAAAACCACAAATAAGTTTGCTAAAGTTCACGAGCACGATGGCAATGAACAATTTCGGGAGTTGCTGCGTCCAGTTTGCCTTTTCGTAGCCAACAATGGTCATGATGGCAATTACCATGAGCACCACCACCACGAACATATTCACCACATCCCGAACGAGCGACCAGCCAAGATTGGTAATGTGACTATTGTAAAAACCGTTGTATCCAAGAACAGGAATCACGATCATTTGAATAAGCAGCAACGACAGTTTTCCAATGGCTCCGCCAATAAGTTGCATTACTCCCGCAAGCATCACGATTGTGGTGTCGAAAGGATTGTCCAAGAATTTCGTGAACAACTCACCTTTCGCATGAGTGTAGTCTAATGGAATACACAAAAACAGCACCGCCATCACCGCGACGATTACCACCCTGTGTGTTGAACACCAATTCGTGAATCGCCGAACAAGCTCCGTGAGCTTCCGCATACAAGACAAAGTATACCATGCGTATACTTTGTGTATGACATCTCCATACACCATCGCCATCGCGAATGTTCCGAGCTTTGGACCGAGATCGAACGCGATTCTCTTTGAACTGTTCGACGATCCGGAACGCGCATGGAATGCAACACGAAGCGACCTCCTCGCGGCTGGTCTTCGTGCATGTGACTTACCGAGATTTTTGCAATTTCGTGCAGAGCGTAACCCGCTGGAATTCGCAGAGACCATGGAGAAACATGGCATCCGCGCCGTCACCATTCGCGATGACGAGTATCCAGCGTTACTCAAAACCATCCACACTCCGCCTACACTCTTATTCATCAAAGGAACGCTGCCGCCGACCGCAAAAAAACATCTTGCGATCGTCGGGTCCCGCCATGCAACGAAATACGGCCTTCGAATTGCAAAGAAGCTCGCCGGAGAATGTGCAAACGCCGGAATCGTCATCGTCAGCGGTCTTGCGTACGGGATCGATGAAGCATCCCATCAAGGAACGCTCGACGTAAACGGAATCACTCTTGCCGTCCTTGGATCTGGATTCCTTGGGATCGATAATACGCGTCACCACAAGCTCAGCGACGCGATCCTCGAAGGTGGCGGAGCGATCATCTCCGAATTCCCATTCAACGCCGCACCGCTTCCCTATCATTTTCCCATTCGGAATCGGATTGTGGCAGGGATGTGTCATGGAACTCTCGCGGTTGAGGCCGGGATTCCGTCGGGAACGCTTCTCACAACAACGTCGGCGACCAATGAGAACCGCGAAGTTTTCGCGATTCCCGGCATGATCGATTCCGCGATGAGCAAGGGAACAAATGAGCTCCTCAAAAACGGCGCACATTTCGTTACCGAGGCACGGGATATTTTCCTCGCCTTTGGCATGGATGTTGCGCCACAAGCCAGCGCCACCGCGTTTCTTCCCATTGGCAGACCACCAGACGAAATTGCCCTCTTCGCCCAACTTGGCGCAGAACCCGTCCATGTTGACACAGCGATCGAGAAAGCAGGCCTATCAACCACCGCAGGATCAATTGCACTCACTGGGCTCGAGCTTCTTGGAGTTATTGAGGATATTGGGGGGAAGCAATTTGTGAGGAAGAATTGAGGGAAAGACTGATATCATGCTATCGTCCGCACCATTCCCCTCTTTTCTATGTCCAAACTCCTCATCGTCGAGTCTCCAACCAAGGCCAAAACCATCACCAAATTCCTTGGAAAGGAGTACAGGGTGATCTCGTCTTTTGGCCATATTCGCGATTTGCCAAAGAAAAGCACCGCCGTGGACGTCAAAAACAACTTCACCCCAACCTACGAAGTCCCCGACGACAAGAAGGACAAGGTGAAGGCGCTCAAGGATGCCGCAAAGGGCGTGGACGATATCTACCTCGCAACCGACGAAGACCGCGAAGGAGAGGCGATTGCTTGGCATATTGCGGAGGTTTTGAAGCTCGATCCAAAAACTGCGAAACGCATTACCTTCCACGAAATTACCAAATCCGCCATCGCGGAAGCGCTTGAACACACCCGCCATATTGATATGCGAATGGTAGACGCTCAGCAAACACGCCGTATTCTTGATCGCCTTGTTGGCTACGAGCTCTCCCCGCTTTTGTGGAGCAAAGTGCAGCGCGGACTTTCTGCCGGCCGCGTGCAGTCTGTTGCGGTTCGACTTGTTGTTGAGCGCGAGCGAGAACGCCAAGCCTTTAAAACGGATGAATACTGGAGTGTCGAAGCGATTCTTTCAAAGGCGAATGCGGAGTTCCCTACCAAACTTATTGCCATCGGCGACCGGAAGATCGACAAACTCGATATCACAACACAAACGGAATCTGACGCTGTTGTTGCTGCGGTTCGCGATGCAGATTTCGTGGTAAAGAGTATCGAGAAAAAGGCGGCAAGTCGTAAAGCACCAACACCGCTGACAACGTCCACAATGCAGCAGGAGGCATACAACCGCCTTGGCATGAGCGCAAAGCAGACCATGACGCTTTCACAAAAGCTCTACGAAACTGGGCGTATTACGTACATGAGAACAGACTCCACGAACCTGAGCGAGCAATTCATTACTGCAACGCAAACATTCATCAAGGCACAGTGGGGCGACACGTTCGTTACTGGCGGCGTTCGCTATCAAACCAACAAGAAAGGCGCGCAGGAAGCACACGAAGCCATTCGTCCAACCGACGTGACCGCAACACCAGAGAGTCTTCGTGCTGAACTGGAGCCTGGCATGTGGAAGCTGTACGATTTGTTGTGGCGTCGCACTGTTGCATCGCAGCTGCCGAGTGCAAAACTTGAACGCACCGCGATCGATTTCACCGCAAACAATCACACATTCCGCGGCAACGGCAGCATCGTTGTGTTCGAGGGTTTTATGAAAGTATGGCAGGCATCGGAAGACAAGATTCTTCCCGATCTCGCAGAAGGCGAGAACATCGGCAAGGCCGCAAGCGTTACGCCAGAACAACATTTCACCGAACCTCCAGCACGCTACTCCGACGCGTCGTTGATTAAAATCATGGAAGAATACGGCATCGGCCGCCCTTCAACCTACGCACCAACACTGAACACGATCGAAACTCGCGGCTACGTCCTGCGCGACGACGGAAAACGTCTCTACCCATCCGATATTGCATTCGTGGTCACCGATCTTCTGAAGGAGCATTTCCCCCAAATCGTTGACTACGACTTCACGGCAAGCATGGAACGCAAACTCGACCAAATTGCCGAAGGTGAAGAGAAATGGAAACAGGTGCTCGGCGACTTCTACGGCCCGTTCCACGAAGCGATTATTGGAAAGGGCGCGGAACTTACGCGCGAGACGATCATGAAAGTCACCGAGATTGGCATCGATCCCGAAAGTGGAAAGATGATCGTTGCACGCACCGGACGATTCGGTCCATTCGTTCAGATCGGCGAGCTGTCACCAGACAAAAACGCCGAGAAGCCGAAGCGCGCAAGCCTCGAAAAGAACCAAACAATCGATACACTCACCCTCGAGCAAGCGCTCAAACTCCTCTCACTTCCCCGCACGCTCGGCAGGCACACCAACGGCGATGAAATTATTGCGAACGTTGGACGGTTTGGTCCGTACCTCAAGTGCGGAGCGATCAACATCACGCTGCCACCAGAACATCATCCGGCGACCGTGACGCTCGAGACTGCGATCGCGCTGTGCACGGAAGGTGTCGCGAAAAAGATCAAAGCGATGACGCCGCTTGCCGAACTTGGCGTTGAGCCAGAAACCAAGGCGAATATCGTCATCAAAGACGGACGCTACGGCCCATACGTTACCGATGGAAAAACGAATGCAACGATTCCGAAAGGCGTCGATCCACTATCGGTAACGCTCAGCGACGCGATCGATCTCCTGGTAAAAAAGCGCAAAGCACCAAAAAGCCGATGGAAGCGCAAAACAACGGAAGACTAAGCCGCTCGCTTCATTGCCTGTTCAGCACGAGGCAACACACCATCGACCGTTTCTTGGACATTCAAGCGACCTTCCGCAATCAAAAGGGACATTTCATCTCGCTCACTCTCGCTCAACGATCGCAGGCTTGGCAGAACCTGTTCGAGCGCTGTAACCGCTGTACTCACACCGTACGCGGAGCCGATCATCGCCACAGCCTCTGCGGTGTTCATTGCACGATCACCCAAGCTTCCGCTTGCACGAACGCCCCGCATCGCTTCCTCCCATGTTTCTCGGAACACTGTTGCCACGCGAGCAACCATGCCCGTATCACCACCTTGCGATACCGCGCCCTCAAAACGCTTTCGAAAGTCACCAACGCCGTGCGTAAGATTCGCCCCAACACCGAATGGAAGATTTGAAAGCAATCGTATTGCAAGCGAACCTCGACCTCCTGGAGCTTCAAGCACACGAGTCTGCTGGGCCACAAGGCCTGCGAGTTCCCTGCTTTGCGCGGCCATATTCTCACGAGTGCGATCTGCGTACTTTTCTTGAAGTCCGATAACGCGATCCCGCATCTCTACTTTTGCCTCGTGTGATAATACTGACGTCGCGATCGCGCGGTCGAGCCGTGCGGCAGCATTAAGGTTCGCGGCGTGAATACGATCTGGATCGCCAGCGATAGCCTTCATTGCCGCAGAGTTCTCCTCCATGGCGTCCAAAATATCCGCCTGAAAAAGCGCGCGAGCATTCTGATCACCAAATGATTCTGGCAAGTACTGTGGAACATCGGCAAAAACTTTTGGCCCAAAGAACCGGCTGAGAACACTCATCAGGCCGCCAGCAGTTCGACGAGAAGCCTCTGCGACGGGCACTGCGTCGCGAACAACGGGACTCGCCTCAACCGCCGGTGGAACAGCAGGAGCGCCACCAAAGAACCGACCAACAGTATTTCGGAGTGAACGCGACCACGTTGCGACGCGATCTTCAGCGTGTGTTTCGGGCGGAGCCTCGATTGGAGCCGCAATAGGAATTTCGAGAGGAACCTCTACTCGGGGAACCGAACGAGATTCGACTACTGGAGCCACGGCTCCTCCGTCAAGGAATCGTGCGAATAGATCGTCACTCAAACTGACGAGAGATTCGAGAATTGGCTCCGACCGAGCTGGAACACTTGGCTCAGAAATTTCAGGACGTGGTGGACGAGGAACCTCAACACGCGGCTCCAATGCTATAACAGGAGCTTCTCCGGATGGTGGACCCATCATAATTGGAGAAATGGAAGCCGCAGCGACTGGCGTTGATGCCATTTCTCTGGCAACGCCGGGGTTCTCATCCAATAGCCACTGTGTGTAGCGCTCGTAAATTCGCATGTATTTTTGGGCCTCTACCCACACACGAACCACGGAATGAAGCTTCTTTGGCACCACCTTAAACACGTCTGAGCCAAGCTGACGGTATCCAACAAGAAATTCGAGCAAGGCAGACTGTCGTTCCTCTTTTGGAATAGTCCAGCCGTCTGTATCGATAGCCTTTCTCAACGCTATATCCTCCTTACCCTTCCACTCTAAATATGTATCACGCGCTCCGCGGATCTCCTCCATCGTGCCACGACCAAGCTGTTCTTTTGCCACTTTAAGGTCTGCTAAAAATTGATCCTGCTCAGAATCGGGCTGGATACCTGGAGCATTCTTCATTCCTCCTGGATTTTGCACATTCTTTGCCATACATCTTCAACAATTAGTCCTTTTGTGCGGCCTCGGCTTTCCGGAGTTCTTGAACAATGCCGCTGATGTCGGTCATGAATGAACTGTCCAACTGGGATTGGATTGCGGCGTGTTTCTCCATGACGACACGAAGTTTGTTCACAACGTCGGCGACGTCGGCACGGGCGGCTTTTTCCACGGAAGCGTCAAGAATCGCGGCAAGGCGGGAAAGCTGATCAAGTCGAAGCTCGGGCAACAACGCAGCCCACGCCTCCTTCTCCTGCTGCGACAAATTCGACGCGGCTAATGCTTCGGCCAACTGAACTGCAAGCGCCCGCGCCTCTTTTAAAAGCGCGGATTCCGAAAACTGTGGTTTCGCAGTAGATGCCATGGAAGAAGTATACCGCATCTGAAAAGCGCAGTGATCTGGCGTGAACTGATCTTGGAGTGGGTTATGAGGACGGGCATGCAGCGATGAGGCATCATCGGCGCGCTCGACGAGCCTGAGTTGGGCGAGGAGAGTGTGAGGGTACTCGATTTCAAACAGGGTGCTTTGCTAATGCGAATGTTTCGCAGAAAGGAATCGCTGATCGATTCTGACAGTCCGCGAGGTCGCCGATGACGCTGCCTACGATTACCGATCATGAAAATCTGAAATCGATTTCACTATTTCTCGATTTCAGGATCAGAACAGATTCCCTTGCCCCGTTTTAAAACCTCAAAATACGAAGGTATTGTTTTCTGGCGTAGTACTTCAAGCTCCCGGTTCGCGTCGTCTAGGCTCGACCCCCTCCAACTCCCCCTTGGCAGGGGGAGGGATATCGCCGCCCCGTCACAACCCATTCAAAGGATCAGACAAGGATTCACCAGAGAGAGTTCTCATTCATTGACCCCGGTCACAAACGGGCATATGTTCGATATACTGTAGTTATGGACTCCACCAACTTTTCCGACCTTGAACGCCGTCTCGACTCCCATTATGGGCCCGACGATTTTTCTGTACTCAAAAAAGCCTACGATTTTGCAAAAATCGCTCACGAAGGACAGCTTCGGGCCACGGGCGAACCGTACTTTGTGCACTGTTTTTCCGTCGGTCTAAAACTCGCCGACCTCAAGCTTCCAAGCAACGTCATCGCCGCCGGCCTCCTGCACGATGTTCCGGAAGACACCACGTTTACCACCGAAGACATTGAAAAGGAGTTTGGTCCCGACATCGGTTCCATGGTTGCCGCTATCACCAAGCTCGGCCACGTGAAATATCGCGGCGAACAGCGGTATATTGAAAACCTCCGAAAAATGTTCGTGGCCATGGCAGAAGACGTACGCGTGGTGTTTATCAAGTTTGCTGACCGTATGCACAACATGGAAACGCTGTACGCGCTTCCAGAACACAAACGCCTTCGTATCGCCAAAGAAGTTCTCGAAATTTACGCCCCAATCGCAAACCGGCTTGGCATGGGTGAGTATCGCGGACTCTTTGAAGACTACGCGTTTAAATACATCGAGCCAAAAGAATACGGCTGGACAAAGCATCTTTTGGAAGAGCGCGTGAAAAAATTCGGCCCGTCGCTCGATCGTGCAATGAAACACGTCAGCAATGAACTCCATCGTCATAGCGTCGGCTATGTGGATATCCACGGTCGCGTAAAACATTGCTACAGTCTGTATAGAAAACTCGATAAGTACAAGAACGACATGAGCAAGGTGTACGACATCGTTGCAATGCGCGTTGTCGTCAAAGATATTACCGACTGCTACGCTGTGCTTGGCATTCTTCACGGCATTTACACGCCACTTCCTGGTCGTATTAAAGATTACATCGCGCAACCAAAGCCAAACGGATATCAATCACTCCACACCACAGTGTTCGACGAAAGTGGGTCAATCTTAGAATTTCAAATTCGTACCCAAGCCATGCACGAAGAAAGCGAATACGGTGTGGCTGCGCATTGGCGCTACAAGCAGGGAGGAACACGCGAAGAACGCAACGTGGCGTGGATGGAGGAACTGGCACGCATTCAAAAGGAACTAAGCGCAAACGATTTCATGGCGCATTTAAACGAGCTCAAGCTCGATATGTTCCGTGATCGTATTTTCGTCTTCACACCAAAAGGCGACGTGATCGATCTCCCAGAAGACTCCACACCAATCGACATGGCATACGCAATCCACACAGAAATTGGAAACAAAGTTGCACAAGCAAAGATTAATGGCGAAATCGCTTCACTCGATCGCGCACTGAAGAGTGGCGACATGTGCGAACTCATCATCGATAAAAATCGAAAGTCACCGAACAAGGACTGGTTGAAATTTGTAAAAACACGCCACGCCCGAAGCAAAATCCGCGCCGCACTCCACGGAGCACAACACGGACTTTTGTCGTCACTTTGGGGAAAGGTGAAACGATAATCTACGCATTCAGCTGACGAATCATCGCGGCGAGATCTTCTTTTGAGTAGCAATGAATCGTAATCGTGCTCTTTACGCCGTGCGTGTCGATGGAGACTTTCGTGCCGAGTTTTTCGCGAAGTGCGGATTCAAGCGCAAGAATGTTTGGATCCTTTGAAACCGCTCGACGCTGTGTGGTTGACGACTCCGCCGTTCGCACCGTTACTCCCCCGCCAAGCATTCGCTCAAACAATTCGCGACGACGAGCCTCGTTTAGCTCAGAAAGCAATGTTCGCGCGTGACTCTTGGTGATACGTCCTTCGACGACTGCCGCGAGCATGTCGGTTGGCAAGTCGAGCAAGCGAAGGGTGTTCGCTACCTGCGATCGACTCTTCCCTACTCGTCCCGCAACGTCCTCCTGCGTCAGGTTGAAATCATCGATCAACATCTTGTATGCCTTCGCTTCTTCAACAGCATTCAGATCGGCACGCTGGATGTTTTCGATGAGTGCGAGCTCAAGTTTCTGTTGATCGGTAACATTGCGAACAATAACGGGAACCGAATCCAGGCCAACGGCACGCGCCGATCGTAATCGTCGCTCACCGGCGATGAGTTCATACTTCCCGTCTTCGCGAACCGAAACAACCAGTGGCTGCAGGATTCCATGCTCTTTCACGCTCGCCATGAGATCCGTGAGATCTTCCTCCGCAAAATGATGACGCGGCTGACGCGGATTGGCGACGATGTCGGATGGTGAAATACGAAGGAGACGATCGTCGCTCGATTCAGAAACGGGCGGACGAACACTTTCTACGACCGGTGGCGCGATATGCGTCATCGGCGCCGGTGAAGACGATCCTGCCGACGGCAACAACGCCCCGAGTCCTCTTCCTAACCCTCCTTGAGTCTTCTGCATATTACACGGCGGCAACGCCGGATTCTTCACGGACTAAAAATTCTCGTGCTAATCGTTCGTACGCTTTTGCGGCTTTCGATTCTGGATCGTAGTGCAAAATGGTCTTTCCAAAGCTCGGCGCCTCAGCCAAACGGACGCTTCGAGGAATGACCGATCGGAAAATCTTTCCTGGAAAGTGTTTGTACAATTCCTGAAGTACTTGGTTCGACAGATTTGTTCGCGGATCGAACATAGTAATGACCGCGCCCATAATGCCGAGATTCGGCTTGATGTGTTCACGAACTAAATTCACCGTGTGCATAAGCTGGCCAAGTCCTTCAAGAGCATAATACTCCGCCTGGACGGGGATGAGCACGCTGTCACTTGCAACGAGACCATTGATTGTCAAAAGCCCCAACGACGGCGGATTATCAATAAGAATGTAATCGTAATCGTTACGGATCGGCATGAGCGCCGCTTCAAGCTTTCGTTCGCGATTGAATTCGGTGACGAGTTCAACGGCAGAACCGGCAAGATCGGGGCCACCAGGCAACAGCGCGAGTCCGGAATGATTCGTTCCGATGATGAGATCTCGCGCCTGATGCGTTCCTGCCAAGGCCTCATACGTTCCCGATAGCTCTGTCGGACTCTGCCCGAAGCCACTTGTTGCGTTGCCCTGCGGATCTAAATCCACCAATAACACCGCCTTGCCCAAGTGCGATAAATACGCCGCAAGATTCATCGACGTCGTCGTCTTCCCTACTCCCCCTTTCTGATTCACGATCGAGACAATGTGCGCCATAAGAATAGAAGGAGTATAGCAGGAAAAATCGAGAAAGAAACGCGTTGTTTCGCGCCGATTTTACACCCCTCACCTGTGCATATCTCCGCGCCGCCTTGCGGGATACTTGTTAAAATCCATTCATCATTCTTTTCGAATTATTTATGACATCTTCGTTTGAATCTTCAGCTCGAGAACAGGATCCTGACGTGGAAAGATTCGTTGCGCTCTTCGACGCATGGGAAACGGCTGGTAGCGCGCTCTACAAAGCGGAAACCTCTGAAGAGGATCCCGAAAAGTGCCAAGAAGCAAGAAGCACATTCCGCCGGGTCTTAAGCGAATGCGCGGATTTCATCAAGACCAGGGCAAAGACAAAGGGGGCGCAGACGTTCAACGGGGCCCTCTACATGGCAATTCCGAAGGAAGATCGAGATTCGGTTAACAACTTCCGTCAAGAAGTTATGAATGAAATTTTGGAGGAAATGATGGAAAAGAAATAAGTGTATTTCGTTGACCAATAAAAAATACTCGACGCAATGTCGAGTATTTTTTGGTTGCGGGGGTCGGATTTGAACCGACGACCTTCGGGTTATGCATACCACTATAGCTTTCGCTACTTCGACGAATCGAATTTGTTGGTCTGGACTTTCCCTTCACCCACGCCCGAAGCGTTTGGGTGTCTGCCATCAAGTCTCTACACCTTCTCTGAAATCATCATGCGATGTTTCAGAGCTTGGCTCGGGATTACCATTTCAGGCTTCCCCGAATTTGACAGAAGTTCACGTGCGACTTTCATTGCACGCAGCCCTTTGTAAGAAGGAATCGAGAGGATCCCAGTATGCAATTCTTACGATTGAGCCCGACGAGCTGCCTGGCTGCTCTACCCCGCGGGGGGAGTATGCCAGAGAAAAACCAAAAGAGCAAGCAAGGAAAACACTGAAACGGCGCCGATGATTGCTCACCAGCGCCGTTCGTTCGTTCGTTCGTTCGTTCGTGATCCCGCTTACGGAATATCCACTTCCAGGGTGCAGCCGCTGCTGCTTGGGTCGTCCACCTTGGCCACCGGCACTTCCGTGCCGTTATACGACGCGAACGCCGTTCCGGTGAGCGTGCCCGCCGGGAAGGGACCAAGGCAGCTCCAGTTCTCCACGCCATCGTTCGAGAACGTGTAGGAGTAACGGAAGCTATCCCCAGAACCCGCGTCTGCGATGGTGAAGTAGAGCTCGTCGCTCCAGGTGCTCCACGCGATATTGGAGTTCCAGCCGTATCCGTATCCGCTCTCGTTCGTGAATTCGCCCGAGATCGTCGTCCAGTCTGCGCTGCTATCCATCCACCACCAGAGCTCCAGGCCGATTCCCGTGCCGTCGCTTGCTTCGACGGCGCCGATGTACGTGCCAGCAGCCGTGGAACCGTTGTTCGTACACGACGATGGAAGACTGGTACTCGCAGCCTGGTTTGCTCCCCTGCACGTGAGCTTTCCCCAGCCGTACACACCGGAAGACACCGCAGGCGAGCTCGTTCCCGGAAACACTCCAAAATGGAGGTGCGGGCTAGACGTTTTCTTCCACGAACTTGAACTGGACGTGCGGTCGTAATCGTACGAGATGACACTGATGGTGTCGCCCGATGCGTAGACTTTCCCCACCGTCACCGAAGAGCTGTACACCAGGTGTCCGTACACCACCACAAACGGCGTACCATCATTGGTGTAATGCTGCATAGCCACACCCATATTGCAGGTGTTCGCACCGCCGTAGTCGTAACCCCAGCCGGACGTGCACGTGGAGTTCTGCGAAGCGCTCACGGCGACCACCGTTCCGGTACCAATGGCATACACGGAGCTGCCACGCGCCGCACCAATGTCGGTGCCGCTATGACAGGTGTTCGAGTAGTAGCTACTTCCGCACGCCCCGTAGCCGGCGTAGTCGTATGTATCCTGCCACGCCGTCACGGAATCAAGTGGATACACGAATCCATTCCCCGCCGTCGTCCGCTCGTAGCTCGCCGCGTCTTCGCTGTGCCGAGCCTCACCCGTGTTTGCCGTGTCGTCCACATCCGACGTGATCGTGCTTGCGGTGTCTGCAGATTCCGAATCGTTGTCACACGACCCTTCCGTGCTATCGCCGTCGTTAGGATCCTGTTCGCTTTCGTACCACGTACCGCCCATGGCCTTCGTGTTGCACTCAATGTCGAGCTCTGCACAACAGCCCTCGAGGGCAACCCCGACCGTGATGATGAACCCAATGCCCACCAACGTAACAATACGACGAGTCATCTGAAACTCCTTTCCGTTCTGTGTTTCGGGATAGCATATGATCAGAATAATCGCTGCGTCCCTGCTTCCTGGTGACTCGGAAACAGTGACGAACGATAAATCTTTTGGGACTTTCTCATTTGAGGCGAGTTTTGATGCGCGGCGAGCAAATCTCGCGAGGCGTACTTCTCGGTACGTTGAGCGAGTTTGCGATGTCGCAAGTCAAAAATCGACCAAATGAGGAAGGACCAAGAGCGCTGAGACGGCTCGGAGAAGAAAGTGTCCCCACTATTTCCCTTCTCCGAACCGCGGAGAACCTGACCATTGCGCCGGCAAGAGGCCCACCTGAGGACATTCTTGGATCGCACACAATCGACCGATCACTCCCTAGAAATTCTCTTTTGCCGACGGCCGTCGGCACCGCACAGAACTGTTCTGCATCTATCGTGCCAATATTTTTCGCGTGCGACAAATCATTTTCTGCCAAAAAATACCAAAACCGTCGGAGCACATCCGACGGTTTTGTATAGATGACTTTTTCCTCTCACGATCGGTCTTATTCTGTGTCGGAGCACATCCGACGACGCCTGTGGATATTATTTTCCGAACTTTTCTTTGGACAGATAGTTCGCAACATCTGCAATCGCGATCCGTCCACCTTCACCAACTTGCTCCATCGAATCTCGATGACGCAACGTAACCGTTCCATTCTCGAGCGTGTCGTAGTCGATCGTCACACACCACGGCGTTCCAATCTCATCTTGCCGGCGATACCGCTTACCGATCGCCCCGCTCTCGTCATAGTCGGCAGACACACCTTGTTTACGCAGCGCTTCGTAGATCTCCCACGCCTTGTCCGCGAGTCCGTCCTTCTTCATGAGTGGCAAAACGGCAACCTTGAATGGCGCCAGAGTATATGGCACACCAAAAACGGTTCGCGTGTCTTCTTCCCCCTTTCCATTCGTGATGTTTTCTTCGCGATAGAACTCGAAGAGCGTGAGCAAGAACAACCGGTTGAAACCACCGGAGCATTCCACGATGAATGGATTGTAGCGTTCTTTTGTTTCTGGATCGAAATAACTGAGATCCTTTCCACTAAACTTCGCGTGTTGATCAAGGTCGTAGCTTCCACGATGATGAACGCCTTCAACTTCTTTAAAGCCGATCTCGCCGAATTTATATTCGATATCCCACGCGTCTTGTGCATAGAATGCACGTTCATCGAGCTCGTGCTGACGCCAACGAACATTCTCCTCTTTAAGACCGATGCACTTGGTGTAAAAATCCCATCGGTTCGCTTTCCATGCCTCGTACTGCGCGTCGGCTTCCGCAGGTTTGCAGAAAAATTGCACATCCATTTGTTCAAACTCGCGAGTACGGAACAAAAATTGCTTAACGGTAATTTCATTGCGGAATGCCTTTCCAATCTGCGCAATACCAAACGGGAGCTTTCGACGCGTCACCATCTGCGTTGCTTTCCAATCGAGATAAATGTTCTGACAGCTCTCTCCTTTTAAGTAAACGAGCGATGATTCATCTTCGACGGGACCAAGATGCGTTTTCACAAGTTGATTGAATCGCTTTGCCTTCGAAAGCGCATTACCGTCCGGGCTCTTAAGATTATGTCTCACAACAAGCTCATCGACCTGCTCCGGCGTTAATCCCCCGGCATTCTCCATAATACCCGCGTCCTCGATGAGGTGATCTGCGCGGAATCGCTTGTGAGAAACAAGGTCCTCAATGAGAAGATCGGCAAATCCGCTAACATGGCCGGAGGCTTCCCATACCTTGGGATGCATAAAGATTGCACCTTCAATTTCCACCATATCGGTGCGACTCGTCACGTTCCAATAGCGCCACGCTGCCTCGAGGTTCTTTTTCAACAGCATTCCCACCGGACCAAAGTCGTACGTGGCCGCAAATCCGCCGTAAATATCGCTCGACGGGAACACGAAGCCTTTTTGCGTGGAAAAGTTAACGATGGTTTCAAGATTGGTGGACATAGTGTGCAAAGTGTATCGAAAAACCCTAAAAATCACAAAACCCCTTGGGGACGGGGTTTGTGTGAAGTAATTACTTTTTTTGATGCTCAAGAATCGATGCGACCGCATCCTTCAAGCCATTACCAAGGAACCCAGGCTTCGCCAAGGCCGCGCGTAATTCCTCAAGAATCGCAGCCGACTGCTCTTCAGCATTCTTCGCACGTTCCGTCGCTGATTTCTTTTCGCCTTTCAACTCTTCGTTCCGCGATGCAAGTACCGACTTTTGTGTGCCAATCGTTTCGATCGTTCCCCGAGCTTCGCTAAGCTCTCGCATGCTTTGCGCGAGCTGTGCGGCTGTTTCCGCATTTGACGTCGTTGCAGCGCGAAGCTGCTCCTGAAGCGCGATAATCTCTGTCTTTGCGCCCTCCAACGCACGTGCTGTCTCTACGGATTTCGCATTTCCATCAACCGCCGCCAATGCCTGCTGTTCTGCCGCCCCAATGCGACTCGCGTTTCGTGCAGCAACATCGGATGGTGATTCTGCAACCCAATCATGACTCAACTTTCCCTTATTCAACGCATTCGCCAATCCCTGCTCAAACGCCCGAGCGTCTTTCGTGGCCTGTTCCATGGAAACACGCGATTCTTCCGGCTCGCTCAATGAACTGTAAAAGACGCCATCTGGAGTAACTTCCGCAGAAATCGCGGACACAACCGCGTTCGGATACCCATGCTGTACTTTTCGTACCGGTGAAAGTGATTCATAACCGAGACCCGAACCGCCGTGTATCTTAGACTTCGTTGCTTTATCAAGGCCGTTATAAAGAAATTTCACCACCGCATCTACCTGGTTTGCGAGTGCAATCTCTTTCTTTGCCTGCTCTCGGCCTATCTCCTCTCCGCGTCCGTTTCCTTCTTTTCCGTGAATATACCGTCGCAATATTCCTCCGCTCGTGAATTTCCACGACGGCTTGTCGCCGACAGCCTCCAAGAGACTCAAACAATTAGCATACGCTCCCTGATATCGTCTTGCTACCGAATTCGAATCATTTGAGTCGGCATAATTTGGGTACACTCCCGGGAATCGGATCGTTCCAAGAAACTGAGCAATAGTTGCATGTCTGGCAATATCAGCCGCTACACCCTCTGGCAACGCTTTCACAAGTGAGTCTTCCATGAGCATAACGTTCCGTATACCTCCATCAAACTCTATAAGTTCCGACCCTCCGGCATTCAAAAGCCCCGCAAGAAGCGATTTGCGCTTTTCTTCATTTTCTTTCCCAGGAAGTTCTTTATCGAGAATTTCAACAATATATTTTCCGTAATCGCCCCATACAAATTCGCGAACGGCAGTATCGCGTTCCGTTGGTTCCACGAGCTCACGAGCCCACATCGCAGACTCTTTCGCTGTCTTCTGCTTTGCGGCAATAAAATCTTGCTGCATTTTTACAGCAAAACTCTTGTAATCGGTTGGCATGGCTTCCGGAGCGGCGAATTTCTCCTTCCACGTTGCCAACTCATCCTGGGTCATGCTCTTCTTTTTCTGATTGCTTTCTTGCATCGTGCGGACCAAACCAACACCATACGCCTGTAAAGCACCGCGCAATGCACGGACTTCGTCTATTTTTTCTGCTCGCAACGCAGCGATTTGTTGCGCGAGTTCATTCGATTCATCAGCAAGGAGCGCATCGACGCTTACGCCAGCAAGTTCGGCAGATTCACGAAGCGCGTCATTACATTCAACAATTTCCCGATCAATATCCGTAAGATTTTCAAGACCGATGGCAATGCTCTGACCTTCTGGCGTACCGATCTGTTCCTTTGAAAGATTTTTCCCAAGCACGATAGCAGACGAATCAAGCCAAAGACGCAACTCCGCAGCATCGAGAGTATCGGACGAGAACATTTTTTCCAGATGCCCAAGATATTCATCAATAGATTCGAGATGCTCAGATTCAGCTTGGACTTTTGCGATTTTTCCTTGCTGTGCTTTGCTCTTCAGCCTCCCAGTCAATTCGAGTAATGATGGTTTCTCTGCCATATAAAGAGGATGATGATTGCCATGAGTATACCCTATTCAAAAACCCCCGCATTTCTGAATAACGTTCCCATTGGCGTAAATCGCAAACTCGGCTCTATACTAAAATCACTTTAACCCTCTGCCCTATGCAAGTTGTCCTCGACCCCAAGTCCATGCCAAAAATCCCTGAAGCAAAGATCGCGATTCTGCAGTCGAAGTGGTACAAGGAGCAGCTGGATAGCATGTCCAAAAAGTGTATCGAGATGCTTGTTGCCGCAGACTGTCCTCAGCCGGAGTTCTACACACTTCCAGGATCGTGGGAGCTCCCTTTCGCCGCACAGACGATTATGCGAAGCGCGCCGAAAGATAAGCCGTACGACGCGATCATCGTCTTCGGTGCAATTATGAAAGGCGAGACGTATCATTTTGAAATGATCGCCGACGCCTGCAGCAGAGACTTTGGAAAAGTGATGCTCAGCGAAGGCGTGCCGATTATCAATGAAGTGATTCCGATTACGAAAATGGAACAGCTGGTTGCTCGCAGTGCAGACGACGGATTCAACAAAGGTATCGAAGCTGCGCTCGCCGCGGCCGAAATTATTACGTGGCGGAGAGAACTGGCGAAACGAACATCGTAACGATCGGATTACAAAACCCCGCGCGAACGGGGTTTTGTGTTTTCTTCTTTATTTCCCATGTGGTTCGAGAATCGGAAGTTCTGCTGAACTCTTCACATACCGATCCAACCATTCCCGACCAATGCCCCATGCCTCGGCTCGATATTCAGTAAGGCCGTGGTCTGCGCCTTCGAATATCACCAACCGGTACGGAACCTTTGCGTCGTAAAGCTTTTCTGCGAGTTCCAAGGAATCTTTTGAACTCACGCGCCAATCCCCAGTGCCATGCATCAAGAGTACTGGAGTTGTTTTGCAAAATCGATCTGCAAAATTCACCGCACTACGAATACGCCTTCCTTCTAGTGTATTCCCAAAACCACGTGTATAAACGTCGCCCATCTTTGGTCTTTGTTCAATGGCTCTATCGTAATTCGCCACTCCAGCAATACTGACCGCTGCTTTTATCCAATCCACTCGTGCCAAGCACTGGTACGTCATCATTCCACCGCGTGAACCGCCCCACATACCGATTCTCGACGAATCGATCTCTGGAATCTGATCGAAATATTCCTTTAACACAAGAACATCGTCGACGTCTGCACCGCCAACTTCGTCATTCCCCTCGCTCCCACCATTCCCAGAATATTGCGATGCAATAATCGCATAGCCCCACGACGCGAGAACAGCGAGTTTTCTTTCAATACCTTCATCATCGATCATTCCGAACTCGAAGGAGCCTCCACGATTATAGATAATGCACGGCAACGCGCCGTCGCGTTCCTTCGGCATCACCAAAAATCCATTCACCCAATGGCCATTGGACTGATACCGAATACGATCGACGGCGACGTCACCGAAATCGCGATAGTGTTCACGGAGGAAATTTTGCATGCTATAAAAAATATGAATACTAGATTCTGAAGAGAAAGTCGCAAAAAATCATTGGTGGTTGTCGATATCGTAAATAACAAGTCTTCCAGTATCTCGAAAAAAACCTACGGCACGAAATTGCTTATTGATCCGAAAATACCAAGCTCCAGAATGCTGTGGTTCACGTTCCCTAAAACGAACACGGAGCGTATCGCCCACCAACAAGAGCTCTTTTGCCTTTTGATACTGTTTTACAAGGTCGCGTGCCTCAAGATACGAAAGAATATGCTTCTGCTCAGAGATTTCATGAACCTCTGGCATACACTAAATATTGATCAATTCCTCGTCGGAAACAGTACGCGCATTCTCAAGTTTTCGACGCATTTCATCCGTCATTTCGTTTTCTCGAAGCTGACGAAACTCAAGCTTCC
>CALRHV010000015.1 GCA_943359525.1 Candidatus Uhrbacteria bacterium
AAACGGTCAGCCCCGGCCTGTTGATGTGATCGCAAGGCCGGGGCAGCGTCGTGGTGTGATGCCGTTACTTGACGGAGAGAAGCTCATCGATGTCTTTCACGGTGATGCTCCAGAACTTGTAGATGAACCAACTCATAGTGTCGCGCGCCCATTTGCGCTTGCGCATCGCTTCTACCAGGATAGTCCGGGTTGAGGTGAGCGCGTTGGTCTCGATTGCTGAACGGTCACGGGGGTGCCCTTGGGGAATACGCTCGATCCACTTGAGAAAAACCTTTTCTGGCACTCCATTGCTCTTGATCCTCCCGTAGAGCGAATCGAACTTGGCGAGGAGCGCAGCGTCTTGGTTCTTCGGCGCGGTTGCGCGAAGTCGGATCATCAGTCGCCAGCACACACCGAGCAAGAACAGTGTTCCGGCGATGGAGAGAACCCAGCCGAATGCCGTGGAGGGATTGAAAAACGTAGAGAGCATGGAAGCCTCAGGAACGTCGAAATCTTAGCAATTATTGGCGAAGAAAGCAATTTCTGTCATACTTTCGGCGCATGATCATCATCGCCCACAACATTCGCAGTTTGCACAACGTCGGAGCCATTCTTCGGAATGCGGCGGCGTTTGGTGTGGAAAAGGTGTTTTTGACGGGAATTTCGGGTACGCCGCCTCGAAAAGAGATCGCAAAGGTTTCCCTCGGGGCTGAGGATCTTGTTCCGTGGGCGGCAGGCGAGATCGGTTCCGTGATCGACGGGCTGAAGCGTGAAGGGTATGCTGTTTGGGGTCTTGAGACTGGCGAGGGAGCGATCGATATTCGTCACTGCGTGGTTGAAAAGCTCGCGCTCGTCCTCGGGAGCGAAGTTGAGGGGATTGATGCAGAGACGCTGAAGATGCTCGATGGCATTGTAGAGATTCCAATGATGAAAAAGCGGTCGTTGAACGTTTCCGTCGCGTCGGGCGTGGCGATGTATAGTATGTTGGTCGGTCGATCCTAAATTCTGCGTCTGTAGCTTAGCTGGATAAAGCGCCTCCCTCCGAAGGAGGAGATCGTGCGTTCGAATCGCGCCAGACGCACCAGAAATCTATGCTTCCAACTCTTTCCGTTGTTATCCCTACAAAAAACGAGGAGCGATATTTGCCAGCCGTTCTTGAGGCGCTTCGTCGTCAAACCTTTCAACCAAAGGAAATTATTGTTGCCGACGCGTGGTCGAGCGACGATACTCGAAGTATCGCCGAACATGCTGGTGCGATTGTGGTTGACGGTGGTTTGCCGAGTGTGGGGCGAAACCGTGGTGCTGCAAAAGCGACGGGGGAGCTTATTTTTTTCCTTGATGCCGACGTGATTATTCGCGATGACCGTTTTCTCGAGAACGCTGTGACGGAGTTTGCTCAGCGGAATCTCGGTATCGCAACATGTAACCTCGGAGTGATCGAAGGCAACGCCTACGACGTTCTCGTTCATCATTTTTATAATTTTTACGCACGGTTGCTTGGCTCGTGGCATCCACACGCTCCAGGATTCTGTATTTTGGTGAAGCGATCGGTGCACGAACAAGTTGGAGGTTTCGACGAGTCCATTATGTTTTGTGAGGATCATGAATACGCTGGTCGCACGGCAAAGGCGAGCTCTTTCGGCTTTCTCGATTCGGTGAAAATCTTTGTGACGACGCGTCGTCAGGAGCGCGACGGACGATGGAGCATGGGCATCAAGTACGTTCTTGCAGAGTTCCACCTGATCTTCATCGGTCCGATTCGCGGTGACAAGTTTAAATACGGTTTTGGATACGATGAGAAAAAATAAATGAAGAAGGGCCCCGTCGCGTTTCGTTGCGACGGGGCCCTTTTCTCACGTTTCGTCTTGCATGAGAGTGGTTACGGTTTCCGCGAGCCTGAGCGTTTTTTCTGAACAGAGCGTTGTTGGAGACACGCCGCATCGTTCAACGTTCACCCAGATTGGTTTCCAGGCAAGGCTGTAGAGACGATTGAATTCCTTCACGCCCTGGATGAACTGTTCCTCGGCGGCGTCCGTTGAGCTGGTGATCTGCGCTGCATGGCCTTGGCCATTTTTTACTTGAATGGCCGCCCCACTCATTGTTGTATGCGCAGAGGAGATCAATTTTCAGATGAACGTCTTCGTGCGTTGTGGGTAGTGCACACGTGGCTCCTTTCGCTGTCAGCGCCGCGGCGAGGCGTGTTACCGCCCATGCTCCTTTTGTCGCTTGTTTCACGGCGAAGTTCGGATGTTTGACGAGGAGCCGTCGATCGTTGAATGGGAGCTCTGTCATGGCTTGGATGAGCCTACTTTGTCCCGTGGAGCCGATGTACGATTTTACGATGTTGTGTGCCCGTGATGACCACCTCGTGTTGCTCACGATGGCGTAGTACACGCCGGTGACGGCATTGAACACACCTTCGTGGCTTCCGTACGCCCGTCGAATCTGACTATCGATATGCGCTGGCCACTCTGCCAGCTGAACGTGGCTGAGGTTTTTTGGCGCCATTTCAAGAAGGCGTTCAGCGAGAACTGCTTCAGCGAGCAATATTCTTGCGAAATCGGGTGGTGCGGGGACTGGCTCGTCGGGGACGGCTAATCGTACGCGCTTGCCGTCGGTCATGTTGCCCTCCGTGGTGAATGAGCTCGCCAACATTAGCGCAGAAACACGATTCCGTCAAAACGCCGAAGGCCTCGGCACGCGTCGCGCTGGGGCCTCGTACTGACGGGATTGTGTTCGTCAGGATGCCGTGAGGACGAGCCATCCAATCATGCTCAGAAGGTGGATCTGCCGTGATACAATAGGTGGCGTATGTCGCGTCCAATTTCTGTGGAGGTTGTTTCGTCACACGTTCATTTGTCCGAATCTCATCATCGGATTCTTTTTGGTGATGGGCATATGGGCACAGTTCGCCACGAATTATCGCAGACTGGCCAGTTTGCCTACCAGGAAACGGTGGATGCTGTTGGCGCAAATGGGGAAGCAATTACGTTGCGTGTTCTTGGGCCACATCGAAAATCAACTCAGGTCGAGCTGACACCGACTGAGGCCCGGCTCCTCGGAATCGACGCGCCGCTTGCGAAGTCTGGCGATCTTGCAGACGCTCAGCTGTGCACTCTGCGAACAACGCATGGCACCATCGAGGCGAAGGCGGCGGTGATTGTTCCAAAATGTCATCTCCATCTCTCCGACACCGAAGCGACATCACTTCGCTTAGCGAATGGCGCGTCGGTGCGTGTTGATGTGGTTGGCGACGCAACACGCGTGATTGAGAATGTCGTTGTACGTGTTCACCCAACGTATCGCGCTCGTTTGCATATTCATTCCGATGTTGCGAGAGATCTGTGGCTACATTCCGGATCGCACATTCGCGTTCGTGATATTCAGTCGTAAATATGCGTAATCGATTTTTTCATCAGATCACTACATTTTTGATAGCGATTTTTGTCGTCTCCGCCTACTATCCTCTGTCATCTGCCCGCGCCGCCTCCATCGATCTCGCATTAGACGCGAATAACATTTCATTTTCAACATCGACGCTTTACGTTGGTGATGCTGTGCGTATTTATGCTCGCGTACGGAATGTTGGCGACACCGACGCAACGGCATATGTGCTTTTTTATCAAGGCGGAATGGTGATTGGGCAATCGCAGCCGGTTTCGCTTCGGGCGAGCGGAAATCCTGACGAAGTATTTGTAGACTTCATGGTTCCCGATGGCACATTCAATATTCGCGCTGTGTTGCAGGGTTCAACTCCGCAAGATACGAATCCAGACAACGATACCGCAATCACGCCGCTGTACAGTCCAATCTCGGACGCAGATCGCGACGAGGTGATCGATGAGGACGACAATTGCGTCAACGATGCGAATGCGGATCAGCTCGACACCGACGGTGACGGGAAGGGTGACGTGTGCGATACGGATGACGATGCTGGTGGCGTGAGTGATGCGAATGATCCTGCGCCGACAGACGCAACGGTGACGGGTATTGCTGCGCCAGTAACGGCGGTGCCGGCGTCTTCGGCGACGACAACCGAGCCATCGACCGACGCCACTTCGAGCGCCTCCCCCAGCCCCTCCATAAATGGAGGGGGGCCGCTCGGTGAAAACTCTCCCCCATTTATGGGGGAGTCGGAGGGGGCGTCGACATCGGTTGTGGAGACGAATGCCGTTGCGTCTATCTCCACTTCCAAGCTCACCACGTCACCACTTGCGCGATTCACGTCAAAGCAGATTGACTGGCGAACGTACGAATTTACGTTGGCAGAACAGCCGGAGGATGGCGTGCGGTTTAGTTGGGACTTTGGTGACGGTGCAACAAGCGTGCAATCAAAAATTACGCATGCGTTTTCTGGGCCAGGAACGTATACGGTTACACTTGCTATTCTGAATGCAGACGGCACCATGTTGTCTGATGCGCAAACGTACGACGTTTCTTTTTTCCATTTGGATAATCCGCGAGTCATCATGCTCCTTGGCGTGCTGATTGCAGCGTTGTTCCTGTTCGGTTTTACATTCATCAAACTTCGTCGGTCATATGATCAAGGCACTCTTCACGAGTAAAGCGGGAAGCATCACGAGTGCTGCGGTAATTATTGGAGCGCTTTCGATGGTGAGCCGATTGTTCGGTGCGCTTCGTGATTACATTCTGGCAGGAACATTCGGCGCCGGAGACATTCTCGATGCGTACACAAGTGCCTTTCTTGTTCCAGACATGTTGTTGCAACTCTTGATTCTCGGTGCCCTTTCTGCAAGCTTCATTCCAATTTTCGCAAAATACTACGGTCATGACGACGAGAAGGCGTGGAAGTTCACAAACACCATTTTGAATGTGTTCGGGGTAATCTTTGCCGTTGTTGTTGTTATCGCAATCGCAACAGCTCCGTGGGCCGTGGCGATTATTGCGCCAGGATATGACGCGGAGAAGATGGCGATGACGGTACAGATGAGCCGCGTGATGTACCTTGCCGAGCTTTTCTTTGCAGCGAGCATGGTGTTTGGTTCGGTGTTGCAAGGGACTCGTCGTTTCTTTTTGTATGCGCTCGCACCAATCGTCAACAACATCGGTATCATCGCTGGTGTTATGCTCTTTGTTCCGTTGCTTGGACCAATTGGCTTGGCGTGGGGAAGCGTGCTTGGTGCGGCAATGCATGCGTTGCTCCAAGGAATCGGCGTGTACGCACTTGGATACAAATATCGTCCGGAGTTCGATTTGCGCGACCCTGATCTTCGCACAACAGCAAAACAGATGATCCCTCGTGTGCTTGGACTTGCGGTGAGTCAGGGAAACTTCGTTGCAATGGCATCAATTGCGAGCGTGTTGATTGCAGGGTCGGCAACGGTGTTTAAGCTTGCGTACAACTTAAATTCGTTTCCGATTGGGGTGATTGCCATGGCATATGCCGTGGCGTCGTTCCCGATGCTTTGCGAGCGTGCTGCGGCAAAAGACATGCCAGGATTTGTGCAAACATTTTCAAACGCTGTGCGTCAAACATTGCTTTGGATTATTCCCGCAACGATTTCGTTTTTGCTTCTTCGTGCTCAGCTTGTGCGATTGGCATTTGGAGGAAAGAATTTCGACTGGGCCGCAACGGTAACCACTGCAGATACTTTGGCCCTGTTCACGCTAAGTTTTGCAGCACAGGCACTTATTACACTTTTAGTTCGTGCATTTTTTGCGCTTGAAGACACAAGAACACCATTCGTGATTGCGATCGTTGCTGCAGGAACGAATATCGGGCTTGCGCACGTGCTCGCGCCGGAGTTCGGTGTTGTGGGATTGGCTGCCGCGTTTAGTATTTCGGCGATTCTTCAAACTGCGCTTCTCTGGGCAATGTTGCGTCATCACGTTGGGAATTTGGACGAGAAGAAGATTCTTCGTATCACACTGATGATTTCTCTTGCTGCGGTGATTGCCGGTGCTGTTACACAGGGGGTAAAGTACGCGGTGTCGTCGCTTATTCCCCTCGATACATATCTCAGTGTGCTCACACAAACAGCGCTGGCCGGTGGCCTGGGATTCGTTGCGTACATTCTTCTTGGCATTCTTTTTAATAACGATGATATGGTGGCATTTGCGCGTGGCGTACGACGAAAGATGTTGAAGCAGTCAAAACCGGTTGAGGTGGTGAATACGTTGTGATGACGAAGCGCCGAGTGTTCAAGTGGTTGCTTTCGATCGTGACGATCGGAATCTGTTTCGTTCTCGTGGCCGATCTGATGGTGCTGCGATTCCGCTCATCGATTCTTTCGATTGGCGAGATCGACCATGCGCCGGTCGCGATTGTGCTTGGAGCGAAGGTTAAGGATGACGGCGAACCGTCGGACATTCTCCGCGATCGTTTACTTACTGCGATTGATTTGTATCGTGCAGGTTCGGTTGAGAAAATTCTCGTCAGTGGCGATGACGGGCAGATTGAATACGACGAAGTGAATGCGATGCGGCTGTATCTTCTTGCTGCAGACGTCGATCCCGATGACATTTTTCTCGATCACGCTGGATTCGACACGTATGATTCGATGGCTCGAGCGAACAAAGTGTTTGGTGTGACAAAATCGATCATCGTCACGCAGGAATATCATCTTCCTCGCGCACTGTATCTTGCCAACGCATTCGGTATCGATGCTCAAGGTGTTGCGGCCGATCGGCAAACCTATCTTGGGATTCTTCGATACGAAGCTCGCGAACTTCTTGCCGACGTGAAAGCTGTCGTTGATGTGATCTTCCACGTTTCTCCACATTTCCTCGGCGATGTGGTCGACATCACTGGTGATGGGCGAGTGACGTGGGATGAAGAATGAAATTGAACCTGAACTGATTCTTTGAATGGGTTGGGAGGACGTGAAGCTATCGACTCCTTCCGTCATTGCGAGGAGCGTCATCGGCGAGCATGCAGATCGTCAGAATCGACCAGCGTTTTCTTAACGCGAAACATTCGCATTACCAAGACACCCCTTTTGAAATCGAGCACCCCACTCTCGCCGATGATGTCTTTGCATCGTCATTCCCGTCACGCCCATTCTAAAGAATCAGTTCAGAGCCCGCCCTTCCGTCCTTTTCATGGTTCAGTTACAATTCCTCTATCCATTTCTATGCTTACCACCAACGAAATTCGTCAAAAGTATCTCGACTTTTTCGCAGCACGCGGCCATGCGATCATTCCGTCCTCGTCGTTGTTGCCGGAAAATGATCCTACAACGTTGTTCACCGGCTCTGGAATGCAGCCGATGATTCAATATTTACTTGGCGAAAAACACGCCGCAGGAACGCGCATTGCGGACAGTCAGAAATGTTTCCGTTCCGGCGACATCGAGGAAGTTGGCGACAACCGTCACACCACATTCTTTGAGATGCTCGGCAACTGGAGTTTGGGTGATTATTTTAAACAGGAACAGATTCCGTGGATGTACGAATTCCTTATTGATGTGCTCAAGATCGATCCGGAGAAGCTTTACGTTACGTGCTTCATCGGCGACGCAGAGTTCGGTCTGCCAAAGGATGTTGAAGCAGCGAAACTTTGGAAAGAGCAATTTGCTCGTTCCGGAATCGATGCCGTGGAGGCGGAGATCGGTTCCGAGACGAACGGGTACGCGCGAGGTGTAAAACCGGGTGAGCGCATCTTTTATTACGAAGGAAAGAAAAATTGGTGGAATCGTGGGAAGACGGGGCCGACAACAACACCAGTCGGTGATCCTTGTGGTCCGGATTCCGAAATGTTTTACGATTTTGGCACACCACACGATCCGAAGTGGGGAGAGCATTGTCATCCGAACTGTGATTGTGGGCGATTCATGGAAATCGGCAACAATGTGTTTATGACATACAAGAAAGAGGCAGAAGGTGTTTTCACTCCGCTTCCATTTCCAAACATTGATCAGGGCTCTGGACTTGAACGTATTGCTGCTGCGGCGAACAAGCAGCCTGATGTATTCCGGCTCGATGTTTTCTCTTCTGCTATTGCAGCAATTGAGCATTCGACCAATAAGACGTATGGGTCCAATGAGGCCGACACCTACGCATTCCGTGTGATTCTCGATCACATTCGCGCAGCAACATTTCTCATTGGCGACGGTGTGTTGCCAGGGAACAAGGATCAAGGATATTTCGTTCGGCGTTTGCTGCGTCGTGCAGTGCGATTCGCGCGAAAACTTGGCGTTGCGAACGCGATCGTCCGATCGGTTTCGGAGGCGTACATCGAAATGTATAAGGTGGCGTATCCAAACCTCGATGAAAAGCGCGAGGCAATCCTTGGCGCCATCGAAATGGAAGAGACGAAGTTTGCGAAGACGATCGAACAAGGACTTCGTGAGCTGAAGAAGATCGTTGATCGTGGAAACGGTGTGACGGGAACGGATGCGTTTAACTTGTATCAAAGCTTCGGATTCCCGTTGGAACTCACGACCGAAGAACTACAGCGATCGCACAACTTAAAGGTTGACTCCGATCAATTTGCTGTTGATTTCAAAAAACATCAAGACTTATCGCGAGCCGGATCGGAACAGAAGTTTGCTGGCGGTCTCGCCGATCACTCAGTAGAGACGACGAAGCTTCACACCGCAACGCATTTGCTGCATCAGGCGTTGCGCACCGTGCTCGGCGATCATGTTGCGCAGAAGGGAAGCAATATTACTGCGGAACGATTGCGATTCGATTTTAGTCACAATGAAAAGATGACCCCGGAGCAAATTGTTGGAGTCGAAAAGATCGTGAATGAACAGATTGAGAAAGATTTGCCTGTGAAGTTTGAAATGTTGACGGTGGACGAGGCGAGGGCTCGTGGTGCGATTGGATTGTTCGGGGACAAGTACGCCACAATCGGCGACAAGATTAAGGTGTACTCAATCGGCGATTTCTCGAAAGAGATCTGCGGAGGGCCGCACGTTGAGCACACCGGCGAGCTTGGCGGGATTACGATTGCTAAGGAGGAGGCAGTTTCTGCGGGAGTACGAAGGCTCAAGGCGATTTTGGGGAGAAAGGCCTAAATAAAAAGATCCCTTAAAATTGAAGCGGCCGACCATCCGGGGAGGATGATCGGCCGTTGGCGTGCTGACCGGTGCGTTACCGGCTAGCGGTTGTTGCTCGACCGGAAGGTTTCCTCGCGCTGCATCGGCGACGGAGAGTGAACTTCCGGGGCGGTGCCGGCACGATCAGAGCGATCTGCCAGGCAAGGAAGCACGGGACGAGCGAGCTTGCCCGTGTTCCGTGGAGTGTCGGAGTGACGTGAAGGCCGGTGTTCCCCGGGAAGGGAACGGGTGCCGTGGGTTGCGAGCCAACGGGCGCCGGACTGGAGAGTGTGACGAGCCATGTGTGAGATCTCCTGAGGGAGCTGGGTGCGAAGAACAGCGGCAGGGACTGGCCGCGAGCAGGTGCGTCGTCGGATGAAAACGCTACGAAAGAATAGCATAAAATGAGAAAAACCGCAAACAAACAGTGGAAAACTGAGAATTTGTGGGTAAAAGATTGACACTTTTGGGGGAGTAAACTACAATTTCGGTGCTTTACTTAAGCGGTAATACCGCGCTCGTCGTTCAGACGAATGTGGTATACTATCGCAAAGTTATGGCGGAAAAAGACTTTATTGAAATGCGCGGAGAGATTTTGGAAAGCCTTCCTGGTGGAAGCTTCCGGGTAAAGCTCGAAAACGACCGCGAAGTCATTGGTCACTTGGCAGGCAAGCTGCGAAAAAATCGCATCCGTGTGCTTCCAGGCGATGACGTCAAAGTGGAGATCAGCCCGTATGATCTCACAAAGGCACGAATAACCTTCCGTTTCTAACGGATCGGCATCTCGAGCCTCTTCACAATCATCTTGAAGTTTTCACGATGATTTTGTCTATTTCTGTAAGGTTGGTTTCCGTCACTTTTACCCATCAGGTATTGTCCTATGAAGGTTCGCGCTTCCGTGAAGAAAATGTGCCGCGATTGCCAGGTGATCCGTCGCGAAGGTCGCGTCCGTGTTATCTGCAAGACTCCTAAGCATAAGCAGCGTCAAGGCTAAAATCTATGGCACGTATTGCTGGTGTTACACTCCCAACTCAGAAGAAACTGTTTTTTGCCTTGCAGTATATTTACGGCATTGGCGAAAAGCGCGCAGCTGACGTTATCGAACGCTCAAACGTGAGCGGCGACATTCGTGTGAAGGATCTCACGCTCGATCAGGAAAACGCGGTTCGCGTTATTGTGGAAAAGGAATATCGTGTAGAAGGTGAACTCCGCCGCGATGTGATGTCCAACATCAAGCGCTTGAAGGATATTGCGTCGTACCGCGGAACCCGCCATACCCGTGGCCTCCCAGTTCGCGGACAGCGCACCAAGTCTAATTCCCGAACCGTTCGAGGAAACGTTCGAAAGACTGCCGGTAGTGGCCGTCGTACTCTTGCCAAGACCTAAGCTATGACTGAAGAAGAAATCATCACTCCTGCAGTAGCCGTCGAAGGCGAAGCAAAGGAAGCGGGCAAGGCCCGTCCAGGCGCAAAAACTGCCAAGAAGAAAGTGGTTCGCCAAATTCCTCAGGGCCGTGCCTACATTCACGCAAGTTTCAACAACACCATCGTGTCGCTCACCGATGCGAACGGAAACATCGTGGCATGGTCGAGCGCAGGAAACTGTGGCTTCAAAGGACCAAAGAAGGCAACGCCTTTTGCAGCAAGCGTCATTGTGAAGAAAGTTTTTGAAAAAGTTGAACAGTTCGGCTTGAAGGATGTGCACGTGTTTGTGACGGGTATCGGCAATGGCCGGGACGCCGCTGTTCGCGCACTCAACACGGTCGGATTCAACGTTCTCTCCATTAAAGACACGACGCCGGTGCCACACAATGGTTGCCGTCCACGTCGTGCTCGTCGCATGTAATCTATGGGAAAGACTCTTATTCCAATGGGAAAGATGAGCCGTCGTGAAGGTGTCGCATTGTCGGCATCCACGAGTGTGCTCAAGGTGATGCAGAAGCGTCCGTACGCTCCTGGCGTTCACGGTAAAGCAGGCGGACGCCCAGCAAAGGTTTCGGTTTTCGGAACCCAGCTTCGCGAAAAGCAGAAGGCAAAACGATTGTACGGTATCATGGAGCGACAATTCCGAAATTACTTCGTGAAGGCCACCAGCATGGAGGGCAACACCGGAGAAAATTTGGGTCGTTTGCTCGAACAACGTTTGGACAATACTGTGTACCGCCTCGGCTTTGCCAAGACGCGTCCACAGGCTCGTCAAATGGTGAGCCACTGCATGTTTTATGTGAACGGCAAGAAGCTGAACATTCCGTCGTATACTGTGCAGGTGAATGACGTGATCGAGATCAAAGCAAGCAAGAAGGACAAAAAAGTCTTCGTCGATCTTGAGGAGCGTTTGAAAACCCATCGCACAGCAGGATGGTTGCACCGTGATGACTTGATCGGCAAAGTGGTGAGTCTTCCAATGGGGGATGATTTGAAGGAAGCATACGATCCAAAGCTCATTATCGAGTTTTACTCAATGCGTTAATCGCATTCGTCTCATAACCTTCCTATGGAGACCATTTTCCTTCCGTCAAAGATGCACTTCGCTCCTGGCGCAGTTGCAAACGAATCTATTCTCACTATTGAGCCGCTCCATCACGGATACGGCACAACAGTTGGAAACTCGCTTCGTCGCGTGTTGCTTTCGTCACTTCCTGGCGCAGCAGTCACGGCAATGAAAATTAAGGGTGTGCAGCATGAGTTCTCCACTGTTCCTGGTGTGAAAGAAGATGTGTTAGACATCATGCTCAACATCAAGAAGCTTCGCATGCGCGTGCACAGCGAAGAGCCAGTGGTGCTCCGGCTTGCATCGAACAAGGTTGGTGTGGTTACTGCAGCGCTCATCGAAAAGAATGCTGACGTGGAAATCGCAAACCCTGAACTCGAGATTGCAACTATCACGGATGCAAAATCACCGTTCGACATGGAAATCACGGTTTCCCGCGGCCGAGGCTACGTTCCAACCGAGGAACGCGACTCCGCTCCAACGGAAATCGGCGTCATCGCAGTCGATGCTATGTTCAGCCCAGTGCGTAACGTTGGTTTCCGCGTCGAGAATACTCGCGTTGGAGAAATCACGAACTACGACAAGCTCATCATGAACATCACCACTGATGGAACGGTTACTCCTCAGGAGGCCGTTGAACAGACGACAAAAATTTTATTGAATCACTTCACGTGGATTCAGGGACAACTGAATCACGCAGGTCTTACTGAACAAATTGCTCGTGCGGCGGAGGACGCACCACAAGAATAATTGTATGCGCCACCGAAATACTACAAAAACACTTGGACGAAAGTCCTCGGCCCGCAAAGCGCTCATCCGCGATCTCGTCACCGCCATGGTAACGTACGAACGGATTGAAGTGACTGCCGGCAAAGCAAAGGTTTTCCGCCCAGTCGTCGAAAAGATGATCACGGTTGCGAAGGTGAATACTCTCGCATCGCGTCGTCAACTCTTGGCGTACTTCAGCACGGAACAGCCAGTGAAGAAGCTCATCGAGGTTCTCGGACCACGTTTTGCAGATCGTAATGGTGGATACACCCGTCTCACCAAGATGGGCATTCGTCAGGGCGATGCTGCAGAAGTCGCTGTTATTGAATTCGTCTAATATGGCAACCATTACTCGCAAAACCTACTCGGTAGACGCTTCCGGAAAAATCCTCGGACGTTGTGCGACCGACATTGCCATGCACCTCATGGGCAAGACGAACGCAAACTTCCAGTCGCACATCGATGCTGGAGACGAAGTGATCGTCACAAACTGTGAAAAGATCCTCGTCACCGGAAAGAAGTACGAGGAGAAGGAATATCATCATCACTCTGGATACCCAGGGGGATTGAAGACGAAGACCATGCGCCAAATGTGGGAGAAAGATCCACGTGACGTCCTTCGTGCAGCCGTGAGCCGTATGCTTCCAAAGAACAAGCATCGCACGGCCCGCATGCTTCGCCTCACCATCTCGAAGTAACCTATGGAAACCAAATACATTCAAGCGCTCGGACGTCGCAAGACGGCAACAGCACAGGTACGCCTGTACCCATCGGGTTCTGGCAAAATGACGGTGAACGAAAAGCCATTCGAAGTATTCTTCCCAACGGCAGAACTTCAACGCATGGTGAAGCGTCCATTGGTAGAAGTTGGTGCAACTGAAAAGTTCGACATCACGATCAAAACCAGTGGTGGAGGAGCAATCGGTCAGGCCGATGCAGCCCGTCTCGGTATTGCTCGTGCCCTCGTCCTTTCTGAAACGGAATTGAAGACGGTGCTCAAAGCAGCCGGCCTCATGACCCGCGATCCTCGCAAGAAGGAACGCAAGAAGTTCGGAAAGCGCGGTGCCCGCCGTTCACCACAGTGGCGCAAGCGTTAAGTACAAACATTTCTCCGACTCTGCAAAGGGTCGGAGTTTTGTGTTTTTACGAAGATGGCGAAGATGGCGGCAGGTCTTCAGTGTACAGCGTTTCACGACACTTGTAGAAGTGATTTTTTGATAATCTGTTTGTGGTGAAAACTTTGAAATCAGCGTATTATTAGGTCATGTCTACGCTTGCAAAAAACACCGCATTTCTCACCGGTGCGAGCATTCTGCAGAAGGTGGTGGCGTTTGTGTACTTTGCTGTTTTGGCGCGATTCCTTGGGGTCGAGGACACGGGAGTGTACTTTTTGACGCTTGCGGTAATTACTTCCGTTGCCGTGTTTGCCGATCTTGGCGTGACGTCGGTGCTTATTCGTGACGTGGCCGCGAACCGATCAGAAGCGCGATCGATTTTACAGAAAACACTGGGCGTGAAGTGGTTTGCGATTCTTCTCGCGATTGCTATCGCTGCCGCGTTTCCGACCGTGCTCGGATTTGATTCGTCCAACATTGTGCTCATCTGGCTCGCGATTCCGATCATGATCGCGGATTCACTTTCGTTGACATTCTACGGCGTGCTTCGGGGAATCGAGGAATTGCGATACGAATCGCTCGGTATTTTCGTTGGTCAATCGCTTTCAAGCATTGTCGGAATTGTTGTCATCTTCTCGCCGATGAAGTCGATCGCGTTACTCATTCTTGCGCTTGCGACTGGAAGTATCTGGAATGCGATCTTCTCGGGCATTCAAGTTGTTCGTCGTCTTGGGCTGCAATCGATCGTGCCGAGCTCGAAGAATGTTCGACCAGTCCTCATCACAGCATTCCCATTCTTCCTCGCAGCAGTCTTCGTAAAAATCTATTCCTACGTTGATTCGTTTACATTGAAAACCGTTATCGGCGATGCGGCAGTTGGTTTGTACAGCGTGGCATACAAGCTGACCTATGCATTTCAGTTCCTTCCACTCGCTTTTATCGGAGCGCTGTACCCACGAATGTCGTCGCTCGCAAATAATCCCGTCGATCTCAAAAAGACGTTTCTCGACGCCGAATGGTATCTTGCATTGTTGATGGCGCCGATCGTATTCGGCATTGCTGCGCTTGCTCCGGAGATCGTTCATACGGTATATGGCTCCGATTACGCCGGGTCGATCACGCCGTTACTGATTCTCATCTTCGTGCTGATTCCGATTTTTTTCGACTTTCCGATCGGTGCGCTGTTGAATGCAACGGGCCGTCAGATGACCAAGACGAAAATCATGGGCGTGACGATGATCATCAACTTCGCGGCGAACATGATCCTCATTCCATGGATCGGCATTCCTGGCGCGAGTGTGGCGTCGATTGTGAGTTTCTTGGCAATGTTCGGCATGGGCGTGTGGGCACTTCGCGGAAAGATCCATGTCACGATCGGAGAATGGGCGCGAACGGTTGGCGGATTCATCGTTGCCGGATTTGCGATGATGATCGTTGTTCTCGTGCTGAAATCGATGATGCCGTGGATTGCAACGGTGCCGATTGGTGCCGTCGTATTTATCGGGTTATCGATCGCGACGAAGGCATTGACGAAAGCGCACTGGATTCATGCGAAGACATTGATTCTGCGAAAAACCTATGGAGCGATTCCTGCTTCCAACTCCTGATTATCCGCCAAAGCGGGGAGGGGTTGCGCGGTATCTTTCTGCGCTTGTTTCAACGTTTCCAAAATCGATTCAGCCATTGATTTGGAAATCGTTTCCCTCATATCGCGAAATGCTTCACGAGTTCTGGTCTCGCAGAAAAGATTTTGATGTATTGCTGACGAGCCATGTTCTCCCGATCGGAACTGCTGCGCTCGTGTTTCGGTTGATTTCTGGGAAACCGTACGATGCGATTCTGCACGGTCTTGATTTTGACGCTGCACGATCGATCTCCCGAAAGCGATTCGTGATGAGGATTGTGTTGTTTTTTGCTCGCCGAGTTTTTGCGAATTCACAATCCCTCGCCGATGAAGTCTCGGCATTTGCACATCGATCGTGCCTTGTGATGTATCCGTGTGTTACTGATGAATTTGTCGAGGCTGCGGATGTCCTCGTTCGGGTTCCGAATCCGGAATCGATCCGGCTGCTCACGGTTGGCCGGCTTGTTTCTCGCAAAGGTCATTTGAAGGTACTCGAAACGATGAAGGCGATCCCAAATTCCACGTACACGATTGTTGGTGATGGGCCAATGAAGAAAGAAATTCTTGATGCGATCAAAGCGTTCGATCTTGAATCTCGTGTGACAGTTCTTCACCATGTCTCCGATGGGAAGCTTCCCGAAGTGTATGCAACGCACGATATCTTTTTGATGCCTTCCACGAAAACTGCGAACGATCGTGAGGGTTTCGGTATCGTTGCCATCGAAGCGGCATTGTTCGGCCTTCCCGTGATCGCCACGAATCAGCCGGGTGTTGACGAGGCGGTGATTCAAGGAAGAACGGGGATTCTCATTGATGACACGATCGCCGATCTCACAAAGGCAATTACCGATCTCGCGGACGATGAATCGCTGCGCCATCGATTAGGAAGGAACGGTCGCGAACGAGTGATCGGCGAGTTTACGAGAGAAAAAACAATGCGAACTTTCAGTGACTCAGTCATCCTGAGCAATATGCGACTTGTCCCCGGAGGGGAAGGATCTCCGTCGGTAAGGGCCGGCTCGCTCGTCTCGATCGTTATTCCAACGTATCAACACGCCAACACGATCGGACTCTGCATCGAATCGGTTCTCGATCAAACCTATTCGCCAATCGAAATTATCGTGATCGATGACGGGTCGACTGACAATACCGCCGAGGTTCTGCAAAAATTTGATGGAAAGATTCGTGTGATTCATCAGAAGAATACTGGCGCGAATCCAGCACGAAATCGAGGACTTGCTGAGGCAACGGGGGAGTTCGTGATGTTCTGCGATGCAGATGTGGTCATGAAGCCACAGATGATTCAGCAATTCGTACAGCAGCTCATCGATCACTCAGAGGCGAGTTACGCATACGGCGGATTCAAATTTGGTTGGAAAGTGTTTCGCGGTGTGCTGTTTTCTGGTGAGCGATTGCGAAAAATGAATTTTATTCACACAACATCACTTGTTCGTCGTGCTGATTTCCCGGGATTCGATGAAGCGATGAAACGATTCCAGGATTGGGATGTGTGGCTCACGATGCTTGAGAAGAAAAAGATCGGTGTACTTGTTCCGGGTGTGTGGTGCGACGTGCTGATTGACGGGGAATCGCGCATTGGTTCGTCGTGGTTGCCGTCGTTCATGTATCGGTTACCGTGGAAGTATCTTGGCTGGCAGCCGAAGCGCGTACGAAAGTATCATGAGGCTCGTGAGGCGATTGTGAAAAAACATCGATTATAAATCTATGATTCCCGTCCTCAAACAATTCTTTGATCAAAACACGTTGTACGGAATCGGCGGGCTTCTGATCGTTCACGCAGTTGCGTGGTTCACGCAACACACTGTGTGGGGCGTGATTCCATTCGCGATCATTGTGATCGGAGCCTTGATCATCACGAAGCGATCGTTGGTGTGGGGTTTGGCGTTTGCAATGCTTGAGATCTTTATCGGCGGCCACGGGCATCTCATCGATGTCATGATCGGTGGCACAACACTCGGCGTTCGCCAAGGAATTTTTCTCGCCGTCATGCTCGGCACGCTGTATCACATTGTTGTCAAACACGTTCGTCCGCGGTTCGTCGCAGAACGCGATCTTTCATTCGTTTTCCTGGCTGGAGCAATCGCGCTCGGAACGATCAGCGGATTTGCGCGGAACAGCCTTGGCGCTGCGTTTGATGATATGAACGGCTATGCAACGTTCGCATATCTTTTGCCGATTGCAATGATTGTGTGGACGCCGGAAGCGAAGCGCGTGTTGCTTTGGACGTTTGCGCTTGGTGCAACGTGGGTTGCAGGATCGTCACTTCTCTTGCTTTACCTTTTTACGCACCTTCCCGTCGAAGGAATCTGGGCGCTGTACGGATTTGTTCGTGATGCACGCTTGGCAGAAGTGACGATTCTTTCCAATCCAGAATGGCTCATGAATCTGTTCCCGAACGGTCCGTGGTATTTTCGTGTGTTTGAGCAAGGACAATTTACGGTGATGATGTTTACGCTGGTGCTTATTGCTGCGGTCGTTTTCGTGGCGAAAGAATGGAAGGAGCGCAAGATGTTGATCTTGCCGTTGGCGTTGATGCTCGCTGTCGATGTCTCCGGGCAATCACGCAGCTTCTGGCTCGGTCTTATCGCTGCGGTTGGTGTGATGGCGATTGTGATCTTATGGAACCGAACGCCGATTAGAGAAATTCTTCGAGTAAAGGCGACGGGGGCTATCGCGTTATGTATTGCGTTGTTGAGCTTGTGGGTGTTGATTGTGTTGCCGATTCCACCAAGACCGGATTTGACGAACAGCCCATATTACAAAGGACACGAGGACGACACGCGGGAACTCGCGGTGTCCAGCCGGTGGAACTTGCTTGGGCCGATGATGACTGAGATCGGAAACAATCCGCTGTGGGGAAGCGGGTTCGGTACGCCGGTGACGTACATCTCTGACGACCCGCGCATTCGCGCCATGAACGGAACGGGGGAGTACACAACGTACCGTTTTGAATGGGGCTATCAAGACATCTGGCTGAAGATGGGCGTTCCTGGCTTGCTCGCATTCGGTTTCTATCTCGTTACGATTCTTCGTGCTGGATATCGATCCATTGCTGAACGCGAAGAAACGCGTTGGCTTTCCATCAGCATGGCGTGCTGTGTGATCGCGCTTTACACTTCTCACATCTTCTCTCCGTATCTGAATCATCCGATTGGTCTCGGTTTCATGATCTTCGTGCTTCCATTCTTTGTGTGGCGTAACAAACCGTTGCCAACAATGGAATCGTTGAAAGGTCGTATTCCCTCAGCGTCGATCACGCCGATTCAGAAAGCGGCGACGATTCGAGAAACGTAAAGCGCTATTTCAAATACCCACGCGCAAAATCGGCGCCCGTCATCGGTTTCCCTCCAGCAGGCTGAAGCTCGAGGATTTCGATCGCGCCGTCTGCGGAATCGATGACGAGTTTTCCAGATTCAGATCGAGGAACGCCAATATCGCGCGGCGCCGATCCCGCATGTACAGTTTTCAAAATCTTCACAGCAACTTTCTTCCCACTAATCATCCACGTCGTCGACGTTCCCGGCCACGGCGTGAGTGCGCGAACTTTACGATCGATGACGACGGCAGATTTGGTCCAGTCGATTTTTCCATCTGCACGATCGAGAAGCTTGCAGATCGAAGCTCCGTTAGTGTTCTGCGCGATCGGTGAGATCGATCTCGCGATATAACTTTTGAGGGTTTCGATGAGCAGTGGCGCACTGAGTTCGATGACTTTCTTCGTCAGTGTCTCCGATGTTTCGTCATCGGCGAGTTCGATCTCGGACTGCGCGAGAAGCGGGCCGGTGTCCATTCCTGCATCGAGTTTCATGATTGAAACTCCAGTCTTTAAGTCTCCATTGAGAATCGCTGCTTGGATTGGCGATGGACCGCGGTACTTCGGCAAAAGCGATGGATGCACGTTAATAAATCCGCCGGGAATACGATCGAGAAGAATTTGCGGAAGAATGCGGCCGTATGCCAAAACGACGGCGACGTCGGCGTGAAGGGCATCGATCGCGGCAAGGAACGATTCGTCTTTGAGTTTGGTTGGTTGAAAGACAGGAATTGAATGTTCCGCGGCGAACTGTTTGGTTGGCGGCGCAGTAAGAATAGCTTTTCGGCCTACCGGTTCGTCGGGCTGACAGACGACTCCGACCACAGCGATCTCCGGATCGGCGACGAGCGCCTCGAGGATAGATCGAGCAAGTGTTGGGGTGCCAAAGAAAACAACGCGCATAGGTTAAAGGCGCGGTGCTTGCTCGATGTCCTTTGCGTGGTCGATAAACAAAATGCCATCAAGGTGGTCGATTTCGTGCTGGAAAATAGTCGCATCGAATCCTTGTGGCTTGAGGACGACAACGTTTCCTTCTTCATCGAGTGCCGTTAGCGTAATCGAACGATGGCGTTTCACCGTGCCCCATGTGCCAGGAACGGAAAGGCATCCTTCTTCGCTCTCAATTTTGCGGAAGGAACGATCGCTGATGACAGGATTGATGAATGCCGTCGCGATAGAATCGATCTCGGCGATAATAACGCGATCGTGAACACCGATCTGCGGCGCTGCAATACCCACGCCATTTTCCTTCATCATCGTCTCCTTGAGTTCTTTGATGAGGAGCTTCATCTCGGGCGTGTTGATTCGCTCAGCCGAAACGTCTTCGCTTTTGATGCGAAGTTGCGGATCGGGATTGTGGAGGACTGGTCGAGGCATAGAAAATATGTTCAGTAAGGCTCGGTCATCCCCGCGTAGGCGGGGATCCATCACTCCGAACGGTCTGGATCCCCGCCTACGCGGGGATGACAGAAGGTGAGTACTACTGGCTCACTCGTATCTTAATCGAATCGGGGATTGTGGGAAAGAGTTTCTGCCAGATGGTGAATGTTTCGTGGTCGATCTTTGCGACGAGCTTCTCGTCACGATCGATGACATGTTTTGCAATCTTATCGGGAAGCGATTCGCGTGTTGCGCCTTC
>CALRHV010000016.1 GCA_943359525.1 Candidatus Uhrbacteria bacterium
CGTGCTTCGCCGCGGCCTCCGAGACCTTCATGCCATTCTTGATGTCCTCGAGGGCAGCCTGTTTCACGGCTGCGTCAACGTGCTTTCCCATATGGTAGATATTTTCCCTCCTCCTGGGGAAGTGTGTCTAGTGTACGGGGTCCACTCCATACTCCCATATCTTTTACCCTAATCAACTACGCCCCAGGTGAAGCGAATCTTACGAAAATTCTTGCCAAAATGCCTGATCAGACAACGGTTATTAAGAAGCTTCATCTGGATGATGTTGAAAAAATTGGAATCGAAAGCATTTATCCTGATATCTCTTATACGGCATTTTACAGCTTCTTCTCCTCTGGTTTAAGGGATTTGGCCGGTAATCAAGAAAAACGACTCAACATATTCAATAAAATCAAACATGGAGGCGTGATAGTGAGTGACGGGCGTCTTTTTTCAAATACCCTTCATAAGGCTGCTCCTGCGGCTATTTATGCCGATAAAGACGCCTATGCTCCGGATGAGCACCTGCTCACGGTGCATGGGCTTAAATATGATGGCGCCGAGCACGATGACACCGAGTTTATATTGATGCAGGATGGAATCCTGAGGATTGCCACGATGATCAAGGCACTTCTGGCGCTACACTTATGCGTGGAATATCCAGAACTACATACCAAGAAAGGATTGAAAACCAAATTGAGTATCTTTGAAAAAATTGAAGCTAAAAAATGGCTTTCAAAATGGAATGGGTATTAAGTTGTCCAATTAGAACCGAACATCAGACATTCCATCACTTCCCGGATCGGTGTTGTCCTCCCGTTGCTCATGAATCTCTAAAATAGTAAAACGGCTTATTCTCTTGTCGATGTATCGAATCAATTGGACTCGCTATCAATGCGCTTCAACTTTTCCATGATCCGAACGACATTTTCATGACCCGCAACCTCACCTACCGCTACTAAATATTCAGGCGCAAAGGTATTCGCATATAATCTAATAATAACTGAAAGCAGCAACGATTCTGAGGTTCCCTGAGCCATCGTTCTGAGGGAATATCCGATTCCTTCCATGGGCGAGACATTTTCGTCTCCACGCCCCACAATATACGAAACGTTACTTTTTTCTCCCAAGATATACGGAAGACAAATCGGCCTAAAGTCGCTTGGATCAAGAGCGGTCAAGAGATGCCCATACCCAATTTTAGCGAGTAGCTGTCCAAATTGCTGAGGAACATTACGGAACTGCACTGTTAATTTTTTTTGACTCTTCTTTAGAAATTCGTTTCTTCTCTGATCGTCATCGATCACAATCAATTTCCAAGATTTTGAAGTATCGATTTCCTCAGAGAGACCGCACGAGATGCCAGACGGCTCCATCTTATAAAAGACAAAAACTCCGGGATATTCATGCGCCGGAACGCTTATCTTTTCCCCAGGATTGTCCGCATCGGGCATCCTTATGAAGGCACTTCGATCGTTCTTTCTTCTCGATGATGCATCAAAGCTGATTCGCGCATCGCCCCAGAGTTCCCTCGCGACACTACGTTCAAATTTTGATGTGATTTTCGCGCATAAAGCGCAGCTCGCCTTTGTTAGTACGTGCTGGCCTCCCAATGCTAAGGGCACAATATGCTCGTCTCCCAGCGGTAGGCCAGTTGAGCCACAATAGATACAGAAGCCTCCTGTTGGAAAGTATGTTAATCCGTGCGACATATCAATCTTTTTCACATGGTAGCACCCAGAAAGATCTTGAAACACACTTAGCCCCATCACTTCCCGGACGGTGTTGCCCGCCCGTTGCCCATAAAGTGATGGAATGTGTATTTCTGTGAGAATTCGTGAGTACCTGTGAGAATCGAGAAATTGACCTGGCCAACGCCAATTTACTCGGATTTGCGCGCCATCCATTATGTTTCACGAACCGGGTTCATCAGACTCGACTCCCTGCGGAAGTACCAATCAATTTTATACAGCACAGAGTTCCATCAGCCCGCTGAACTGAAATTCCTTCTCAAACGCACCCCAGTTTACGGTTCTGAACGCGTCCACTATGTCCCGCCAGAAAGGCACTTCTCCATCGAGAAGTGTTTTTCTTTTTGGGTTAGCGGAATTTTACGCTGTCACTGGAAGATTTACCGACCGATTTTCCTTCCAAGAAATCATAGTGTTGCCCGCCGATTGCCCACGCGCTGAAAATTTTTGGTATAGTTCTGCTACGTAATATCCGTTAGCTTATGAATTCTGCGCGAAGACTTTTCCTTACTTTTGGCCTTATCGGAGCGCTATTTGGATGGCTCGGCAGTGCCACGCCCGCCTTCGCGTGTTCGTGCGCCATGGCCACACCAAGCGAACAGTTTGAGAACGCTACAGCAGTTTTTGTAGGGACGGTGAAAGATATCTCTGCGGATGGATACGATAATATTGTGGATTTTGACGTGAGTGAATCACAGAAGGGTTCGAATACAAAAACCGCTAGCGTTACGACAAGTCAACAAGGCGCTTCCTGTGGTTTCGTTTTTGAAGAAGGTAAAGAATACATCGTGTACGCATACGATGATAACGGAGGCCTTGGTACGGGAATGTGTAGCGGAACATCTCTGATTGTTGCTGACGCTCAGGATGGCGACAGTGAAATCGATATCACGAGCAGTCCCGCGGATCCAGCAGTGCAAGCAGCAAAGAATGAGAATTCTATCAGCCCCATCGTAATCGCTGTCATCATTTCATTTATCACTGGTGTATTGGCAATGCACGCTGTGGGACGTCGAAAGAAAACCAAATAAGCCCGAATTCATCGTTCAAAAGTTACTGAATAAGTCCCCTCAAATTGCGAGTAAACTTGGCACTGAACTCACACGTCCCGCCAGAAAAGGTCTCACTTCGGTGAGGACTTTTTCTTTTTGTGTTACGCTACCATCACTATGACAACATTTATTCGAGTACCTTTGGCATATTGGGCGGATAGAATTGGTATGCCTATTCTGTTTGGTGGTATAGGAATTTTTATTTGTACTTTGGTGCTGGTGAACGGCAGGGACGATCTTGGTTCGCTTGAGGCTATACTAAGTTTGGTGTTGGGTGCGGCATTGGTTATTGCTGGTATCTTTTTTTATTTTCGTCATTCGCTTCCTGTTCGGATTGAGGTAGACGCAAAGGATGTGCGTGTTTTTTACATACCAGAGAAGATGGTAAACATTCCGCGAAAAAACGTGATTCTCGCGAGGGGTTCAAGTAACGGCATGTACGGAGGAACGAGTAACTCGATTGTCTATCGAAAGGACGGTGCAATAAAGCATGCGAATATCATGGCGTGGTATAGGAGCGAAAAGGGAGCTGTTCTTCCAAGAAATGATATTAATACAGCGCTCAATTCGGCTTTGAATATCAGCAACCTTGATATCGCGAGGATTGAATCGCGGTTGTAAAAAGCGCAATGCCCGACTCTCCTTGCGGAAAGTCGGGCGTTCGTTGCAGTCGTCGCGTTCGACGACTGTTAGTTGACGATCTCCGCCGGCACGGTCACTTCCGGCGTTGGCGGCTTGGGAGCCGACGGGATCACCTTCGGCGCCGGCTTGGGAGCCGGGGGCGCGGCCGCGGCCGGTGCGGTGTCCGTCACGACGGCCGCGGCCGGTGCGGTGGGCGGAATGGGGTCGCAGTTCAGCACTCCCTTGCTGATGCACTGGATCGAGATTCCGACGTCCAGCACCTCCACCGGCTTGAGGGACACGGTTGCGAGGGAGAGCTCGACGTTCGGGTCTTCGAGCGCCGACGAGCCGATGAGTCCAGTGACCCGAATCCACCGCGCGACCGTCCCGTCGCAGATCACGACGTTGTCTGTCCCGCTCTTGTCCGGGGACCAGGCGATCTGGCCGTTCGGCCGCCCGGGCGTCAGCACGACGCCCTTCGGCGGGGTGCAGGAGCGATCGCCGATGTCGGCGGCAGCGACCTTGGTGGTGGAGGAGGATTTGTGACCCTCCGTGCCGTTGCTGCAAGCGAAGAAGGAAAGAACCATGAGGGAAAACATGACAGAGACTCCGTGAGTGGGCCGTTTGCGCTCCGTTTTACAAAATCCGGATGGATTCTGCTTGACGAAACGACACGGAACAGTAGCACGAACGAGAGAAAGGGTCAATATCTGTGGAACAAAAAAATCACTCCCGATTGCTCGGGAGTGATTTTTGGGCTTATTTAGCGGCTGCAACGATCTTTGAGAACACTTCTGGGTGCTTCTCTGCGACCTGGGCAAGAATCTTGCGGTCGATTGCGATGTTGGCGATTTTCAGCATATTGATGAACCGGGAGTAGCTCAGGCCGAGTTCGTGAACTGCGGCGTTGATCTTTACGGTCCAAAGGGCACGGAAAGTGCGCTTCTTGGCACGGCGGTCGCGGAAAGCGTACACACCAGCCTTGAGCATTGCCGGACGAGCGAGACGAATCTTGCTCTTACGACCCCACTTATAGCCCTTTACGCGAGCAAGCAGGTTCTTTCGACGTTTTGTATGTTGGGTACCTCGTTTGACGCGTGGCATAATGGAAATTTAGGAGAGATCGTATGGCATCATCGCTTTCAGAGCGCGACGGATGGTGACGCCAAAGCTGACGTCGCTACGCTTGTTTCGCGTAGTGTTGCCGGATTCACGGGAGTTAAAGTGGCCTTGGCCAGCTTTTCGCTTGATCACGAGGCCGGTTCGTGTGATACGAACGCGTTTGGACATCGCTTTGTGGGTCTTCATTGCCATACTTGGGTTTCTAAGATGTGCGAAGGTTAGTGGAAAACGGGCGTTCGGTCAAGGACAAGTGGGGAAGATTCTAGGTTTGTCTTGCTAAAATCATGTGCATACGTCCGTCCATCGCTTTCAGCGGCTGTTCTACACGGATTGGATAATGGGTTCCCAGCTGCTTCACAAAGTCATCAAACACGGCCCGGGCCACGTCGCTGTGGGCACGTTCTCGGCCTCGAAGGATCATTTCTACCTTTACCTTGTCGCCTTGTTCAAAGAACTTCGCCGCCTGCTCTACTCGGATCTGCAAGTCGCCGGAGCCGATGCGCATGCTCAGACGAATGCCCTTAATTTCGACTTCTTTCGATTGGGCACGTTGCTTTCGCATTTCCTTTTCTTTTTGATATTTGAAATGGCTGTAGTCGGCGAACTTACACACCGGCGGCTCTGCCAACGGTGAAACCTCGATAAGATCCATGCCCTTTTCCTGGGCAAGCCCGATTGCCTTGGCAGTCGTCATGACGCCAAGCGGCCCACCTTCATCGTCAATAACCCGCACCTCCGGTGCAAGAATATTGTGGTTTGCCTTAAATTCCTGAATTTCGAACTTCGGCTTCTGGAACCGACGGTGGCGGTGAATGCGCATGGCAGTAGGGTTAAAGTTGGTGAAAGGATAGCGGAAGAATGAGAAAAAGGGAAGCGCTCGATGAAAATGACATGAATAGAAAACCCCGTAATTTTGTTCAGGACTAGGAACAAAGTGAGCAATCGCCGAAGTGTACTTCTTGGTACATTGAGGCGATGCGGAACTTTGTGACAACGTCCTGGACGAAATTACGGGGTTTTCTGGTGGACCTGGAGGGAGTTGAACCCTCGTCTACCTCACATCACCAAACAAATTTGTTCCACGCGCAGTTCCGTCGGGTACGGCATGATGATAGGACGGAACAAGAATCATCATGACGATTTCGCTGCAACGGGTTACGTTCTCTGAGCGAACAAGAGAACGCCTATAGTCTCATAATATTGCACCCAGCATCCGCTATGAGGCATTGCGAAGTGGATGGGTTGCGGCCCTTAGGCGGTAACCAATGAGAATGAAGGAACGCTGAACGCCGAAGCGATCATGCTCTTCACCTTTGAGAATGCGTTTGCAAGTATCTCGTTGCACCACGGGATTTCGGAATATGGTGCCCTTCCGGCGTGATTTGTGAAGATCCGAAAGATATCGAAACCCGTCAAGCCCAGGCGAATAATAACATCTTTTCACGAAAAAGTCGAATTGTGCTAAAGTAATACTATCTTACATTCCTCCTTCTATGACAACCATTGTAAAGGCAACGAGCAAAGGGCAAGTAACGCTTCCAGCAAAGTGGCGCCGTGCTTGTGATACGGATCGGTTTACAATGAAGGAACAGGGAGATTCTTTGGTGATTTCACCTCTCGATATTGATAATGTCGATGATGGAAAGTGGGATACTGTTTTTGACGCGAAACGTGACAATGGGGGGAAGGGGATTCCGATCGATGAGTTTATTGCTCTCCTTCATAAGATTGCGGAATCGGATTAGGTATGGACGAAGCGGAAAAATTGCTCCGAAAACGAACCAAAAAAGATCGTGACCGGATTCTGGAAACATTGAAAGCGATTCGCGAGGGGAGGCTGGAGGGATTGCGTGTGAAAAAGCTTTCTGGATTGGCGTTATACCGTGTTCGTGTTGGAGATGTGCGGATTCAGTTTTCTATTGATCGAGAGACGCAGTGCGGGATCATCGAATCCGTTCGCTTGCGAGACGAGGGGACGTATCGATAGTTACTCCAAATCCCGTTGAATCGCTCGGTCGAGATCGCGTTTTTTGATCGCGTCGCGTTTTTCGTATTTGCGTTTTCCGCGGGCGAGGGCGATTTCGAGTTTTACTCTGTTTCGAGACACGAACAACGCAATTGGAATAATCGTGAGACGATCAGCTTCGCGTTTTGCACGGAGATAGTCGATCTGGCGTTTGTGGAGGAGAAGTTTTCGGGTTCGGGTGGGGTCGTCGGAATCTTTTGCTGGAGCTTTGGCGTATTGCCCAATGTGCATGTTGGTGACGTATGCTTCGTTGTTACGTACCGTCACGAAGGCGCCTTTGAGGTTTACGCTTCCGGCTTTTGCGGCTTTCGTTTCTGCGCCGGTGAGCACTAAGCCCGCCTCGAATTTCTCGAGGATTTCGTAATCGTGGAAGGCTTTTTTATTTTGGGCCAAACTCATATATCGGTGCAATCATGATACACTAATGGTGATTTATGACTACACGGAAAGCTGCTGGTGTATTGGGAGCGAGGTCAATCGCAATCTCGAGTGGAACGATGTTCCGCGTGTTGATTATTGCAGCAGTTGCAGCATTCTTGTACCTCATTCGTGACGTGGTGGCGATGACGCTTGTTGCGGCATTTCTTGCTGCGTTGATTGATCCGTTCGCCGACATCTTTACACGATGGAAAATTCCGCGTGCCCTTGCAGTGCTCGTGGTGTACCTTCTTGGATTCTCATTTTTCGTCCTTGTTGCACTCCTCATTGTGCCGCCGCTGCTTACGGAATTAAGCGAGCTCGCAACGGCGCTTTCACCATTTATTACCGGCGCAAATGGATGGCTACAGGTTGAAGCGCTTCTTGCGGGAGCATGGAGTTCGAATGTTGGAGAGATTGTGTCGTCAATTCGCGATAGTGGCATTGCCGGTGCGCTTCCAAAGATTGCCGCGTTTGGATCTTCTGCATTTGATGTCGCGTTGAATGTTGGTGTGGTGTTCATTCTCGCGTTTTATTTTGTTGTAGAGAAGAGCGCGATGATTCGCGGTATTGGAATTATTGCGCCGCCAGAATATCAGCCGTTCGTGATGCACATCGCGCTAAAAACTCGTGAACAGATGGGCGTGTGGCTCCGTGGACAACTTGCGCTCATGGGATCGATCTTTATTCTTCTTTACGGTGCGCTGACGTTTCTTGGTATTCCGTATGCGCTTGTTCTTGCACTCTTCGCTGGATTGCTTGAGATTATTCCTTTTGTTGGTCCGATGGTGTCGGCAATTCCCGCAATTGTTCTTGCGCTTGCGGTGTCGCCGATTCATGCATTATTTACAGCGGGAGCGTATTTGGTTATTCAGCAAATTGAGGGAAATATTCTTGTGCCAAAAATCATGCAGAAAGTTGCGGGCATCAATCCAATTGTGAGTGTGCTCGCGGTGTTGATTGGTTGGCGTGTGGGCGGTATTGTTGGTGCAGTTCTTTCTATTCCGCTCGCAATGGCGATTCTCGTGTTTATGGATGATATATTTAAACATAAAGAGATTGTTAAAGATGTTTTATGAACGACGACATTCCATCTCAGCGTAATTGGTTCCCGGTGATTGTTGCGGGCCTCACGATTGTTCTTGCAATTGCGATTTATGCAAAATTCCGCCCTGGAGACTTTGCGACGCTTATGCAGCGAGATGTGGACAACCAATCAGTAACCGTATCTGCTGTTACCGAGGAGGGATATAAGGCTGCGGTGATTTCGATTTTCGCTGCGTACGATGTGAATCAAGATGCAACTCAGGCGTACAGTGCACTGATCGCGCTTCACGTTCCGGCGTCGATGCAGCAATTTCACATTGATTGCATTATTGCGCTTGGCAAGCTTTTGAATGTAAGCAGCCGAGACGTAGATGACGCTATGGCACGATTCAATGCGCTTCATGCGCAGTATCCTTGGTTTACTCTGTGATCCTCGTTCATCGCATCACGCCATTCGGCATCGTGCTCGTCAGTATCGCGGCATTTGCATCGCTGATTTATTCGCCGTTCTTTGGCATGAAGATGCTTATTCCTGCTACTGCGATTCTTGCTCTTTCGTTTTCACGATTGCTTTTGTGGGAATTCCATCGTCCAGCATTTTGGGTGTTTTTTGGGACACCAATGTTGTTATGGGTTTCGTCACTCATCTTCTTTTCCTTTTTGGAAGATCCGGTGAGTAAGTGGGTGATTGCAACAACGGTGACGTTTGGCTTGGCATTGTACGCGGAAAATGTCTTTACGTTTTATCATTTGCCAAGTGCGTATCAGGCGTATGCACTTGAGAACCTTTCTCTGGTGTTGTACGTGCTGAGCGCGTTCTTCTTTACGAGTGGCGCATTCGGCTCGCAGCTTTTCTTGCTCTTGCCGGTGTGGATTCCAATGCTGGTGGTGTTTGTAGCGGTGTTACTTGCAACAGTTTCCGTGTTTTGGGTGAGTAAGATTGGTTTTGAAACAGGAAGGCCGTACGCGATTGTTGGCGCAATTATTATGGCAGAGCTGTACAGCGTACTTTCAACATGGCCGACAAGCTTTGTCACGAACGCTGCGACGTTTGCAGTGTTGCTCTATACGTTCCTTGTGCTTTCTCGCGCAAATGTGTTGGAACGCCTGTCGAAAAAGATGGTTGTGAGAACGTTGGCGTTTGCCAGTGTGCTCCTTGTTATTATTCTTGGCTCCGCGCGTTGGCTCTAATTTTTTCCTATGACGATATTACAAACATCTTCGGGTAAAGGGTGGGGGGGTGTTCGATTACTCATTCTTGCAATTGTGGCTGGAGCCGGCGCGGGAGTTATCGCCGCAGTTTACACATCGCGATCGCTCGAGGATTACGCAGCGAGCTTGCTTGAGGGTCGTCGTCTTCCACAAGTGTCCACGCAACAGCCAACGCCAATTCCAGGAACGTACGAGGAAGCATTGTCGCGCGTTCGAGAAAGCGCGCGAACGGGGATCGCTGTGGTGATGCCAGTGTCAACGGATAGCTTTGCGGCAAAGAGTTGGCTTAAGGACGCATCTGCGCTTGGGTATGGCGCCATAGTCAGCGACGATGGTTGGGTCGCAATTGATGCGAGTGTTCTTGAGGGTGTGAAAAATCCACTCAAGGATATTGAAGTGTGGATGAACGGAAAGCGATACGCGGTACAGACGGTTGTTCGCGATGTGCAGACGAGTCTTGTGGTGTTGCATACCAGTGCAACGGGAGTTTCTCCATTGGCGTTTGCCTCAACAAACGGCGCACGTTCCGGAGAGATGATGTTTGTTGTTGATGCATTTGGAGGAGTATTCCCAGCGGCTGTTGCGCAAAGCGACGCTGAAACGGTATCTGGCGCACAGCCTGCAGAGGTTTTTACGACCGACTGGATGCTTTCGGCTTCGACGTCGTCGTTGAGCTCGCCATTGCTGAACGCTTCGGGGGAGCTTGCTGGTTTTGTTCGAACTGGTGATGCTCATGCATTGCCGATGCATCAGATGCTTCATACAATTCGTTCGGTAGTGAAAATTGGCTCTGATGCTGTGTCGGCATTCGGTGCGTACAGCATCGATCTCGCCCATGCGTATAATATCGATGCGGATCTTCGTCAGAATCTCCGTGCTGGTGCGTTGATTTTCTCTCCAGACACGTTGCTGCACGCAACGGTGCGCGGTGGACCAGCGGCAGAAGCGGGATTTGCAAGCAAAGATATTATTCTTGCGGTTGATGGGGAATCCATCACTGAAACCACATCGCTTGCAGAAATTCTTGCGCTCTACGATCCGGGCGACGTTGCGCGATGCACGGTGTTGCGCGCTGGTCAGACGATGACAATCTCGGTCACACTTGGTGATGCATCGTCCCTGGTATACTAAATCTATGGCATACAGATACGCACAATTATCGCCGCTTCTCAGCGGATGGGTAACCATTCTTCTTTCTGGTGTTATTGGCATGGCGCTCGCAATTGGGCTGTCGTTTTTGCGTTCGCTTGAATACAGTTCAACAACACAGATTCTCATTACGCAAGAACTTGGTGCGGTTGACGCATATACCGCAAGCCGTTCCGCTGAACGTATTGCTGACGGATTAGCGAGTGCGGTGTATTACTCGACGTTCTTCGACAAGGTGATGGCGTCGGGCTACAACATCGATCCAACATATTTTTCTGACGACGCAATCAAGCTTCGAGACCAGTGGGAGAAGACGGTGACGGCTGCTGTATCGCGCAGCAGTGGATCGCTGTCGATTACCGCGTATCATCCGGACGTTGAACAGGCGGAACAAATCGCCCAAGCCGTTGCGTATGTACTCACCACAGAAGGCTGGACGTACACGTCTGGTGGGAATATTACGGTGCAAGTCGTCGACGAACCATTGAACTCGCGATATCCCGTTCGCCCGAACTTGTTGATTAACGGATTCTCCGGTCTCGCACTCGGCCTTCTTGGCGGCGCGGGTTACATTCTCATTGCCGCAGAACGCTCCCGCCGACGGCATCAGTTTATGCATGATGAGGACTAGGGAGGGGGAGGTGTGAATACAATTCTTGACGCTTGCGCCTGGTTTTGGTTCCCTTTGCACACAAAAGCCTTTTGCGGGGACCCTACGAAACGTTTGTGACGTCTCCTCCTCGTTGCAATCCGTGATCATAGGGTCTCCAGAAAGGGTTTTTTATTTTGGCCATTTTCGGCTTACTGCGTCGCAAATTCGCTCAACGTACCATGAAGTACGCCTTGCGAATTTTGCTCCTAGCGCACCGAAACTGACCGAAAATAAAAACCCCTTTATCTGTGACTAATTTTTTGTTTAGTATTGGCTAATATTTGACTTTTTGGCCGTTTTTTGGTATGATGGTCTGTCCTTGAAAAAAGGACTCCAAAGGGAAATTGGCAAGATAAAGAGCCGTTTCCGTGTTCCGGTAGTTTGGTGTTCTGAATGCTCCCTCCAGCATTCGGTCGACGCCAAACTTCTGGAGCGCGAAAAAGCCTCAGGCTGGCCATCCGGTCCGCGCAAATCCTGTTCAACCACCTGGAGTACTCATGTTCATCGCCCTTTTCCTTGCCACCGCCATCGCCCCCGCCAACGCCGACGAAGCCGGAAACGACGCTTTTTCGGATAGTGAGGCGGAGCGGCTTTCCGAACGCCAGATTCTCGAGGCACGGCTTGCCGAGCTGGAGAGCCGGTGTGCCAAGGCGTGTGCGGCCCCTGTCGTCTCGGCCAAGCCGAAGGCGAAGAAGGCCAAGAAGCAGGCGCCGAAGTCGGATCCGATCGCCGAGCCGCCCGCCCCGCCCGTTCTCATCGAAGATCCCAAGATCGCGCTGATGCAGAAGGAGATCGATGATCTCAAGGTCAAAATCTCCGAGATCAAGATCCCGCCGGCGTACGACGACACGGCCCTCGTGGCCCGAGTCGTCGTGCTCGAGAATGCCTGGAAGCCTGGTCTTCCGCACGCCATCGTGTACACCGGCGTCGGCATCATCGCCGCGCAGCCCCTTCCGGGGTTCGACCAGGCCATTCGTGGCCGCGTCGATATCGGTGCCCGATACTCGTGGGACCTCAGCGAAAGCTGGGCCGCGGGGATCTACGGTGAGGGAGGATGGGAGTTCGACGGTTCCGACGTTCGTTTGCTCTTCGGGGCCGCTCACCAGAGCGGATTCGGAGCAGCGATCGGCGCAGGGTATCGGTGTGACGTCCCCACCGACCGCGGCTGCATGGCCGAGGCGACGGGAGGGATCGTCCAAGGAACCTACGAGGTGGCCATCGGGAGCTCACCCGTCGGTATCCTGGTTCGCCCCGGATTCGAGATCAACTATGCGAGTGTTCCCGGCCCCGTCTCGGGAATGGAAACGCGCGGCACGTTGAACTTCGACCTGACCATCGGTCGGGCCAAGACCGTTACGGTGACCGCTCACTGAGACTTTCGCCCTAGTAAGCTTCCTCCGAAGGGAAGCCGACGGGCGAAGACATGGTGACCACGCACGGTGGGCTGGGGGAGTTGAACGAAAGTTCGCTCCCCTGGCCCAAACCTCGCTTCGCCCATAATTTTCAAGCAAAATCAATGATTGATTCTCATCGATCATTGACAAAACTGCGAAAATTTGATACGATACTTCGTCAAGAATTCACAAGTATTTCCAGCCAGTCCTTGTAAGCAGTGAAGCGAAAACTTCACTTCTGCCAAGGCCTGGATAACCAGGTGACTCGTTCCTCGAGTCGCCGGGGATCCCCTCGGCCTGTGTCACGTCCTCAAATAGCCACGGAGCTGCCATGTTCTCTCTCGTTTTCATTCTCACCGCTTGCAACGACCTCCCCACCAGCGGCACCGATGGTGTCGACGGCCAGGATGGCACCGATGGTGTCGACGGCCAGGACGGTACCGACGGGTCGTCTTCGGACGACGGCGTCGAGGCGGTTGACAGCATCGACGACCTCGACGGCAACGGCATCGACGACTACGGCAACCAGTCGTACGCCTTCGGCGAGACTGAGGTCGGCGTGGCGGTCGGCTTCTTGTTCTCGGCGACCCTTCCGGTGAACGCCGGAGGACAGTCGTACAGCCTCTTCGGCTCCGGGAACGACGAGTACGTCGCAGCCGACAACGGCTGGGAGACGGCCTTCCTCCCGTTGCCGGAGATGACGGATTCGGAAGGGTACGTGGTGGGGTACGGGGCCCAAGGGATCCGGGACGGGAACTACACCGCCCAGTGCGGTCTCAACTCCGCGATCCCCCACACCACCACCGGGTGGTGTCGTCCCGACCAGGGCTTGACCGCGAACGACGACACGGGGTACCTCGTGGCGTTGACCAACGGCAGCCCCGACTGCGCCGGTCTTCCGGGTTACAGCAGCTCGGGGTACATCACCACCTACGCCTACCGCTTCTCGGTCATCAACGGTCGACTCGCGAAGATCCAGGGCGACATCCCGGTCGATCCCACCTGCTACGCGTACTAGAGCCTTCCGGCTCGACACCGTCGTGATGGTGATCACGGCAACGACGCGCACCCCGCTCAGCTTCGGCTGAGTGGGGTGTACGCATTTCTAGAGGGTTTTGTATTGGCCTTACATTGACATTTTCCTCATTTTTTGCTACACTACTCAGTCCACTTTTCAGCCAGTTTGTGCAAGCAGTGAAGGAAGAGCTTCACTTCTGCCACAACCTGGGTTTAGCAAAAACTCGGGCCGTGACCAACCGTGGAGACTCTCATGCGTTCCTTCCTCTTTCTCACTCTCACCCTCGGCGGCTGCGGCCTTGCCGATGCGCCCGATACGGCTGCGGACTCCGACGTCGACAGCGACACGGATTCGGACGCCGATGCGGACTCCGACGCCGACAGCGACGCGGACACCGACACGGATTCGGACGCCGACACCGATGACGGTGGTGGCTACACCTGGGGATCCACCGGCGACGACACGGCAGAAGACGCCGACGTCGACGACGACACCGCCGAGACCGACACCGGCGACACCGCGGCCGATACCGCGGATGCCGATGTCGCCGTGACTGCGAAGGTGTGGATCTACCCCCACGCTGAGTACGACGTGTCGTCGTCCAGCTACGGCGTCAGCACCCCGCAGGTCTGCATGTTCGATGTCGTCGTGGACTCGGTGTTCCCCTCGGGCTACGGATCGTGTGTCGCCACCGGATACAACGCATACATGGCCGATCCGTCGGTTGAGTACGTGCCGGGTGCGATGTTCACGATTCAGGCCGATTGGAACGATGGGATCCGCGATCGCTACTTCGCCGAGTACGGCGGGATCGTGAATGCCATCGAGCTCCGCGTCGTCGTCGAATTCCCGGACGGTGCCTGGCAGGCCTACGCCATCACCGGCGCGGCGCCCACCACGCCCGGAACGGCGGGGTGGTCGGCCAACGGCGACGGTTCCGGCGGTGAGGTTCACGTCCTCACCTTCGAGGACGTCCTGGACCACCGCGACGAGTAGCCCCGCAGCGTGACGGTGACTCACGCAACGAGCGGCCTCGGCCTCTTCCTTCCCTACGTGGGTTGGTCGAGTGTCCGAGGTCGTTTGAATTTTATCTGAGCAGACTTTTAGCGAACGCATAATTTTCGACCAGTTTCGGTGCGCGACGAAGGCGGGAGCGTCAAGGCGTACTTCTCGGTACGCCGTCGATCACGCCGAGGACGCAAGCCGAAAATGGGCAAAATTATGCGTTTGCTCCTTTACTTTTCCCCATTTTTTCGCTACGCTTCCTTGTTCCCTCTATGGGGAAATGACACACTAGTCCTAGGCCATTCTTTGGCCAACGCTTCACAACAGAACCTTCAGATCACTCACTTTCAATGTTTGGAGACTCCCATGCATCGTTTCTTCCTCGTCTCTTCCGTCCTTCTCTTCTCTTTTGGCTGCAGCATTCCCTCGGGGAAGTGCGTCACCGCAAATGCCGACGGCTCGTACAGCGTCGTGCTCAACTGCACCGACGCCGATACCTCCGACACCGGCATCGTTGATTCCGCAGATACCGGCGACTCGGACTCTGCGCCGGACACGGATAGCACCGACACCGGTGATTCCGATTCGGCCCACACCGGTGATTCCGATTCGGCCGAGACTGGCGACACCGGTGACTCCGATTCGGATTCTGCCGAGACCGGTGACACTGGCGACTCGGACACCGACACCGCCGTCGATCCCACCGACGCAGACGCCGACGGCTTCAACGCTGACGACGACTGCGACGACGCCGACGCGGCAATCAATCCGGATGCCGTCGAGATCTGCGATAATGTGGACAACAACTGCGACGGCGTCATCGACACCGATGCGCTGGATCAGATTGCGTTCTACGCAGATGCAGACAGCGACGGGTACGGCGATGCGGCGATTTCCGTGTTGGCGTGCGATCCGGTCTCCGGATACGTCATCGACAACACGGACTGCGACGACACCGACGACACCATTCATCCGTACGCGACTGAGGACTGTACGGACATGACCGATCTGAATTGCGATGGTTCCGTTGGCGCCGCGGACGCGGACGGTGACGGAACCGTTGCGTGCGAAGACTGCGACGACACCAATGCAAATGCCTACCCCGGAAACACGGAAACGTGCGACGGAGTGGACAACGACTGCGAGGGCACCATCGACATCGACGCGGTGGACGCTCTCACCTGGTACGCTGATAGCGACGGCGATGCGTACGGCGATGCGTTGGTAACGGAAGCGGCGTGCTCGGCTTCGGCCGGCTACGTCTCCGATGACACCGATTGCGACGACACCAATGCCGGAATCAACCCCGGCCAGGTGGAGCAGTGTGATGGTTCCGCGACCGATGAGAACTGCAACGGGTTGGCCGATGACGCCGATTCAACGGTTCTCGAGAGCGGGAAATCCTCTCTCTACCACGATGCCGATGGCGACACGTACGGGGATCTGGCAACGGAGACCCTTTACTGTTCCTCGCCCGATAGCTCGTGGATCGGTGACAGCTCTGACTGCGACGACACCGACGCCGGAATCAACCCCGGCGCCATCGAGTCTTGCAACAGCGCCGACGACGACTGTGACGGTGATGTCGACGAAAGCGGATCCACTGGCGAAAGCACGTGGTACGCGGACAGTGACAGCGACGGGTACGGCGACGCATCGGTGACGGAAGTGGCGTGCTCGGCCTCGGTTGGCTACGTGGCCGACGACACAGACTGCGACGACACCGACACCGGCATCAACCCCGGCGAGGTGGAACTCTGCGACAGCGTGGACAACGACTGCGACACTGACGTCGATGAAGGTGCCCTCAGCACCTTCTATCTGGACGACGACGGCGATGGCTACGGCGACGCGTCTGTGTCCGAAGAAGCGTGCTCGGCCTCGGCCGGGTACGTCTCCGATGACACCGACTGCGATGACAGTGCCTCGGACATCTATCCGGGGGCTATCGAAGTCTGCGATGGAACCGATCAAGATTGCGACGGGGATGATGACAACGTCGTTCGGTACTGGTACGTGGACGCCGACGGCGATGGCTACGGCGACACCGACCGTGCGATCGAGGGGGCTGACTGCCTCGCTGGTGGTACGGGAATTGCGGCCGGCGCCGTCTCCGATGAAACTGACAGCGATGACGCTGACCCCGCGGTCCACTGATTACTCTAACGCGCTCACGGAGCTCCTCGGTTCGGCCTATGGCTGGACTGGGGAGCTCTTTCGTTTGCTATACTTCCTGCATGATTCCGAATTTTCGTTCGTTGTATCGTGCGTCGGAAGAGCATGCTCGCATTGCGTTCTTTGGTTTTACGGTGTTGCTCGCGTTGGGATTCCTTGGAACGGTGTTCTTTTCGTCAACGCTCGTTGTCGCAACGGTTCTTATTATTATTGGCATTGCGTTCACTTTCGTAAAACCGACGTGGACGCTTGTTGCGTTTGCTGCGTACCTTCCGTTTGAACCGTTTATTTTGAAGTGGGTTGCCGACGACGTGTATGTGTTTGCACGATATGGATCGGAATTGATCGTATATCTTTTACTCGCGGTAGTGTTGTGGCGAATGATTACTGGTTCGATTACGTTTAAACGCACGCCGCTCGACATTGCCTTCTGTGTTGTTCTCTTCCTTGCGTTGACGTCGGTGCTCATTAATACGCTTTCTCCGTGGGTTGCGATTCTTGGCCTTCGACAGATTTTCCGATTTGTTCTGCTTTTTTTCATTGTTGCGTATCTTGCACCGCCAAAGGATCTTGTCCGTAAACTCCTCATAACGATGTTCGTCATCGTCGCAATCCAGGCTACGCTCGGATATGCTCAACGCGTCATTGGCGAACCGATGGATACGTTGCTTTTGCCGTCGGCGCAGCGCACGCTCGGCAGCCTTCAGCTCACATCGGGAACCACGCAGTTTTGGGACCCGGGTGAGCGTGTGTTCGGAACGCTTGGCCGATACGATCAGCTGGGAACATTCATGGCGTTCTTCCTGATTCTGATCGTTGCGTTCCTGTATGAACGAGCACTTTCGAAACCCGAGGAAACTCCGGCATGGTGTATTCTGTTTTTTTCGATCCCCGTTGTTGGCTTGGCATATTCGCGTTCGGCATGGTTTGGATTTGCGCTCGCGTTCTTTTTCATTGCCCTCGTCATCAAGCGGGATAAACGTGTGTTTGTTGCAACGGCGATTGGCGCTTCGCTGATGGCCGGGTACCTTGTGGTCTCCGATCTTGCAGTGAATAAGCTTATCGATTCTTCAAGTCAGACATTTAGCGAGCGATTCTTTGAAGCGTTTTCAGTTGCGCGTTGGCAAGGTGAATATTTTGGTCTTGGGCGTGTGTATTGGATGGCACAGACGGTGTGGACAGTGGTTCCGGCATCGCCATTGTTTGGGCACGGCCCAGGAACGTTCGGTGGCGGAGCGGTTTCTGCACTGGGGAATACGGATGTGTACGACGAACTTGGTTTGCCATTTGGTGTGTACGGAACAGAAGGCTACATCGACAACAATTGGTTTAGTATGTGGGGTGAGTTGGGGACGCTCGGCCTTGGTGCGTATCTCGTCATGTATATCACGCTGTTTCTGGTGTGTTTGCGGGTGTACCGAGAGTCTTCTGATCCACAAGTGCGCGCGTTGGCGCTTGGTGTTGCTGGCGCGATGATCGCTGTTTCCGTCAACGCGCTCCTCGCAACGTATCTTGAAGCGAGAACCCTCGCACCCTATTTGTGGATGATGGGCGGAGCAGTCGTGGCGTTTGGAAAAAAGGAGGAGATTGTATGATGTCCTTCGGCGAAGCCCCCTCCATCTCCCCCATAAATGGGGGAGGGCCGGAAGTCTCAATGAATTTATACAAATCTTTTCGTATTGTTGGCGATCGAATCCGTGGGCTTGCTGTGTACGGCGAACGTCAGCGTTCGATGCGTAAAGCTCCAACGATGGCAGAGAAAACAGTCTGGAATGTTTTAAAAAATAAACAACTCGATGGATTGAAATTTCGTCGGCAGCACGGTATCGGCTTGTATATTGTTGATTTTTACTGTGATCAGTTAAAATTGATCATTGAAATCGATGGGGGAATCCACGATACACAGGAGGCGAAGAGTTATGATCGTGAAAGAAATCAATATCTAGAATCGATGGGATATCGCATTCTTCATTTTCGAAATATCGAAATTATGAATAATCTTCCAAGTGTTCTTGAAAAGATTCGAATCGATCTCAGATTCTGGTCCCCCTCCATTTATGGAGGGGCTAGGGGAGGCTTTATATGAGAATCATCCACGTCCATAAGTATTTCCATTCTCGCGACGGCGCAAGTCGGTATGAACGAGGGTTGATGCGATTGCAAGAGGAGGCGGGGCATACCGTGGCGCCGTTTGCGATGCATGACGATAGGAACGAGCCAACGCCGTGGAGCGAATATTTTGTATCGAATTGTGAGACGAAACGTGTAGCGCTTGGGAGTGGAGCAATACGACAGTTCGCTCGTGCACTGTGGTCGAGAGAAGCGGAGAGGAAGTTCGATCGTATGCTCGACGTGTTCCGTCCCGATATCATTCATGTGCACAACATCTACACCCATCTTTCGCCGTCGGTGCTTGCTGTTGCAAAACGGCGGGGGATTCCGGTCGTGATGACGGTGCACGACTACGCGCTGATGAGTGCGAATTATTCGTTGTGGGACGAGCCAAAGATGCGATCAATGGATCTGAACGATATTGGAATTCTTGCAACAGCGAGAACGAAGTTTATTAAGGGGTCATTCCTCGCAACACTGATTCTCGAGATGATTCTGAAATTCCATCACGCAATGAAGCTGTACGATCCGCGGATTGCGCAATACACGACGTATTCGAATTTTGTGAAGGACGTGATGGTGCGGTCAGGAATTCATACACAAAAGATTTCCGTTCTCGCATCGTTCGCCGAACCGTTGATGCACGGGGATAATCTCTCCCCCCATTTATGGGGGGAGTCGGAGGGGGGCTCGCGAGAAGGCGTTCTCTTCGCCGGTCGTCTCGAATCATATAAAGGCGTTCACGTTCTCCTCGAGTCACTCCGATATTTGCCATCGACTACGCGAATAAAGATTATTGGCGTTGGACCAGACGAAGAGCGGCTGAAATCGATGATTGGAAAGGATCATCGGGTTGCGTTCCTCGGTTTTGTTCCTGGGAGTGAGCTTTGGAAGATGATGGCTCAGGCGGCTGTGGTGGTGGTTCCATCAATCTGGAATGAGCCGTACGGATTGGTCGCTTTAGAGGCAATGTGCCAAGGGACGCCGATTATTGTGGCAAAGAGTGGGGGATTGCCGGAGATTGTGGGGGAGAG
>CALRHV010000017.1 GCA_943359525.1 Candidatus Uhrbacteria bacterium
CGCGACCAACGTATCCTGGCGCAGCGGCCTCAATAGCAGTCCCCTGCGGAACGGCGATGTCTAAGCCCGAGTGCTGAAAAAGGTTTCGGAAAGGGTAGGTAGGGTCGTGAAATAATGCAGTAATAATCCCATGAACTGGCCACGTAATCACCGTTTCACCAGTTGCGCCACCGTCGTAGGCACGAAGCTTATCCTCAAGCGTTCCTTGCAGACTCGATACTTCGCTCGTAATGGACTGTTGCTCGGCACGAAGCTCGCTCATCAGCGTTCGATATTCGTTCTCCGATTCCTGCGTTGCCTCCGCAATCACGACCTTTGCATTCTTGTGCATCTCAAGGTCATCGGTCTTCTTCTGTAAAAGTGCCGCCGACGTCACAAGATCGTTTACTTTACCCTCATGCGACGACTGACGATCCGCGAGCGTTGAACGCGTCAGTTTTGTTGCCTCCAGTGCAGACTTCATGTCGTCGTTCACACTTTCAAGCTGTTGCGCTGCATCAAACACATCAGAAATATTTCCTGAACTCAACACCATCTCTAGCACACCCTGACTATCATTCTTGTTCAGAGCAAACAGCAAATCAGCAAGCATCGATCGACGCTTTGCAAGCTCACTTTCCGTATCCTTGATCTGCCCGTCGATAATGCGCAGCTCAAGCGTCTCTTGGTCAATAGAGTTCTGTGTTGCTGCAAGATCGAGTTCCGCCATGGCGGTTTCATTTTCCAACAGCGCAATATCGTTTTGAAGCGACGCGCCCTTCCCTGCTAATGTTTTAATTTTTGCACGATACGCATCCAATTGTTTGTTCAACGAAGCGATTGATGCTTTTTTTTCAGCAATGGACTGTTGTAACTGGCCGAGTTCTCCATTCGATGCAGCAAGAACGCTTGTACGCGCACAAAAAATGGCTCCAAGTATGAGTAATCCCGCACCAATCATTCGCACTCCCCTTCCCTCCATAGGATTCGCGTTATTTTTTCAGTGCCGCAATTGCTGATTGTAAGCGATCCAATGACGTTTCCTTGCCAAGAACCCACAACGTTTCAAACGGTGTTGCAGACTTCTCCTGGCCAGACAATGCAACACGAAGTGGCCACAGCACATTACCATTCTGCAAGCCTTCATGAGTAATATACTCCTTAATTGCGGACTCGAGGAGATCTACTGCACTGAACGCTGTATCATCGAGAGTTTCCATGAACGTAACCATTCGCTCAAGCTGAGTCACCGCGTCTGCAACATCGGCCTTCTTCCATACAAGAATTGATGGCTCGTATGCCTGCAATGAAAGATACGGCTTCAAAGCCTCATCGAATTCAGTCAGCTGAGAGACACGCGAGCGCTCAATGAACAACGCCCGCTTTACGACATCAGTGATCTCTGCGGCAACGAATGGCGTTGCGCGCAATGTTACGTCTTCCATCGACAGTGCCATTAAGTACTGCTTGTTCATCCAATCCAATTTCTCCATGTTCAACACCGCGCCACCGGAATTCACCTTGCTGAGGTCAAATGACTCCACAAGCTCGTCGATCGTGAAAATTTCTCGATCTCCCGACGGATTGAATCCAAGTGTTCCAATAAAGTTCACCAACGCCTCCGCGAGGTAGCCGTGCTTGAAGTAGATTTCTACCGCAGTGTCGCCAGTCCGCTTTGAGAGCTTCTTTTTATCTGGACTCAAAATCAACGGCAGGTGCGCAAAAATCGGCACACCCCAACCGAACATGTTGAACAGAATAATCGATTTCGGCGTGGACGACACCCACTCTTCACCCCGGAGAACGTGAGTAATATTCATCAGGTGATCGTCAACGACGACTGCAAGAAAATATGTTGGGTACCCATCAGACTTTAAGAGAATGCAATCATCAACCTCCTGATGATCAAACGTAATGGTGCCGCGAATGGCGTCATCGAACGTGGTGCTACCTTCCGGAACCTTCATACGGATAACATACGTATCACCGTTCGCCTCGCATTCCTGAATTTTCTGCTCAGATTCCTCTGCGGTGAGTGACAAGCATTTCCGATCGTACTTCGTGGTGTGTTTTATAGCGATCTGTGCCTTGCGCATCTCATCGAGTCGCTCCGATGAGCAAAAGCACGGGTATGCGAATCCCTTTTCCACCAACTCGTCTGCGTATTTCTTATACAGATCCAACCGATCACTCTGCACGTATGGACCGAAGTCTCCACGTTCTTCAATAGTGCCGTCGTCGCACAAAAATGGACCTTCATCGTGCGTAATATTTACCGCCTCAAACATTTCCAGTAGATTTTCGACTGCACCAGGAACGAGCCGTTCACGATCCGTATCCTCAATGCGAATAATAAACTTTCCACCATTCTGCTTCGCTAAAAAGTAATCGAACAATGCAGTTCGAAGCGTTCCAATGTGCATCATTCCGGTTGGCGACGGCGCGAGACGTGTGCGGACGGTGGTCATACGTTTTTCAATCGAGAAAAGAAATGATTTCGAAGTTCAGAGGCTACATTTACCAGTGCTCTGCCGAATGTTCCTGCCTGTATTGTACCGTACGCAACGATGCTTGGAAAGAGAATTGTCGCGCGGAAGATACGCTGAAAACGCCACGGTTCAATCGCCAAACGCCATGCCCATTCGAACCCGAAACGACGGAACGCCAATGGCGCGCGGCGAACCGATCCCGAAAGCGCATCAAACGCGCCACCAACGCCAATGACGATTCGCGCGTTTGGCACTTTCGCGACAATCTGCGCCGCAATGGATTCCTGTTTTCCCTGTGATCGTCCGCTTCCTTGGCCAAGCGCAACAGCAACAACACATGGACCGACAAGGCACAAATCTTCAATGATATGTTGGGCAAGCTGAGGACTCTCTGCATTAATGAAACCAGGATTCACGGTGACGATCGATATCCCTTCTGCAAGTGTCGCAAAATGCATCTTTGTTTGAGCCAAAATAAAATTCGTAGCCCCGAGTAAAACCAATATCACTCCCCTGTTTCGACACATGATCGCAAGCTCCGGAAGAACATCAACACCTGGATGACGATGAAGATTATGTGTTCCGTTATTTGCCGCCGCAGCAAATCGCAATGCAACTCCATCCGGAATAGACAACGTGCTCGAATTCAGCACATCGCGAAAAGCAGGATTCGATTGCGCAGCAAGAAGAAATTCGGGATTCGGAGTAACCACAAGACTCGGTTCCGATCGATCCAGCAATTCCAAAAGACGAGCATGAAGCTCGTCAGACGTGAGATCGTCTAGTCGCACGCCAAAGATTGAAATTGAACGCATACCTTATGCCTTGCTTCGCCAAAATGCCCAAGCAGTAACCGCGCCGACCGTGTCGTTCAGCAAATCATCCATTGTGTCGGGCAATCCCATCTGCGCCACGCCAAATTTTTGAACAAACGACGTTGCAAACTGATCAAACAAAAATTCATACCACTCCCACGCCACACCAACCAACATTGCGAATCCCACAACGAAAATGCCTTCAAGCAACAATCGAGCATACGGCGAAGACGCAAGAGTTTTCATGCGAATTTCAATATGCGACATGATCCATCCCCACAGCGCAAGGCCGAGTAATGCCATGGCGTATCCCCCAAAGAAATGCATCGGGACGTCGAACCACGAAATTGCATGATATCCATCTGTTGCAAGCGCGATAACGTGCACACCAAGCACCGCACCCACTGCAAGAAACGCATGTTGAAATCGAATCATAATACGCCAAGATTAGCATAGTTCCAGCCACCTGTGAATAGAATTTGCGTTGACAATCAGGCTTTTAGCACTCTATACTTGAGAGTGCTAAATGTTGTTTTTTCTCTATGATTCCGAACAATTTCACTAGCAAATCCCAAGAAGCCATTCAAAATGCGCAAGCATTCTCGGAAGAGAATGGGCAACACGGCGTAGAGCCAATTCACCTTCTCGCGGCTCTCACCCGCCAAGAAAATGGCTTCGTGGTCACGATCTTCCAAAAGATGGCGACGAGCCTTCCGGCACTTCTTGGCGACGTGGATCGCATGTGCGACGCACTACCAAAACACGGATCAAACGAACGTGGCGGCGTAGGACAAATCATCCTCACCCCTTCCCTCGCGAACGTCCTTGAAAACTCAGCGAAGCGATCAAAACAATTCGGCGACGAATACATTTCCACCGAGCATTTACTTCTCGGCTTACTCGTCGATCGTCCAATCGCAGCGATGCTTGCAGAGCACGCCGTGACCGAAGAAGCAATTCTTGCCGCACTCAAAGAACTCCGCGGAAGTCAGCGTGTCGATTCACAAAATCCTGAAACAAAATATCAAGCCATCGAAAAGTACAGCATGAACCTCACGGAACGTGCTCGCCACGGAAAGCTCGATCCAGTCATCGGTCGTGACGAAGAAATTCGCCGTGTGATGCAAGTGCTTTCTCGTCGCACAAAAAATAATCCTGTTCTCATTGGTGAAGCTGGAGTTGGAAAGACGGCGATCGTGGAAGGACTTGCAAGCCGTATCGTTGCCGGCGACGTTCCGGAAACGCTCAAGAATAAGGAAGTCGTATCACTCGATCTCGGCTCCCTCATCGCTGGCACAAAATTTCGCGGCGAGTTCGAGGAACGGCTAAAGGCAGTGATGCGCGAAGTTTCACAGTCTGATGGAAAATATATTCTCTTCATCGACGAGCTCCACATGCTCGTTGGCGCTGGCAAAGGCGACGAATCGCCAATGGATGCAAGCAACTTACTCAAACCAGCATTGGCACGCGGCGAACTCCGCGTGATCGGCGCAACGACAACAAAAGAATATCAACGCCACATTGAAAAGGATCAGGCGCTTGAACGTCGTTTTCAACCGATCATGGTTGAGGAGCCATCCGTCGACGACGCGATTGCGATTCTTCGTGGAATCAAGGAACGCTACGAGATTCATCACGGTGTGCGCATTTCCGACAACGCGATTGTTGCTGCCGTCACGCTTTCTGCTCGCTACATTCCCGATCGCCAGCTGCCGGACAAAGCCATCGACCTCATCGACGAAGCCGCCGCTGGTCTTCGGTTACAAATCGATTCGATGCCAGAAGAACTCGACCGCATGACGCGTGAAGAAATGCGTTTGCAAATTGAACGCCAAGCGTTATTAAAAGAAGACGATAAGGCGTCGAAGGAACGATTGAAGGAAATCGAGAAGTCAATTGCGGACAGCAAAGAACGCTCATCCGAACTTGCATTGCGTTGGACGAATGAAAAAAATCTTATCGCCGCCATTCGTGAACTCAAGAGCGACATCGACAAACTTGCAAATGAGGCCGAGTATGAAGAACGCCGTGGAAACTTAGAGCGCGTTGCAGAAATTCGCTACAGCGAACTCCCCCAGAAACGCGAGGAGCTGGTACAGCGCGACAACGAACTGAAACAATTCCAAACCGAACGTGGATTGCTGAAGGAAGTTATCGCCGAGGAAGACATCGCAACGGTCGTTGGCCGATGGACGCACATTCCCGTCTCGAAAATGCTTGAAAGCGACATGGTGAAACTCGCACGCATGGAAGATGAATTGCGCAAACACGTTGTTGGTCAAGACGAAGCGATCACCGCTGTCAGCAACGCGTTACGCCGATCGCGCGCCGGTCTCTCCGAAGAAAAGCGGCCGATTGGTTCGTTCATCTTCCTTGGCCCAACCGGCGTGGGAAAAACCGAACTTGCCCGCGCACTCGCAACGTTCATGTTCAACGACGAGAAAGCGCTCGTTCGCTTAGACATGAGCGAGTACATGGAGAAGCACAGCACCAGCAAAATGATCGGGTCTCCCCCAGGCTACATTGGCTACGAAGAAGGCGGACAGCTCTCTGAAAAGATTCGTAAGCATCCCTACTCCGTTGTACTCCTCGACGAAATTGAAAAAGCGCACCCCGACGTGTTCAACATGTTGTTGCAGATTCTTGACGATGGACGGCTTACCGACGCGAAGGGCCGCACCGTGAACTTCAAAAATACGATCATCATCATGACGAGCAACATCGGCAGTGACGTCATTCTCAACAGCGGTCGAAAGATCGGCTTTAGCGAAAACGACGAAACAAAAGCCGACGCAACACGTGAGAAAGTCCTCGAACTATTGCGCGATCATTTCCGTCCAGAATTCCTGAACCGCATCGACGAGACCATCGTGTTCCACGCACTCGCCAAGGAACACATCGCGTCTATCGTCGATCTTCAGCTCGCGCTTGTCACCGATCGTCTTAAGAATGCTCGCAACATCAATGTACAGTTCACCGCTCGTGCAAAGAAGTACGTCGCCGAACACGGCTACGATCCCCTCTACGGCGCCCGTCCATTAAAACGCGTTATTCAATCAAAGATTCTCGATCCTCTTGCCCTCGCTATCGTAAAAGGCACAATCGCGATCGACTCCTCTGTGACGGTTGATGTGAAGAAGGATGAGATTGTGTTTGGTTGACATTTTAGGCTTTTTGGCTTATATTAGCCAAGCCTCGAATCAATCGAAGCATCCTCACTGTGAGAATTTCATGCCCCTCGTCCTCCAGTCCCTTCTCCTCGCCTGCGTCCAGCAGCACACGCTCGATCTGTCTGGCGAAAAGGAAGTCGTCGCCGATCCCACTCCGCAAACCGACAGCCTCCCCGGCGAGGCCGTGGAACACGTGAACCTCATCGACGCCAATCCGTTCAACCCCGATGCCTCGTACGTGTGGCAGATCGACGTGAGCGACGACATGATGGTGCTCATGAACGCAAACGGCTACTCCGGCTGGTACGGCGACGTGGATACGCACATCCAGACCTGGGCGGAGACCATCACCGTCTCCACCGTCAACGGCAGCGATTCCGTGGTGTTCGAGCAACCGGAGATGGGTATCGGTGGCGAGATGAACTTCTGCGAGCTGCCCTGCAAGGCGCAGTTGATCGTGGACCTGAACGAGTTCACCGACGACCAGACCATGGGTGGCTACGACAACGTGAAGTTCGGCAACATGCTGTACGGCGGGCCGTACGCGGAGTACTTCCTGTACAACGCGTTCTTCCCCAGTCAGGGCATCACCACGCCGAGCGCCGCGTATGCGTGGGTCGAGCCGTCGTACCTGTACGGTCAACGGTTGGACTACCTCGTCATGGAAATGACGAAGGAAGACTTCCTGACCAATCGTTACGGCGAAGGTGGATGGCTCATGGCGTACGAAGGCTACGGCGACATCGGCTACGGATCGGGCTACTACCCGACGTGCCAGGCCGGCGACTGCGACGACGCCGTGCTCGACGAGCTCAGCGAAGACATCGTTGCGGCCCTTGGATCCGTGACGATGCTCGACTTCCTGGACCGTCGCTACCTGGGCGGCCACGAACAGTTCTTCAACTACTGCGCGGCAGAGAAGATGGTCGGCCAGTGGGACGGGTACTGCGACGCGGCGCACAACTACACCATGGTGGTACTGCCGAACGCGGAGAACCCGGACCAGCCGATCATCGATCTGGTTCCGCACTCGCTGGATCTGACTCTGAATCCGGACTGGTCGTGGGACTACGGCGTGTTCGGCAGTGGGACGATCATTTCGTACTGCGGAATCGACGCGGACTGCTCCGTGGCATACGTCGACCATCTGGAAGACAAGGCCATGGAGTGGGATGCGAACGTGGACGTGTACGAAGCGCAGATCGAAGGGCAAAACGAGTACCTGACCTCGATCGACATGCAGTACGGCGACTACGAGAGCTGGAAACGTGCGAACTTCTCGTTCATCGAGGGTCGTGCGGACACCATTCTCACAACGATCGGGTACTGGCGCGATCCGTGCAGCGAACCGGAAGACACCGGATGGTGGATGGGCGGTGGCGGCTGGGACACCGGCGGCTACGATCCGTGTGCCCCGCAGGACACGGGTGGTGGGTTCGACACCGGCTCGGTCGACACGGGCTCCGGTGGTGACACCGGCGCACCGATCGACACGGGCGACGTGATCATCGACACCGCCACGGCAGACACGGGAGCCTAGAGCTCCACGGGCCTTCGGGCCACAACGCGAACGGCGCCCTCGAGAGAAGGCGCCGTTCATGCTTTTCTGAAATTGTTACGCGGCGATCTTCGGAAGAATTTCCTTCTGATATCGCTCGATGCATTCACCGATGACCTTTACGGCCTCATCGGCCTCGAAGAACCCGAGCACCTTACACGTTCCCGGCTTTTTCAAATGCTTGTAGTACTCGAAATAGTGCGCGGTTTCCTTTTCCCAATGTGCGCCGAGGTCCTTGTACGACGTGATGTGATCCACCCGCTTGTCGTCGGCCAACACACAAATAATCTTATCATCGATCTCTCCCCCATCCTCAAACTTCATAATGCCGATCACGCGAACCTCTGCGAGCGATCCCGGAATGAGCGGCTCAGTAACCTGTGCAACGAGAATATCCAGCATGTCGTTATCCTGATCCCACGTTTGCGGAACCAAACCATACGTCGACGGACGAGCCAATGTAGAGTAACCAACCCGATCGAGTTTCAAGTGCCCAGTTTCCGTAATGAACTCATATTTATTGATTCCGCCTGCGGCGATTTCAATAAGCCCGTTCAAAATTTTCTTCTCCTCATTCGCCCAAGGAGCCAACAGGTGCAACAAATTCGGCATGAACTTCTGAATCGGAACATTGAGATTCGCCATAAACGCTTAAGGAAAAAAGTAAAAGGTAAAGACCTGACCCCAACACCGCCAACAATACTCCTCCCCCATTATTTTGACAAAATGGCTTGTTTCTGCTAAATTTCTCTTTCCGAGATTCATCAAAATACCTCGGGGGCTCCTCAGCGCAATCGATTCACTCGATGGTGATGAGGAGGGAGAGTTCGAATACATGCTCAAAAGCGTGGAGTGCGTATCTCCCTCACCACTCCTTGCGGATAATCTCCTCCTGATCTCACGATCGTAAGTTGCTACTCCGCAAGACCCTTTGCCTCAGTATCGACCTTTGCGAGAGCGATTGAGCTCTTTGAGGCAACCATTTGGGATGAAGACCGCGGCCGTCGTTGAAAAACGGAGTGTTCATCGTTCATCCCACCCCACACGAGCCCCGAGATGGACGAAACGTCTCGGGGACTCCTCAGTGTCATCGATCAATTCGATAGTGCCGAGGAGGGAAAGTTGCGGCCCCTGCTCAAGAGCGGAGAATCACGGTTTCCCTCACCACTCCTTGCGGATAATCTCCTCCTGATCTCACGATCGTAAGTTGCTACTCCGCAAGACCCTTTGCCTCACGCATGACCCCTTGAATTCTCGTTGCGCCGAGTGTGAGGCAACCACTTGGGACGATGAGTGAGCTCGTGCCGAAAGGCGAAAGAGCAGATCTCGTCCCACCCACACGAGCCCCGAGGCGCAACACGCGCCTCGGGGACTCCTCAGCGTCATCGATTACTTCGATGGTGATGAGGAGGGAAAGATACGATAGTTGCCAAATGGCGTTATCGCTCATTTTTCCTCACCAACCCCAAGTTCCGATGGCAACCGCCTAGGGACGCAATCGGCCGAAAGGCCATTCAGGAGAAGGCGTGACTGCACAACACTCAGCTCTGTTCACCCCCGTTCGTGTCATCGGCTTCCGCCATCGCATCAAGAAGACTGCCAAGGGCGAGGCGCGGCCCACGCAGGTGGCCATCCGCACCGTCAGCACCGGCGCCGTCATCAGCCTCGCGCTGGATACGGAAACGGACGAGGTCGACTTCGTCCTCGGCCGCTACCCCACCAAGTGGCGGAAGGCGGAGGAAGGCGAAGACCTCAGCGCATTCGCTAAACACCACGTGGTGCCGGTGAAGAAAGGCAGCACCGACATGAAGGTTCCCGCAGCATACGAAGGCCTCTCGACTGGCGATGCGGTGGTGACCACGCTCGGTGGCAGCGGCGGCTACTTCGCTCTTGCGTCTGCCCGACGTGGCCAGAAGATCGGCGCGGCCGTGTACCGCATCACCCCCGGCGGCCTCAAGGATGCCCGTGGTGAGGACGGCGACAAGGACAAGGACGCCGAATTGCTCGTCACCCTGTTCATGGACGGCGTGCAGAAGTTCTACGATGTTCGCGAACGCGACGGTGCCGGCATCCTGGTGACGGAACTGCTCCGCTCTCGCACGGAAGCCATGCAGGCGCGCATCGCCTGTGGCCAGCGCCTTCGTGGCCAGGCCATCGGTTCCGCGTTCCGGCAGGCTGGCGAGAATGTGGATGTGTTCAAGGGCATCGGCAACATCGAGGCCGAGTTCGATCGGCTCAAGGCCACCGACGCCGTGTACATGGCGCTGGAAACCGAAGAGTTGCGTCGGTTCCGCGAGCTCACCAAGTCCGTAGAAGCCATGGACGTGTACGCCGACATTTTCGATAGCGTAGACGGTGCGGGGCCGGCAACGGCAGCACGTATCATCGCGGCAGTCGGCGACGTGCGGCGGTTCCAGGTGAAAGTGGATCAGAAGGAAATCGATCGGCTCCGTTCCGAAATCCATGCATGCGAAGAACTCGCTGGCGTGGACACGTGGGATCCGAACGATCTCGGTCTCGTCTCGTACGAAGGCGATGCTTCCGCAGAAACGGCGAAGGCGGCGTGGCAAGAAGCCGTCGAGCGAAAGGATCGCAAGCGACAGATCCAGATCGTCCGCAGCAACCTGCGTCGCGCCGGCGCAGAGAGCGAAGCGGAAACACTCGATGAATCGTTGCGACTTCGCGAGCAGATCGGCGCGCTTCACCGCAAGGCGGAGCAGCGGGGCGAGAACAAGTTTCTCGCGTTCTGCGGCGTCGGCCTGCGGATGGAAGACGGCAAGGGCGTGTTCATGCGTCGTAAGGCGGGAGCGCGCGCCAACTGGCAACCGGAAGCGCGTCAAGGCTTCTATCTGCTGGGAGACCAGTGGAACAAACGGCCTGACAGCGTGTGGGGCAAGAAGCTCCGCGAGGTGAAAGCGAAGCTCCGCGCCACGCACCCCGAACCGGTGAAGAACGAAAAGAAAACGCTCTACACCGACGGACACATTCAGCGCATGGCGGTGTGGCGTACCATCACGCTGTTCGCCAAGTGGTTGTACCGCGAGTGGGTGAAACTGGAAGTCCGCAACAGCAAGTAACGACGAGGGCGAGTCGGCAGAGCTTCATCGCTCCGCTGGCTCGCCCGCTCCTCAGCGCGATCGATTCTGAATCGAGGGCGATGGGGAGGACGGAAGCAACTCCTGATGTTCATCGGAACCATGAGTACGTTCTCACCCTTTGCCTCGCGTTCTTCATCGGTGCCTTAACGGCGCTTCAATAGCTGCGAGGCAACTTCTGGGACGAAGCAACGACAACTCGTCACACGACGGGAAGTAGAAATGTTCGCCCCGCCACTTGGAATGTGCGACAGGAGACCTCGTTGAAAGACGGTCCATTCCGTTGCTCGTTCCGCCACGCTCCCCGAAGTGCTCAACACACTTCGGGGACTCCTCAGCGAAATCGATCCAAGATCGAAGGCGATGGGGAGGGAGAGTGCGGCACACTGATTTTCGTTGCTCGAAATTCTCCCTCGCCACTCCTTGCGGAGCCGTCACGAATAATCGAAAGATTGATCGTACTCCTTCCGCAAGACCCTTTGCCTCAGTGAACGCCGTTGCGAAAGCGCTTCTGTACGTTGAGGCAATCACTACCGCCCACCAGGTTTTCTGGTGGGCGGTTTCTCTTTACAAAATGGCTTATATTTGCTACATTTTCGTCACCGAACACCGTGTTCGGTGCCCTTCCCTCGTTCTGGAGTACTCATGTCCCCTCGCATCGCGGACCGTCGCAAGCTCGTCACATTCCTCTTCTCCTGTCATCTGACGAACCAGGAGATTGCTCTCGTCTGCAAAGTGTCGGGGGTATTGATCCACAAGGATCTGAAAGCCATCGCTTTCCCGGGGCGCCCACCGATTCGCGCACCTGATCCGATCATTCGACAGAAGGTCTACCTCGACGCCGTGCGTGGCCAGCTACTCGGAGGGCGGAACGCGCGCAATATTGCGCTTCAGACGAGCATCGCTAATGTTCTCGAGCCGGAACAAGGCCCGGCGGCCAAAGCGCTTCGCGCGGAAATCGCCCAGCTCCAACGCGAAGTACGCACAAAAACGCAAGAGACCGAGCTCTTGAAGGCCAGTATGAGCACCATCGGAAAACTCGCCAGCGGGGATCAAAGCACCCCGCGCTGGAACGAGAATCTCTTCTTGCGCTACGTCGATCTCGGACTCAGCATCGATGCACGCCGCGCTCTCCAGGAGGCGGGCATTCTCCGCACCTGGGAACTGGTAGACTACACAGAGGCGATACTTCTCCAGCTCCGAATTGGGAAGAAAGAGATATTCACCCGAAAAGTCGTCAAGGAGATCAAGAACATTCTTGAAGCATTGGGGCTCCGTCTCGGTATGAATGTGAAGGCACAAGGCTTCCCTCTCGCACAGTAATAACGTTCGTTGGCTCTCATGACACACTTTCCCTTGCTCAGGAGTTCCCATGCCGGATCGCGACCTTGCGATTGAACATCTTCAACGCCGAGTCGACGCGCTCGAGCGTGTCGTCAAAGGTCTTCAAGCCGCAGTCGCCAAACTGCAAATCCCTTCCGCTGGCGGGAATACCTCGCAGGCTCTCGAAATCGATCATGACGAAGACACGCTCGACGCCGAATCGGATGTCGACCCGAACATCGTCGCCGGTCTGTCTATCGAGAAGCTCGACATCAGCGAAGGAGCGAAGGCGTGGCTCCGAAAGCATAGGCACAAAACCGTCGGAAGCATCAAAAGTCTCACACGGGGACAATGCCTCAGCGGAGGCATCTCCCAAGCACATCTGCGGGAAATCGAGAGGGTTCTTTCTTCCCTGGGCACATCGCTTCTCCACCGATAACACACGCACCGCCCGCAGAGAACGCCGCCCGTCGGCCTCTGGCGGGCGGTTTCTCTTTGACGGGATAACTTGGGTGCCGATTTTTGGCTTCGTTGCTATACTTAAGCCATATGCAGCATCGTACTCATCGCCTTGCGCTTTTTGTCGCTTTTGCCGTGCTTATCGTCCCTTCAACGTCGCTCGCATTCGATCCAAACTACATCCTTTCAGACGCAGAGATGACGGATGCTCAGGCAATGGACTTGAATCAAATTCAGGCATTTCTTGAACGTGGCACACTCGCAACGTATAAATCTCCAGACTGGGAAGGCAGAACGCGCTACGCCGCAGACATCATCTGGCGCACGGCACAAAATCACGATATTAATCCACGCTTCCTTCTTGTCCTCCTGCAAAAAGAACAGAGCCTCATCACCGATCTCGACCCATCGCAGAAACAATACGACTGGGCCACAGGCTATGGCGTGTGCGACGACTGCTCCATGAACGATGCTGGACTTGCAAGATGGCAGGGTTTTGGCAAGCAAGTGAACTCTGCCGCAATGCAATTCACCGAAGGGTACATGCTCGACATTGCCGAAAACGGCGTGACGGCCGGAAAGTACGGCCCAAACCTTCCTGTTACCATCGACGGTACCGTCGTCACCCCGGAAAATGCCGCAACAGCTGCAATGTACGCGTACACACCTCACCTTCACGGCAACAGCAATTTTGTCGCGATCTGGGACAGCTGGTTTGGCAAGGAATATCCAACAGGAACACTACTCCAAGCTGCTGGCCAAGACGGCGTGTATCGCATTGAACATGGATATCGCCGACCAATCACCAGTAAAGCTGCACTCACCTCAAGATACAACAGCGCGTTGATTATTACTGTTTCCAAAACCACGCTCGAACAATATCCGGAAGGCTCACCAATTTCCTTGCCAAACTATTCCCTTGTCAAAGATGAACGCGGAAACATTTCTCTCCTCGTGGACGACACCATGCGCAGAATCGACTCAATGACGACATTCCGATCAATCGGATTTTCTGAGGACGAATTGATCGACGTTACCTCGGCCGAAGTTGCAACGTACACACAGGGAACACCAATTACATCTACATCACAGGATCCATCAGGCCGCGTGGTAAAGCTCACAACGAATGGTGCAATGTTCTATCTGAAAGACGGCGTCCGCCAAGCCATTCTTGATGCCGCAATTTTGAAAGCAAATTTCCCAACCGCGATTATCGAAAACGCGGCGCCCGTCGTCATTGAACAATATCGCGAAGGAAAGTTCTTGAAACTTCCTGATGGAACACTGGTGCGATCGTACGAAAATCCGTCGGTGTACGTTATTTCCGACGGAAAGAAGATGCCAATTACCAGCGAGTCGATTTTCTTAGACTACGGCTATGCATGGAGCAACGTGATTTTCGTGAGTGACGATGTGTTAAATCTTCACCCAACCGGCGAGAATCTCCTCGGTTCGGGAACCTAGAGTCCTATGATCGTCTTCGCCGGTATCGTGCCGTGTTCTCCGCTCATGTTGCCGTCGGTAAATCCTGAGCGCGTCGGGCTTATTGAGAAGACGAGAAATGCCATGCACGAACTTTCCGAAGAGCTCTTTGCAACGCATCCCGACACCGTGGTGATGTTCTGCCAGCATACGCAAACGCCACACGATGCATTCGCGATGAACGTTGCGGATCCGTACACCGCAACACTCGCGGCATTTGGGGATCTTGGATACACGCAGACGTATCATCCCGACTTCATGCTTGCCGACAAGGCACAGCGCGAACTTCGTAAAAGCGGTTTTCCTGTTACGATGGTTACTGAAGCCAGTCTTCCGTTCGGCGCAACCGTACCACTCGATTTCTTGCGCGAGCACCTTCCGAATGTTCACATTCTTCCCATTGCTCCGTGTGCGCTCTCTGTAAAAGAACATTTTGATTTTGGTGCAGCACTCCGAAACATTCTCGTTGAGAGCCCAAAGCGTATCGCGATCATCGCGGCCGGCGACTGTTCGCACACACGTTCCAATGAAGCGCCAGGTGGACTACACGACGAAGGAAAACAATCGGACGACCTGCTCGAAACGCTTATCACGCAAAAAAACACTGCTGGCCTGTTACAATTCGATGAAAACCTTCTTGCAGTCGGACAAGACGCCGCATACAAACAAATCGTGATGCTCTTTGGCGCACTCGACGGCATGCCAGCAAAAAGCCGTATTCTCTCCCACGAAGCACCATTCGGCGTTGGCGAAATCGTCGCCGAACTCGTCCTCAATTAATCTGTGTTTGCAAAAGTGTATCCAATCTTGCGACTCCCCCGTCGCTTCAATGTTTTCGATTACGCTGTTCCTGATGGTACGTCGGTGAGTGTTGGCGATGTCATTCAGATTCCTTTCCGCCATCGCGCCGTCCTCGGTGTGGTGAAAGCGATTGCAGAATCGACCTCAGAAAAACGCGTGCTCAACATCGTCAGCGGCTCGATCGGCTTCACAATCCCCGAGATCGATCTTGCTCGCATCGAAACCATCGCGTCAGAGCTCGGCCAATCCGTTTCATCGATTCTGAACGTGGCGTACGAGGGACTGAGCCCGTATCCGACCGAACAACGGGGTCAGGTCTTCAATATTCAATCGACCTCTCCAAAGGTCGACCAAGAAACCATCGCCTCCGTCCACGCCATCATCGATCGCTTAAAAACCGATCGCACGATTTCCCTTGCATGCGACGACGAAACATTTTGCGTTCTTGCGCATGCGATGTGTAAGACAATCACAAATCAGATCGTCATCCTTGTTCCCCGTGAACGTGATGCGCGGTTCATCGCTGGAATGCTCTCACAATTCACTCCGTCGATTCTTACAGGAAAGATTCCCCCACGCGATCGCAACCGCACTCTCCGATCGTGGCGAAACGGCACCACGCGTGTTCTTGTAGGAACTCGTCAGAGCGTTCTTGTGGCCCCACAATCGCTAGGAGCGGTTCTTGTGTATCAATCCGGGTGCGAAGATCACGGAAGCCCACTCCGGAATCCGCATATCGATGCAGTTCGTGTCGCTGAATCCCTGGCGCGATCTGCTGGATCGATCTTCATTTCCGCCGATGCGTTCCCTGTTCCATCGGCCACACTGCCGATCGTAGTCACAAACGATGGCGCGGATCCTGCACTGATCGATGTCATTCACAAAGGCGAGAATTCGCCGTATCCCCTCATCAGTCAAACGCTGTTGGAAAGCATAAAGTTGGCTTTACAGAGCCAAAAAAAGGTGCTACTCTCGTTCAACCGAAAGGGCGTTGCAAAGCGTATTGAATGCAAAGCGTGCGGCCACGTTCCGTTCTGTGGAACGTGCGGCAGCTTGCCAACGGTGCGCCTCGATGATTTGCTCTGTACGGCGTGCGGCACAGAAATGTGGCGGCCAACGACGTGCCCGGCGTGTGGCTCACCAAAGATCGGATTAAAATCCATCGGTGGCGCAAAGATCGCCGATGATCTCCACAAAGCATTTCCCGAAGCGACGATTGGGCACATTCAAAAAGGCCGCATCGATCGTGGCGCAGACATCGTGCTCGCAACAGAGTTCTTTTTCTCCAGCGTGATCGAACCATTCACGGCGTACAACTTCGGCGTCGTCGCAGAAATCCTCGGCGATCTTGCATTCACACCTGGTGATTATCTTGGCGCAGAAATCACCGCACGAAAAATTGCACGCCTTCGTCATCTTGCGCATCGCGAACACGCCGAGTGTCTCATCCAGACTCTGACACGAGACCGCTTGCAATCACTCCTTGGCGCAGAGTACGTGAATCGCATTGAACTCGAGGCGCGCAAGAAATATTCTCTTCCACCATTTGGCGTTGTTGTCGAGTTCGAAGGCGCAACACGCGAATCGCTTCCCGATAAGATTGCAAAACATGTCATCGATCGTGACGAGAAGCTCGTCGCAAAGATCGACCACGAAACATTCACCATCTGGCAGAAACTCTTTCCCACAATCCCCGATTCGATTAAGATACGAGT
>CALRHV010000018.1 GCA_943359525.1 Candidatus Uhrbacteria bacterium
CAATAACGACCGCATCCACTCCGCTCACCGGATGCCGCCGGTGACGTTCCGTCACCGGACGAACCAACACGTCGTCACGCACCAAATTCACTCACTCTTACAAAACGCTCTCCTTGGGAACAGTGTCTAAAAAATGGGGTCCTTGCCACTTGGTCGTCAAAATCTTTGAAATGTATGGCACCGGAAATCACTCAATGAAAACAATTCTGGATGAAGTAACAAGAGCAGGTTTAAAAAGCCGCGAAGGATATACGCTTTCAAAAAGCGCCATCGAGATTATTTTGAAGAATCCTTTCTATTACGGAATGGCGTATTCAAAAAAATACGATCACCTTTACGCTCACAGATACGAAAAACTCATCACGAAAGATCTTTTTGAACGCTGCAAGAAAGTACGGGAAGGTAAAAGGATAGAACCGAGCAAAGCCTCGTCGAAGAATTTCATTTTTAAGGGCTTGCTTCATTGCGCCAACTGCAATTGTTCAATATCGCCAGAGTTTCACAAAAAGAAGAGCGGCTTGGAATATAATCTTTACGCCTGCACAAATTCAAAAGGAATCTGCAAACGGACGTATATTAATGAGAACGATCTTTTAAAGCCCGTGTACGTTGTTTTTGACCGTTTAGCGAGTATTGAGCAGGAAGTCCAGGAAGACCTCGTAGCAGAGCTCAGAAAGACCACAGAAGCTGAAATAGCTTTCCACCACGCACAGGTTTCCCGTATCCGAACCGAACAGGATCGGCTCACGAGGCAGAAGGATCGTCTCATCAACCTTTTTATCGACGAGAGTATTACTAAGGCAGACTACGACAAAAAGATGCAGGAGCTTATGGATGGAATACAGACTCTGGGCATTGAACTCGAAGAACACTCCAAGGGCGATTATGACTATCAAACCACTGTAGCTAAAGTACTTTCCGTAGCTCGACGGGCACGCGAAATTTTTGATGGTTCTGAAACCCACGAAAAGCGTGCGTTCCTGAATTTCCTACTTCTGAACCCGAAAGTAGAGGGCAAAGAACTCGTCTTTGAACTCAAAAAGCCCTTTAATTTAGTACTAAACATGGCTGATGAAATACAAAAGACGATCGGTATTTCTACAGATCGTCCTTTGTGGCGGGACGGACGGGACTCGAACCCGCAACCTCTGCCGTGACAGGGCAGCGCTCTAACCAGTTGAGCTACCGACCCAAGGTGCACGTTTTCACGTTCACATCGAGTATCAAACCGCGAGTATCGTATCATGTTCACCATTTTTGACAAGCGGATAATCCCCCAATATAGCGTATACTTTCACTGTATGCTTCAGATTTTCCTTATTATCGTCATTGGCGTCGTCTTTCTCGCAATCGAGCGCGTTCAACCTGGCAGGCCGCTCCCCCAAAGCCGAGGCTGGCATCTTCGCGCGATTCTCCTCAATCTCGCGCAATTGGGCATGGTCTTTCTTGCAGGCGCCACATGGAACACGTGGTTTCAAAGCTGGTCAATCCTCCATATCGGCGGAACGCTGCATCCGATCGCCGAAGGATTCTTCTACTGGTTCGTTGGCACATTCGTCTTTTATTGGTGGCATCGTCTTCGTCATCAAAAAGGCTGGTGGCTCGTGTTTCATCAAATTCACCACAGCCCAACGCGAATTGAGGCGCTTACGGCGTTTTACAAGCATCCCGTTGAAATGATCGTCAATTCCATCCTTATCAGCGCGATCATTTTCCTTGGCTTTGGCGGATCGATTGCTGCTGCGGCCTGGTACAACGTCTTTGCCGTTACCGGTGAGTTTTTCTATCACGCCAATATCCGCACACCACGATGGGTTGGATATTTTATCCAACGTCCAGAACACCACTCCATCCACCACGAACGTAATGTCCACCGATACAACTTCGGCGACATTACGTGGTGGGATCGATTATTCGGCACATTCAAGGAAGCCGATCGCTTTGCGGATCACTGCGGATTCAGAAGTCAACGCGAGGAGAGGCTCGGACCGATGCTCCTCTTAAAGGATATGGATCAAGATGCAACATAAGGGTTTTCCACAGGCAAACGGTATGGCATATATTTTTCATGTATGCTTTCTTTAGGTTTTATTCATTAACTGCTCTCCTATGTTGAACAAAGGCGAATGTTCGGTACACAAAGTTGCCAGTACATTGGTCTGGATTGGTGCGTTGAACTGGGGACTTATTGGATTCTTCCAGTGGAACCTCGTTCACTCACTCCTTGGAGGCGTCGCAGGCGGATCGTTGGAAAACGTGGTGTACATGCTCGTTGGTCTCTCAGCGATCGCGATGTTATTCTGCGGCAAGTGCAAGATGTGTAAGAACTAGGATCGAGATAATCAAAAAATACAGCCTGCAAGGGCTGTATTTTTTTAGTGAATCAAGTCCGAATCAGCTCACTTCACAACTAACACCCCTTCCATTCCCAACTTCCGATGCGCGCCGATGTCACAATAATAGGCATAGCTTCCTGGAGTCGATGGTGCAGTGAATGTCACGACGGTTCCAACAGAAATAGTTTTCTTCAACTCAAGTTCATCAATAACAAACGTGTGTACGCCTTCATTGCCCGTGAAAGTGACCGATACGCTTTGTCCTGGACTTGCAGTAATCGTTGCAGGATCGAAGAAAAAATTACCCGAAGTCATGGTAATGGAAAGAGGGACTGGATCAGCAATCGGAACAGAAGATGCCTTCTCCGACTCATGTATAGATGGGGAGATGATTTTTACCGAAGTCTCCACTTCATTTACAGAGGGACTGGGGGAGGCTTGCGTTGGTGCAGTTGTTGCCGCCGGCACGACCGTAGATGACGATCCACATCCCGCACCGAGCATAATCATCGCACAAAACACAAAGAAGAAACGATTCATAAAAAGGCTATCCGCCGTGGATCATTAAGGAAAGTGTGCCACCGCCGCCAACCACGTATGCCACACGGTCCCTCGCCTTCAGCAATCCATGTCGGATGAAGAACGCATGTGATCGCGGAACAAACGTACCAGCATCAGTTGGCAGCACAAACGATGTTACACCAGCATACAACACAATTCTCCGTGCATCGGCAGAATCCGCACATCCCACCAAGATTGGAACATGTGGACGATAGCGTGGTAATGCGAATGCAACATCGGGCAACGCCGCTGTACTCACCACTGCGTCGATCAGTCCTCGCGACGCCATAACGGCAATGCTATGAGCGAAAGCGTGAACAGGACTATCAACATCCGCGATGGGCATTTCTACAAGATCGAATCGCGATTTCTCCGCCTCGTCAATAACGGACGCCATCGCTTGCACCGTAGCTGCAGGATATCTGCCAGACGCCGATTCCGCAGAAAGCATCACCGCATCCGTATGATCGAGCACTGCATTCGCAACGTCGGAAACCTCAGCGCGAGTGGCACGAGGATTCCGCGACATCGAGTCAAGCATGTGCGTTGCGATGATGATTGGCTTCCCTGCTCGTCGGCACTTCTCGATAATCTCTTTTTGCACGATCGGTACCTCTTCCATCGGAATCTCAAGGCCGAGATCTCCTCGACCCAGCATAATTCCATCAACAACTTCAAGGATTTCATCAAAACGCTCAATCGCAAGCGCCGTCTCGATCTTGGCCATAATCCATGGCGTCGGCACGTTGTTCTGCCGCGCTGTCGCGATTGCAACTCGTCGGACATGCTCGACGACCTCGGGTTTTGCGATAAACGAAAGCACAAGCCAATCCACACCGTGCGCAACGCCAAATACAAGATCGGCGTGATCTTTTTCCGTAAACGGATCAACACTCACCTTCGTGTCCGGAAGATTCATCCCCTTACGTGATTTCAACACTCCGCCATGAACAACTTTTGTGTGAATCATTTTCCCCTTCACGCTCGTCACCACAACCTCAAAGAATCCATCATCGAGGAGAATCCGATCCCCTGCTTTCACATCGCGATGAAGATTTTTATACGTGACCGGCAACGAACCGTTTGCTTCGTATGCATCGATCGCGGTAGAGAAGCTCACCGATTGTCCGTGATGCAATTCAACTCCAGCATCTGGCAACGCGCCAACGCGAATCTTTGGCCCCTGCAAATCTTGAAGAATCGCAATGTACTTCCCCGCTTTCTTTGCGCTTGATCGAATATTTCTCAGAAGTACTTCATGCTCCGGATGCGTGCCATGTGAAAAGTTCAACCGCGCCACGTCCATTCCAGACCGCATCATGCGCGTCAAAACCGAAGGTGCAGACGACGCTGGACCAATAGTGCAAACAATTCGTGTTCTGCGGTGCATACGCAAGAAAGTATATCACCCAATTCTATTTCCCCGATAAATTTTTCAGCTCCTTTTCAAACATATCCAGCCCTTCAAATGAGTGATACACGGAGGCAAAACGGATGTACGCGACTTTGTCGAACTTTTTCAGCTGTTGCATCACAATCTCCCCAATTTGTGCCGATGTAATTTCTCCCCCACGAACCTTTTGAATTTCACGTTCAATATTATGGACGAGCGAATGAAGTTGATTTTGCGTGTACGGACGCTTTTCCAACGATTTCTTCAGTCCCGATTCCAGCTTCTCCCGCAAGTACGGCTCGCGGCGGCCATTCCTTTTCACGACAGCACAGTCCATGAGCTCAACCTCCTCTTGCGTACTAAAACGAAACGCACACCGCGTTTTTTCACACTCCCGTCGCCGTCGCACCGCCATGCCGTCCTGCGAAAGGCGAGAGTCGATGACTTTCGTGGATTTGTAGTCGCAGACAGGACACCTCACATCATCTTTCGACGAATGAAGGCTGGAATGCCGAAATCGTCGTCATCACTCTTTTGCGGGGGTTGCTGAATTGGCGCGGGTGGTTGCTGTTGTTGCGGCTGATTCGAATTTGGTTGACGGAAACGTGGTTCCGACGGAATAACATCGTTCACCATCGATGGCCGTGCGTGCTGTTGTGGAGCTGGCTCTTGATACATCTCCCGTTCCTGCGGAAGAGGAGCAGAAGGAACTTTCCGTGATTCGAACGGCGTTTCATACGGCGCCGCAACACGCGTTGTGCCACGGAAATCGTCACGACGAGCAACAGGCGTTGGCTGCCACGTAGAACGTGGGGCGATCTCCACGTCTCCAGCAAGGCTTGGCGCGCGACGCATTTCGCGATTATCAAATCCTGTTGCAACCACGGTGATGCGCACCTCGTCACCCATCGTGTCGTCGATGTTTGCGCCGAAAATGACGCGAGCGTCGTCGTCAGCAGAACCGGTAATCACCTTCGCGGCCTCGGCAACCTCATACATCGCGAGGTCTGGTCCACCGGTGACGGTAAAGAGAATTCCCTTTGCGCCGTCAATCGAGACTTCAAGAAGCGGACTTGCGATTGCCTGCTTCGCAGCATCTACCGCGCGATTTTCGCCAGATGATCGACCAATGCCCATAAGCGCGCTTCCAGCATTCGCCATAATCGCCTTCACGTCAGCAAAATCCACGTTGATCAAGCCCGGCAACGTGATGATCTCAGCGATTCCTTGCACGCCCTGACGCAACACATCGTCGACGATCTTGAATGCGTCAAGAAGCGAAGTTTTTTTATCGATGATCTGCAGCACACGGTCGTTCGGAATCGCAATAATCGTATCGACATGCTGGAGGAGCTCTTGATACGCATCCTCAGCGATCCGTTTTCGCTGTGCACCTTCAAAACTAAACGGCTTTGTAACGACGGCAATGGTGAGCGCGCCAACTTCACGAGCAATCTTCGCGATTTCCGGAATAGCGCCGCTTCCTGTTCCGCCGCCCAAGCCACAGGTAAGGAAAATCATGTCCGCACCAGCAATAACATTCCGCAAATCGTTTGCGTTCTCCTCGGCCGATCGACGACCCATCTCTGGATTCATTCCTGCACCAAGTCCACGCGTCACCGTTTTCCCAATCGGAATTTTCGTCACCGCCAAGTTCGCGTGCAATGCCTGAGCATCCGTGTTCACCGCAATAAAATCAACACCACGCAAATTCGCCAAGATCATTCGAGTAATAGCCGCGCCTCCGCCGCCGCCAACGCCGATAACTTTGATTTTCGCACAGGTTTCGATGTCCGGCTTAATCTCCGCCATAGCTGCATAGGACTTCCCCCTTTGGTCTATTTTCGACTCAGATCATCGGAAACTTCCTCAACGTACCAAGAAGTACGTCTCAGAAGCTTTCCTTAATCTTCATCGAAACTAGCCGCAAATGGGAAAGTCCTAATAAAATAGTGTTCATCAAAGTCTTATCCCGAACACTGAATGTGATCACCGTATAGTATAGCGTGTTTTATGGTCAATCGATACTGGGGATGAAATGGGGACATTCTAAAAATGCGAAGACCCTCGGCTGGCGGTGAAGCCGAACCGAGGGCCCTACGTACGTCGTACCTACTCGCCGGTACCGGCTACTGCCGTGCGTACCGGGAACCTTGAGACTGCCGGCTGCCGAGGAAGCCGAGGCAACACCCGACACGCGCGATCCGGCGGCATTTTCCCGGTGATCAGGCGCGCGGCGAGCTTAGCGAACTCATGTGATCCGCCGCCACGCCCGGCGAGCTCGTAGAAATTCGCCTTCAGCGTAGGCTCCAAGAGCGCAAACTGCTCGGGCGAAGCGTAGACGAGATCTGCCCACAGATCGTTCCTCGCTGCGTGCCTGACCGCCTTCCCCGCGAACTTCAGCGAACGACCCGCGTCCGTTTTTGGAGAGCTGGCCAGATCCACCATGGTCGTGAGGAGCCAGCGAAGAATCATGATCTCGCGACCGCCATCAGCGCCGGACTGGCGCTGGAGAATTCCCAGGAGACTTGGGTAGAGATCGACGAGCTCGAGCTCACGAAGCCACGTGTTCCACCGCGTCTCCAGCTCGCGGATGGCCTGGAGCTCTTGCTCCTGCTGCGCCTTCTTCCGGCGATGGTTGACGACGAAGGCGACGACGCAGATCACCAAGGCGACGAGGACGAAGGGGAGAACGAACTGGGGCGGATAGTTGGACGAAATCAGCATTCAAAACTCCATGGAATGCACCTCTTATATAGCAGAAAACCAACGCCCCGGCAACCTTTCGGCTACCGGGGCGGCGTTGGCCAGCTGCGCGTTTGCAGCCGGCATGGCGTGGGTTGTTCGAACTGAGTCTCAGGGTGCGTGGGCCGTGATGACGAAAGCGGCTCGCGGTGCCAATGCGTTCACAGCCCAGGCCGTAAACTCCGTGAAGGCGCCGTTCACATCATGCCGACCTCCCCAGGTGTTGGTGAGGTGAGTAACCTGGTCGCGAAAGAACGGGGCGACGACGGTTTCCGCACCTGGAACTTCCTGCATCATGCGCCAAGCCTTACGTTGGCCGGCGATGTGAAACGCCTGGTCGAGAAACCGGTGAATCTTCCTCGCTGTGGCGTCATCTACGCCAGCAGCACGGAATGCCACCGCCTTCTGAGTCAGCCACGTGATCATGAAGTAGTCCTGATGACGCTCCTCATCATTGATGTTAGCTCCGGCGCGATTCTCACGGAACTGCGTTGAGATCTCGGCGATAAGCGCCCCCTCGCCAACACTGTCGAGAAGCTGCTTCCAGGGAAGGAGACAATCAGTAACCCAGCGCCGGAACTCGGCATCCGCCTGACGTTTGTTCCCCGCGACGATCGCCTCGATCGCAGCGCGTTCATCGGCTTCGACATCGGCACGTTTCTTTGCACGATGCGGAGCGCCAGCAATCCAGTCGGGCAGGACGGCGGCCAGCACGATGGCCGTCAGGATTCCGCCGGCGAGACCACCGACCACGTATGGAGCAGCGTTCTCGTCCCAGACGGCGTACATGCTGTCGATGTTGACGGCAAACTGGGGAAAGGCTCGATAGAAGAGCCCACCGAAGAGAAGGGCCGTGGGAGTGAGAATGAGCGGGGAAAGGAGAACGGAACGGAGAGCCATGAGCATGCGAAAACTCCTAATCGCCAAGATATTCAATCAAAAAAATGAGAATTTGGCAAGTGAAAGCCAAATTCTACGGTACCAATGACTTCATCCACTTACGGAGCTGATCAGCGACTTTGTCCACGGATTTGAATTTCAAAAGAGAACCGAGGGAGAATTTTCCTTTTCCTACTCCACGAATCGCGTTTCCCCACACGGCTAAACCAATGGCGGTCGCGAATGCTGGGTCGTGAACTTCGTCGATCACGCTCGAGACGCTTGTTGGGATTCCGAGGGAACACGGCAATCGGAGAATCCGCTTTGCAACATCAACAACACCTTCGAGTTTCACCGATCCTCCAGTCAAAACTGCACCCACAGGAAGCATCCCAGAACGGTCGATCTTCCGGAGTTCGTTATCGGCTGCCTCAAAAATCTCCTCAAGTCGAGCCTCGATGATTTCGGCGATAAACCGTTGCTTCACCATTTCTTCGCCTTCGATTCCAAAGTCGGCAAGAGCGAACTGCGCCTTTCTATCAACCCGATCTGGCATCGCCTGGCCGTATTGCATCTTTACCTTTTCAGCGACATCAATCGATGTTCGCAAGCCGATAGCGATGTCGTTCGTGATGTGATCGCCGCCAAATGGAAGCACGGCGGTATGAAGCAAATCTCCTTCCTCGAACACCGCAAGCGTGGTGGACGAAGCCCCGACGTTCAACACGCACACACCAAGCTCCTTCTGCCGTTGTGTGAGCACAGCCTCCGCAGTTGCAAGTGGCGTATACACCAAGTCATCGATATCCAAACCCGTGCGATACACGCTCTTTGTAAGATTTTTAATATGCGACGCAAGCGCCTCGATAATGAGCGCATCAACCTCGAGCCGGATTCCGTTCATGCCAACAGGATCTTTCACACCACGCTGACCGTCCACAGTGAAACTCTTTGGAATAACATGAAGAATGTCGTAGTTCGTTGGTGTCGCTACGCTTCGGGCAGCTTCCATGGCGCGCTCAACATCTTCCTCGCGCATCTCGGCATCCGTTCGCGAAACGCCGATGACTCCCCTGCTCTCCTGCACCAAAATACTCTGACCAGCGATGCCAACCCATGCGCTATTGATTGCAACGCCGGTCATGCGCTCTGCCTTCTCCAGCGCCTTCGAAATAGAAGAGACCGCATCCTCCAAGCTCGAAATCGCACCACGATGAACGCCAAAACTTGGCGACGAAACTGCGCCAATCACATGAAGACGGGGCTTTCCGTCTTCGCCAGGCATCATTTGAAGGACTGCGACGCGAATCGTCGAAGACCCAATATCTAATCCGGTCAGGATTTCGTCAGCCATAACTCAAGCCGAATTATAACACAACGATATTCCAGAGCCGGATGAGCGTCGGAGCCATATGGGGCCAGAAAATGAGGTAACCGACGAAGACTGAGGCTATTGCCGTCAAAAGAACCGCGCCCGCCATCATGTCCTTGATTTCTTTCACCATCGGACTTACTCGAGGCTCAACAGCATCGGCCAAACGCTCGAGGATGCTGTTGACGATCTCGAGAACGAGTACTGCGCCAACCATAAGCGTCAGCGTGACACGCTCCCAGATTTGCAAGGTCGGCATCACAATCATGAGCCCGAATACCATTGCGGCGGCGAGCATCTGCAATCGAAAACTCTGTTCTTCCTCGGCAATTCGCACGATGCCCCGAACCGCGTGAATAAAACTCTTCCAAAATCGTTTGAGGGAAATCATAACGTGGCGCCAACAATGGAATCTTGTAATGGAAACATCATCGCGGCATCCTCTGCCTTTTCGTGATCATGACCGAGCACATGAAGGATCCCGTGCACGATAAGATCGACGAGCTCGAGCTCGATATCCCCTTCTTCCGACTGCCGCACAGCTTGATCGAACGAAATCACCACGTCGCCGAGCGTGCCAGTCTGATTGGCAAAGTCGGACGCGAAGGACAGTACATCGGTTACTGCGTCTTTCTGCCGATAGACGCGATTCAGCCGACGAATTTCTGCGTCGTCAACATACGAGATTCCGATCGTGCCCTGAACAGCTGGCAATCGCTCTCCAAAAACCTCAACAATCCGATGGTAGGTTCCTTCGGGTAGTCGAGAGTCTTCCGGCACGATATCGTCCTCCACATCAAGGGTAATCATGGGGCAACGTAAAAACTATTCACCATCATGGCGAACGTTTGAATGTAGGAAATTTCCGTTGAAGCATTCAAGCTATAGGTCATGGTGTACACTGCGGTGCCAAGATCAAGATACGCAACAAGATCATCCTTGCTTCGCAGAGTGTAATAGCCTTCTTTGGTATACGACGCCTTGAGCGTGGTGATATCGGCGTCCTTCACATTCTTGAGCACCCAATCCTCAACTGTTAAATCCGCATCCTTCGCCCCCCACGTTACAATCACCGATGCCAAGTTTGGAGTTTTAAACGTGACGGTGCTCGTTGCAACGTCAATCGACGATTTCCAGCTTGTTGGATAGAACACCGTGAATGGCAACGCGGTGTCTGAGAACATCTTTACTGCACCGGTATCCAAAAGCGTTGAAGGAGAGAGGCCGTTCGGATCGTACCGATGAAACACCTCGTTTCCATCAAGGAACGTGTCGCCGTCGGAATCAGGGTTCCGATAGTCTGTTCCGTACATCCGCTCCTCGATATCGGTAAGGCCGTCGCTATCGCTATCCTTCGATTGCGTTGGTGCTATTGGAGTGGTGACGGTTGGTTTTGGCGCAGTGACGACTGGTGTGGTTGGAAGTGGCGTTGGTATCACAACAGGCGTAATGGTCTGTGGAGGTGTTTTTGTAAGCATGACGTATGCGACGGCACCAACTCCGAGAAGGGCAACAAGAATGAGTGCGATCCATAATGCGATCGGCACGCGACGCTTTGGTGGAAGCGGCGTGAGTACGGACTTTACGGCTGGAGCAACTGCGACAGGAGGAGGCGCAACAACCGGCGCAGCTTCAACACGAAGCTTTGCTTCTTTTCCAAAAAAGTCCTTCGGCATGACGTGAATCACCACGCCCAACGAGTCCGGCGTTACCGCAGGAGCCTCTGGAACAACGGACGCAGCTTTCTTTCCTCCGAAAAGACCCATAGATTTTTAGCTTCCTTGCGGAACGGTGAATAACTTCCCTTCCCCATTTGGATTGTAGCCACCAGAAACCTCCTGACCATCAAGGAATCCATCACCGTCCGTATCTGTCTTTCGCGGATCGGTTCCGTACACCTCAACTTCTTCCCTATCCCCAAGCCCATCACCATCCGTATCCGACTTTGTAACCGACGTTCCGACTTCGAGCTCTCGTGCATTCGTGAGTCCGTCGCCATCACTATCAAGAAGCGACGCAGGGTTTGTTGTTTGTACTGGAGCCTGTGTTGTTGGTTCTGGATCGGTTAATGTTGAAGGCGTTGTTGTGGTTGGAGTCGTTGACGAATCGGTAGTGACTCCAGTGTCTGGCACAGCATCCACTACACTATTATCCGCCGCAGGCTGAACCATGATGCGATACGCAAAGAACCCAGACACACCGAGAATAACCAAAATACCAACAACGATGAGGATGATTTTTATTCCTCCTCCCCCGCCATGAGATTCGGGCATCGGTCCCGTTGGTGCCGCCGGCGCAGCGCCATACGTTGGAGGCAACTGTGTTGGTGGCGGGGCGATTAGCGGCGGAGCCTGAATCGCTTGCGATTCCGCAGGAGGCATTGGCGACGCAGGAGCCGATGCCGCAGGCGCCTTATCGGTACCTTCAAATATATCCTTTGGTTCTTCGTCAAACATATAGAGAGTTAAACACATCGAGACACGAATTGTGCGTCACGTCAGTCATCCTGAACGAAGTGAAGGATCTCTCGTAGGCTACTCATCACCTACGGAAGATTCTTCGCTTCGCTCAGAATGACTGGGCGAAAATCATCTCATTTTAATGGATCATGACCTGACGCAATTTCTTCACTATCAGTATACCCGTCTCCGTCTGTATCTGCATTTGTGTCGGACGTGCCGAGTTTGTATTCCTCAAGAAGCGACAACCCGTCACCATCCTGATCAAGCGAAGAGAACATATCCTCGCAGCCTTCTCGTTGTGTTCCGGTAAACTGTGCACATCCTGCAGGATTCCCGCCTGCAACAACAGCATCGAGTTTCGCTGGGAACGCGCATGTTGCATCCTCGATTGCGTATTTTGTACATTCTCCAGCTGCGATAACAACGGATACAAGTTGTGTCTGACAGGTTGCACGTATTGCGTCGTTGATGATAGACGAGCACAGCCCATAATCCTTCGCCCTCGTTGCCGCGGCGAATACCGCTTCATTTTCACATGATAATTGGTCGGAACCCGAAAGAGACGCACACGCCTCTTTTTTCCCAGTATCCATCGCAATTAACGTGACGCAATTCGTCAGCTTTTTGTCGGAAAGACCAGAACACACCGACGGCTGACTCGTTGTGCGCGCTGCTTCCGAACGCGCACGCTCTTCACACGCTTTTGGATCGCTTTCCGCTGCACATGACGCCACCGCATTCTCAATGATATTTTTTGCTTGATCAACCTTTGCAACATCAACATGTGTAAGTGAGTACGTTTGATACCCGTAATACCCCACTACCCCGACGCCAACCACAATCCCAACCACCGCAAGCATGCGCATTTGGTTTTTTCTCACTTTCCACCATGACAAAACCACCGGCGCCTGCTCGTCGAGCGAAAAGTAATTCTGATTGTTTGGATCGATTGGCATAGTTATGGAGCACAATAGTCCACCCTCACGTTACTCACCGTAATGGTGCTCTCGTCACTCCCACGGAAGGTAATCTGAATCGGCACCTCCGTCTCACTTACACCGTCACATTCAAAGCCGCTTGGCCACGGAAGCGTGATGTTATGCGAGTCGTCAACATATCCTCGATCAACCGACACAACGCCGTCTAATGACGAAAGCAGAGCCGCGGAACCCTTTGTGATGGAATCAATGATGGACGTGTACGCACCAGAAAACTCTGTTGACGTGCTTCCACTGTAAGAATAATCGAGAAGATTGGCGTCGTTATAATCCTCACTCGAATCCGGATCTGCTGAAGATTCGTCAATATCGCAAGAGTAGAGATAAGAGTCGCTATCTTCACAGATTGTATTTGATGACCAGCTGTCCATATCCGTCTCAAGTGTGTCTGTTGTAGTAACCGCGAGTGAGTACAGCTCCGTTCCATCTTGAAGCACCGTTACTACCTCGCTGTCCGGTTCGTGGCTTGCTGTTGGATCTCCGTCACTCATCAGCACGATGATTCTGTCCGTGTTTGTAGCGTACGCATCGGAATTTGCTGCAAAAAGTGCCATTGCATCCTCGAGGCCTTCTTTTGTCCACGTATTTCCACTCGCTGTATATCCACCAACGCCAGAGGATCCCGTCAACGTTGTCTCGTCGGCTTCGTCGAGGAAAATCAGATTTCCACTACTGTCTTTTGTTCCCACGGTGGAGTCTGTTGAGAAACTCACAAGCCCAATGTGAACTCTGCTCCCGAGCTCGTCGAATAATGCCGAGATCGCTGTTTGTAAACTAGAGATTGCCACGCTCATACGAGTTTCTCCCGATCCGAGCGATGCACCCATGGATCCGGACGTGTCCGTCACAAACACCACATACACTTCTGGTGAATCGACGTTGCCAAAATCGACGTCTGCCACAAGATTCCCTGCAACCGTACATGCCGGCACAGTGATGGTCGCGGCGTTTGGAAGCGTGGATGTGCTCGAAGAACTGTAGGAATACAGATCCACGTCGCTTGATCCGCTCGCACCGGCCTGATTGCTTGTTAAAAGCAGATCAATATTCGACGTTGACGTTGGGCAGGTGGATCCGCAGGATACGTCGCACACCGGAGCAACCCACGTTCCGCCACCGCCACAAGTCGCGGAAGCAATATGGATCTCGCCGTTATCGGTTCCGCCGTTACACATTCCAATCTCGTAGCAATATGTAAGGGAATATTGTTCAGTACCCGTGTCGTCGATATACGTGTAATATTCAGGATCTCCTGCAGAATCCGTGTGTGTTTCATGCCATTCCTTTCCGCTGTCCGCTGGATCACATGTTCCCACAAAGGTATACAATTCCTCGTCCGAACTCCACCAATAATATGGAATATCGGCGCCGTCACACACCTCGTCCCCATTAATCTCACCGTCGCCACAGAACTCGCCAGAGGACGTGGTGTAGTAACAACTGGTGGAACACGCCGTGCACGTGGATTCGTATGCAGAGTCACAGCCCGCGCCGTTCCCTGTTCCCTCGTCGCATTCTTCCGAGCCATCGTACAAATAGCCATCACCACACACGTTCAATGTACATTCCGTTGTACACTCGTCGGTGGCAACATCGTTTCCGTCGTCACATGCTTCGTTGCTATCAACAACACCATCACCGCACGATCCAATAGTCTCACAAGTGATATCTTCCCAATCTAACGCCGAACTGTACGCACATGTTTCGCCACTTGCACCGTCGTCTTCACAGGTTTTTGTTCGCGTTGTTGCGTAGCCGCTCGCATCCACCGCGCAAGC
>CALRHV010000019.1 GCA_943359525.1 Candidatus Uhrbacteria bacterium
ATCCTCGCATTCCTGAAGGGAGGGAAAATCAAACTATGTCTGATATTGAAGTCAAACGAAAGAAAGGTGAGAGCTTTGAAGCGGTGTTTCGCCGTTTTAGCCGTCGCCAGCAGCAAAGTGGAAAAGTGCTCGACGTTCGCGCCGGACGCTATTTCGCTCGCACGCCAAAGCCAAACAAGGTAAAGGCCAGCAAGCTTCGCAGTTTGGAAAAAGGCGCAAAACGTGAATATCTCCTCAAGACTGGAAAAGTTAAAGAAGAGGATTTGCGCAAGCCAACCCGTCGATAAACAGAAGTCCCCTGGCAGTCCAGGGGATTTTTGTTTTACGGTTGATTCTACGGTATACTTTTTTTGTATGAAGTCTGAGCTTTCCATCGCATCGATCAAGCGACTTTCTGGGCCAATTCTTCGTCGTGCCGGAATAAAACGTGCATCGCTTTTTGGCTCGTATGCGACAGGCTTGGCAAAACGAAAGAGTGATGTTGACATTCTTTTTGTGCCCCCATCACGGTTTGGGCTTTTTGAGCTTGTTGGTCTTTCTTATGACCTGAAGCGTGCTCTTGGAACGTCGGTAGATTTAGTGACGGAGCGCGCGCTTCATCCATTGCTTCGGAGCCGAGTGAAGAAGGAGTCTAAAAAGATTCTGTGAAGGATTCCAGAGTATTTTTAGCGCATATTCTTGAATCGGCAGAAATGATTCAGGGATACATTCACGGAATCACAAAAAAACAATTTCTTGCGTCATCGGAAAAACGGGATGCGGTGATTCGTCGATTCGAAATTATTGGTGAAGCAACAAAACGCCTCACAGAAGAGATTCGAAGGCACGACACATCGATTCCGTGGAAAAAGATTGCAGGGATGCGCGACATTCTTATTCACGAATACTTCGCTATTGATGTAGAGTTTGTGTGGAAGACGGCGAAGTATGATCTCCCAACGTTTATTACGCGCGTCAAAAAATTACTTAAATAATTGACTATGACTCTCTACGAACAGATCCGTGAGGACATGAAAGCGGCAATGAAGAATAAGGATTCGCAAACGCTCGACACGGTGCGCATGCTTATTTCGTCTATCAAGAACAAGGCGATCGATCTTGGAAAGGAGCTTGAGGACGCCGACGTGATTGCAACGATTAAGAGCGACCTCAAGAAACTCAAGGACGGGCTTGAATCATTTGCGAGTGCGGCTCGTGAAGACTTGGCGGACAAGGCAAAGGCCGAAATCGCAATTCTTGAAAAATACTTGCCAGCGCAGATCACGGACGGTGAGCTGGAAGGAAAAGTTCGTGCAAAGCTCGCCGAACTCGGCATTACCGACATGGCGTCGGTCGGAAAGGCGATGGGCGCACTCATGGCCGATCTCAAAGAATTCGCCGACGGCTCCCGTATCAAGGCTGCAGTCGATAAGATTTTGAAGGGATAATTATCGCACGCAAGGTTTTTTCAGTCATCCCCGCGTAGGCGGGGATCCATCAATTGTCGCTTCACTTACTCATCAACGGGTCCTGTCACCGAGGACCCCATCGGGGTGCTCACCGCGCGCGTCACCTTCGATGTGATTATCGCGTTTGTGCGGCGCTCGTTGCGCTCCCCATGGGGGCCTCCCTCGGTGCCACCCGTTGATTCATTCGCTTCGCGTCATGCCTACCCCTCAAAAAACCATCCTTGCCGATCTCATCCATTTCCGCGCCAGTGCGCGGGAGGCTTCGGATAGGATGGATGAGCTGGAAGAACTCGTTCGGACGTACGGTGGAGCTGTGGTGGTGAAGAATATTCAGCGAAAGGATAAACCTGATGGTCGTACGTTCATTGGGAAGGGGAAGGTGGAGGAGATTCTCGAAGACGCAAAGAAACTTGGCGCGACGCTGCTTGTCGTTAACCATGTGCTCAAGCCAAGTCAGATTTTTCATTTGGAGGAAGAGTTAAAGCCGGCGAAAATGCGTGTGTGGGACAGAACCGATCTTATTTTGAATATTTTTGATAAGCACGCCAAGACGACGGAAGCAAAACTCGAAATCGAACTTGCGCGTATTCGTCACATGGGTCCGCGGATTTACGACATGGGCGAGCAGCTTGGCCGTCAGCGTGGTGGAACTGGAACGCGTGGTGGAGGCGGAGAAGGGAACACGGAGGTGATGAAGCGTCACCTGAAGGAGCAAGAACGAGCGATTGTGAAGAAACTCGAAACGTATCAGGGCGTTCGCGACAGGCAGCGTGAGCGACGAGACAAGATGCGCCAGCGCACTGTGGCGTTGGTCGGTTATACAAATGCGGGAAAAACCTCGTTGTTGAATGTGTTGACGAAGCGAAAAGAGCTTGCGGCGAATGTGTTGTTCGCCACGCTCGATACTCGTGTTGGCACCATGTATCTTCCGGCCCTTGAGGGCACAGCGTTGCTCTCCGATACGATCGGGTTCATTCAAGGTCTTCCGCCGGAGCTTTTGGCATCGTTCCGGTCAACATTATCCGAGGCGATCAGCGCCGATCTTCTGCTGCACGTTATTGATGCAGCCGATGATAAACGTGAGGAGAAGATTGCTGTCGTCGATGATATTCTGAAAAAACTCGGCGTTACCGACACGCCCGTTATTCGTGTGTTCAACAAGATTGACGCGTGGCATCAAGGCTCTTTTCCGATGGAGCCGGGCATGATCGCCGTCTCCGCAAAAACAGGCGAAGGCCTTGAACACCTTCGCGACGCTATTGCACACATCTTTTCCCCAGCGAAATAATCTTCGTGTTCGTTCTGGTGCGGTATACTGTGCGCATGATTTCATCTTCTGTGCTCACGTTCCTCAAGCGCGGCGCCATGGTTGCCGCGGTTGGGTTATTCCTTGGAGTACCGCTCCTTGTTTTTGCTGCAGACACCAATCTTTCTACGGTTGGTTCTGAGTCGGGGCTTGGAACCGACAGTCTCATGACGATTATTGGACGCGTGATTAGCGTTTTTCTTAGCGTTTTGGGCGTGATCTTTTTGATTCTTTTTGTTTACGCTGGCGCGATCTGGATGACAGCCGGTGGCGACGGAAAAAAGGTGGACAAGGCGAAGGGTATTTTGATCAATGCCGTGGTTGGCTTGCTTATCACGATGTCGGCGTATGCGATTTCTGTTTTTGTGATTAATCTTCTTTCCGACGCAACAAGTGATAGTAACTCTAGCAGCACTTCGGGAAGCGTTTCCGTTGAAAGCCTCTCGAACTCATTGGGATCGGGAGTGATTCGTGACCACTATCCTGCCCGTAGCGCAACCGACGTTTCGCGCAACACCCGAATGTTCGTGACGTTTCGCGATGCGATGGACATTTCATCGTTCATCACGGGATACGACACGAACGGAACGCCGGAAGACGTGACCGATGACACAATTGCAACGGCGATCAATAGCGAGAATGTAAAAGTTTACGTTCGCGCAAGTGGCGATTCTGCGGCGCTCACCGACGTTGCGGTGTCGTTTACGGATGATTTGAAGACATTCGTGTTTGATCCAACGGAATATCTCGGATCGGCCACGGAAGACGTTACGTACGCCGTGTATTTGAGTGACAGCATCAAGAATACGGACGGGGATGCGCCAATCGACTCTGGTGGGTATCTTTGGTACTTCACCACGGGAACCACGGTGGACATTACGCCGCCAACAGTGGAGTACGTGATTCCGGCCGACGGAACCACAAAGGATCGCAACATCGTCGTTCAAGCAATCTTCAGCGAAGCGGTGGACCCAACTTCGGCGTCCGGAACGCGCTTGAGTGATAGTGGTTTTGAGAACATCCAAATTGTTGGAACATCATCGACAGCTCCAGTTGCCGGAGAATACGTTATCAGTAACTCGTATAAAACCATCACGTTTACCTCGACGGATGCGTGTGGAACGAATTCCTGTGGTGAAACTATTTACTGTTTGCCAGGCGGAGAATCAATCACCTCAACCATCGCTTCGGCAACACCAACAAGCACCACCGATCCTACGGCGTCAATCTTTCCGTACGACGGCATTGTGGACACATCCGGCAATTCCCTCGACGGAAACAGCGATGGATCGGTTGGCGCTGACGACGACTACTCGTGGAGCTTCACTACCACGGACGACGTGAACCTCGACGCTCCGGCAATCGAGAGCATCACGCCAAACATCCAGGAAGAGAACGTTGATCTTGATCAGTCCATTCAAATCACATTCGACTCCATTTTGAATTCTTCGTCTGCGAATTCGTCCAACATTGTTGCAACGAACAAGGAGTCCACGAGCGGCGAAAGTCATGAAATGTGGTACACGCTCGGCACGACGTCGCTCACATCTGATGGAGACGAAGTGCTCGTGGATTCGCAAACACCAGAAAAGACGCTCGTGACCATTTCTCACGGAACGTTCTTGGCGTCGGATCCTACTATTCCGCTGTCGTATATGTACGGCATTTCGGCAAACGAAGGCGTTCAGAACGAGTATCAAAACTGCTTTGTTCCTGGCGAGGGCCCAGATGCCGTTGGCGGCTCGTGCGGAACAACAACGGCAATTCCGTACTGTTGTAACGGCGTTGCCCAGGCTTCTGCTTGTGCGCTCTTTTAACCGTCTTTTGTGAAACGTCGCTTTGCACAACTCTTCACCGCACTCAGCCTCAGCCTATTTTTGGGCATTGGGGCCTTTGGCGTTCATCCCTCCATTGCCCACGCGGCAGATGTAGCAACAGACACGCTCGAATCGGTTGGAGGCGAAACGGGTTTGAGCACAACGAATCCAAAAATCATCATCGGAAACATTATTCGCACCGGTCTTGGAGTTATCGGTATCGTGTTGGTGTGTTTTATTGTGTACGGTGGTTTTGTGTGGATGACGGCTGCTGGCCGGCCAGATCAAGTTGATAAAGCAAAGAAAATTCTCATCAATGCGGTGATTGGCTTGATCATTATTCTGATGTCGTGGAGCATCGCGACGTTTGTGATTTCGTCCTTAACGAGTGCTACAGGTGGTGGCGGAGGAGGTGGTGGTGGGGGAGGTGGCGGTGCAGGAGGATATGGATTGGGCGGCGGAAGTTCGTCGTCGTTTACCGCAACGGGATATTCACCAGAAGGCGCGGTGACTATCCGCAATATTGTTCCGCGCATCACGTTTAGCAAAACGGTGGATAGCGCAACGGTTGATGCAAATGTTGCCATCGCCGACGCGTCGGGTACTGCGGTTGCAGGAACGTACGTTACTTCTGGCAATTATGTGAAGTTCACGCCAGCTGCCGCGTGTCCGGAACCGAACGCTGATCGATTCTGTTTCGACGAGAACGCAGTGTTCACTGTCACAATCGGTACCGGATTGCTGAGCTCAAGTGGAGTAGCGATCACGTGTGACACGTCAACGCCATGTTCGGCAACCTTCACATCGGGGTCGCTTGTGGATACTGAGGATCCAAAAGCATCGATTACTGTTCCAGAATCCACTGTTCCAATAGACTCGGAGGCGGACTTTCAGGTGAGCGCCACCGACGACGCTGGTGTTTCTGCTGCAGATTTTTTGGTAAACGACGAATGGCAGGACAGCATTACGGCGGACGGCACAACGGACACCACGATTTCAACCATTATTAGCACGGCGAGTTTTGTAAGCGGCACGAAATACACGTTTGAAGCAACGGTCACCGACATTGCAGGAAACGAAGACTCAGATTCTGTTTCGGTTCGCGCAAAGCCTGAGTGGTGTTATAACGGCGTTGAAGACACCGATCTTGGTGAAACGGGGATTGATTGTGGCGGAGATTCAGCGGCAACAACATATTGCGGCGCCTGCGACGGCTCGAGCTGTACCGAAAGCGATGAGTGTTCAAGCGGATCCTGTACGGAGGGCGTTTGTGTATCGAATCCTTTTATTACTGACGTTTCGCCACAGGACGGTGCAGTTGGCACATATGTCACGATCACGGGAACGGATTTCGGTGCGAGTTCCGGAACAATCCTTTTTACCGATTCGGCAGGAACGGGAACGGTTGAGGCAAAAATTCTTACGAGCTGCGCAGACGGTTGGGCTGACACACAGGTTGTTGTTGCGGTGCCGGAAGGTGCTGGCGACGGGCCAATCACCCTCACGACTTCCGACGATGTCACAGACACAACGGATGATGACTCCGGCGAACTTGTGCCGAACTTTGACGTGAACGATACGGAACATCCGGGATTGTGTTCGCTTTCAAAATCATCGGGAACATCCACGTCGGCACTCACGCTTTCTGGTGCGAATTTTGGCGATGAGCAGTCTACATCGACGGTGATGTTCTCATCGACTGCTGCTGGATCCTACACATCGTGGTCGGATGGCTCGGTAAAGGTTACGGTGCCATCGGCAACAGCGGGGGATTACGATGTTGCGGTTACGGTTGGCGGTGAGGTGTCGAATACCATCGCATTCGAGATCACCGAGGCATCAACTGAGGTTGCAACGATTACTGGAGTTGATCCTTCCGAAGGCGGTATCGGCCAGTACGTTACGCTCACGGGTTCGAATTTTGGAGCATCGGTGGGAACCGTTACGTTCACCGGTTCTACTGGCGACACCGCAACCGGGAGCGTCGATTTCCCCGATGCGTGTAGCTCAGATTATTGGGACGACGATGAGGTGATTATCATTGTTCCTGAAGCATTCGACAACGGAACAGTATTATCGGCCGGCGCGTACACCGTTACGATTACTCCTCGAGGAGGCAGCGCGTCTTCTGCGGTAAATTTTACTGTTACCGAAGCCGAGCCAACGCCGGGAATTTGTAGCATTACGTCGTCTGCGGATGTTGGTGGAACGATTACGATTGTTGGAGATAATTTTGGACTTGATACAGACACGATCACGTTTTACAGCGACGTCACGAGCATTACTGCAACATCGTGGACGAATAGCGAGATTGAAATTGCGGTGCCAGTGGGTTCGGTCACGGGCCCGGTTACGGTCACTGTTGCTGGATCTGAGAGCAACTCCGCAAATCTTTCCGTTGGGGCAACGGAGTCAACAGAAGAATCATCCGTGGCCGCGGCGTACGCTTGGGCTTTTTCCACAGGCGAAATCATGGATGTTCCAGAGGTGGTGAGCGAATGTTCTGCGGACACTGTGTCTGCAGTGCCATCAAATACGTATTCCGAACAGGATGAGATCTGTGTAAATGCTGTGGTATACGCCGAGTTCACCACGCTCATGAATGAAGCAACGGTTGAGGACGCGGTCTCGGTGGTGAAATGTACGGCCGCCGTGAGTAGCCCAAGCGACGATCCATGCGCAACAACAGAAGCGGTTACTGGAACCGCAGTAGCTGCGTCGTCGGCAACAGCGTCGCGCGTTACGTGGATTCCTGCCGTAGATTTTGACGCTGACTCCACATACCAAGTCACCATTTCCACCGCCGCACTTTCCACAGACAGTATTGCTTTGGCGGGTAGCGCTACGTGGGAATTCACCACATCCACATCAACCGAACAGTGTGTCGTTGATCGTGTGACGGTGACTCCTTCAACAGACACGCTCACTGAAGACGGGGATACTACGGGTTTTGCAGCCAATGCTGGTACGGGTTGTGTGGTTGTAGACAGCTCCGATTATTCCTGGGACTGGTCCGTGGACAGCTACTCGTACGTGGACTTTAACGCCACGGCAGACGATGAATGCGTTGGTGATCCGTCGGCCTGTGCAACACTTGAGGCGCTTGCAGAAGGAACAACCATCGTGACAGCAACCGCGTTGAATGATTCTGGCGCGGGTGACGTTTCCGACACCAGCACGCTCACGGTGAATTTCACTGATCCATATATTTCCAACTACGCACCAGATTGTACCGAAGCGTGTACAAATGCATTGGTATACGCGTCGTTCAATACAGGAATGACAGAGGCAGACATTACGACGGGAAGCACTATTCTCCTGTACTCGTGTTCAAATGAGCTGTGCACAAATCTTACGTTGGTGGATTCGAACCCTTCCTGCACATATGACACGTCGTCCACTCCGCGTTGCACAGGATTCTCCTTCCCGGAAGGCTCGCTTACCGCCGGCAACTATTATCGTGTGGTGGTTTCTGGAAGTATTACAAGCACGAGTGGCGTGGCGTTGATCCGCACAAACTACGGTTCTGATTTTTCGTGGACATTCCGCGTTCGTGAAGACGGCACCGCGTGTGTAGTGGAGCGCATTTCGCTTTCGCCATCGAGTACTGTTGTTGCGGCTGTTGGCGATACGAGCACGTTCACCGCAGAGGCGTTTGGTGCTGCGGATTCTTGCTCAACGTCTGGTCAGCAATTAACCGGCACAGACTACAGTTGGGGCTGGACCGACCCTATTCCTGATTCCGATCAGAACACCGTCACGGCGGAGTACACCGCCGCATGGGAAACGATTAGTAGCGAGCTCTTCGACGGCGGCCCAACAGCAATTATGAGTGGCTGTTCATCGTCGTGTACTCCAATCGGAAGCTCTCCATTCCAGGCAGTGTGTGGCGACGGAACGCTCGACCAAGATGCTGATGGCAGCGGCGAAGAATGCGACGACAGCAACACCACGGATCACGATGGGTGTTCTTCTACGTGTTTGTACGAAGGATCGAACGCGTGTGCCACAACAGCTAACGCAAATTGTTGTGGAAATTCCACAATAGACGTTGCGTATTCCAGTGACATCGCGGAGAATTGTGACGATGGCAACAGCGTTGACGGCGATGGTTGTTCTGCGTCGTGCTTAGCGGAAGGCTCCGCGTCGGTTGGTGCAACGTGCGGCAACAATGACATCGCGTTTGATGCCACGACACACGCCGGTGAAGTGTGCGACGACGGCAATAACGCAAGCGGGGACGGATGTTCGCGATTGTGTTTGCCGGAAGGCTCACAAAGTCTTGCTGCGCTTGGCGGTGCGCTGTGTGGCGACGGAACAATTACGTCGCCGTACGAAACGTGCGACGACAGCAACACCACCAACAACGACGGATGTTCTTCAACATGTGTTCGTGAGGGGCTTGCGGCGTGTACATCTACCATCATCACGAATTGCTGTGGAAATGCGGTTGAAGATCAGAACCAGGTCACTGGTGCTGGCGAGGACTGTGATCCTGCTTCCGGAACAGAAGGCTGCTCATCGAGCTGTACGTTTGAAGGATCGTCCGTGGAATACGGCAGCCCTTCGGTGTGTGGCGACGGCGTTGCGGGCACTGGAGAATACGCGTCTTGTGAGTCGGCAAGTTCCGCGGGCGACGGCAACCCTGATCCAATACAGGCGGCAACCATGACGGCAGGCGCTGTTCTTGAAGTGAGTGCTGAAACCAATCAGGCTATTGCAACAATTACCGTTTCTGAACCAACGTCTGGTCTCTACGCCACGTCGAACTTTGCATTAACCTGCGCCGCATCTACAGATCAAGACTGCGCCGATCCTGCAGCAACGGGTGTGGGAATTGGGAACTGCTGCGTGCCGCGTCCAGCATTGGAATCGTCCGCGCCAAGTGGTGCGTCCGTGTGTCGTAATGCCGCAATCAACGGAGTATTTTCGGAGGAAATGGAAACGGGGTCCTTCACATACGAGGAATCGGTCGACGGCTCAACCACCACCACGCCGTACATGTACGTCAAGCTCAACTTGGCAGCAACGCAAACGTGTCCAAGCGGATACACCGAGCTCGCCATGACGAAAACGGGATTCTTTGCGCAACTGTTCAGAATAATTCGTATCTTCTTCATCGGCGAGAATGCCGAGGCTGCTGCTGCAGCTGGCGCTGCGGATTCCGGAGACTGTATTTTACCGATCGATTCGTACACGCAAACAGACATGGGCGATGGAACGTTCAAAGTTTTGCTCAACTACAGCACTGCGCTGGAAGAAAGCTCGAGTTACACATTGGTGATTGTTGGTGACGACGACACGACCGATGCGGTGACCGAAGGCGTTACGTCCAAGCTTGGTGCAGGAATGGCTGGCACGCAGTCGGTCACGTTTACCACAGGAACAGACATTTGTACGCTCGACGAAGTGGTTGTTGAAGACACCGATTCAACAAGTCCGAATACATTTACTACAACTGCTGAGTCGCACACGTTTACTGCAACAGCGGTGTCGTACAGTAATAATGCCCGACAAGAAATTACGAGCATAGACGGTGTGTATAGCTGGGTGTGGTCTGGATGGGAAAGCGCAGATACCACATTATTTACTTCAACACAGGGTGGTGCGTCGGCACTCGACACTGCTGCGGTGGTATCGGTTGGTGAGAATGGCGATTCCACAGTGATTGCAACCGCAACCATTACCGATTCTACTGAGTCTGTTGTGTCAACATCCACAGAAAGCGGAAGTGCAGACGTGACGGCGTTGTTGTGCGAAAATCCATGGCCAGCCCTCGCATCCTTCCCATGGACGGACGACGCTTCGGGCGATGCTGGCGCGGCAGAAACATTAACGGGTGGCTACATGAATTTCTCTGTGGCATATTGTGAAGACTACGGAACCGACGATGACCTTTCGGACGATCTTCCAGACGTGAGTGTTGTGCTTGCACCAACGTCGCCGTCAAGCAAGGTGCTCAAGGAATATCTTTTCGCGATTGATTCATCGTCGTCTACGTCTTCCACGGACGACGCGGGCGATGTGATTGGTGTGCGTATTTTGAGCAACGCCGACTACTTGAGCCCGATGGCGTGGTATGAGGAGCAAGGCTTTAGCGGTAGCCCGACCGAAACAACGGTGGACGGATTCCAGGCGGTAACGGACGCTCGTTCTACATACATTGCAATGGCAAACTCGACGACGGGGGGATTGTACTCAAACATTCTCATCATCTCGTACAACGAAGGTGCTTCTGACGTTACGCAAGAGGTGTACAACCAAATGCTCGAGAACATCAGCTTCCTTACGAACGTGACCGATACTGCGGTGTGTAGCGCGAGCGCAACAACGTCGTGTTCGCAAGATGCGGATTGCGCAACTGGCGATACGTGTTTGGACGATAAGGCAAAAATCATGCGCGATACGGCGCGTCTTGGAGACTTGAAGGATGTTTCAATCGCGGTTGCTGCGTACGGTGAAGACAACATGACGTGTAGCAGCACCACGTCGCAAACGTGTGCTGATGATAGCGACTGTCCGGACGACGAAACGTGCGAAGAAACGGTTCCAACACTTACATCAGGAACCGCAGTTCGATCGCTTGCATCGAGCGCGTGGAGTTCGTGGTCTG
>CALRHV010000020.1 GCA_943359525.1 Candidatus Uhrbacteria bacterium
TCAAATGAAAGAACGAACCGTACTTTTTGAGCCACGCGGAGCGTGGAAAATCCTTTCTGAATCAGAGTTTTTTGGGGGGAATGCAGAACAGACGGCGCTTCGCGCCGACCATATTTTTTGCGGAAATTTGAATTCCGAATTTTGGCGGAGAGAAGAGGATTCGAACCTCTGGTACCTTGCGGTACGCAGGTTTAGCAAACCTGTGCCTTAAGCCACTCGGCCACCTCTCCATATTCGTAGAACGCACCTATTTGGTCTATTTTCGGCTTGCTGCGTCGTAAAGTCGCTCGACGTACCAAGAAGTACGCCTCACGACATTTACTCCTAGCTCACCGAAACTAGCCACAAATAGCTGTGTTCTACATTCACTCCCCTCAAAAACTCACTCTCTAACTCGCCAGTACTGTACAGAAAAAGTGACCGACATTCAAGTATAGATCAAATCAGGCATTAAACGCGAAGTGGTATCCTTCTTCCGTATGAAAAGCTTGCTGCCGCAGATTGAAGTTCCACTGGCACGTTTTGCTCTTTTTTTGGTGTACTTCTGGTTTGGCTTGCTGAAGCTCCTTGGGCTCAGCCCGGCCGAGTCGTTGGTAAGAACACTGTTTGAAAAAACGATCCCATTCCTTTCGTTCGACACATTTTATCTCACTTTTGCGCTCTTTGAGGTGGTGATTGGATTACTTATTCTCGCCAAAGGATGGGAACGGGTTGCGCTAAGATTGATCGCCGCACACCTGATCGCCACACTTCTCCCATTATTTTTCCTGCCCGATGTTACGTGGCAAGGAATCCTCGTGCCGACCCTTGTTGGTCAGTACATTATTAAAAACATTCTCATCGTCTCTGCTGCTGTCGTCGTAGGAACACGACTTCGCGCCTGAAGCGGCGGATTCGTTAAGAGTTTGTTATACTACCCACATGTCCGCCAAAAATGCAGAAAATCCAGAGGAAGGTGTTCAGGAAACCATCGACGCTGGGGAGCCGATGATGAGTTGGGAGTCTTGGGAATTCCCTTTTGTTGAGCGCTCAAAGCGATGGTATGTGATTGCGTCCACGATTGGGCTTTTTCTTATTTTGTATGCTTTGTTTACGGGGAACTTCATCTTTGGCGTTATCGTCTTGATGTTCGCAGTGATTACGTTGATTCGTGACTTGAAGCGCCCTTCTCGCGTGTCTGTGCATATCACCAGCAAAGGCCTGGTGTTCGGCGAAGCATTCTTCCCATTCGAGGAAATTCGTGATTTTTCACTGTCGTACGATCCACCAGATGTAAACAACTTATATGTTGATTTTCATGGCCGCTTGCAACCTATTCTCTCAATTGGACTTGAGGAACTCAACCCAAATGAGGTTCGCGGCACCCTTCTTCCCTTTGTCTTTGAAAACCTTGAACGCGAAGGAGAAAGTTTGACAGACGTACTCCGTCGGGTGTATAAACTCTAAGCATTTCGTAAGATTTCCTAGGAAATTTGAGCGAATTCAGGTGGAGCAATGCTCCAGTTTAGTCCAGTTTCGGTGCGCGAGGAGCAAAGTTCGCGAAACGTACTTCTTGGTACGTCGAGCGAATTTGCGACGCAGCAAGCCGAAAATGGGCAAACTGGAGCGTTGCTCCTAAAGGGCACCCGTAGCTCAGTTGGATAGAGCATCAGATTGCGGATCTGAGGGTCGTACGTTCGAGTCGTGCCGGGTGCACCACTAAAAAACCATGTCGAAAGACATGGTTTTTTAGTGGTGCACCCGGAGCATATGGCCAATGCCATATGCGTCACGACTCGAACGCCGGAGCGTTATTCCGCCACCAGGCGGAATCGCGAGGCGGTGGCCAGCCCGAGCCGAGTGTCGACGAGGCGAGAGGCGAGGCCGAGTCGTTTTTCAGTTATGGCATACTAGTGAAGTAATTCATTATTTTGTTTTATGGCAAAAGGAAACAATGCACAAAAGAAAAATGTAAAGAAGCCAAAGGGCGGAGCAAAGAAGAAATAAGCTACGCTCGACGAGTGATCGATGTACCGAGCAAGCTAACGATAAAGAGCCCAACGGCACAAAGCACGATTGTTCCTCCGGTTGCGAGATTAAAGGAATACGATAATCCGAGTCCAAGGAGAACACTCAGCAAAGAGACGACGATCGCAATGCCGATCGTCGTTTTGAATCCACGATTGAATTGCGTTGCGGCAAGAACAGGAATCACCATCAACGCACCCACCAACAGGATTCCGACGACGCGCATTGAGACAGCCACCATTCCGGCCGTGAGAATCGCGAGCACCATACTTGAGAGCGTTACGTTCACGCCATTGGCCCTTGCGATGTCCTCGTCGAATGACAATAAGAAAAACTGTGGATACATTTTTATCACTGTCCCCACGATAACCACACCTAATCCACCAATCATCCACAAGTCATCCACAGTCACCGTCGTAATGCTTCCAAAAAGATACGCGAGCACTCCCCCATTAAACTTCCCTACTGCGCTCATTGCCACCACCGCAAATGCAAGGCTTCCCGAGAGAAACAGCGCAAGAATTGCCTCGCCACCGAACTTTCCAGACAATCGAAGCTTCTCGATACCAATTGCGACGATTACCGATACCACGATCGCCGCCAGAATCGGATTGATTCCGAGAATGATGCCGATCGCAACACCGGCCAACGAGGCATGGGAAAGCGTATCGGCGATGAGGGCGTATCGACGAACCGTCAGAAACGTTCCCAAAATCGGTGCAACGGTGCCGATAATGATTCCCGCGATCAAAGCGCGAGTGAGAAAGTCGTAAGCAAAAAAGTCGGCAAACATATTAGTGTTTTTTACCAAAGTACCACGCTGCAGCAAACGTGGAGATCGGAACAGCAATCACGAGCGACGCACCACCAACAATGGCGCGCACCACTTCCTCCATCACGTACTCCGCGTTCAAAACAACCCACAATGGCGGTCCACCTTCCAGGGCAAAGAGAAGGAACAACGGGAATGATGCTCCGGCGTATGCAAGAGCCAATGTATTTACGAGACTCGCGATGTGTTCTCTTCCCACTCGGAGCCCGCGTTTGTAAAGTTCTTTTCTCGTCAGCGACACATCGGCGATCCCGATCTCCTCAACTGCAGCAACCTGCGCCGTCGTCACATCGTCCAGCACACCAAGCGTTCCAATAATCATTCCACCAAGAAGGAGGCCTTGAAGGTTGAGTGATGGTAATGATCCGATCTGAAGATAGATCGCCTCTTCGGTTCCCGATCCGGAAAGCTTTGCGAGCATTACGGCGACTACCGAGAAGATGACGGCGCCAACAAGCGTAATGAGCGTTGATCCAAGCGCGATGCCACTTCGTTTATTCACACCGTGAGCAAGAAGAATCGAAACGATCGCAATCGAGAACGCGCCGATAACGCTAACAACAAGTGCATCGTGTCCGGCCATGATTGCCGGGACTACTCCAAATGCGAGAATGCCAAGACTTGCGGCAAGGCCGAAGAGCGACGTAACACCGCGAATGCCGGCGAAAAGAATCGCAAGGAGGAAAAACGCCGCCAATGCGATGAGCACACCGGGAATACGAAGTTTGTCGAGAATGATATATCCCGATCCGCCGATCGTGTCCGGTGCAACGATTACCGTATCGCCAACTGCGAGCTTCTGCTGCTCGAAAGCACCCGCAGTGGTTGAGTATTCAATCATCTCATCCTTCCCAGCAGCTGGACCGTTATTCAGCCGAACATTCACGCGCTGATACTTTTCACTAAATCCAGGATCGGAATTCTCTCCTTCACTGAAGATGATCGTGACACGACCGGTAAAATACGATGACTCGGCGCGCGCCGGCATCGGCATCAAGAAAAAAATCGCCAAAAGCAAGACCTGACCCCATCGTTTAATGCCCATAGTGTTCCATCTTATGTATCACATCGTCGGGATGACCGTGGCAAACAAGATGACGATTCAAGCAAAGCACGCGCTCGACTTGGTGGGCAATGGCGTCGGTGTCGTGGGAGACAAGGACAATCGTGAGTCTCTTTTCATCGTGAAGCTTACGCAAGAACGTATAAAACTCTTCTTGGCTTCCGGGGTCGATCGCAGAAGTTGGTTCATCGAGAAATAGCACATCGGGATTACCGGCCAACGCACGAGCGATCATGGCGCGCTGACGTTCACCACCAGAGAGTGTACCGATTCGGCGATGAACAAGATGAGAAATTCCCGTTGTTTTCATTGCATCGTGAATGCGATGATCGCGATCGTGAGGCGACTTCGCGTCGAAAATTCCGCTCTCGATGATTTCATGAACGGTCGCCGGGAACGTCACTTCGCCGCTACTCGAACGCTGCGGCACGTATCCGATCTTCGCCTTCGGAATCTTTACTTCGACCGTGCCGTGACTCGGGATTGCCAAGCCGAGCAATAATCGAAGCAGCGTCGTCTTCCCTCCGCCGTTCGGGCCGATGATGCCCACGTATTCGCCGCGGCCGATATCAATCGAAATGTTGGACAAAATATCTTTGCCGTCGATGCGATAAGAAACATCGCGCAGTGAAAGAATCGGCACTATTCCGTGCATACCATCGCGGCTTTGAGCTTGGCTAAATTCTTCTCCATGATACCAGGGTATTCCAAGCGTTCAGATTCTTCCGACGACAAGCTCTCGATCGCATCGAGCACATCGGTCTTTGCGCCAGTTTCATCGGCAAGCGTCTTCGCTAATGCTGGGCTCGCGAGTTCCTCAAAGAACACAGTGGTGATGTGATGTGATCGAATCAGATCGGTCAGCTCGACAAGCTTCGATGGCGACGGTTCATCCTCCGGCGACAATCCGGCGATGCTATGGACAGTGAATCCATATCGCTTCGCGAGGAATCCGAATGCGTCGTGCGACGAAACAATCTCGGGAATTGAACACGAGGCGAGGCCTAGGCGATATCTATCATCGATTCCCTGAAGGATCGTGATCTTCTTTAAAACGTTCTCACGGATGATCTCGGTATTGGTCGGATCAAAGATCTCGAGCTGATGGCCGATATCTTTAACGATTTGTTGCGCAAGAATCGGATCAAGCCAAACATGGGGATCTTCGAGCGATGGGAAACCGAGCATTTCCATTACTGAAACCGTTTGCCCTTTACGATCAGCGATTGCGTCCATTACCCATTCATCGACCATGCGATTCACAATGAGAAGCTCGGCATCTTCCATGGTTTTACCGTCGTCAATTGTTGGTGAGAAATCATGAGGCTCGATTCCTGGGCCAACGATAGTGGTGATGGTTGCGGAAGGATCGAGATCGCTCGCTAGCCAAGCCAAAGGATAGATTGTCGCAACGATCGAAACTTTGCCGACGTCCTTGGTGTAGTCGGGAAATGGATTCTCTGGGAAGAATTTGATGTACGTAAACGCCGCAATCCAGACAGCGATGAATGCGATGGAGAACCCTAAAGCGATGCGCAGCTTTTGCATAGGCCGAAGAATTCTAAAGAATGACGGAGAATGGTGAATTTAGACTTCTTATCGACTTGATCCTCGAGCTTGTCGAATGGATCGGCGACATCGATATCTGCGACAGCATCGCATTTGATACAGACGATGTGGTGATGGTGATCCTGCTCAACGAATTCGTAGCGCTTGATGTGATCATGGAAGTAGATGGGAGTAATCACGCCTTCTTTGGTGAGGAAATCGAGTTCCCGATAAATTGATGCGAGATGAAACGACTCATCGATTTTTTTGAGGCACCCTCTGATTTCATCGATTGTGAACGGCTTCACCTGCTTCGCAACGATCGAAAGAATCGCCTTTCGAAGCGGCGTTATCCGAAAACCCTCCGCAGAAAGTTCGTAGGCGATTTCAGCCCCAGCACCAATAATCTCTTTCATAGATACTGATATCTTAATGCGAATCATTCGCATTAGCAAGACCCCCTGTTTAAAACGCATACCCCTGGACTGGTGGCTCGGGCTTCACCAGTTTCACGTCCATCCAAAGAATCAGATTCGGTTTAGGCTTGCTATCCCCTCGCAATACTTATTCTCACAATCTCCTCAACACCCGCGTTACGCAAAACTTCTTCAGCAGCGCTCATCGTTGCTCCCGTCGTCTCAACATCATCAAAGATCATTAGCCTCTTCGGAACTTCAATTCCCGATCGTAGAGCAAACGGATTCTTTGCAAAACTTTTCTTTCGCAAATCATGCGACGTATTCGCCTGTGCAAACCATCGATGTTTTCGTTCAAGAAGATCAATCGTTGGAAGATTTACGATCTCACCAATCGCGCGTGCGCCGTCTTTTGCCTGATTAAATCCTCGCATTCTTTCCTTCCACGACGACAACGGGATCGGAACGATTACCTCAATCTTCTTCGCCTTGATCACGCCTTTCCAAAAAGCAGCCCTCGGCTGAATCAATTGTATAAGTTTCGCGAGCCCGCCCTCATCTCCGTTGTATTTCCACGCACAAATCAGCTTCCGAATCTTGGGGTTCGCATACGCGAACGGCGGACCATCAAGTGACGTGTCCGCCGCGCAAAAATCACACAACAACACACCTTCCGTGCCGCAACTCACGCAATATCGTGGAAACACCGCATTCCAAATCACACACCATCCTTCCATGTGTACCCCTCCACAAGCCACGACGTCCCCGACTTCACGAGCGTGATGGTAATGGATTGATATTTAATTGTTGTATTTCCGGGCTGGTCTTTTGTCTCTTCACGCTGCGTCGTCATCGACAACACCGTTTGTGTTGCGCTTTCGCTCACCGTCTTTGGCGCAGTCACAACGAGAGTGGAAACGCCATAATACGAACCGTCTGCCGATGCTCGGGCCGACTTCACAAGCGCCTCAAGTTCCTTCTGGAAACTTGCTGTTGCCATTGGAAGGATGTCTTCGATGTTCGCCGCGTCAGATTCCGATGAGTAGCTTCCTAGCCGTTCCACAAACGTTCGTGCAACGGTGATTGCCGACGTTTCTTTGACGACAACAGGCTCTGGAGTCGTTGCTGCGTCCGTCGTTGTTGGTGTCGTCTTGTCCTTCGCTGTGTCAATCGTCGACACCGGTGTAGTTACAGCTGGTGTTATCACCTTCTGCCGCCAAAACAGCAGGAACGCAACAAACAGCAGAAGAACGGCAATGGCAAGCGCGATTTCAATTTTTGTTTTTCGTTCCATACATTACACATTTCGTTCTTCAGCCTGTTCTGCAGCCAAGCGCTTCTTTTCTTTTTCAATCTCGAGCAGTTGCTGCGGATTTGTGGTAACAATCTGATCTTCCGTATAACTCGCAACAATCTTGATCGCGGCGTGCTTCTGCCCAGCAAAGAAGATTCCTTCTCCAACCGCGGACTCGAGCAGTAAGTATTTTTCGCTCTGCGTAAGGTTGAATGTTTCCGCAATACGGTCAACGCCGGCCGGCGATTGCTTCATGAGCAACTGCAAGGACGAGTTTGTAACGATTGCCTGACCGTACGATGATCCAAGGAAGTCATTCACATCCTGCGTAATCGTTGTAACCCCAAGGTAGTACTTACGAGCACGCTTCACGAGGGCGAAAATAAACTTCGCGGAATCCTCGTTCTGCATAAGCCACCATGCTTCGTCAATAACGAGAATGCGCTTCTTTCGCTCTGATCGGACCACGTTCCAGATGTAGTTCACGATGGTATAAATCGCCATGGCGCGAAGTTCGTCCTCCAAATCACGAACGGAGAAAATGACGAGCTGATTACGCATCTCCACCGTGGTTGGCGAGTTCAACAATCCAGAGAACGTTCCGCTCGTAAACTTTTCCAAACGTGCCACCAAGTTTTCGCCACCGTTCATGCCTTGCAAAACTTGAAGCAAATCTTCGAGAATCGGATAATCGGCGATTCCCTCGAGCGTGGTGAGGTCCGGCGTAATGTCGCGTTTTGCATAAGATTCGAGCAGAGCACGATCGAGCAGCGAATCTTCTTCTGGCGTAAAACTCAATGTTCCCTTCTCGCCCATCGGTTTCCCGATCATGATGCGGAGCAAGCCCTTCAGCGTAATGACAGCACTACGCAACACATCGTCCACCGACGTTTCGTCGCCCTTTGCACGCGGTAAGTCGAACGGATTCACCTTACTGTCCGATGCCAACGAAACGTTAATATATGTTCCGCCAACCGCGTCCGAAAGCTGGCGATACTCCATTTCAGGGTCGATAACAATCACGTCCACACCCATCATCATTGAACGCAGAATTTCCAACTTCACCGCGTAGGATTTTCCCGCACCGGATGTTGCAAATACAACCGAGTTCGCGTTCTGCAGGCTGAATCGATCAAATAGAATCAACGAATTATTGTGGCGGTTGATGCCGTACAAAATACCGTTATCACTCGTCACGTCAGAGGAAATAAACGGATACGACGACGCGATTGGCGACGTATTCATGTTAAACGTAATCGTCAGCTCGTCGTTCAAGAGCGGCAGTGTTGAGTTAAAGCCCTGTTCCGTTTGATAGAACCCGCGTTTTGAGTAAATCAGCTTCTGTCCAAAAATCGATTCGATTTCTTCGGTTCGCTTATCCAGCTCTTCAACAGACTTTGCGTAGAGCGTCACGTAAAACGCAAACTGGAAGAAGTGCTCAATTCCTTGTGTAAGATCGTCACGAAGCTGCTCCACGTCACGCAAGGCTGTTTCACGGATTGGATCACGGGGCTTCCCGGTGTCATTGTCCGAAATCACCTGCGCCTCAAGCACACCAACCTTATTTCGCAACTGTTTTAAAATGACTTCTGGCTTAATTGGGTAAAAATACATCGCAATGTCAATGGTACTGTTGTAGTTAATAATTGGGGCGCCCCAACCAATACCAACATAACGCGGATACGTCGTCACAAACAACGTTCGAACGTACATGTCGCCCAAATGGAGATATGCGGACGTCACTTCAAACGACGATGGCGCAATAAGATCACGAACACTTACCGTTCCTCGACGATAAATACGCTCTTCCTCAAGCGTGGTGCGCTCTTGCATCGCTCTCTGCTGGGCTTCAGAAACCGGCTTCGGCTGCAGCGGAGCTGGGGCGACCTTCACGTCTTTGGAATTGTTCAAATCGAATGCCATACACTAGAAATGGGTTTCTACACGAAGCTTTCCAACATCCACAAGTTTCTCCGTGTCATATACGTCGGGGTTATACGACGAATAATAGAGCTCAATGAGTCCTTGAGTATCGAGTAATGCAACTTGCAAACTCATGCTTCCCAAACCCGACGCGATAGTGGAAACCTGACGCATGAGCGTACCCTTCCGAAGCTGAAAATGCTTTTCGTTCAGCTTAATAATCTTTGCCGGGGAGAATGCGCTCGTTAACTTTGTCATAAACCCCTTGCCTTTCTCATTACCTTCGGCAGGATCGTACGGAACAACCACAAAGAATCGCTTCTGCATGATTTGACCAAGCTCAACAAGCTCTTTCACGAACGACGTGTAATCGCGAATCTGCGTTCGAAGTAATTCATTGTGAATGGTTTCCTCTTGCGCCTTCAGTGTGGCGAGATATCCATCAACATTCATTCTCCGAGACTGGATCACAACCTGGAGCGGGTGATCAAGCCCGTTTAAGAACTGCATGTACCCTTGAATAATTGCCTGCTGTTCGTCCTCACTTTTCAGCGCAAAGTTAATACTCGACACCATCAACACCGCGCGAAGCGTGCCGTCTTTCATAACAACGCAATCCTCGCGAATTTCAGCGATATCCAAATATCGTTGCGTAGGCTGACCGGATTTTGGTTTTGCGTGTGCCATAGTTAGACGTCTTCGTCTGATGCGTACACCCCACCGGTATTCACCACCAACGTGAGCTCATTTAATCGCGACCGCTCTATTGGTGCTTTTCGTACTGGCGGCGGAGCGACTTCTTCTTCAACATTCTGCAAGAACACGCGAATATCTGTATCGCTCAATGTTTTGTCCCAAATCCTAAGGTGTGGCTTCCGAAACGTTTGAATGAAGTTCAGCACAATGAAGTGGAATGGTTGACCGTTCACCTTTGCAAAGGAAAACATAAGTCCAATCGCGAGGATTGGCACGCCAAGAGCGAGAACAATGAAAATATTGAGAAAGACTCGATAGATAATAAACTCCACGAGCAACACGCCGAGCATAATCAAAAACTGTCGCGCAGTAATTGGCCCGATAATCTTCGACTCCACGTCGAGAAATTGCGGTACGACAAATTGATTTTGGCCGGCCATGAGGGAAGTATATCACCTCATGTAATGGTCATCCCCGCGAAGGCGGGGATCCATCCCTCGAACATTCTGGATCCCCGCCTTCGCGGGGATGACTGAAGTGAATAGTGAACCAACTAGAATCTTAACCGTTCATTCAGCGCAGATACGGCGCGTATTTCTGCCGGACTTAAACTTTCTTCACCGGCGCTTCTGCGTTTCGTGGCGATCTCTGCGAGCCCCACGCCTTGAGTAAGGGCATCGGTTGTCATTGAAACATACAACTGATTCATCGGACTCTGGCGCCAAGCTTTCACGCCTTTCACGCGTTCTTCGTAGGACTGTGATTCGATCGTTGTAAGAATATCTTCAATCTTCTGTGCGGCGTCTGCTGGAACGGATGAAAGACGTCGGAATTCCACCGGAGTCATTGTTGCAAGCTCATCAATCGGACCAACTAATCGCTTGATTGTTTGAACGTCCGTCATTGGCTTCATGGAATTCTGAGGCGCGAGAGAACCAACTGTGAGCATCGGTTTCACCGCCTCTGGCCTACTGGCAATCGCAGCTTCAACAAGCTTCTCCTCCGGAATCGCCTTCGTTTGCTGAGCCGTCTCCTCCTTAGCCGACCGCGCCAAACTCACCCGAGCCTCTGGCAAGATAGGTTCGAGATGTTCCGATGATGCGTCTTTTGTGATTGCTGCAAAACGCTTATCGAGAACATCATTCTTTGGTGCCGGCGTGGTAACGGCAGGAGCAACCAATCCGACCGCATCCATCGATCCACTCCCCATCGCAACCTGC
>CALRHV010000021.1 GCA_943359525.1 Candidatus Uhrbacteria bacterium
TGAAAAGTGCCTTGAGTTCATCTTCGGTAGCTGCATACGGGATGCCGCCTACGAAAACGCGTGCGTTGTCTGCCATAATGGCTTAGTTACTTCTCCAGTGCCGTTCCCTGCTCCTCACGGAGAAGTAATGACGTCACGGATGCTTAGCGACGATACTATAGCACAAATATCATTTTGATGCAACTTGCTTCCCGTATTTCCGGAGCCGAAGGGCGTTCAGAACCACGGAAATCGAGGAGAATGCCATAGCCCCTCCAGCGAGCATTGGCGTCAAAAAGCCCAGCATTGCCAATGGAATCCCGATAATATTGTACGCAAACGCCCAAAAAAGGTTCTGACGGATAATCTTGTACGTTGCCCGAGTTAACCGCAAAGCATCCACAACCGCGGTCGGGCCTCCAGAAAGAACAATCACGTGGCCAGCCTCGATGGCAATATCGGTCCCGGAACCCATCGCAATACCCAAATCCGCCTGCGAAAGCGCTGGAGCGTCGTTGATCCCGTCCCCCACAAACGCCACCACTTCCCCCTTTTCCTGCGCTTTCATCACCACCTGGAGCTTCTCCCCCGGCTTCACCTCGGCAACCACATCATCGATTCCCACCCGTTTCGCAATCGCTCTTGCGGCATCCGCATGATCGCCAGTCACCATCGTCGCCGCAATTCCCATCTTCTTCAGATCGGCGATGGTCTCAATCGCACCAGCACGAGGCTCATCTCGAAGCGCAATGGCACCGATACATTCCTTCTTCGCGCCAACAAATACCACCGTCTTCCCTTCCGATCGGAGCGCAAACGCCGACGAAAGATCAGGAAGACTCATTCCGCGACTTCGCAAGAACGATTCTGTACCAACGGCGACATCGGTTCCATCGACGGAGCCAAAAATCCCTTCGCCGGGCACAGCTGTCACGTTCGGAGCCGACCTCACCGATAGCGCCGATGCGGCATTAGCAATCGCGATTGAAATCGGGTGTTCTGATTCGCCTTCAACAACCATCGCTTTCGTGAGCACATCGTCCTTCGTTGCCGATCCGAACGGCAACACATCGGTGACGACAGGCTTTCCTTCGGTCAGCGTTCCCGTCTTATCAAAGAACACACGCGTGACTCTTGATGCATGTTCAAGCGCTGTTCCATCTTTTACGAGCACACCACGCTCTGCTCCGGCGCCGGTTCCGACCAACACTGCGATTGGTGTTGCAAGACCGAGTGCACAAGGGCAAGCGATGACGAGAATTGAAACCGCACGAATCACCGCAGCATCAATCGATGCACCGAAAACGATCATGCCAATAAGCACGAGAACCGACAGCACAATGACGATCGGCACGAAAACTCCCGAAATCCGATCGGCGAGTTTCTCGATTGGCGCCTTTTTCGTCTGCGCGTCTTCCACCATTTTCACAATCTGCGCAAGGAGTGACTGATCTGAAGTCTTCGTAATCGAAACACGCAATGCGCCGTCGATATTCACGGTGCCGCCGATCACCTCATCACCCTCAACGCGATGCGCAGGAACGCTCTCCCCCGTTACCATCGATTCATCGATTGTTGTTGTTCCTTGAATGATTTTTCCATCCATCGGAATCTTTTCTCCTGGTTTTACCATGACGATGTCTCCAATCCTGAGTGAATCGACCGATACTTCTTCAACGAGATCACCAACCACGCGATGCGCAGTCTTCGGCGCAAGCGACAAGAGTTTCGTCATCGCCTCACTCGCACGTCCACGGCTCTTCGCTTCCGCCCAACGGCCAAGCAAAATAAACGCCGTAATAACCGACGCGGCCTCGAAGTACAAATCTCCCCCATTGAATAACTCGAACCAGCTCAATCCAAGCGCGGCGATCGTTCCGAGTGATACCAACGTATCCATGTTTGCCCGACCCCGCCTCAAAAGCGTAAGTGCAGTCAAGTGAAACGACGCGCCAAACACAAGGACAACGATTGTTGCGAGGATCGCCTGGAACATTGGGCCTATCGATCCAATCGGACCTATCAGGCTCGAAACGAACACCGGCGCGGAAAGCACCGACGCCCAAAGCGCCCGACGTCGTGCAACTTCAAGATCGCCGGTGTGTTGATGCTCCATTGGCACTGAATACCCAGCATCGGCAACGGCCTTGTGCAAGTGTTCCATCGACGCCCTTGCTTCGTCGTATTCCACCGTCGCCTTCCCTGTTGCGAAGTTCACCCCAGCATCCGTTACACCGGGAACTTCCTTCAACGAACCAGCAACACTGACCGCACACGACGCACAGTGCATGCCAGAAACTGGAAATGTGGCTTTCATATTATTCGACAACGACCATTGTTCCCCGAACCATCCCCATCGAACAACTAAACGGAAAGGTTCCGGTCTTTGTTGGAGTAAAGGCGATTCGGTTCTCACCGGGACGGATTGTTGATGTCACGTTGAACGCGTTCATGATTAACGTGCTCGCGCATCCAAGATTCTTTCCCCCGTAAATCTCCCAATCCACAGGATATCCTTTTCGAACCGTAATAACATCGGGATTATATCCAAACGCCGATGCCTCCATCGTCACGAGCTGTTTCCCGTCGATAAGAACTGGGGCAGCAACGGTCGTTGAAGCACTCGCAAATGAGAACCCCTGCCATCCGAGCAACGTCGCGCCATTCCCAATGTTTGCAATACCGAGTGCAACCACGAATGCTCCAACGCCAAACGTAAGTCGCTCGAGCGTCTTACCGCGAGCTGCCGACGTTGCCGCACCGAATCCGAGCAGTGCAGGAAGCGTTCCAATGGCGAACGTGGTCATAATCAGCGCCGCTTGCATCGGCGATCCGGTCGATAATGCATACAACTGCATCGATTGCGTGAATCCGCATGGCAAGAAGAATGTTGCCGCACCAAGAATCGCTGGAGCGAACGGACTCTTACTTTCAACAATCGCGTGGATGCGATGCGACAAAAACTTTGGCGGTCGGATCGCGTAACTCGCAGGAAGCACATTGAGGAGATCGATTCCGATACCAATCATCAACAACGCGATCGCGACAATCAACACGCCGTTCATCGTAGACGATAAGGCAAGTTGGCTGCCGATCGCGCCAACCAATGCACCAAACCCAGCAAATCCAACAACACGGCCAATATTGAACGCGAAGTGTGGCCGCATCTTCGTCACAAACGACTGCGCCGCGTTGGATTTCGCGGCCTTTGATGAAAGCGCAACAAGGAATCCGCTCACGACCGCAGTACACGATGAAAATGACGCGACAACACCAACGAGTAACACAGCGACCAAGCCTTTTCCTGTGGCCTCTTCTGGCGCGTAGTTCAAAATCCCTGTGGATGTGAAGAGATAGTAGATGACACCGACAGCAACAACGGCAAGAATCGCCCGATCCCATGTGAATGGTCGCGACGCGGTCGACGCAGGGGAGAACGAATATCCATGCTGTTTCAAAACCTTCGTACATTCTTCAGCAGAGATCAACTTCCCATCCTGCATTGTTACATCAACCGTATTCGCACCGGCCGATGCGTGAACCTTCACGACTCCAGGCAGCTTCTTCAATTCCCGTTCAATGACAATCTCACAACTCGCGCAATGCGTTCCCACAACAGCAAAGTGAAAAATATTTGGCATAATCAGAAGGTAAAACGGCTTCTTTCAGTCATCCTGAGGCGCATGCCGAAGGATCTCTCGCAGGGTAGGCTCATAACCTACGAAAGATTCTTCGCATACGCTCAGAATGACGAGAGCGAACACGATTTCGAATATATGCATTTTATCCTTGATCTTCCATAAAAACAATCCACACAATGATGAAGAGACATGAAGATCACGATAGCGTACAATGAAGGCAATATGTTTTCGAAAAAGCGCGAAGCACCGCGCGAGGAATTTGACTTCGCGCAGCTTGAAGGCCAATTAGCCGTGGATGTTATTGAAACGCCAGATCGCGTCGTTATCCGATCGGCGATTGCTGGAGTTTCGGAGGACGACCTTCATATCACCATTAACGAAGACATGGTAACGATCCGCGGAGAACGTGCCATTGCAAAACTCCCCCTTAATGCTACGGTGCATTATGAAGAGTGCTTCTGGGGCGCATTCTCGCGGTCAATCATCCTTCCCTGCCGAATCACCCCCGACGACGCCGACGCGAGCCTTAAGCTCGGCATTCTCACCATTACCCTCAACAAAGCTCGCGGAGACGTTCATCTCCCAGTCCGCAACGAACTGACCGTATGAAAAAGGTTCACGCAACCCTTCTCATTGCTCTCACGATTCTTCTTGCGGGGCTCCTCACTACCACGGTATTCGCAATGAATGCTCACCTTGCGTACAAAGATCGCGTCGTCCAAAACGTCTTTGTTGCCGGAATCAATCTCTCCGGCATGGATGCGCTTGCCGCAACATCAACGCTCCAAAAAGCCTACGACACCATGCTTAGCGCAAGTCTTCCCGTTGTCGTTGGCGACGAAACACACATAATCAACCTCTTTAGCTCAAACGGAAGCGACGTAGCATACAACCTTGTTGACTGGGACCCAAGTGCTGCTGCACAGGAAGCACTCGCCGTCGGCCACAATGCAAATCCCGTCATTGATAGCATTTTTACGCTCTACTTTCAGCTCTTTGGCCAGAAATCGTTCGGTGCGCACGTCACCGTAAACCAGGATCGGCTCGGCGAAGCAATGCTCGCCGCATTTTCCGATATTCAAATCCCAGCAACAGCTACCGACTTTGCCGTAAGCCTTCCTCGAGGCAAAGCTCCTGTTATTACCATCATCGAAGGCACGAACGGCCAGACGCTCAATCTCGATCCCGCGATGACGACGATTGCGGACGATGCAAAAGACCTCGTGCTGAAATCAATTCCTGTCGCAACAATGCCTGTCACGCCATACATGACCATTGCAGATGCCGAAGCGCTCATTCCGGAAGCGACTACAGCAATTACCGCAGCGCCGTACACTATTTCTGGCGTCAACGCATCAGGCGAACCAAAAACATGGGCCATCAGCCAACGCACTATTGCGGATTGGATTTTGCCAATGCAGCGAGACGAAGATGATTTCTTCGTCACCCTTGAACCAGAAAAGATGGTGGATTTCCTCACGGAGCTTCACACCACAGTCGATATGAGCGCTCAAAATGCGCGCTTCACCATCGACGGCGGCAAGGTCAGCGAGTTCCAAGGAAGCAAGGACGGCAATGTGGTTGACGACGACGCGTTCTTCACCGCATTCACGTCCGCACTTGGCACCGCAACCACACAATCGCCGATTCCCGTTACCACACGCATCGAACTGCCAAGTGTCACCACGGAAAATGTGAACACACTCGGCATTACCGAAATTGTTGGAGAAGCAAGCACCACGTTTACCACGTCCACCAAAAACCGTCGCGCAAACATTAAACACGGCGCAGAAAAACTCAACGGCATCCTTATTGCTCCTGGCGAAACCGTCTCATTACTTGCTGCACTCCGACCGTTTACCGTGGCGGATGGATATTTCCCCGAGCTCGTAATTAAGGGCGACGAAATTAAGCCGGAAGTTGGCGGAGGCCTTTGCCAGCTTGGCACCACCACGTTCCGCGCCGTCATGCACGCTGGTCTTGAAGTTGTCGAACGGCGGAATCACTCGCTCGCGGTGTCGTATTACAACGATCCCACCAACGGCAATCCAGGAACCGACGCCACCATTTACGACCCTGCGCCAGACTTCAAGTTCAAAAATGACATGCCAACGTATCTGCTCCTCGTCACGACGTACAGCGAGGAAGAGAGTTCGATCACCTTCACCTTCTGGGGAACTGCAGATGGTCGCGTCGGAAGCTACACTCCCCCAACCGTGCTTTCCCGAACATCCATGGGCGCAAAAATTACCAAAGAAACCGACGCCCTCGCCCCAGGCGTCGTACAATGCCAGCACGGCTTCCCCGGCGCCGTCGCCACATTCGACTACACAATCGTGTACGCCGACGGCACCACAAAAGTCACGCCATACCTCTCAACATACCGCGCACTTCCAGAAACGTGTTTAGTGGGAAAGGCGACAAGCGAAGTGGCGCTGACCGGTGAAGTGATCGCGCAGTAACATCAAGATCGGAGCCCCAGATGGGGTCAGGTCTTGAATCTATGCATTTTAGAACCCTCGATCGTGCATTGTTGCGACGAAAGTCTCGAGGCGTTGATGAAAGTCTGGCTGAGAAATATCAAACACTGCATCGAACGTAATCTCTTGAAGGTATTTTTCGTGCAGCGGCTTGCGACGGGCATGCGCTTCGATGGAGCCCTCCACGTCTCTCGCCAAACCCGAATGCTGCTGTTCGTTGTTACCACGGAGTTGTTCAAGGACTGTTTCGTCTGGGGTGTTCACGTGAATCAAAACGAGCGGAATTCCAAAATGTTTGGCCGCCTGCGCAAAAAGTTCTCGATGTTCCGGTGTGATAGCGTCCCCATCAAGCGAAATACTATAACCAGCCTCAAGATATTTTTGCGCAAGGACCTTCGCGAGATCGACAGTCCGAACCATGTTAAACCCGTTCTCCGCAAGCACATGCCGGAGCATATCCGTAGAGATGCGCGGCATGTTCATCTGATCTGCGATGAATTTTACCACCGTCGTTTTCCCGGACCCAACCAGCCCAACCACCGCAAGGATCCACGGCTTTCGGCTACTCCGCTCAGGCAATGGAATTCTTTTTTCATATTCCTGAAGAATTGATGGAATATTCTCATCGAGAAGCGTCCTTCCCTCCGCACTTTCCTGTCGCGCCAGGCGATCTTCGTCGGTCATATGCCCCATTCTACCAAAACGCATAGATTCAAGACCTGACCCCATCAGAATTTGACGCTCTTTGTACTATGTGTTACAAAGTATGTAACGTCATGCATAACGTTTTCCTATGAAGTTCTCTTCTGAGTTACTCAAAGGCACCGCAGAGCTTCTCGTCCTTCAGATTCTCGCCAAGAACGGAGAATCGTATGGATATGAGCTTGTTCGATCCATCGCGGAGTCGAGTAATAACGTGTTCGAATTCCAGGAAGGCACGCTGTATCCCCTGCTCTATCGCCTCGAAGCTCGCGGATTCGTTGGCAGCACAGAAAAGCTGTCGCCGACTGGAAAGAAGCGTCGTTACTACAGCATCACCAAGTCTGGAGCCGCTGTATTGAAGGATCGTCGAACCGAACTCGGAGCGTTCGTTCAGGGACTATCGACCGCCCTCGATCTTGCCGTATGAGCAATCGCGCCGCGTTCTTTAGCGCCTTAACCGAAGAGCTTCCGGACGACGTGTGGGGGCTCCGCTTGCAAGAAGAGCTCTCCGCGCATCTTGAAGACGCGGTGTACTTTGGTGCACTCGAAGGAAAGTCTGAAACCATTGCCGAAGAACAGGCGCTTGCCGATCTGGGTTCACCAAAACTTATTCTCCAAGAATTCCGCCACGCTATGACTTTCAAATCATCACAAGCATTTTATCTCCATGCCCTTGCGGCAGGATTACTCGCCACACCGCTCGTGTATCTTGCCATGATCGCAACGCACACCGTCATTCTTGCTCTTCCAGTTTTTGGTGTGCTCTTTGCGTATTACACCTTCTCTCTCCGACCGCTTCTTCGCCATATCGACGGTCGCGCAATGCGAAACCACATTATCGCCATCATCAGTGGGATACCGGTTCTCCTCGTTGGAATTCCCATGATCCTCGCGACGTTTGGCAGTACCGTGTCCTCCTCCGATCGAATTCCGCTCATCGTGAGCTTCGGTATTGGCGCACTCATCGCCATTGGCTCCGCAATAGTCTCGGCTTGGGAAATCCTTTGGGAACAGCGCCATGCCTCTAAGAAAACCACTGTTCTCGGAACACTCCACTCGTTCATGACCCTTGCACTCGGTTTTACCTCGATTCTCTTTGTGATGATGTTCATGGTTATTGGGCAAAACGCACCGTCGTCCATGTCGACGCTTTCAAAAGTTCACTTCCTCATCAGCACAGGTCTCGCAGCGCCGAATGCGCTCATCGCCTTCCTGTCACCAATTACTGCGGGATGGATTTCCGGGATTTTCCTCACTGGCGCCGGGCTTATCGCGCTAGGATTCATTGTTCGATCGTTCCTTGATCGGAAAGAAAGGAAAGGCGTATCGCTGCCATGGGGCTGGATTGTTGTGGCGCTACTCACGGTTCCCCTCGTCGCATTCCCACCAAAAGCTGACGGCATCAAAAATATCGCGTGGACGAATATTCCGCACACGAATATTTCCGAGACCATCGAGCGCAGCCAGCTCGGACCGTTCTATGGAATGACGAAATACGTCAGCCAAAATCAAAGCGAATCATTCCGCTATTACGTTTCTCAAGACGACGGGATGCCGTTGCAAGTGAAGCAGCTCCCCGATCGCGTGTTCTCACTCACGAATATCAAAACGATCGACGACCTCACAATTACTGCGGCACGATACGAAATTGACGGCGCAACGATGCTGACTCCGGGCGTGTGGTGTCATTGGAAGAATCCGACGACGGCACCGTTTGGAGCGGTCGATGAAGCCGGGAACCTCACGCACGAAGACGGCACAAAGGTATTGATGGAAAACGGAGCTCCACTCTACTGCAGCGACCTTTGGGTGGGCGAAAAACAGATCTTCACCGTCACCAGCGGCATCATCGACATTGGATCGAGCGACGTCACCCTCAGCGCCGATGGCAACTGGATGCTTCTCAAGCACGACACCGACACACAACAGAATGCGGGACTCTCTCCAGAAGAGGTGTACATCATCGACCTTCGTTAGACGAGCGATTGTGGGAGGGTTTTATTTGCGGCAAGTTTGGGCGCGCGACGAGGAAAGCTTCCGAGGCGTACTTCATGGTACGTCGAGGAAGTTTCCGATGGCGCAAGGCCAAAATTGCCCAAATAAAAACCTCCCACTATTTATTCTGCGGTCAAGAAGATAAAAGTATTGAAACAGTTCAGCCGAGGCCAAAGTGCTCAAAAATCTTGTATCCCCATGCTTGTCGTGACCGCAGGATAAAGAGCAGGAGGAAGTCAGTTTGTACCTTTTATGCGATCACTTTGTCAATAAGTCCATATTTTTGGGCCTCTTTTGCAGTCATGAAGTTGTCGCGCTCGGTGTCATTTGCCACAATTTTCATTGGTTTTCCCGTGTGTTTTGACAGGATCTCGTTCAAACTATCGCGAACGGCCAAAATACGGTCGGCATGGATCTTAATATCCGTTGCCTGGCCCTTCACGCCACCAAGCACCTGGTGGATCATCACTTCTGCATTTGGGAGCGCAAAACGCTTCCCGGGAGCTCCAGCAGCCAATAACACGGCACCCATACTCGCCGCCATACCGATACAGATCGTGGACACCTTCGGCTGAATGTATTGCATGGTGTCGTAAATCGCCAAACCCGCAGTCACCGATCCTCCTGGAGAATTGATGTAGAGCGTAATCTCCTTCTCCTTGTCCTGACTCTCAAGGAACAACAGCTGTGCAATAACCGCATTCGCCACACTGTCGTCGATTTCCGTTCCAAGAAACACGATCCGATCTTTCAGCAAACGAGAATAAATATCATACGACCGTTCGCCGTTGGCAGTTTTCTCGATCACGGAAGGGATGAGGTAGTTGTTGGATACGTCAGACATAGTAAAACAATAGTACCAACTTAGCAGTCTCTTGTGAAGAGTGCTAA
>CALRHV010000022.1 GCA_943359525.1 Candidatus Uhrbacteria bacterium
CCGATCTTTCAGCAAACGAGAATAAATATCATACGACCGTTCGCCGTTGGCAGTTTTCTCGATCACGGAAGGGATGAGGTAGTTGTTGGATACGTCAGACATAGTAAAACAATAGTACCAACTTAGCAGTCTCTTGTGAAGAGTGCTAAGTTTATGTTAAAAATGATCCGGAGGCTGTTCACTCATGCTCGAAATTCTGGATCTCATGATGCGCATCTCAGCGCTCAAGCAAACGGCACGAACGGGATGGAACATAAAGTTCCCACCCGGCCATGCATTTCAGTCCCGAACTATCCCCGACGCGGAGAGTGTCGCGGATCACAGCTGGAGCCTGGCGATGTTCGCTTTCATGGTCGGCACAAAGCTCGGACTCAACATCGAGAAATTGGTGACCATGGCGCTCGTCCACGACATCGCGGAGTGCGTCACCACCGACATCGTAACTGCAACGATGGGAGACGAAGAGCGAAAACGCGTAAAGATAGAAAAACGGCAGACGGAAGACGCGGTAATGCGGGAGATTTTTCTTCCGCACGGCAAATTTGGAGAACGCTGCTACGCGCTGTGGCTCGAGTACGAGGACGGAACGTCCGAAGAGGCACGGATCCTTGGTCAACTCGACAAGCTGGAATGCGCCATGCAGGCGGTGCTCTACCAGGAGCAGGGACACATATCTCGTCCCCCAGAATTCCTCGCATTCACGCGCAAGCACGTTCAACATCCCGAGCTTCTCGAAATACTCGCCGCGCTCGATGCACGCGCATAAGCCGGAACCACGCACCCGTCACCCACAAAAACCCATCCGCCACCGGCGATGGAAATCGTCGGCGTGACGGGTTTTCGTTTTCTTACATCTCAATAATCCGTGTCGGATTCAATACATCCGCAAACGCATCGGAGTGCGTCACAACAACGAAACCCGTTCCTTCCGATCGGAGCTTCGCGATCGCGGAGGCGGCGATCGAACACGATACAGAATCGAGGCCAGAGTCGATCTCATCGAGTAAAGCAAACTTCGGTTTCAGTAAAACAAGCTGAAAGAGTTCGGCGCGCTTCTTTTCGCCGCCAGACATTGAGGAGTGCAATGTTTTGTGTGCGAAGTCTTCGGGAAGGCCAAGCTCGGCAAGTGTTTCGCGAATACGGCGCTGCGCCTCTGGGACTTCGGTTACGCCACACATGGTCTCGAGTGCTGCGCGAGCCACAACGCCGAGGGAAACGCCGTCGATCGCTGGCGGCTCTTGATGCGCAAGGAACATTCCTGATCGGGCGATCTCGTATGTTTTCTTTAAGATTAGCGACTCGCCGTCAATCGAGAAATCTCCCGAAGCGATCTCGATTCCTGGAAGCGCCATCAATGCCGCGAACAGCGAGCTCTTCCCTGCTCCATTCTTTCCGCGGACGACGATGAGCTCGCCGGGGGAGCAAACAAAAGAAATGTCGGAAAGGATTTCTTTGCCGGCGCGAGTGATCGAAAGATGTTCAACAGAAAGACTCATATTTTGGAAATTGCATCTTGCAGTGCTTTCAATGGTGTCGTCAAACACCGTTCACGAAGCGGGCTGACCGCAACGCCAAGCAACGATCGCACAGAATCACCGTTCATCGATCGTGCCGAATCGATCGTGCCGATTGCATGATCGAAGAGTGCTGACGCCGATGCACGACTAATCACACATCCCTTCGCTTCGAACGACACATCAGCGATCGCGCCATCGACAATTTTGAGCCACACCATACATTCGTCGCCGCACGATGCGTTCACCGCGGTCGCCGAGACCGAAAAGTCGTTCATCGGTCCTCGACGGTTCTTTCGATTGGCGAGCGCGAGAAGATTTTCGTATTCAAGAAGCATATTTACGCTCTCGCCTTCTTTACGATCTCCTTCAAATTACTGACGAGTGCTTCGACGTCCCGTTCATCGTTATACACCGCCAAACTTGCACGCAATGTTCCGGTCGCTGAGAGTTTTTCGACAAGTGGAGCCGCACAATGATTCCCAGCCCGAACACAAACACCATGAGCGCCGAGCATGTCGGCAACATCGTGGGGGTGCATGCCGTCGATGGTGAAAGAAACGATTCCGACGGCGCCCGGAGGATCGAAGACGGTGATGCCGGGGAGTGACTGGAGATCGGTGATAAGGCGGGAACGCAAGACCCCCTCCGACTCCCCCTTGAAAAGGGGGAGGGTTGTAAGTGACGCCGCGAAGCCGATCGCGCCTTCGACGTTTGGAGAACCTCCTTCAAACTTTTCAACTCCTTCTCGCCACGTGGCGCCGTCGGCGGTGACGCGATCCGCCATTCCCCCACCAACGATCATCGGATCCATGGAATCGATGAGGTCGAGTGAGAGAATCATCGCCGCGATTCCTGCTGGGCCGTAGCATTTGTGTGAACCAAAGACGAGTGCATCGACTCCGAGATCGTTGATATCGATCGGAAGGTGGGCGGCGGCTTGTGCGGCGTCGACGATGACAATTGCGTCGACCTGATGTGCACGATCGGTGAGCTCGGCAATCGGTAAAACAGTTCCAAGAACATTCGACATCATCGTTACGGCAACAATCTTTGTTCGATCGTTCATCATGGAAATTGTCCGTTCGGTATTTAGCGAAAAGTCCGCTAGCATTGGCATCGTTTTCACAATCGCGCCGCGTTCTTTCGCGATGCGTCGCCACGGCAAAAGATTCGCATGATGTTCGAATGCGGAAACGAGAATCTCATCGCCTGGCTGCAGTCGATCTCGCAATCCGAACGCGATCGTGTTCAGTCCTTCGGTGACGCTCTTTGTAAAAACGCAACGTCCGGCGTCGGTTCCAACGAAATTCGCAACAGTCGATCGCGCATCGTCATACTCCTTCATCGTTTTCTCCGCCATTGGATACAACCCACGACCAACATTCGATCGTCCACCGGCAATATACGTATTCATCGCATCAATCGCGGACTGGTGCACCTGCGTTGTTGCCGCGTTATCCAAATACGCCACGTCTCGGCGAAGGCCTGGAAATTGCGCACGAATATTTTCGATGTCGTTCATCATAAAATAGCATCTGTCATCGATCCTGCTGGGCACAAAAGTCCGTCCGTGATCATCCTCATTGCATCGTTTCGATCGATTCCTCGTGAAGCGCAGTATGCCAATGCCGACGCGCTTGGTCGAGCGATGCTTACTGCGTGCTTCGCACTCACCATATTCGTTGCAATATCGAGTTCGGGAATCGCACGAACACTTGCTGATTCTCCAATGAGCATTCCGCGAATTGCTGTTGCGATATTTCCACTGTTCACCGACTGGTGGACGACGACTCGTTCACGAATCACCGCACGAGATATATCGTGCGCCACCACTCGGTTGTCGATAACGCATCGTGAATTGTTCGCGGCAACATTCACATCATCGGAAATATCACATCGCACATTCCCTTTTGTTCGGATCGAAGACGAAAGTTCGATCGATGCGGAGTCGCCGATCACCGAAATTGCACGATCGATGACGCAATTTGATGTAACGTCGCCGATAACGAAGATCGAAAGTGATGCATGAGCATGAACTCGTGCATGGATTGAGATCGAAGAATGCGATGCGACGTCGATGCGATGCGAAACACTCATTCCAAACAATACATCGATATCTAAAACGAAGCCGCCGATCGGAAGCGCTACGATCGGTGATTCGGAGAGAGGTTTTTCTTTAAAGCTGTTCATATTCTTCCTCAGTCTTTGCGAGCGTAGCGAAGCAATCTAGGTTACTCCTGGATTGCCGCGTCGGGATTACCCTCCTCGCAATGACGGAATAGATAATAACGATCATAAACTTCCCTCCATTTCTAAACCAACGAGCTCGAGGAACTCTACTGCATATTCGAGAGGCAGCTGTTGCACGATTGGGTCGAAAAACCCGTTCACAATTGCGCGACGAGACGCTTCGGGATTTAGTCCACGAGTCGCGAGGTACGCAAGCTGATCGTCGCCAAGCTTTCCCACCGTTGCTTCGTGCGTTACAGAAAAATCTGGCGCGGCATCGTCGATAATCGGAATGGTCATTGCACGCGACTCACCGTCCAACATCATCGTATCGCACGTAATGGTTGCCGATGCGCCGACCGCACCCTTCGTTGCCCTTACCAATCCACGATACGTGGAAACTCCCCCGCCAACCGCAATGCTTTTCGATCGCACATTTGCACTCGTCATCGGCGCAACAAGTGCAACCTTATGCCCAGTGTCTTGATTCTGCCCCGGCCCAGCAAACGCGACGCCGAGGAAATCAGATTTCGCTCGCGCGCCCCGAAGAACTGACATCGGATACAGCATCGTTACACCGCTTCCCATATTCCCATTCACCCACACAATCATGCCGTCCTCATCAACCAACGCGCGTTTCGTATTCAGGTTGAACGTGTTCTTACTCCAGTTTTCAATCGACGTGTATCGAGCGATTGCGCTCTTCTTTACATGGATTTCAACGCATCCCGCATGCAACGCCGCAGAATCGTACTTCGGCGCAGAACAGCCTTCGATGTAATGAATCTCGCTCCCTTCGTCGGCGATGATGAGCGTATGTTCAAATTGTCCTCCACGCTCAGCATTCATCCGGAAGTACGCTTGAAGTGGAATCGTCACCTTCACACCTTTTGGAACGTAGATGAATGTTCCACCACTCCACACCGCCGCGTGCAACGCCGCGAAGTAATGATCATGTACCGGCACGCAACTCGTCATGAAATACTCGCGAACGAGATCGGGATATTCGCGAACTGCAACGTCCATGTTCAAAAATACGACGCCTTGATCCGCAAGATCCTTCTGCAAACTGTGATACACAATCTCCGAATCGTACTGTGCGCCAACGCCAGCCAAACCATTCCGTTCGGATTCTGGAATGCCAAGTTTTTCAAACGTCGATCGAATCTCTTCCGGCACATCGTCCCACGTGCGGTGCTCTTTCGAATTCGGCTGAATAAAATATGAAATCGATGTCAGGTCGAGTTCGGCAAGCGATGGACCGAAGTTTGGCATCGGCTTGTTTACGAGAAACTCAAGCGCTTTCAATCGCTTCTCTGTCACCCATTTGGGTTCGTTCTTCGATTCGGCGATACGCAAAATCACCTCACGCGATAAGCCAAGCGGAGCCGTATATTTTGGGACGTGTAGGCTTGCGGTTTCGAGTACGTCGCGCAGGGCGTCCATAGACCGCCACTGTACGAAAAATGAGCGCAATGAGCAATCGCTGCGCTTGGGCAAATTGGGCAAGTGGTTAGCTCGCAAGAACAATCGCCAGCAAACCGGTGATGACCGCTAAAATGGAAAGAACGACACCAACTTCGAGAATCGTAACCCGAGGAAGTTTTGTTTTTACTGTTCGTCGCGTTGCCATAGATTACTGAAAGTATACATCATCCGTGCCAGAATGTTTTTCGGTGAATCGGCGATAATCCCAGCAACCGAATCGCGGCTTGGTGCACTTTTGTTCCGTAGCCTTTATGCGACGAGAAATCGTAGCCCGGAAATTCGAGATCGCATTGTTCCATCAACGTATCGCGATATTCTTTTGCGATAATCGACGCTGCAGCGATTGAAAAGATTTTCCCATCGCCACCAATAATCGTCTCCTGCGGGAGGTCGAGAAGTGGAATACGTTGATTGCCGTCGACAAGAACGGTTCCCGATCTGCCCAATCCTTCTACCGCACTCCTCATTGCCTTCAGCGTTGCCTGAAGAATGTTAATCTCATCGATTTCTTTGGCATCAATCTCGGCAATTCCGATGGCGAGTGCGATATTACGGATTGCTTCGGCCGTTCCGCGACGGCGTTCGCGAGAAAGCGTTTTACTGTCGCGAATAACAAACTGATCGGCGAGATCGCGAATTTCATCAGCCTTCGACCAGTCAAAGATAACGGCGCCGGCAACCACTGGTCCAGCCAAACATCCGCGACCAACCTCGTCGACACCGATCGAAAAAACTCGAGAAACGTTCCAAAGGTTGAATTCGTAATCAAAAGAAAGTGACTGCATATTTCAACCCTTAACATTAGCCAACCCTAAGGGCTGAACCTCCCGACACAGTCTAGCATTATACCGATACACGTGAAGAAATGCTTTTTCTTTACATACTCGCCAGGATTGGGTATTCTACCGACGTTCGAAACGTAGCCATCGGGCTATAGCGCAGTTGGTAGCGCGCCTGGTTTGGGACCAGGAGGTCGAGGGTTCGAGCCCCTCTGGCCCGACCAAAAAGATTGCAGCACATACGCTGCAATCTTTTTTGTTGGGACAGAGCACGCCAACAATTTGGCGTGCGGAGGGGCGAGAACGTCGGAGCCATATGCGAGCACCAGCGAGTATGGCGAGACGGTGGCCAGCCCGAGGGAAGCGACGGCGACCCGAGAGGCGAGGCCGAGCCCCTCTGGCCCGACCAAAAGAGAATCCATAAGGGTTCTTTTTTGTATGGCATACAAACAAAAACTCCGTCTTGCGACGGAATTTTTGTGGTGCCTGGGGTCAGAATCGAACTGACGACACAGGGTTCTTCAGACCCTTGCTCTACCACTGAGCTACCCAGGCCAGCTCGCTTGCCCGACAGCCTTTCGCGTCGACGAGGTCGAAGCCTTCGGCGTGTCGGCCGCTCAGCTTGCCTCACTTCGTTCGGCAGAACTGAATCTGATCAAGGAAGTGAAACAATGCTTATGGATTTTCTGGTGGGTGTGGATGGATTCGAACCATCGACCTCTTCCTTATCAGAGAAGCGCTCTAACCAACTGAGCTACACACCCAAAATGTAATGGAAAAGCGAAAGGAGTATATGATGTTTCGCCGACATTGGTCAAGAAAAAACACACAGTTTCAGGAAAATCTTCACAAAAGGGAAAGATCGCCGCGGCCACATGGGCAACGACGATCTCGTAGGGGTGTCCGAAAGGACTTGTGAACTGCGCGCCCACTCACCTTCTCTCTGTCTACCGCTCGTGCGGAGATATGCGGCGACCTGTCCTTGTGGGAAGGGAAGCCGTGAGTGCCTTTGAATCGGCCGAAGTGTTGCTTTTGATCCAAGCGCGATGTCGATTCCGACTCCCCGCGAACCACGCCTTCCACCGGGACCTTTCCTCAGCGACGGACAGCAATTTTTTATCATAATGTGATATTCATGTCAATAATGATCTCCAAAAACACAAAAACGCCTCATCGGCGTTTTTGCTTTCGGACAACCCGCACCAGATAATACACAACTTTGTGATTACAACGTCCTACATTTCTTGCGAAATGCATCGACCAATCAATGTTTCCATTGAAAGGAGGTGATCCATCCACAGCTTCCGCTACGGATGCCTTGTTACGACTTCGTCCCTATTGCTAGTCCCACCTTCCGCCGGCAAACGCCGACGTTCGGGTGTTACCAACTCTCTTGACGTGACGGGCGGTGAGTACAAGACCCGAGAACGTATTCAAGGCGGCGTGATGATCCGCCTTTACTAGCGATTCCGGCTTCATGGGGTCGAGTTGCAGACCCCAATCCGAACTGGGGGCGGTTTTCTGGGATTGGCTCCATCTTGCGATTTGGCTTCCCTCTGTACCGCCCATTGTATCATGCGTGTAGCCCTGGACGTAAGGGCCATGCTGATTTGACGTCATCCCTTCCTTCCTCTCCCTTGCGGAAGCAGTCTTCTGCGAAAGTATAACGCAGAACAGGGGTTGCGCTCGTTACTCCACTTAAGGGTACACCTCACGGCACGAGCTGACGACAACCATGCAGCACCTACATAGCACCCTCGAAGGCGACTCCGTTTAAGGAGCTTGCAGCTATATTTCAAGCCCAGGTGAGGTTTCTCGCGTTGCATCGAATTAAACCGCATGATCCACCGCTTGTGCGGGTCCCCGTCTATTCCTTTGAGTTTTAGTCTTGCGACCGTACTTCCCAGGCGGACAACTTAACGCGTTAGCTTGTTTTGTCGTCTCTGGGAGGGTCGATACTCCCAAAAACTAGTTGTCATAGTTTACGGCGTGGACTACAGGGGTATCTAATCCCTTTCGCTACCCACGCTTTCGTTCACTGAGCGTCAGTAATGTTCCAGTAAGCTGCCTTCGCATTTGGTGTTCTACCCGATATTAACGCATTTTACCGCTACACCGGGCATTCCGCTTACCTCTCCCATACTCTAGTCTCACAGTATCACCCGCAGCCTCCATGTTAAGCATGAAGATTTAACAGATGACTTACGAAACCGCCTACGAACGCTTTACGCCCAATAAATCCGGATAATGCTTGGGGTCTCTGTATTACCGCTGCTGCTGGCACAGAGTTAGCAACCCCTTATTCCTCAGGTACCGTCAAAATTCGTCCCTGAGAAAAGTCATTTACGACCCGAAGGCCTTCTTTTGACACGCGGCGTCGCTCCATCACACTTTCGTGCATTGTGGAATATTCTCGACTGCAGCCACCCGTAGGTGTTTGGACAGTGTCTCAGTTCCAATGAGCCAGGTCACGCTCTCGCGCCTGGTATCTGTCATAGCCTTGGTGGGCCGTTACCCCGCCAACTAGCTGATAGACCATAGGCCCCTCCCAGACCGAAAAACTTTCAATGAGAATGACTTGCGTCCCCTCATCAATATCGTGTATTAGCGGTCGTTTCCAACCGTTATCCACGAGTCTGGGGTAGGTTACCAATGTGTTACGCTCCCGTTTGCCACTATCTCCTTTCTTTCTTGCGATTAAAAGGAAACCGTTCGACTTGCATGCCTTAGACACGCCGCCAGCATTCATCCTGAGCCAGGATCAAACTCTCAGTTATAATCCACACTCTTGCGAATGAGGTTCTGTTTAGTGATTCATCTTGCGATGAATATCAATTGTGGACGTTGTAATCACGTAATTGTTCATTACATGATGCTTGGTTGTTTGTTGCTCTTCTTTTGTGAAGATACGACGCCCGCAAAGGCATAAAAGCCAGTGCGAATGTGGCAGTAGAGTAATGGAACGCGAAAAAGCTGTCAAGGACGGAACGGTGCCTAAAATGTGGATGGTTTGGGAATTTTCCGTTTGGCCGATTTTGGGCTTGCGTCATCGAAAACTTCCTCAACGTACCGTTAAGTACGTCTCGGAAGATTTTCTCGCCGCGCACCCAAACTCGTCGCAAACGGCGAAATTCCCTCAATTCACGTTTCTTTTCTGCGATTCTCCCGCCCGCCAAGCCGCAATTGCCTTGTGATTTCC
>CALRHV010000023.1 GCA_943359525.1 Candidatus Uhrbacteria bacterium
AAGGAAAATGTGCCCAAGTTTGCGTATTGCGTTGTCGCTTGCTCTGCTTCTAGCACTACGCGAACTTAGCACTTTTTCCAATCGTATCCCCTTGAATCGAACATGGACCTGAATCAATGGGAAAAGCTCGTAAAATTGCTCTACGGGCTTTTCCGATGGTGGGTTGGGAGGGATTCGAACCTTCGAAGGCGCAAGCCAAGAGATTTACAGTCTCTCCTCGTTGACCGCTTGAGTACCAACCCATGGAGCCGAAAACCGGATTCGAACCGGTGACCTACGGTTTACAAAACCGTTGCTCTACCAGCTGAGCTATTTCGGCACGAGAATACACGTACAAAAAACAATAAAAGAACGGGCAGATCGTATCATAGACAACACGGCACTGGCAAGAATGTTTTCCACGGATTGAGGATCATTATTATTGTATTTTGTGCTTATTTTCTGTAGGATTTCTCGAGCCAACCCTCATGGAGGCTTCGTGTCCGACATTGTCATCGTTGATCTTCTCACCTATCCGCTCAAGGGCGGTCGCGCCGTTTCACACAACACGATCCCCGTGGACGTCACAGGACTTCGCGGTGACCGACGCTTTATGCTGGTGGATCCGAACGGCACGTTCGTCACACAGCGGCAGTGTCCGGAACTCGCACTCGTCGCCTTTGAGCACACCACGCCTGCCAAAAACGCCGTCCGAATCAGTGTTCCGGCCGGCGAGACCGACTGGACGCTGGGCGAGATCGAAAGTCCTGAGGCAAGCGCCGTTGGGGAAATCCCGGTCCGCGTTTGGAAGGACACCGTGAACGCGATCCTTCAGGACCCACGTATCAGCAACGAGCTCAGCACGTTTCTCGACCGCGACGTGCGGCTCGTGTACATGCCCGACGCCGCCAAGCGCCTGTCTCGCGGACAGATCGAGGACGGATCCGAGGTTGTGAATAGTTTTGCGGATGGCTACCCCATCCTTCTGACATCCACCGAGTCTCTCGCCGCACTCAACCACAAGCTTCGGCAGAAGTCGCAGCCGGAAGTTCCGATGAATCGGTTTCGTCCGAACATCGTCGTAGAAGGATGCGATGCGTTCGACGAGGATTTCTGGCAGAATTTCTCGATCGGATCACTCCGGTTTCACGGCATGAAGCGCTGTGGACGGTGCGTGGTGACCACGATCGACCAGGACACCGGCGAGCGCGAGAACAACGAACCGTTCGACACGCTCGGAGTGTTCCGAAAGTTTGGCACGGAGCGGTGTTTCGGCATGAACGTCAACCACGTCGGCCTCGGCGTGCTCAGCGTCGGCCAGAATGTACGCGTTACTCAACGTGGTCCGCCGCGAATTGCCGCCAAAGGCGAGTAGCTCGGAGCACAACGCCACGCAGTCCCGCAACGAAAGCTCCGCGCTTTGGTGCGGGGCTTTTCGATTCTGACATCGTTGCCTTTTCCTCATTTTTCTGCTACAGTTCGCCTTACAAAACTTTATGAAAAAGCGAACAAAAATCATTCTTTCTGTGCTGGGTGTGATCATTATCGGCGGTATTGCGTACGGCGCTACCCATCAATCGTCCGGAGTAACCGTCGTCACCGAAACCGTGAAACGTGGCGATATTCATCAAACGGTGGAGGTTACTGGGGACACCCAAAGCGTCAGAAACCTCGATCTTTCGTTCAATGCCAGCGGCACGATTGCAGTAATGAACGTTGCTGTTGGGGATACCGTACAGGCTGGAGATATTCTTTCTGTACTTTCTGCCGCAAAAATCTCGGCCAGTCTTTCTCAGGCAGCAAGCGCCGTGGATCAAGCTCAGGCAGCGCTCGATCTGAAGTCAGCGGGCGCAACCATCGAGGATATTGCTATTTCTTCTGCAAGCGTTGCTTCGGCACAGACATCGCTCGATGCTGCAGTATCGAGTCTTGCGCAAGCACAACTTCAAGCAACACAAACCCAACATACTGGCGACGTGAATGTTGCTGCCGCGGAGGACGATGTGACGCAAGCACTTTCGTCTACCACAGAGTCCGCGACTCATGCACAAACCACTGCCACAGAAGCTATTCGATCCCTCGTAGCAAATATTCGTAGCGCGCTCAGCAAGGCCGATGCAATTCTTGGCATTGAAAACAATCTCGTCAATCTTGATTTCGACCAGGATCTTGGAATTAAAGAAGCAAATTCTTTCTCTGATGCTCGGGCTGCATTCATTGTTGCTGCCGCAGCTCGCGACACCGCCGAATTGACAATGTCCGCCGCCGATAGTCAAACAGCGTACGAATATACCTACACCACACTCATCGCCGTGAGCCGCGTGCTCGACGCAACTACCGGCGGATCTTCCCCACTTTCCTTGGACGATCTTCAGGCGATGAAGACGTCGATTTCTTCCGCAACATCTTCGCTTACATCAGCGGGAAGCGTATTCATCAGCGCAGAGGACGCGCTCGAAACCGCGATTCGTTCCGCAACTGATTCCGTGACGAACGCAAACAATGCCCTCGTAAAAGCCCAAGCAGCGCGTGATGCAAACAATGCCGCCGCAACGGCACAAATCGCCAGTGCAACATCATCCGTCGCGCTCCGAACAGCGGATCTTGCAACCGCACAAGCACAGCTTGCAAAAACATCAGCCGCGCCACGCTTGGTAGATCTTGCCGGCCTGGAAGCCGCCGTCGCTATTGCTCGGGCACAATACAGCGCAGCGCTCGCCAATGCAGCTGACGCAACAATCACCGCACCAATCAACGGCATCGTCACCGTCGTCAACGCCGATATCGGTGAACAGGCACAAAGTGGATCCACGCTTATTACGCTGCTTGGCTCCAATAATCAGTTCGAAATTGTGATGGACATTCCGGAGGCCGATATTGCAAAGGTTCATGTTGGCCAACAGAGTAGCGTTACATTCGATGCGCTTGGCGATGACAACGCATTTTCTGGAAGCGTGTATCACATCAATCCTGCAGAAAAACTCATTGAAGGCGTGGTGTTCTACGAAGCAAAAATTGTACTCGATGCGGCGTCCGATCTTTCCGCGATCAAGCCAGGAATGTCCGCGAATGTTACGATCGATACCGCGAACGTGAACGGCGCGCTCTTTATTCCAAAACGCGCGATCCTCGAAGACGCCCAAGGAAAGTATGTTCGCATCCCCAAAGACACGTTCGGAAACTTTGATCGCCGTTCTGTGATCGTCGGATTGTATGGTGATGATGGTTCCGCGGAAATTCTCAGCGGATTGAACGAAAACGAAACGGTTATTGTGACGATTCGGTAAACGCCGATATGCCCGAATCCATCATCGAGCTCAAGAATCTTACTAAGACGTATCAGAACGACGACGTGGAAACGCTCGTGCTTCGTGGTTTGGATCTCACGATTCAGGCTGGCGAGTTTGTGGCGCTTATGGGTCCTTCCGGATCGGGAAAATCCACACTCATGCATATTTTGAGCTTCCTCGACCGACCAACGAATGGCTCGTACATGTATCGCGGTCGTGACGTTACTGCGCTCACCGCAGACGAACGTGCGGCATTGCGCCTTTCCGACATTGGCTTCGTCTTTCAAGCATTCCACCTGCTTCCTAAACTCAACGTACTCGAAAACGTGATGCTCCCCCTGGTATATGCCGGAGCGTCTATTGCCGACCGGAAACAGCGCGCAACCGAAGCATTGCAAAACGTTGGACTCGGTGAACGGCTCGACTTCCTTCCGAATCAACTGTCTGGTGGTCAGAAACAACGCGTGGCCATTGCCCGAGCACTCATCAATAATCCTTCGGTTATTTTCGCCGACGAGCCCACGGGAAACCTTGATTCCGTTTCGAGCGAGCAAGTGCTTGGCATATTGTCGGATTTGCATCGCGACGGAAAAACGGTGGTGATGGTAACCCACGAACCAGACGCTGCCGCACACGCCAAACGCATTATCCGCATGAAGGATGGTGTTATTACCGCCTAATCGTATGCGAATTCCTGACCTTGTTCGTACGTCGTCCGATTCCCTTCGTCGCAACACCTCGCGATCCTTCTTAACCGTGCTTGGCATTGTTATCGGAATCGCCGCAGTTATCGTGATGCTTTCCATTGGCCAAGGAGCACAAGGCTACGTGCTGAATCAAGTCGCGAACCTCGGTTCCGACGTGTTGTTTGTGGAATCCGGCAACGGTGGCGGAGGCCCGCCTTCCCCATTCGTACAACAAACGCTCAATCTCAAGGATGCAGCGGCGCTCGCAAAACGCGGACCATTCACCGTGGTTTCCTCTGTAGTTATCACTAATGCTGCAGTGTCTGCACAAGAGAACAGTACGTTTACAGATATTGCTGGGAGCGATGAGTTCCAGCTTGATATTTTTCCCGCAGAAATAGCGACTGGAAGATTCATCGATCATGAAGACGTCACGTCTAGCGCTCGTGTCGCAGTGCTCGGTTGGGACATTGCGAAAGATCTTTTTGGGGACCAGGATCCTATCGGCGAGCGTATAACGATCAGAAATCTTCCTGCTCGTGTGATTGGTGTAGTTACCCCACAAGGCAGCAAGTTTTTTTCCAACCTAGACAAGCGCATCTATCTCCCCGTCACCACCACACAGCGCGAGCTGCTGAATGTTGATTATGTTTCCTACATTTCCATGAAGGCAATTGGTGATATCGAAATTGCAAAGGACGAAGCACGCGCTATTCTTAGAGACACGCACGCCATCGACAACCCGAATGCGGATCTGGCAAAGGACGACTTTTCTGTTTCTTCACAGAGCGATGCGGTGAATATTATCGCTGGCGTTGGGTTTGCACTCACTCTGCTCCTCGCGTCGATTGCGGCGATTTCTCTTGTGGTTGGCGGAATTGGAATCATGAATATGATGCTCGTTTCCGTCACCGAACGCACGCGCGAGATTGGCTTGCGCAAAGCCATTGGCGGCACTGAACAAGATATTCTTCGCCAGTTCTTGCTTGAAGCTATTATGCTCACTATTGGCGGTGGAGTGCTTGGCATTACCGTTGGAATCTTTTTTTCCTTCCTCGCTTCCCTTGCGCTCAAAGCTTTTGTAGACGGCTGGGTGTTTGTTATTCCTCCGTCCGCAATTATCTCCGCATTTCTTGTCTCCACCGTCGTCGGTATCGCATTCGGCTACTACCCCGCCAAGCGCGCCGCGAAACTGGATCCTATCGAGGCGTTGCGATACGAGTAAAAAAAGACCTGACCCCTTTTGGTATACTTCGAGATATATGTCTCGATCCACTATTGGTATTGCCGTGTGCGGAGTGCTCGTGCTGTTTGCGGGAGTTGGTGCTGGTGCGTATTTGGCACGGCAACAATCGTCGTCATCGACTGCAACGTCATCTGCAACATCGACGCCTGTTGGAACGTCATCAACTATCGCAAGTACAACACCAACCAAAGGATCGATCGATCTTTTTGGCACCATGCTTGCGTATCAAACCAGCCAGGGGTTTGCTGGGAATAAAGCCATGGAGGATTTAGCGCAGGAAAGCTGGCTCACGTTACGCAACAGCACATCGTATTCTTCCTTCACGTCGAGAATGACCGAAAACTTCACACGCAATGCGGCGCTTGCGGCACAAACGGGATTCTCGTCCAACCGCGATGTGGTTGGAGCATTCGCGTGGAACGTGATTCAACCGGAAAAAGGCGGTGCGTACGATTGGGATATTCCGGATAAAACGATGGCTGCAGCCGGAAAGGCCGGGCAAACATTCTCCGCAGTCATCCAGCCGTTTGCTGCGTGGGATACCAAAGAACGCATCGATCCTGACCACTGTGTTGGCATCGACTTTGTGTATTTCGATTACGCGGCCGGCAAACCGGTGGACATGGATGCATACACAAAATGGATCACGGCAATGGTAGAACGTTACGATAACGACGGTGTAGACGACATGCCGGGGCTCACAACAAAGGTTGGCGACTGGGAAGTTGGAAACGAAGTGGAGGGCCAATGTGGCGGAACGCTGATCGATCCCGCCACGTACGTATCGCTCCTCACAGCAACACACGATGCAATCAAGGCCGCAGATCCTGATGCGCTCGTGCTCAATGCTGGAGCACTCGAGCTCAAGGGCGACAACGGGAATACCATTTCGAAAACCGTGGATTTTTGGAATGACTTCTTCGCACTTAACGGTGCAGACAGCGTTGACGTATTCAACATGCATTACAATCGCGAACGCGCCGGAGCAACAGCAACGCTCGACATTTACAAAGAACACCTCACATTTTTCCGCGATCTGCTAGACGATTCCGGCCACGAATCCATGCCAGTCTGGCTCACCGAATACGGAACCTATTCCGGATCACCAAAAGCAGAATCCGGACCAAACGGAGGTTCTCGTACATTCCCTAGCCAAACCACCCTATTCCAACAGTCGTGGTATTTCCGCACGGTTATCACAGGAATGTCGTATGGTGCTGAACGATATTTCGTTGATCTTGCCGGCGGTGACGACAGCGGCATTGGCGGATCTGCGCTATTCGATGGCAGAAAGACCGCACGACCATTCGTGAAAACTCTCGTCATGCTCGGCACACAGCTCAAAGGCGCAACCGTAACCGAGCTCATCGCCAACGACCAATATCGCATCACGCTTGCCGACGGATCAACGGCGTACGCGCTGTGGAGCGGCGTCATTCCGAGTGAGCTGAACGGAAAAACGGTGACGTCATACGATTTGAACGGCATAGCATCATCGAAATCCGCAAGCGCTCTCACATTCTCAGAAGCTGCACCGATTCTTGTTATCGTAAAATAATGAGGGGAATGTGATTCGATTTCATTCTCCTTCCCCTTCGCAAAACTCCAAGGAACAGGCCCCTCCCAACCCATTCAAAGGATCATCTTCCGTCAGGTCCCCCGCGCTTTTCCGCTAATATTGGTGGCAAATTGACAGTTCCCCGCCATTCCCGTACACTTTCGCTAACATTTTTATTGCCGTATGTCCCAAGACAACCTCATCAAATTGGAGTGCACCGTCTGTAAGTCCTTGAACTACCGTTCTTCCAAGAACAAGAAAATTCTCAAGGATCGCCTGGAACTGAAGAAGTTCTGCGAAAAGTGCAAAAAGCAC